>CAZVZX010000047.1:0-34272 GCA_964631235.1 uncultured Planctomycetaceae bacterium | reverse complement strand
CACCTGAAAATCGCCGCTTAACCGCTACCGCCACAACCCGTCAGCCGCACCCTGCGCGAAGCGCAACGTTGCGTGTCGGCGGGAACTCGAATTATAATAGCTGTTTCGGACTGAGAGAGTGCTCCAGCGGTGGGTTGAAGCGCCAAGAGAATAGCAGGCGTTTCACCGGCTCGAAAGCGTTCGATCGCATCTCAAAGCGTGGCGTATCGTGACTGCGAGCGGGCGAACAGCTTGACGCATTCGGTCTCCTTACGACCGGTTTGCGTCGGTGGCAGCCGCGTTCCGAAGGACAAAACCCGCAGAGCCTGCTCAGAGTTCTTACCTTTCCCTCCATGAGGACCATTCGAGATGAGAACCACACTGAATCGTCGTGAACTGCTGCAATCCGTCGGAGCCGCGGGAGCCTGCGTTGCCGTTGGGCAACTGCTTCCCGGTGCTGCTTGGGCCGCTCCTGCCGCGGCCGGTGCTCCGAATGCCGAGAAACTCGGCTGGCGTTTGGGCTGCCAGGCGTACAGCTTCAATCGTTTCAGCTTCTTCGAGGCGGTCGAAAAGACGGCCTCGCTCGGATTGAAGTGGATCGAGGCTTATCCGGGCCAGAGCGTCAGCAAAGAGCTGAAGGACAAGATTGGGCCGGGAATGTCGGCCGAGGCGAAGAAGGCCGTCAAAGAGAAGCTGGCGGCCTCGGGCGTAACCGTGATCAATTTCGGCGTGACGGGCGCAAACCGGCCGGCCTTCGAATTTGCCAAGGAAATGGGTATTGAAACGATTGTTTCAGAACCCGACCCGAAGGAACTGCCGGCGATCGACAAACTTTGCGAGGAGTTCGGCATCCGCGTGGCGCTGCACAACCACCCAAAGCCCTCGCGCTATTGGAACTACGAGTATGTGCTCGAGGTGCTCAAGGATTGCAGCCCGCGGATCGGCGCCTGCGCCGACACGGGCCACTGGCTCCGCTCAGAGTTGAACCCCCTGGAGGGCATCAAGGCCCTGAAGGGACGGATCGTCTCGTTCCACTTTAAGGATTTGAATAAGAAGGGCGGCGGCGCGCACGATGTTCCGTGGGGAACCGGCGTGGCCGACGTTCCGGCCCTGCTCAAAGAGATCCACGCGCAGCAATTCAAGGGCGTGTTTTCCATCGAATACGAGTATAACTGGGAGAACTCGGTTCCCGAGATCGCTCAGTGCGTCGCGTTCTTCGATAAAGTGGCCGCCGAGTTGTCCAAGTAATCTCCCAGCCTCCATTGGTCTTCGCCAACCGCACCGACGCAAGGCTGCCGTGAACGCGACAGCCAATGGGGCAATTGGTTCGGCGAAAATCAACGGGAAGGTCCGCTCGATTCGTAAATCGGACGCCCTCGCAACCTGGCGATGTTGTTGCGCATTGCCCCCGATCGGGCCGTTTGCGTTTTCGGCGGGCGGATTGAGACGACTGGGCGCCTGCCTCGTTTCCGAGTCGAACCCGGCAATCGAGCGAGGGAACGGTAACCTAGCCGGCGGGCGGAATCGAGTTCGGCGTTGCTCGAACGCCGACAAACGACGCACCGAGACCGAGCAGCTCGAACCATTCGCCTCGAACGACTTCAGACACGGACCAGCTTCGCTTCGCGGGGCTGGTCCGTGTGTCGCTTCTTAACGGCCCGTTGACATAGTTATTCTTGGCTTTGCGGCTGTGCGCGTTTTCTACGAAATTCGCGGGATGAACTCGTTGGAATTGTGTTCTTCAGCGGAGCTGTCAAACCGCTCGGTCAGCAATTCCTCGATCATCGAACTTCCACCGCCCGGTGACGGGCAAACCGCCTCGCGTTGTCCTTTTGTCTGCCGACAGGCCTGTCGAATCGCCCGGCCGGGGCGGCTGCGGCCTGCCCACGGCAATAGAGATACGCTCGGCTGCACGTACAAGAACGCCTTCTTCAATGCGCTCCTTTTGGGCCATCCGCCTCGGGAGAGCACGCAACTCGCGTCGGCCTCCCAAATTCCGCAGCCGCCGCACGCCCCCAAATCAACGGCTTTTCTCGTCGAGCTGTCGTTGGCCGGGTTCACGTTCGCGCCATCGACCGACGAAACCGGAAAAAATGCCGGTTATCGGCAGATTCGAGGTGGACACTTTCGAAAATAAGACTTTTTCGACTGCTCATTTCTTAGGCATTTCGGCATGCCTGTTTTTTATGCACTGCGTGCCGCCGTGATAGGCTGCATTGGTTTTTGTCGTAAGTGCTATCATGATAGCATCTTGCGCAAGGCCTTGACTTTCTGCGCCATGATCGCGGGTGAATGGTCTCCCATTACCGGCATCAAACACATGGAGGAAACAGGAAGATGAAAGCCGAAACGCCCGCCGTCAAATCCCTTGAGCAAGCCCTCGCCGTTGCAGAGGAGGTGTTCCAGAAATCGCAGAACTGGGTCGGCTTCTACCGTGAAATCTTGGGCGAGCAAGGCATCTTGCGAAAACTGTACCCGACCGGAGAGCAGTGGGCCGCGTTTTGCTGCACTAACGAATACCGCGAAATCCAGCGAATGTTGCGAGAGCTGATGCGGCGCGGCCGAAAAAGCGAAAAGTCGGGCGAACCCACCCGTGTCATTACCGTCCGCCTACCGAAAAGCCTGCACGAAAGCCTGCGACTCGAGGCGTTCGCCACCGAGACAAGCATCAATCAGCTTTGTATCGCCAAATTGATGCAGGCGCTCGAAATGGACGATGGAAGCAGCAAGCGGACGAATCAATAACGCCGATTATTCAGCGACCCGAAGCCGAATACAAAGAAGCCGAATAGAAAGAAGAGGGATGGGCGGAACATAAGCCGGGTTCTGTTTCCTTTGTTGATTCCGGTGTCAAACAGCCTGCCGTCAGCCTTGTATCGCCCCCGGCAAGCCGTTGCGCCTGCCGATCGGCCGCAACGTCGGTTGGGGACGATGAGCGCCTGCCCTCGGCTTCGATTCGCCGAGTCGGCCGGACGACGGCACCGCTGATTGACACCGGAGACGGATGGCGACCATTTATCTAGGACGGCGATTGCTCGCCGCCTCGAGCGGTCTACCCGGGAGTCGATAGCGGCCAAGAACAATCCGCTCTGCCGACTCGACGCCGACAGAATGCTCCCTATTTGACCTTGCACCCGATGGGGTTTGCCGAGCCAGGCCGGTCGCCCGACCTGCTGGTAGGCTCTTACCCTACCGTTTCACCCTTACCGCGCCGCAGGACAGGCCCGCGACGAGGCGGTTTGCTTTCTGTTGCACTTTCCCTAGCCTTTCGGCCGGTGGGCGTTACCCACCATCGTGTCTTGTGGTGCCCGGACTTTCCTCCCGTCGCCGGCAATCGGTCGAAGACGCGAGGCCTTCGGCCGTCGCCGACAACCAGCGGCCGCCTGTTCCGCCCGATCCCGGATCTCATTCTATCCTCGACGTTCATCGAACGAAAGCACCCGAACATCGGCGCGTTGCGTGCAGCACGCGGCCGGTCCCGCCGTACGCCACCCCGGCCGCTCGGCGCGCCAAGATGAAACCACACGCCAACCCGAAGAGCCGGAACAACCCTCGAACGCTACCGCATCGAGTACCACACCGCGGGCCGAGCGGCGTGAAAAAGAGACTCTTTGAAGTCCGCCAGTCCTGGGCCATCGCAGTTCAGCCTCTTTCACGGTAAGGTGCCGATCCCGATGCGATCGTTGGGCATGTCTTCCATCTATTTCTCGCATTTACCGCGGGTCATTTCTCTCCAGACGGGGATTCCAACTCGCGAATCCAGATGTTTCGGAATCGCACCGGGTTGCCGTGGAATTGCAGGCTGAGCGGCGCCTTGGGCGGATGAGCTTCGTACTCGGGCGGCTTGTGCCAGAAGGTGCCGCCCTTGATCTCGAAGTGGTTCTGCACCAACACCCCGTTGTGCAACACGGTTACGTAGGCCGGTTTGAGCAGTTTGCCTTTGTCGTCGAATTTCGGTGCCGTGAAAATGATGTCGTATGTCTGCCACTGGCCCGGTTTGCGGCATGCGTTCACAAGCGGCGGGCTCTGCTTGTAGATCGACGCGGCCTGGCCGTCGTAGTAGGTGTCGTTGTCGTACGAATCGAGTATTTGAACTTCGTACTTGCCCATCAAATAGACGCCGCTGTTGCCTCGTCCTTGCCCCGAACCCTCGATCTTTTCGGGAGCCGCCCATTCGACGTGAAGCTGACAACTGCCGAACGATTGCTTGGTGGTAATGCCGGTTTTGTCGGCCACGGCATAGCCGTCAATGATCTTCCATTTGTCGCCATCGACGAATTTCGACAAGTCTTTTCCGTCGAACAGCACAATGGCATCCGACGGCGGACCGCCCACCGGCCCGGGATCGACGACTTTGGGTTGCGGCCAAACGATGCCGCTTTTCCACTCGTCAGCCGATGCGCCGCACGGAATCGCTCCAATCATCAAGCATAGCACTGCCATTCCCCAACTAACGCTTTGTCGCATACGTCCCTCTCTTCGAAAGAAGCAAACGGCTCTCGCGCCGCCACCGAACAGTTGATTTAGGCCCCGCCGCACGGGCAGCAGCCCCAAAGTCCGTTAGCATACTTCAACATTTCAGACCACGCAAACACCGTCCGCCCCGCGCAACTTTGGTCCACAGAAACGGGAACGCACCTTCACCCGCTGCCGGTCCACCTTTATTCCAAGGCTTTTGCGCTCGATAATGCCGAACAGCCGCCGATCGGTGTTTTCCCCCGCTCCTAGAATCGAGTAGTGTTGCAAGGCAGGAGGGGCGAACGGCCTCTGCGAACGTCGCTCGCCCGTTTTCGCCGACATTCGTCGCGGGGGCTGTCCCGATGCTCGGCGTCGCTATCACGATCATCTCAGACGAAAGCATTTCACTAATGACGGAATTGCCTGCTGTGAACTCCGTCGCAACGCTCCGCGAAGAACTGCGACGACAGATGCCGGTCAGCCGGAAATGGGCCTTCTTCGATCACGCAGCCGTGGCGCCGATCAGTGCTCCGGCAGCGCAACGGATTGAACAATGGACGCATCAGGCCTTGGATGACGGCGACGTGCATTGCGCGGCCTGGGCGGCGGGCATCGAACAAACACGAAGCGCCGCGGCGGCGATGATCAATGCTCCGCGCGAGATGGTGGCATTGGTCGCCAATACGACGGCCGGCATCAATATCGTGGCCGAAGGCTTCCCCTGGAAGCCCGGCGACAACGTCGTCACCCGCGGCGATGAGTTTCCCTCGAACCAATACCCCTGGCTTCACTTGGCCGATCGAGGGGTCGAAACCCGCCGGTTGCGGTGCATCGACGGGCGGCTCGATATGAACGAATTGGCCGCGGCCTGCGATGCCCGCACGCGAATCGTGTCGATTAGCTGGGTCACTTACGCCGGCGGCTTTCGCCACGATCTCGACGAGCTGTGCGAGTTTTGCCATCGTCGTGGAATCTTGCTTTTCCTCGATGCAATTCAAGGGCTAGGGGTGTTTCCACTCGACGTAGAAAAGACGCCGGTTGATTTTTTGGCGGCCGACGGCCATAAGTGGCTGCTTGGTCCCGAGGGTGCCGGCGTGTTCTACATGCGGCCCGAGCATTTGAACCTGTTGCGCACGGTCGGCGTCGGCTGGAACAGTGTGGTCAATGAACACGATTTCCACCATATCGATCTGACTTTGAAGCCCAATGCCATTCGCTACGAAGGTGGTTCGCAGAACAGCCCGGGCCTCTTGGCGTTGGGGGCAAGCATCGAGTTGCTCAATCGTTTTCCCGCCATGATGCGGGCCGCGGCCGTTGAAGAGATCAGCGAACGAGCCTGCGAGCGGCTCCGCGGACTCGGGGCGACGATCTTCAGCGACCGAACGCTTCGCCATCGCAGCGGCATCGTTTCGTTCGAGCTGCCCGGGACCGACCCGCAAGCCGTCCGCAGGCATTGTCTTCAACGGAGCGTGGTGCTAAGCTGCCGCGCGGGCCGCTTGCGAATCAGCCCGCATGCGTACAACAATGCGGACGACGTCGATCGGTTGATCGATGCCCTGGCCGAGGCGAAATCGAATCGCGTGAGTCAATGTTAATCAAGCGGTTGATGGTCGGTCAGCCGCCCGCGCCGAGGCGTTTGCCAGGCGACGTTGCCGGCACTGGGGCGCCTCGCCGATCGACAGACGGGCAAAGACGCTCGGGGTTCGTGTCGCGTTGCCGGCAGGCGTCCGTTATCGGTCAGCCTGAAGGCAGCCGGTAATGTCAGCCTGGGCGTTGGCGCGGGGTCGATTCTTTTATTGAAAGGCGGATGATGATGGCGGAGTCGGAACGCATCGCGGTTTATCCGGGGTCATTCGATCCGATCACGCTCGGTCACTTGAACGTCATCGAACGAGCCAGCCGCTTGTTCGATCGGCTCATCATTGGTGTCGGCGTAAACGCGGAAAAGACGCCGCTGTTCGATGCTGAGGAACGACGGCGATTGATCGAGGAGGCCACGGGGCACTTGCCCAATATCGAGATTCGCCTGTTCACCGGTTTGGCCGTGGAATTCGTCAAGAGCTGCCATGCCCGCGTAATGGTTCGCGGCGTGCGTCCGATCACCGACATTCAGGCCGAATTGACCATGATGATGGCCAATCGCCGCCTCGCGCCCGACGTGGAAACCCTTTTCATGATTGCTGATGGTGAGCTGGCGCACGTGTCCAGCTCGCTAATCAAACAGATTGCGCCGCTGACCGGCGACGCGGAATTGGCACGATTCCTTCCGCGCAACGTGGTTGCCGCGCTGCGCACGAAGATCGGCCCTCGGCAACGGTAATACCTCGGCCGGCCCGAGCTGCGCGCTGAGCCCAAGCCCGCATAAAAGATCCGTCTGACGATAATCGCGGCTCGGGGCAATTCGTCCGAACAGCCCAGTTTGCATTGCGCGGCTCTTGCACGTCGCGCGCCACGAAAGAGTTTCGTTTTCTTCGGCGAAACGCGATCATTGCAGCACGCCGGGCGGTTGCACTGTTCGCGCGCTGAGATGCGCAATTCCCACCTGCCGCAAAGAAGCCCGAGAGAAGCCGGGCGGTGCCGCGCGAATCGTTCTCAGCGTTGCAGACGCTCGCGAAACTCGCACCCGACCAGAACGAGTGGCTTTCCCGCACCAGACTCGACGGATTTCGAGTCGCACACTTGGAATGTTCCATCGGGCCGCTGAATGACCGTATCGCAATGGACAACCCGCGCAGCCACATAGATGGCCTCGGGGGGCGTACCGAAGCAAACGACCAGCTTGGAGAACTCGGGCCGATAAGGCAGCACGAATGAAAATCCGCGCCGCGTCAGGTCGCGGCACGGAACATCGAAGAACTCGCTTTCCGGCGGAATGCCCTCGTCGCGAAACAACGCAATTCGCGCAAGGGCCTGGTAGGCCGCTCGATCCGGTCGGCGCCGATCACGCGGCGCCCGACGCGCCTGCTCGGTGACAACGCGGTGAATCAGCGTGAAGAAATTGGCGTCAACTTGTTTGCCCGGCAAGAGCATATCGGTTCATTTCTCGCTTGAGAGCCGCACACTGGGTTTCTGAGTCGATTCGCCTCTGCAAAGCGTCTTCGGCCGATTGCGGCCGCAACGACCCGCTCGTTGGCGACCGTCCGTCGTCGGGCGGCATTCCAAGCAGCCGCGGCGTTTCTTCAATCCCTTGCCGATCGTCCCGCGACCAGGCAGCTTCTGAGGCAATCAAACATAGCTCGTTGGAAGGATCGAGTCGCCTGCGAATCTGGCGCGAAACCGTCATCTGCCGCAGCGTGCGTGACGAAAAGGCAACCTATGCCGAAGAAACAGCCGGGGGGCCCAGATGCGGCCGGCTTTTACTTCTCGCGGCGTGCGACGACGATTTCGGTAGAGAACGTCTGCCGATCGCGGAAAACGACGAGAGGCACGCGGGTTCCCACGGGAGTCATGCTGACCAAGTTCACCAAGTGGGCATCGTCCTCGACGGGCACGTTGTTGTACATGAGAATGACGTCGCCGACGGCCAACCGTGCAGCCTCCGCCGGCGACCCCTTGTTGACGCCCGTAACATGAGCGCCCATTTGAGCCGGCAATCCCAGTTCGGCGGCCAAGGCCGGTCCGAACCGGGAATTGAGGCTTACGCCCATATACGCCCGCTCGACAACTCCCTTTTCGACCAATTGCTTCGCAACGTGCATGAACATATTGATCGGAATGGCGAAACCGATCCCCTCGTTTCGCCCCGTGTTACTGGCAATTGCCGTGTTCATGCCCACGACTCGACCGCGCAAATCGACCAACGGTCCGCCGCTATTTCCGGGGTTGATCGCCGCGTCGGTCTGGAGGAAGTCTTGATAACGGAGCGAAGCCTCGCCGAATCGTAGATCGCGACGGCCCTTTGCGCTGATGATCCCGAAGGTGACCGAACTGGTCAACCCGAACGGGCTGCCCACGGCCAATACGAAGTCGCCTGTTTCGAGGGTGTCGCTGTTGCCGATTTCGGCGGCGGCCAAATCGGGAGCTTCGATCAGAAGGACCGCCACGTCGGTATCGGGATCGTCCCACGATTTCAGAGGGGATAGGCGTCGGCCGTCGGCCAGATGGATGCGGATGGTGTCGTTCGACGCACCGGCGATTACATGGCGGTTGGTCAGCACGTAGTACTTATCATCCCACGAGACGATTACTCCCGACCCCGCTTCTTCGACCTGCTTTCCGGTTTTTTTTGCGGCGGCTGGTGCATCGGCCTCGATGTACACAACCGTCGGCCCGACTAGCTTGGCCACAATCTTCACAACGGCCGACTGCGCCTCGAGCACTCGGGCGTGTTCAGCCAATTGACGCTTCAATTCGGCGCGTCGTTCGGGGGACGTTGGACCGACTCGTTCCAGTTTGGTCCAACCCGTTGGCTGGGCCGCCTGTGCGACGACCACAACCGTCAACCAAACCGCCAAAGCGAAACCAATCGAGAACATCCGTTGTTCGCGCACGGCCGCAACCCTCAATTGGCCATTACTCTCAAGAAAAAAAGCATGGGTAGCCCTCAAACGGAGGTTGAAGACTACCCACGCCCGTCTCGCTTGTCAGGATACATCCAGTTCCAAGTCGTTGATCGAGATGTCCACGTCGCTACGGACGTCGGGAAGGCGCGACCAATCCGAGCTGGAGTCTTCGTCCTCGCCCAATCGTTCCAATTCGCGCTGGCATTTGATGCAGTGCGTCGCATAGGGCAGGGCGTTCAGTCGGGCCATCGGAATCGCGCATCCGCAGCCCTCGCAGACGCCGAAGTGCCCAGTGCGCATCCGTTCCAGCGCGTTCTCGATCCGGGCCAACTCGCGGCTTTCCACCTCGGCCAGTTGCGAGCTGATCTCATCCTGGACGGAATCGAGCGCCGCATCGATCAAGTCGCCCGAGGTCTTGGCATTCAGTTCGCGCAACTGGCTCAAATCGCCAGCCAGCGCCTTTCGCAGAGCGTCGCGCCTCTTGAGAAGAACTTGGCGCATGTTCAGGATCGCGTCTTTGCGGCCCATCGTGGTACCCTCCTCGCGTCCGATCCTGGCGCCGCTGAAGGCTTGCCCCCCTTCAGAGTGCCGATTTCGAACCCCTCTCCGATTAGATAAGACTGTTCCGAAAGCATTCACCGATCGGCAACTTCGGCCTTTTCATGCCGGGTGCCGCAACCAAAATATACTACGCAAACAAATGCCGCGGGGGTCAAGAATTCCCATCGGATTTAACTTGTTTTTTCTTCACCCCGCGCCCAATAAAATGTTGCCGTTGCAACTTGCTTCCTGACAAGATTTTATGTTTTTCCCGACTGCCATCGCTGGAGAAAACCGTCGAGTTGGTCCACCCAACGGCGGTGGACACCCGCGACACGCTTGGGCGAAATCTCGACCGAGCGGATGCCCCTTTTCCCAAAACCGTCAGCGATCGCTATCCGTAAATCGTCAAATCCCGCAAAGATATACAGCGCTTTTTCGGCAATCTCAACCGGGACCGGCTAAATCGCCCAAAGCGTCGTTGACCGGTCGCTGCCGTAAGCTACCAATTGCACAAGGAGTAAATGCTTCTGCGCACAACCCTTGCGCCGCAGGGATGCCACCGGGGGTCGGCATTAGTTGGATGGTAGTGACCCATGGTTTCCTCAGTCTGCGCAACCAACCCAAATTACGCTGTCTCGACGCGCGAGCTGGTGCTGTCGATTCAAGGCGGCCCGAGGCACGGCCAAATCGTTCGCATTCGGTCCACCAAGTGCAGCATCGGCAGCGATCGCCGCTGTACGCTTCGGCTTCGCGCTCGGGGCGTGCTGCCGATGCACTGCCTGATCGTCCGGGGCGATGCCGGCGCTTATATTCGGCGTTGGGCACCAGATACTCGATTGAACGGTGCCGCCTTCGACGACGCCTTCCTTCGGTCGGGGGATCGGCTCAGCATCGGACCGATCGAGTTTCACGTCGTAGAAACAGGAAGCGAGTCTGCCCGAACCCACGAAGCCGTTGCAAGCGAGCCGTTTGCCGAGCCCCCCCATGCCAACGCAGGATCAGGCTCCCGCTTGCTGCCCCAGCAACCGTCGTCGCCGACGCCCGAAAGTGACGGGCGCGACTCGCCAGCGATGAACTCGGCCGACGCCCGTATCGAGCGTGCCCAACTGGAAGAACAGAAGCGTTTCTTGCAAGAGGAATGGGCGACGCTGAATGATCGGCGCCAACAATTCGAAAATCAGTGTCGCGAAGCACTCGACGCACAAACGGCCGTCGAATCCCGACTCGTGGCCAAACGAACCGAACTCGAACAATGGGAAGCGCGGCTGGCCCAAGCTCAACAGAGTCTAGCGGAGAAGTTGAACGAGATCGAGCAACAGGCTCGCACCGTCGCTGCCGAACGTGATGAACTGACAAGAGTACGGGCTGCGCTCGATGCCGAACGCAATCGCTTTGCCGTTGAAAGCAACGAAATCGATCGACGGCTTACTGCACAAGCTGCCGAACTGACCCAGCAGCGGATCGAGTTGTCGCGACAGAAAGATGAGCTGGAATCTCTACGGCAACAGCTTCTCGATCAGCGGGCCGGATGGCAGTCGCAAACATCAATAGGAGTCGCGGAATCGGTGATGCTCTCAACCGCCGCTGCCCCCAGATCGCCCGCTTCTCCCAGTAACCCTCTGCAATCCGAAACCACAGCCGACGGTGACGATGCCTCGGTCGTTCATGGTGATGCCGATTCGGAAAGGGAAGGCTTCTGTGGCGACCGCGGAAGCGACAAACATGATTCCACTGCATCGATCGGCTTCGACGACGATCGCCCCGCTTGCCGCTTCGAAGAAAACGAACGGCGGGAATACGGTCGCCCGACCGAAGAGACCGAGGCGCTGGCGTTGCGACTGGAAGATGTGCTGCGCCGTCTGGGCCGCCGCGAGAACAACGCGGCCGAACAGGGATCGGCAAACAAGACGGGCGAGACCGAGGCCGGGCTGCGCGAGCATTCCCACGTAGGCGATGCCGAAAGCTCGCTCCCTGCGCAGCGCGTGAGGTCATCCGAGGCGGCCGGTGTGTTCGACGCTTCTGAGCCGGACGATGACGACGATGCCGCACCAGGGCGTTTCAAGAACTGGTCCCGCGAGGAAACAAACGAATCCGAGGATGAAGAGGCAACGGATGAGCCGGCGCGCAAGTCGGCCTACGCCGCCGATCGAGGAACGCGAACCACGGCTGATAGCGGCACTGAAGGATCGGGGGAAGACGATATCGATGCCTACATGGCCGACTTGATGCGCCGATTGGGCAAGTCGCATCAGCCGGCGCCTCGGCAGCAGACAACGGAGCCGTCGTCGCGGCGCCATCGATCCGAGGAAGACGAGACTCCGCAAACGCCGGCCGCGAGCGAAAAAAGCGACGCGGCATCTGATGCACACCGCCGACCGTTATCCGAATTAGCACCGCGGGCCATCGCTCCGGAAAAGCAACTTGATATGGACGCAATGCGCGAGCTGGCGAATCAATCGACGCGATCTGCCCTCGATCAACACGCATGGCGATCATTGTGGCAGTCCGCCCGCAGCCACCTGGCAACGACGGCAACAATGGGCGCTGTCGGTTGCGGATTGCTTTGGCTGCACTTTTATTGGATTGCGAACAAGTTGGCCTACTATTCAGGATTGGCTGCTTTGGGGTTCAGCGTGTTTCCGATCGTTCAGTACCTCTGGACCGCGCGCCGATTGTTGACGCACAGACGATCGACCTGCGACGATACCTCGCCCGAGTCCGAAAAGGGCGAACATTCTGCCAATGCAGCGGGTGCCGTTGAAACTGCCGTCGCTGCCGTTGCGGCTGGAACGGCCGACGCTGTTGACGAACAAGAGGTGGCGCCCGCCCGCATTGATCTCAATCGGCTCGATGCCTTGGTCGCGCACGCCCGCACCCGAGGCGTCGGCCTTGATTCACACGACGGAAACGATACGCCGCAATGAATCGGGCCGCTCAACGCGGCGCGGTTCATGTTTGGCAACGCCCATCGCAATTCGTGTTGGCTGACTCTCGGCCGCAACGCTGAGCGAGGGCCGTCGCGTTGTCGGCGGGAACCATCGTGGGCTCTTCCGGAACCGTTGGTTGAAGCTCCGGCTGTCCGAAGCACCCAACTACTGCCGCCATAGCACGTTACGACACGCCTTCCGTCTGTCGAGCGTCGCTTGGAAGTGCTGCTTTCCGCCGATAAACGGATCACTTACAATAGCAATCGTTCGGGGATGTTCGTCGAAACGGCGTCTGTTGAACCTTGAAATGGGACTGCCGTCAGCACGGCCGATGGGAAACGGGCCCAGTCCGCAGCGTGTGAGTCCGCCGTTGCGTTCCTTCCCAACGATCAGTCAATCCGAGTCAGAGTACGCGCGAAGGGAAGCGATATGAGGATTGCCGTGGGTAGCGATCACCGCGGAGATCATCTGCGGCTGAAGCTCATCGATCATTTGCAGCGATTGGGGGAAGAGGTTGTCGATCTCGGCGTTCCGGCGAACGACGATACCGACTATCCCGATGTTGCCGAAACCGTTGCTCGGCAAGTGAGTCGGCACGAGGTTGACCGCGGCATTCTCATCTGCGGCACCGGGCTGGGCATGTGCATCGTGGCCAATAAGTTTCCGGGGGTTCGTGCGGCCCCGTGCTTCGACGATATTACGGCCGAGCTGAGCCGGCGGCACAATGATCTTAACGTATTGTGCCTCTCCGGCGACGTGATGGGCGAGAAGCTGGCCGATCGCATCGTTGAAACCTGGCTGCGAACGCCGTTCGAAGGTGGTCGCCACGCGCGGCGGCTGCAAAAGATCGCCGCTATCGAGCAGCAAAACGGTGCGCCGCCCGCCGCGTAAGTGAAGCAACACCTGCGGCATCGGTACCTTGGCACTGCGCGCAATTCCGCCGAGAAAATACCCTACGGTGGGCAATCGCTGCCGTAACCGTCGGTGTTCGGCAACACCCGGCGTGCAAGCGATCGGATTGAAATCGACCGCCTTTCTTGCCTCTGAAATTGCGGTCGTGTGGAACAAACCGACAGACCGCGGGCACGTCGCCGAACCGATCCCTTGCTGCGCAGCCCGCCTTCTTCCTCAGCCGAACAACGAACCGGGGCGCGGTCCGGAGACCGCGCCCACGGTCAATTCGCTCAACAGAAACGAACAGTCAGCTATTGCTCTTGCGTGTTGGCAGGCATCGGCAGCGACTGGCTCACCATGCCCGCCTTGGCCAGCACAAGGTATAGCACGAAGCCGACGACGAACGCCATGACGGGCGGGGCCGGAATCTTGCCGGCCAACACCGCCAGTTGCGGAACGTACTTGGCAACCAAGTCGATTGCGCCGATAACGAATCCGACGAACCACGAAATCCAGCCGGCCGGATTGAAACCGGCACGCGGGCCGGGCCACTTGTAGCCGGCGAGGATGTAGTCGGCAACCATTGCCCCACAGATCGGTCCGAACGACGCTCCGATCACTTTGAACACGTCCACCGCATTGCCCGCAGCGCCAGTAACCACGAGCACGATTGCAACTAAGGTGCCGATTCCGCAGGAGATGAACGGATTCACCTTCGGCAGCGTGGTCTTGAAGCTATTGGCGGCAATCAGCGATGAGAAGCATGCCGGCGGGAACGCGGCAATCGCCAGCAGATACCAGAACACGGCGGCTGTCTTTTCACCGACGATGAACTTCATCAAGGCCGAGGTCTGCAAGATCGGGTCGCCTTTGGTGAGATCGAGGCCTGCGGCCCCGGCCACAATCAACAGCGACAAACCGCCGGCGAAGATCGTAGCCCCTGCCACGCCCACCAGGCCGCCCAATTGAACGTCGCTCTTGTTGCGGTTGCTTGACGCGATATCAGTGCCTGCTGCGCCCGCGGTCGCGAAGAACCCGACGATATAGGTGCTCATCAACGCGATGATCCCAAATGACGAGAGCGCCGGTTTGACTTCCGTGAACTTCTCACCGGTGAATTGGCCAACCAGCTTGGCCGAGTCGAACTGACCGACCCCGCCGATCGTGTACGCCGCAAGAATCAACAGAATCACCAACGGAATCAACGGCAGGAAGGTAGCAACCTTGGCCACATATTGGATGCCTTTCAGTCCGACAAACGCGGCCGCGATGGCCCACACAGCGCCGACAACCGAGTGAGTCACACTCCCTGGGCCCGCATTGAACGGGGCACACAAGAGCAGCGCCGAAAAGTACGCATTCACGGCCAACCAGCCGAACTGCAATACGCCCATCAAGAACCCGGGCATGATGAACCCGCCCTGCACACCGTAGGTCGATGTGCCGACGATGTACAGCGGCAACCCCGTTCTCATGCCCAAGGTGCCGGGCACCAGATAGAAGAGAAAATGGCAAATCAACGCCGCAATGATCAGCCCCAAAAACGCCACGCCCAATCCCTGGGCCAACGTCCCGCCGGCAAACTCGCTGTAAAGCTGCTTGAAGCCGGAACCGACGGGCACCTCGTGCCAAAAGACAAACCAAAGCATGATTCCGGCATAAGTCTGGGCAGTGGTTGCGTACCAGGGTGCGCGCTTGTCGAGTGGAAGCGGTTTCGCTTCCGCCACATACGACGGTAGGGCTGCCATAGATCATCCTCCCGGCAGAAAGAAGCGGCTGGGTCACGCTCGGCAAAACCGCCGCGCAACGAACGCGGCGCGTAGAATCACTGACAATATATCGATTTAGGTGAGGTTGTAAACGGGCCGTGCGCCGCTTTGGCGGCCGGTCCAAGGCGATCCTGCCGGAGAGAAACGAGAAAATCCGCCCAATTGGCAAACTCAAGCGGCAGCGGTGCTCCCGCGCCCGCCCAAAACCCGTTCCCGCTGGTGGCCGGAATCCTTGCGGGGAGCACAAGACAGGGGAGGAAAGAATCGGGCGAGAATCTCACTCGAAGCTTTGTTCCGGACCGGGAAACGCGCCCGAACGCACGTCATCACGATAGCGACTCACGGCGTCAACGATGGTGGTCTTTAGATCCGCGAACGGGCGGACGTGGCGTGGCAGACGGTCGAGGGTTAGCCCCAGCAGGTCGTGGAACACCAATATCTGTCCGTCGCAACCGGGGCCGGCCCCGATGCCGATCGTGGGGATGCGCAAGTCGGCCGTAATGTGCCTCGCCGTGTGAGCCGGAATGCACTCGAGCACGATAGCGAAGGCCCCGGCCTGTTGCGACGCCTGGGCGTCGGCCGTCAGCCGAGCTTCGTCGCGCTGCACGCGATAACCGCCCAACTGATGAATCGACTGCGGCCGCAGCCCGCAATGGGCCATTACGGGGATGCCAGCGGAGGTCAACGCCTCGATCACGTCAGCCTGTTCGACCCCGCCTTCGAGCTTCACGGCCTGGCATCGAGTGCGTTTGAGCAACCGTGCGGCATTCGCCACGGCTCGGCGACGTCCCAAGTGAAAACTAGGGAACGGCATGTCCACAACGGTCAACGCATGTCGCACCGCCCGACCCACGATTTCGGCATGGTAGATCATTTCGCTAAGGGATACGGGCAAGGTGTTTTCACGCCCTTGCACGACCATTCCCAAGCTGTCGCCCACCAACACGCCTTCGACGCCGGCCGCATCCACCAATCGGGCCGAAGTGTAATCGTAGGCCGTCAGCATCGTGATCTTCTGTCCGGCCGCTTTGAACCCCACAAAATCGGGGACCGTGATTCGCTTTTCTTTGGTGTCGCTCATCACCGAATTGTACCCAGTGTTATTGTGCCGCGAAAGCGGCCGCGGCGTACTTCAGTTCGACGGGCGGAACCTAGTCTTCGCTGACAAAACACCCGCCTCTACACGCAGGTCGAACAGACGAGGGCGAAAGGGCGGCAGGCGTCGAGCGGCCCCTCCTGAACCAACAAGGACACCGCCGCGTTTGCCGTCCGCAGCGAACGGTGCATGGTGGAAGAAAACGATGGTCCCTTTATCGCAGCATTCGGCCATTGTTCGCGCGGTGCGCCCACAGTCCGCAGCGACTCGCTTTGGCGGGTGCCTCGCTTTGTCGGCTGCGGCCGAAGGCGGCATTATGCGACGGCCTGTTCAATCAACGCCAGTTCGTCGGGCCGCAGGCGGAGCTGGGCCGCGGCCGCATTGCTCAGCGCCTGAGCCGCATTCCGCGCACCGCACAAAACGACCGTAATTCCTTCCTTCGCGGCGGTCCACGCAATGACCAACTGTGCCACCGTCGCATGATGATCGTCGGCCAGCGGCTGCAACCGGGCGAGGGCTTCGTTCATTTTGCGGATATTGTCGGAAGTGAATCGCGGGTGGCCACGGCGAAAGTCCCCCTCGCCGAACTGGCGATCGGGCGAAAGGCTTCCGGTGAGCAGCCCATTGGCCAAAGGCGAATACGCCAGCATGGCGATGTTGTGCCGACGGCAGTAATCGAGAACGCCGTTCGTTTCGATGGCACGATCAATCAGGCTGAACTTCTCCTGATCAGAATCGATCGGACCATACTGTTCGAGCTGCGCCACGGTGCAGTTCGATACCCCGATCGCCCGGATCTTGCCTTCCTGCTTCAATTTGAGCAAACACTCCATCGTTTCAGAAATGGGTGTAGTCGAGTCTTGCCAATGTGTTTGCAGCAGATCGATGTAGTCGGTCCGCAGTCGGCGAAGGCTGTTCTCGACATCGCGGCGAATGGCATGCGGACGGAGGTTCTTGAACACGCGAACCGGACCGTCATTGCGACGCCACCCTTTGTCGTCGGCAAAAAAATGGAACTCGCCCTCGTCGCCTTCCCACGTCAATCCGCATTTGGTTGCCAGAACGACCTTGTCGCGTCGACCGGCAATCGCCTTCGCTACGATCTCTTCCGATCGGCCGTAACCGTAGATCGGTGCAGTATCGATCAGGTTCACGCCGGCATCGAGCGATGCCTGCACGGCACTGACAGCCGCCTCTTCATCGACCCCGCCCCACATCCAACCGCCGATGGCCCAAGCCCCGAACCCAATCACAGACGACTCAATGCCCGAGTTCCCCAATTTGCGATACTGCATGTCGTACTCTCCAGTCGGTGATGGTTTTCCATTGCCCTCGCGATGAGATGATCGCTGTGTTCTACAAGGATAAAAGGATAGAAAGCCCTTTCTCGCGTGGCAAGGTACAAGAGATGCTTCGCCAACGCAACACTAGCGAGAGCGACGCGAGCCGCCGCCCGCCGATCTTCTCGGTGGACTCCGCGCGGCTTCTGCTCGGTCGAAAAGAACTCGGGGCGAAACCTGCTCGGTCTAAGAGAAACGTCTATTCAGACGCCGGCTTCGGCTGTTCTTCGGGCGCCTGTACGCCGAAGTATTGAGTCTTTCCGCGGTCGTCCACCAGTACGCGGATCGGCCCGTATGCCCAAATCGACCACTGCACCTTTTGCGGGGCACCGTCTTCCCCGACAGGCAATTCGGCGGAAATCTGACGCGCGCTGTCGGGCGGCCCGACTTGTTGACGCAGCTCATCCGCCGGTATTCGCTTGGCTGGCAAAAAGACGGCTTCTTTGCCGTCCGCCAGCCGAGCCTTGAATCCACCGCGCAGAATCTGTTCTTGCCGCGATGTGCCCAACAAACCGACCAATTTCTCCGCAAGCTGCGCAATCTCTTCCGCCGTTCGCTTCGGCGACTCGCTGCTTGGCGAAGGCGTCCCCGTCCGAGGCTCGGTCGAACTCGGCGGTTCGCCTGGGTTGCGGCGCGGCTCTGTTTCAGCCATCGGTGGCCGTTCGCCCGGTGGCGTTGACTGGGCGGACGGGCCGTTGGGCGCCGGGCCGCTTGGAACCGGTTGCCCAGGGCCGCTGCCGTCAGGCGGTCCCATGGCGCCGCCGGCGGCTGCCGTCTTTTCTTTTTCGGCTCGCTCCCTGGCAATTTCGTCGGCAACCTCGAAGCTCTCGCGAGGTTGGTTTGGGCGAGCAGGGGTCGTTCGGGGCGGCGTCTTGGCAACCTGCGGACGCGGCTTTTTACGCGGCTGACTAGTGAGCGATTCGGCCAGGGTCACCTCAATCGAAAGCATCTCTAATGTTTGCGGCATGATTTGTACGCCCCGGCCTTGTACCTGATCGCCCGGACGAATGACGTTGATGTCGGCCAAGTCGGCGATGATGGTGCAGCCCTCACTCATCTCCGCCCGAATAGGCGAGCGAAAATAGTTCGTTTGCACGTTGACAGTGAGAACGGTCCCGCGAAGTCCCACGACCTGGCCGCGGACATCGAACAGATCGATTTGCTCTTCCGCCTTGCCCGTCCGGTTGGTCCGCCCAGAATCGGCGTCTTTGCTTTCCTCGGGCGGGGTCGCCGCGTTTGCCTGCGGCATATTGGCACCGCCGGCCCCTTCAGTAGCAGAGGGCTGATGGTAAAACGCCCCAAGCATTCGATTGCCGTCTTTTTCGGGCGTGAACAGAATAATCTGATCGATCTTTCCTCGAACACGGCCGCTGCGTTTGTCGATTTCGGCAAAGAATCGCACCGCGGCGCCCGGCTTGAGCATGTCGGGCTCGACCTTTCCGCGAATGTGAATCTCCGTTCGCTCGCCAAGTCGCAGCGAGACCGGCTGCCGGCCATCGTGGACGATGATCGCGCCCGGTTGCACCGCCGAGACGGGCGCATTGACTTCCATCGGAACCAGCACCATCGGTGCCGGCGCGCCCGGGCCGCCGCCTGCCGGTCCGGCGGGCGGTGTTGCCGGCGGTCGTACCGGCCGCTGAGCCAATGCCGGCGATCCAACGCAGAAAATCACAAATGCGAGAGCCCCGGCAAACACCCAAGCCGAGCCGAAGGCCGCCCCAACTGCATGAACGCATCGAGCTATCGATGACACTGCGCGCAGCATGTGGCGGGGACGCCAACAGACCGATGCCGGCGCACCCGCCCCGACCCCAGCTCCTGTTGGTTCCTGGAGTCCGTGCCGCAAGAACGAGGACTTCACAGACAGCAGCACAGCGAGGCTGCGCACGACACGTTGTCCCCGCTCAAACCGGTTCAGGTTTCTTGCCGTTTCTTTACAACTGGCCACGGCGATTCCCTCCCTGACGAAAGAACCCAGCGTGGGCCCCCGCGGCCGAGTCAACGGTCGTTTTGCCGGGTTTGGTCGATTTTTGCAAGCCTGATTGCTTATTATAGGCGCAACGGCTCGAAATAGCACCAATTCCGATCGAAAACATTGACTCCATCGTCCCTTTCGGCGACCGGCGGCGATCGTCCCGCGAGCGAACACCACGTTTGCGCCGATCTGAAGGTAAACAACCGACAGTCAACAGATTCCGATTCGTCTTGCCGTCGCAAGCCGCTGCCCCAGCGGTGACAATCGCTCGTCCTGATGGACATGCTGTCTGCTCGGTGGTACGATCATCAGCAGTCAGCACCGCCCAGATAACCCGGATATCATTGTGCGGCGGCTGGAACGCCGGCTGTTGCGACAATAGCATTTCGATTCACGTGCGACCTGCCTTCCGCGGTGCCTGCGAACGAACGGTGGGCAAGTTGAGGCCGCTTGCCACCGTAGCGAGAGTCGGTTTTCACTCCGCGCAGGCCCCCGAGCACTTACGGGCCGAGGATTCAGTTAGCAACGGGTAATGCGGTTCGCATTGATAGTCCGACTGCATGCGGCCGGTTTCGTTTGGCCGCTGGTATTTTTTGGCGCGCGGGCGTTGCTCGCGTAGGGAATGATCGGTTTCAACGCCTTTGCGAGGAAGCTTTCTATGACGTGCAAGAATCGCGTGTGGACACGCCGGCAGTTCGTCGCCACTGCGACGGCGGCGGCAGCGGCCCCGTATGTCATCACCTCGACCGCGTTGGGCGGTGAGGGACGCCCTCCGGCTAGCGAGCGGATCGTGATGGGCGGCATCGGCATTGGGAATATGGGCTCGGGAGATTTGGGGGCATTCCTCGGGCGCAACGAGGTGCAGTATGTCGCCGTGTGCGACGTGCGGCAGGGCGCGGCGCAAAACGCCAAGAAGCGAGTAGACGACCGCTACAAGAATTCGGATTGTCGGGTGTATCGCGACTTCCGCGAATTGCTCGCTCGAAGCGATATCGACGCCGTGCACATTGCCACGCCCGATCACTGGCATGCGGTGATGGTCGTCCTCGCGTGCCGTGCCGGCAAAGATGTTTATTGCCAGAAGCCCGAGTCGCTCACCATTCGCGAAGGCCGACGGATGGTCGAGGCGGCGCGTCGCTACGGCCGTGTGGTTTCGGGCGGCAGTCAGCGCGTGCTCGACGATTATGGCCAACTCGCCCAGAAGTGTTGGAATGGCGAGTTCGGCACCATTAAAGAGGTGTTCGTCAATATCGGCGGCCCGTCCGTTCCCTGTACGTTGGGCGGCGAGCCGGTTCCGCCGGATGTCGATTGGGACCTTTGGCTTGGGCCGGCTCCCTGGGCTCCGTACCATCCTTATCGCCTCAGCGGAACTTATTCGATCAACGGCACCGGCTGGCGTTCGTGGAAGGACTACTCGGGCGGCGGAATGACCGACTGGGGCGCCCACAAGTTCGGCGGTGCGATGTTCGCGTGCGGCGTGATGGATCAGGGGCCGGTGGAGATCATCCCACCCGACGGCAAGGACGTGAAATACCTGACGTACGTCTTTGCCAATGGTTTGCGGATGTACCACAGCCCGGGCAAAGGGAATGTCGATGTTGTCGGCACTCCCAACGAGCAACTGCCTCCGAAAGAAATGCCCCGCTACAAAGGGCAGGGTGGCATCTACGGCGACTTCCTGCATTGCGTCAAGACGCGAGAAAAGCCGTTCCGCGACATCGAATTGGCCCATCGCACCGTCTCGGTGTGTCATCTGGGCAACATTTGCTACGAACTGAAGCGACCGTTGAAATGGGATCCGATCAAAGAGATCTTCCCCAACGACCCCGAAGCCAACCGCATGCTCGACCGCGCCAAGCGCGAGCCGTGGGTGCTTTCGTAACACACGAAGGCCGATCAATGAAAAACCGATGGATGGGATCGACCGCTCGTTGCATCCGCGCATGATCGCCGCGTTCAGCGAGATGTTCCCGGCACAAGACAAGTCACAGCACGAGTAACAAGGATTCTGATCGATGAATAAACCGCTTTCTTCCACACTGGCAGCGGCAGGGGCCGCGCTCGGTGCAGCTGCGAATTTGCAGGCTGCCGACCCCAACGCGAACAATCCGGCTGCGGTCGTCGATGCGCTGAAAGACTTCGACTGGGGCCAGCCGTACGACAAAATCAAGCCGCTCGACGAAGCGATTGCCGCGTCGTTCGGCAACAGCGACGCTCGAAAGGCGATCGAGCAGCAGCTTATCGCCGTGTTGAAAAGCAACGCCTCGCGCGGGGCGAAGGACTATGCCTGCCGCAAGCTGATGCTGATCGGCTCGGCGGCGTCGGTTCCCACGTTGGCCTCGCTGCTGGCCGACAAAGAGATGTCGCACATGGCGCGTTTCGCGCTGGAACGCATGGAAATCGCCGAAGCCGCCAAGGCCCTGCGCGATGCGGTTGCGACGACCTCGGGCGCGCAAAAAATCGGCGTGATTGGATCGCTCGGCACGCGAGGCGATGCGGAAGCCGTGCCCGTCTTGGCTGCGTCGCTGAAGGATTCGAACCCCGAGATCGCCGCAGCGGCCGCAACCGCTCTTGGGCTGATCGGCACGGCCGCAGCCGCCCAGGCTCTGTCCGGTGTTGTTCCGACGGAGGCCGTCAAACCGGCTTGGACCGACGCGCGGCTTGCATGTGCCGAGAAGCTGCTGGCTGCGGGCGACAAAATTCAGGCCCTGGCGATTTACAAATCGCTCAATACCGATGATCAACCGAAACAGGTTCGCCTGGCCGCCACCCGCGGCATGTTGGCCGCCGCCGGGGCCAAATAGGCGTTGCTCGTTATTGAGGATGCAGCGCCGCGATGGCCGTCGGCCGGCAGAACGTTTTGACCGCGTGCATCGGCCTTTTGGCGCACGTGCCATTCTGAGGTTCGACGCTGCGGTCATCGTTTCGGTCAGTTGATGAGAAACGCCGCGACGTTCCCGTTGCTGCGTGCGGCTGCGGGAACGTCGTCGGCTATTGCTTTTCTGACCGGACAACGGCAAGCATCACAACCAAGTCGCCTCGGCACGGCAAAGAACGCCGCTTAACGGCCTGTTGGGCGATTGTGCGCGTGGGAGAACGGTTTTCAGGAAATCGATGTTCGCGGCCCTAAGCCGCTCATTCGCCGCCGAATGCGCGGCAAACCGTTGTTACCGTGATTGGCGAGGGTTTATTGGCACGGAGAATCGTATGTTTCGCGGGCTTGTTTCGGGCATGTTTTCGGGCGCGATGTTGCCTCTGGTTCTTTGGGCGTTGCCTGCCGCGGGCGCGGAGCCTGCCGGCGACGAATCGATTCAGATGATCGTCGAGCTGCTGCGTCAGCCCGATGCAGAGCTGCGCGGGTTGGCCCTTCAGCAAGTGCGCGAGGCGATGCCGGGCGAGCCGGCAACTCTCCGATTTGCCGAATCGCTTCCGAGTTTATCGGCAGAGGGGCAGGCAGCCTTGATCGACGCATTGGCCGCCCGTCGCGACGCAGCCGCGCTGCCCGCGATTGAGAAGCTTTCGAACAGCCCCGATGAGCGAGTTCAGGCGGCCGTACTGCGGGCGATCGGCTCGCTATCCGGCGCGAAAGCGGTGCCTCGTTTGGTCGAAGCCGTCGCCGACTCAAATTCGGCGAAAAGTGCGGCCGCACGATCGGCCCTCGTTCGCATTCCCGGGGCTGAGGTCAACCAAGCGTTGACCAAGCAATTAGGTGCCGCCTCGCCGGCGCTGCGCATTGCATTGCTCGATATTTTGGTAGAACGCAATGCGACAAGTGCCGCGGCCGATATCTTGCCCCTGGCCGGCGACAGCGACGCTGAATTGCGCCGCGCCGCCCTGGCGGCGTTGAACAAGCTTGCCGGGCCTGAACAAGTCGGCGGGCTGGTCGCCCTGCTGCTGAAAACGGAGCAACTCGCTGAACGCGAAGCCGTTGAAAAGGCAATTATGTTCGCTTGCGCGCGCGGAAACGAGGCGGAGCGGGCCGCACCGCTGCTGAAAGCCTACCGGGAGCTGCCTCCCGACGCGCGCGTCAAGGTGCTGCCGGCACTGGGGCGCGTGGGCGGCCCCGAAGCCCTCAGCGCTGCGGAAGCCGCAATGAAGTCGGATCACGAGGAACTGCGCGAGGCGGGCTTCCGTGCCCTTTGCAACTGGCCCGACGCCTCGGTGGCCGCCAAGCTGCTGGACTTGGCGCAGACGGGGCCATCCGATCGTCATCGGTTGTCGGCCCTGCGCGCACTGATTCGGGTTGCCGTTTTAGCGGACGGGCGCTCTAATGAAGAACGGCTGGCGCTGCTCAAAAAGGCCGTCGCCTTGGCAACTCGTGATGAAGAGCGAAATCTGGCCATTGATCGTGCGAAGGCGATACGTTCGATCGAGTCTCTGCGGTTCGTCGTTCCCTATCTCGACCAGCCTGCCCACGCCCAGCAAGCATGCGCGACGATTTGCGAACTGGCCCATCACAAGGAGTTGCGAGAACCGAACAAGGCGGAGTTCGATACCGCACTCGATCGCGTGATCGCTTTGAGCAAAGACCCGAAATTGGCGGATCGGGCTGCCCGGTACAAAGCCGGACGAACCATCGAAAAGTGACCGGCGGCCGGCGTTGCCCGTACTCGGCTGGCTGCGTTTGTTCTCGCGAAAACAAACCGCAGACGGTTCGAAATCGCGACGCGTGGCCTTCAGCGTTGTTCTGCATTCGCCGGCGGCGGAGTCAACCGCCGATTGCGCCTTCGGTTTGGGGTTTTGGGCCGATGGCCCGCCCATCGCATGTTTTCTTGTCTGCCCGTTGAGGACCACCCAGCTGCGGTTGAGCTGGTCTTCCGGGCGAAACCAACGCCCGCGGACAAGGCTCCGTTGGGCGGCGAGCCTCTGCACGGCCGTTTAGCACGGGGATGGCGTTTGACAGAATCCCTTTAGCGCCCTAGGCTTGAGGGGAGAACTCTGCGAACGTTTATTCCTTTTGTAACGGATGTGATGCCGGCCATGCCCTCGCTTCTTCTCACTTTGGCTATCTTGGGCGCTGCGGGCGCACAAACCGCACAGCAAGTCGATGCCGACGCGGTGGTTCGCGCCATCGCCGCTATGGAACCGGCTGCCCAACAGGCGTATCTCGCTCAACTGGAACGACGACTCGATTTAGCCCACCGCATTTTGCTGCCGCCCGACCAAGCGGCGCAACGCCGCCAATCTGTAGCCGCTGCGCTTCGTCAACCGAATGTCGGCTGGGACTTGATTCGTGAACTCGTCTTGGAGACCGACCGTCGCGAGCGGGCGGCCATTGTGCGACTGATCCGCCAGTATCGAGTGAAGGTGTACGAAACCTATTACGGCAATCGCAAGGAATACGATGCCCGACTCGAAGCCCTCGATCGTGTGCTCGACTCTTGGCGAAAGCACGGCTCGTTCGATCGGCAGCAAGTGATGGTCGATTGGCTCATTGCCGGCGTGAACAGCGCTTTGCCTAATTCGAAGGGACCGCTGCCGACCGAGCCTCGATTCGATTTGCCCGGCAACATCAACGAAATTCTGGCCGCCGACCCGAAGCGTGGTTCGGGCGACTTGGTCGGGCCGAAACCCGATCCGAATGCCGCACGAACGCCTGCGCCCCGTGAGACGCCCGATACGCCCGCGCCGTCGGACCGGCCCGCGCCGCCGGATCGGCCGGCGCCTTCGCCGCCACCGCCTTCCGGCAAATCGCCCGCAGATGACGATCTGCCGAAGCCGCCCTCGCGCAACGAGCCGGAATACTCGCCCGCGCCCCGAACCGGCGTGAGCGCGATCGACATCGCGCCATTGCCGCCGCCGATGGATCCCGAGCCCGCGCAACCGAAACCGACCCCTTCGGCATCGGTCGCGCCCGGCCCGGCGCCAACGAATCGCCCCGCGAGCCAGTCGTCGGGCGGCATCGTGCCGAATCAACCGCTGCCAACCGACGCTCCGCCGACCGAAACTCCGACGACCGGCACCGGCCAACCGACTTCGGAGAAGAATCCTCCGAGTCGTCCGCCGCTGCGGAAAACGAAGCCCGACAGTTCGCCAAACGAGGCGGATTCATCTGCTCCGTCTCCCAAACAAACTCCGCCGCCGAAACCCGTGGCAGACCCGCCCGACGAGGATCCGTTTGCCGACGAAGACTTGGCGTCGCTCGCTCGTGAGGCCGCCGGAGCGATGCGAGCGGAAGCGCCGCTTTCTCCGCCGCGGCTCGATCCGCCCGCGGCAACGCAAATTGAGAAGCGCCCGGCCGGTGGGGCCGCGGCGATGGCCTTACGGTCTGCGCTGGTCAATGCAGGAGCAGCCGAACCGACTGCATCGCCCGTTGAGCCGCAACCGTTGAACCGGCGTCCGTCGGAACCGTTGCAGCGCAACGGCCGCAATGCGCAATCGGCAACGGCCGACCCAACAGCGGTGTTGAGTCGGCTTCGTGCGTTGGCGGCCGTCGATGAGGAGCTGATTGTCGCCCACGCCGCGGACGAACCGCTTCCCATTCAAGTCAATGTGCCGCAACTGGCTGCGCGGGTGGCGGCCAACTCCCTGAATTTGCGGACGCTGGAGGCCGAGCTCGACGATGACGGCCGCCCATGGTCGCGAACCAGCGTTGAAGGATCATTGCGCCGCTTGAGGCTCTTGGTCGAGGAACAGCGTCACCTGCGGCAGTTCATCGAGTTGGTGCCCGAGAAAGACCGATCCAGCGTTGGCGAATTCGAGTCGGTTGTGCCGGTAGCCGCCCAACTAGCGCGGCGGATTAATGAAGTCCAGCGGTCGGCGGCAGGCGATGGTTTCCGCGGATCGGCAGCGGAGCGTCAAACGGAACTTGATCTTCTCGACCGACTCTCGCAATCGCTGGAAGAGTTGCGCATCGGCCGTTAGCACGGCGTGACGGCTTGCAGCTACCGCTTGCAAGGCCGATGGTCCGCTGAGAAACGAGGATGTTCGGCACCCTCAATTGCGTGTTCGCGGCGGATTCCGATGCTGGCGGTCAGTCTTTTGATCTTTCTTCAGCCGATCGGCAAGCTGCTTCGCGCCGCCCGTGAGCGTTCTGCCTCGTTCCAAGGCGAGCGTACAAGCGGCCAACGGCCGCAGCCCGAACGATCGGCCGCCGTCTTGCAGCAGATGAGTTGCTTCTTCTCGCGCCGCTGCGTCTGTCTCGGTTCGCACATCGAGCATTTGCCGCCGTCGCATCAAAGCTGCCGGTAAGCGGCAGCCCCACCTCGGGCGCATCCGTGCGCCCGATAGAGGTGAAGCTACGGCGGAGCACCATCGCCGCCCCTTCGGCAGCGACATCGCTCCGCGTCGCCTCGGCCGGCCATCATGACCCAGCCGCTGGTGCGATTCACAGGCGACCCCGCCCTCGCATTGACGGGGGCGCCACGGTGCCCGGTGGCCGATTGACACCGCTGCAAACCCACCACAGGCGACCAACGAACGGACGACTCTTGCCTCTCGTGCCTCACTAATGCGAGTGGCTTGGACCGGTCCAAGCGTTCCCACCGTGTTTTGTTGTGCTTCAGCCGAATAACCGCATCGCCTCTTCGAACAACGTCAACGTTCACTGATTGAAGGCCGACTCGGCCATCTCGTCGTAGCGGGTTTGTTGGTTGCGAACGTACTCGCTCCATGCTCCCGCTTCCCAAACCTCGCAATGGTCATGCACGCCGACCAGAACCACCTCGGCACCGGCCTTGACCCAGGGGGCCATCTCGCCGGCAATCCGAATTCGCCCCTGTCCGTCCCATTCCACACTTTGTGCGCGCGAGTAGAAAAGGCGCATGTACGCGCGCACATCTTTTCGGTTGGGGGATGCCTGTTCCAGCCGGGCGGCGAGTTTTGAAAACGCCTCCTCGGAATAGATCGCCAATGAGCCGTCGGTCCCGGGAGCGAGGAAAAGCCGCTTGCTCCCCGTCTTTTCGAGGATTTCGCGTATCGGCTTGGGAACCGCCAGCCGAAACTTGTCGTCGAGTGTCCGGTTGTAGGTTCCCGTCAGCATTTCCCGCTCGATTTTCGGCTTTCCCCACAATGCCCCACCGCACCCCACAAGGCTCCAAGAATATCCATCCTTCCGATGCCGTCAAGCGGGCCGAAGGTTCCCGGCAAGATCGAACGCCAGATTGCGACGCGACCGCGCGACGCAGACTCAACGAAGATAGCCACTTCCAGCGATGGGACGCGACGCAACTGACCGGCGAAAAAAAATCTTCTCTCCGTTTCAGCCCGCCAACAACTCGTCCCAAAGCCTTTGGTAGGCAAGAATCATTGTTTCGATGGAAAAGAACTCGGCGACTCGCTCGCGATTTGCATTGCCGACAGCCCCCGCCATTGTGGGGTCCAGAAGAAATTCGGCCGTGCGGTGGGCCATCGCCGCAGAATCACCGATAGGCACAAGTTGCCTCGTATCAACGGGTTCCAGCAATTCTCGCATTCCCTCGGCCTCGGCGGCCACGACGGCGCGGCCCGACGCCATGGCCTCAAGGACACTGTTGGCCATTCCCTCCCAGGCAGCGGCATGAACCACCAAAGCCGCCGAGGCGAGCAACGCCTCGATATCGTCGCGAAAACCAACGAAGTGAACGCGGGTCGCAATGCCCAGCCGTTGGGCCAAGTCCATCAGTTGTTGGCGCTGCGGCCCATCGCCGGCGAGAACCAGATCGACATCAGGAACGACGGGCATCCACCGGGCGGCGGCCTCGATGAGCGTCTCCACCGACTTCTGCGGTGCCAAGCGTCCTACGTAAAGGGCGAATCGCCGTCCCGATTCGACTCCGATATCTTCCGGCGGCACACGGCGCGGAGCGACCGGCGGCACGCGCACCCCGTTGGGAATGACAACCAACCGTGCCTCGGGCAGGCGGCCGTCACGAACGGCATGTTCGGCTACGGCTTGAGAAACGCATACCCAGCGGGCGACCGAGCGGCCCGTTCGGCGCTCGAGCCACAGCCGCCATCGGGCGTCGCGATAGGCAACGCGCAAACCGCAGACAACCGGGGACACGCCGGACAGGCGCGCGGCCCAACGGCCCACCATGTTCGCATGGAATAAAAATGTTTGCATCAGCGCCGGTCGATCGCGCCGAAGCCGCTGGCACAGCCGAGCCACCGCAACGGGCAGGTCTCGCCAATGCCTCGCGCCGAAGAACGCCACGGGCACGCCCGACGATTCTAATCGATCGAGCAGTCTTCTTCGAAGCGGAGGGCCGGCGAGACAATACACCAGCGGTTCGTACCGTGAGCGATCGATGCCGGCGGCCAACTCGACGAAGTTCTTTTCGGCACCGCCCGGCTCTAAGTCGGTGATGACCAGCGCAATGCGAATCAGCGAATCGCTCACTTTGCCGCCGATGCTGCTGCGGCCGAGAAAGCCGGCGATTCGGCCGGCACCGAGGCGCCTGCCGATGCCGCTTTTGTCTGCGTCCTCTCCGATGCCGGTCGTTCATCGGGGAACTGTTCCCAGTAGAGCTTTTTGAACGGGTTGATCGGAGGGCCTTGGGCCGATTCGTTGAAATCCATGCACGGACGCACTTCGCGCCACCAGCGATCGTACTGCTCTTTCAATCGAGCGACGATCTCCGGATGTTCTTCGGCAATGTTCTTCTGTTGGCCGTAATCGGTCCGCAAATCGAAGAGCTGCGGTTTGTCATTCGGGCCGGTGAACACGAGGCTGTAGTTCGTATTGCGGATGGCCGCGCGAACATATTGGAAATCGTCGATAACGGCCCCTTTCGGCCAACGACCGACATGCGTCATCAAGTATCGATCGGGCCAGTCGGCCGACGGGTTGATGAGCAGCGGCACCAGACTTCGGCCATCCAACGAACCGGCCTCGGCCGGAATCTTCGCCCCGACCAGCTCGGCCAATGTCGGCAGAATATCAATATGGGCTGCAAGTCGATCGACATCGCCGGGCTGGAGTTTGCCCGGCCAGCTCCAGAACGAAGCCGCCCGGGTTCCTCCGAGCCACATCGAGCCTTTTTGCCCCTTCATGCCGGCATTGAATATCTTGCAACCATTCGTGCCGCCGTTGTCGTTCATAAAGATCACCAATGTCTCGCGCTCGATCCCCCAATTCTTCAATTGATCGAGCAATCGCCCCACGTTCTCGTCGATATTGGCGATCATGCCCCAATACTTCGCCGTATTTTCCGGCACGCGACCGGCGTAAAGCCGTTCATATTGTTCCGGCACAATCAATGGTTCGTGCGGTGCATTTGTCGAAATGTAGGCGAAAAACGGCTTGCGTCCCTTCTGCTGCTCGATCCACTGCGTCGCTTGCCGGAAGAAGACATCGGTGCAATAGCCGCGGGTTTTCACGAACTTCCCGTTGTGCAAGATGGCAGGGTCGAAGTAACTGTTGCCCGGCGCATCACCGCAACTGCCGGGGTAGGTTTGCCCGATGCCACCGGCGCCGTGAATAAACACTTCGTCGAATCCCCTGCGGTTCGGCTGATACTCCGGTTCGTCGCCCAAGTGCCATTTGCCGAAAATACCCGTCGTATAGCCCACTGATTTAAGCACCTGCGGCAACGTGACCGCTTTGAGCGACATCCGTTCGCGCTCCAAAATCGTGTGCGTTACCCCCGAACGGAACTCGTGCTTGCCGGTCATCAGCGAGCAGCGAGTCGGCGAACACGTCGGGCTTACTTGGAAATCGGTGAAACGAACGCTGGCGGCATGCAGTCGGTCCAAGTTCGGCGTCTTGAGGATCGGATTCCCGTGGCAAGAAAGATCGCCGTAGCCCTGATCGTCGGTGATGATCAGCACGATGTTCGGCCTGCTCCCCAGCGGCAGCGCCGACTCTTGCAGTTCCCCGGCCGCAGCGGCCGAACCGGATAGGCCCAAAATCGCGGCGAAAACCATACTCAACCCCGCCCGAACGCAGTCGATCGCAGCACGATTTCGCTCAGCCATGACATCCTCCATTCGAGACGGAAACACGGTGATCAGTCAGAGCAGCCCAACGTCGTCCGCCCGGTCTTCACGCGCTTGTTCGTTTTCCGAACGACCCGGGCAACCGGCCTCAATATTCTCTGATTCGATTCTGCTCCACGTAACCAACAACAAACGAAACACAGTAGCCCACGACTAACGCAAACACGAATCACATCGTCGGCTCCGGCGGCGCTGCTCGGCCCTCGGCCAGGGCAACCTCGTCGCGCCGCTCGGCAAACCGCACCACAGCCGCCGCGCAGACGGCCAGCGCCGTCAGTCCTCGGGGCGATGTGTTTCGCCCAAGCACTCGGCCGCCGGCCGGCGGCGGAAATTCGGCGGGCAAGCCCACTTTCTCGAACGGCACGTGTGAGATGTAGAACCACCCGGTGCCGTCGAGTTCCTTCTCGCCATAGACTCTTGGTTGATAACGCGTAGGGAACTCGGCCAAACGCCGGTGGGCAAAGGCAAGCAACTCTGCCCGCTTTCCGAAGCGGATTGCGCCCGTCGGACACGCCTGCGCACAGGCCGAGCCGCGAAACGACTCGATCTGCGATTCGCGTCGATCGATGCACCAATCGCACTTGACGATTCGCGGGGTATTCAAATCCCGATATTCGAGCGACGGCACGCCCCAGGGGCATTCGTCCAAGCAAACGCCGCATGCGACGCACTTGTTCGAATCGCAAACAACGACCCCGTCGTCCGTGCGGTAATAGGCTTGCGGCGGACAGGCCGAAGCGCATCGGGCGTCGGTGCAATGAAGACATTGCCGTTTGACGAACACCCATTGCGGTTCGCCGATCGGCCCGGGCAACTCGTGGAAGCTGATCAACGTTCGGGTCTTCGCCGATAGCAACGGAGGGTTCTGGTAGCTCGACGCCATCGACGACAAACGGGTTCGCTCGGCGGCGCCGCGATGCGCCTGCTTGCATGCTGCCTGGCAGCTCCGGCAGCCAATACAAAGGCTAAGATCGATCAAGCAACCGAACATCACGTCGTTCCATTTTATTGCCGAAGCGACCGTCCGCGCAGCGGAACGGGCGATTGCGTGCGGGCACTGTCTTCTCGACCGCTTTCCATTTTGTGCGGCCTTATTCTATCACTTCTTCCATCAACCCCGCCCCGCGCAACCGAAGCAACAGACGGTTCAATCAGCCGGCGCACCCGCCGCGACCGGTTGCAACACCGCCCGTTGATGCGCGACGCGACGGTCGTCGGCCTGCCGATGCGCAGCGTCTTGGGCGCGGTGCCGCTTCTTTTCACTCGGAACCCAAGCCATAATAACAGCGACGGGACGGAATTGCATCAATTTTGATCTGAGCCGATGCGCTGGGCAACCGGCGTCGGCCGCCGGCGGCTTTCGCCCCAAGCGTCCGATGCCGCGCGTGCGCAAGCCGTCGTACCACTCTTTCAGAACCGCTCAGCCGTGCGAACAACGATTGCGGAACAGACGGCCCGATTGAAGGCTCGCGCATTGGCGATTGGGTTCGACTTGGTGGGCGTTGCCCCGGCCGTCGAGCCGCCGCACTATGGCTTTTTTCAGCATTGGATTGCCGAGGGGCGTCATGCAGGCATGGGGTATCTGGCCGGACGAGCGGCGCTGCGCGCGCACCCGGACCGCCTGCTCCACGGAGCGCGAAGCGTGGTGGTGGTGGCCATGAATTATGCCACCGCCGATGCGGTCCCGATCGGCCCATCCCAAGGAGAGGTCGCCCGCTTCGCCCGAGGTGCGGACTACCATCAGGTCGTCCGAGACCGACTTCACGTGCTCGCCGAAGAACTGCGTCAACTAGCGCCCGGGGCGCGGTGCCGGGCAACTGTTGATTCGGCGCCCATAATGGAACGCGACTTCGCCCAACTGGCCGGGCTGGGTTGGTTGGGCAAGAACAACACCCTGATCACCGAGCAATTCGGAAGTTGGGTGGTTCTCGGCACTTTGATTACGACGGCGGAATTGACGCCCGACGCCCCGATGGCCGACTCGCGTTGCGGCTCGTGTCGCGCCTGCCTCGATGCCTGTCCAACCGGCGCGCTTGTCGCCCCATATTGTCTCGACGCCAGGCGATGCCTCAGCTATTGGACTATCGAGCATCACGGTCCGCTTCCCGACGAGATAGTCGGACAACTCGGCAGCCGGGTTTTCGGCTGCGATGCCTGCCAGCAGGCTTGTCCGCACAATCGGAACACTGTTCCCAGCCGGCATCCTGAGTTCCAGCCGCGTTCGGAAGTCCATCCACTCGACCTGCAACGGCTGCTCGATACAGATGAATCCGGCTTTGCCGTCATGTTTCCCGAATCCGCTTTGCTCAGAACCGGCTGCCATCGGCTGCAACGCAACGCCTTGGCCATATTGAACCAAACACCCGGCTCACACCGGGCTTGCCAACCGCGGGTTTCGTGATAAATTAAGGTTGGTATCTGGGCGGTGTCGTCCCTTGAGACGCAGCGTCCGGGGAAGCCGATCGTCCGGCTCAGCTAGTTCGCCTTCGGGTGATGCCTGCGAAGCGAGCGGTCGGCACGCCCCCAACTTTCCGCCGTCGCTCGGTTGGGCCGTTCGCCACCAGGACTGATCGCCGGTGAAGCACAGCCCAACGCACATTGGCGGTTTCAGCAACAAACAACGTGGTTTCCAATCCAGCCGACTACGGCCAGTGTAACGTCCGTCGCGAGGTGTTGTCCGCTCGGAAGTTAGTTACGGCCCAAACAGTAAGCAGCACATCGCGCTGCGATACTTCTGACTCGGCAGGCTAGCGGCAGAAGCTGGTCGTCGGCGGATCGATTGAGACAATTGCGTGCTGGACCCAAACGAACCGCTTTTCGTTTCCCGCTGTTTCATTTAGAATAAGAGGCTCTGACAGAACGAAGGGGCATACCTGACGCTAGATAGTTCCACACAATTGCGAAGGCAATCACGGTCGCAACGATGCGAACGAGTGCGGGCAGTCCTACGGAGAACCGCTTTTCGGCCTTCGCGGGTCTATTTAGATGATCCCGTTCCTTACCGTGACGCGGGAGGGATAGGTTTTGTCAGAGCATGTAAGTAGTTTGCACCTCTAGCTCAATTGGATAGAGCATCGGTCTACGGAACCGAAGGTTACAGGTTCGAGTCCTGTGAGGTGTACTTCGCGGCAAGGTGCCGTAAAGGGCGGTGCCGCAAGATCTAACCACGTGCAGATTCTTCTCTTCCGGCCGCAACTCTCGCCCGGCTCGGGACTTTTGTCGGCTGTGGTCGGCACTTCCGTCGGTCCGGGTTGGGGATACTGTCAGTCGCCAAGACCGATACTCTCCCGGCTTTGGCCACTCCTTTCCATGCAAAACGGCGCAAAGCGCTGCAACTGCCGGCGAGCAGTATGGCCCCCCGGCGCGTACCTCGTGCCCAAACCAGAGCACCGTGGAGAGCACCGCACGAGCGTCCAGACTGCCAACCACCAGACCGCCAGCCAACCGGTGCGGCCGGACCCGCCCGAAGCCGGTTCACGTTGGTCGATGGGATTGTCGTTGGGGGAACAAGCAATCCGCGGTGAACGGTAGAGCTACCGCCCCGACTGAAAATCGGCGGAGGAGATCGGCAGCGAAGGCGGCCCCTTCTCTTTGATGCCCCATCGCTTCAACAGTTGCCGCCTCATCGGGAGCGGAAGCGGTTAGGCGACTGTCTGGCGACGGGGGTGGTCGGCGTAGCATCGCAAGAGGCGATCGAGCGACAGCGGTTCGAGGGGCTGGCTGCCACGGCCGATTTCGCGCAGACGCCCCCTCCGCAAGTTGGGTTTCGGCTTACTGCCACCGCCCTTTTCAATCGCCTTCAAATCGGTCCGACCGAATGAAAGTATCCCCGACAGGATTCGAACCTGTAACCTTCGGCTCCGGAGGTGGGT
>CAZVZX010000046.1:0-36374 GCA_964631235.1 uncultured Planctomycetaceae bacterium | reverse complement strand
AATCGACATAGGTAAGCCCTCGCGGGCTGTCCCTGTCACACCACCGTGCGTACGGGTCCGTACACGGCGGTTCGGCTGGTTACGTCGTCGGCCGGACAACCAGAGTCGGTAGGCCAAGCGACTGAAAATAGGCATTCGGCAATGCGAAGCTAAGAGCGGGGCTGCGGGCAATTCGCCACGGACCGTGAGGGCTCCCAGCGGTTTGGGCCGCCAAGTCCTTGCCCACGTTTCGTAACCGAAGCTCCGCAAACCGTCGTTTCCCACGCTTCCACTGCTTCCATACGACGCTACGCAAGCGTCGTCGTATCCACGAGTCCAATTCGGCCAGCACCGAGGGCGTTTGGCAGAAGCCGAAGTAGGCCCGCCACCCTTTCAGGTAGCGGGACAACTGTTCGATCATCCGCGTCAAACTGATCCCTCGCGTCCGTCGCGTCAATTCCCGGATACGCTCTTTGAAGCGGATGAGGGCCTTCGGCGCAATCCGCCGCTTTGGCTCTCGGTTCCACGTAAAGGTCATTCCCAGAAACTTCCGCTCCCAAGGCCGAGCCACCGCGCTTTTCGACTCGTTCACCTTGAGCTTCAGCTTCGTGGTGATGAACCGCGTAATGCTGGCCATCACCCGCCGCCCCGCCCGCTGGCTGCGAACGTAGATGTTACAATCGTCCGCATAGCGTGCGAAGCGAAGGCCGCGTCGCTGCAACTCCCGGTCCAAGTCGTCCAGCATCAGATTGCTCAACAAGGGTGAAAGAGGACCGCCTTGCGGCGTGCCCTCGTCCGTCGGACCGACCAATCCGTTCTCCATGACTCCGGCGTTGAGGAACGCCCGAATCAGTTTGAGCATTCGCTTGTCGGACACTCGTTTGGCGATTCGTCCCATCAGGATGTCGTGGTTGACTCGGTCGAAGAACTTTTCCAAGTCAATGTCCACGACCCAACGGTAGCCTTCGGCCTGATATTGTTGAGCCTGAGCCACCGCTTGATGCGCCGATCTGCCGGGGCGGAATCCGTAGCTGTGCTCCGAAAACGTTCGATCCCAGCGGCCTTGCAGAACCTGCATCACCGCCTGCTGAATGAAACGGTCCAGTACGGTAGGAATGCCAAGCTTTCGCACCCCGCCGTCCGGCTTGGGAATCTCCACTCGTTTCACCGGCTGCGGTTGGTAGGTTCCACTCATAAGCTGCTCGCGGATCGTGGGCCAGTGCTTCCGCAGGTAGCCCGGCAATTTCTGGACGGTCATCCCGTCCACGCCCGGACTGCCTTTGTTGGCCTGTACTCGTTTCAACGCCATTTCCAGGTTCTTTCGCTGGCAAACCTCCTCCATCAATTGCTCGGTTGACGCCAGGCTTTCGGGCTCGCGCTTCGCCACGGGCGGTTCGGTCCCTCCACGGACGGCCATCGAGGCTTCACCCCTACTCTCCGCCATGAAGGCCAACAGTCGTTGGTTTTTCTGCCGCTTGTCGCTCATGAGTCGCGCGTCGTACTTGCCTTTCCATTTACTCCCTTGCGGGAGGACCGTTCGGGCCTTCCCGGTTGTCACGGCCTCGACCCGCACCGGCCGTTTCTCTCCTTTCGGACGAGTGTCTCGCGGGCCGCTCCGACGCCGGTACTACGCCCTCTGCTGACTTCTGCATCGCGGTCAGAAAGCCTCGCGGCTTCCTCAGTCTGGAATCCCAGACGCGATGCAGACCTCCCGAGGTAAGTTTGACTGCCTTCCCCGCACACCTGCCGAATTTACCCCACGGCCCTTTGATGGATATGGGCTTTGTCGCCTTGTGCCGACTCGCCCGGTCCGCGTGGCCTCCGATCCGGTTTCTGTACGTCAGGTCGCGGTTTTGCTCCGCCCTTCCTTCCGACCCCACCTCGCGATGACGCCGCTGGGCTTCACTACCCTTCACCTCCATCAGGTTGGGAGAGGACTTGCACCTCCAAACCGTCAAACATGCTCGGCATACACAAGGGTGAAAGAGGACCGCCTTGCGGCGTGCCCTCGTCCGTCGGACCGACCAATCCGTTCTCCATGACTCCGGCGTTGAGGAACGCCCGAATCAGTTTGAGCATTCGCTTGTCGGACACTCGTTTGGCGATTCGTCCCATCAGGATGTCGTGGTTGACTCGGTCGAAGAACTTTTCCAAGTCAATGTCCACGACCCAACGGTAGCCTTCGGCCTGATATTGTTGAGCCTGAGCCACCGCTTGATGCGCCGATCTGCCGGGGCGGAATCCGTAGCTGTGCTCCGAAAACGTTCGATCCCAGCGGCCTTGCAGAACCTGCATCACCGCCTGCTGAATGAAACGGTCCAGTACGGTAGGAATGCCAAGCTTTCGCACCCCGCCGTCCGGCTTGGGAATCTCCACTCGTTTCACCGGCTGCGGTTGGTAGGTTCCACTCATAAGCTGCTCGCGGATCGTGGGCCAGTGCTTCCGCAGGTAGCCCGGCAATTTCTGGACGGTCATCCCGTCCACGCCCGGACTGCCTTTGTTGGCCTGTACTCGTTTCAACGCCATTTCCAGGTTCTTTCGCTGGCAAACCTCCTCCATCAATTGCTCGGTTGACGCCAGGCTTTCGGGCTCGCGCTTCGCCACGGGCGGTTCGGTCCCTCCACGGACGGCCATCGAGGCTTCACCCCTACTCTCCGCCATGAAGGCCAACAGTCGTTGGTTTTTCTGCCGCTTGTCGCTCATGAGTCGCGCGTCGTACTTGCCTTTCCATTTACTCCCTTGCGGGAGGACCGTTCGGGCCTTCCCGGTTGTCACGGCCTCGACCCGCACCGGCCGTTTCTCTCCTTTCGGACGAGTGTCTCGCGGGCCGCTCCGACGCCGGTACTACGCCCTCTGCTGACTTCTGCATCGCGGTCAGAAAGCCTCGCGGCTTCCTCAGTCTGGAATCCCAGACGCGATGCAGACCTCCCGAGGTAAGTTTGACTGCCTTCCCCGCACACCTGCCGAATTTACCCCACGGCCCTTTGATGGATATGGGCTTTGTCGCCTTGTGCCGACTCGCCCGGTCCGCGTGGCCTCCGATCCGGTTTCTGTACGTCAGGTCGCGGTTTTGCTCCGCCCTTCCTTCCGACCCCACCTCGCGATGACGCCGCTGGGCTTCACTACCCTTCACCTCCATCAGGTTGGGAGAGGACTTGCACCTCCAAACCGTCAAACATGCTCGGCACACAGAAAAAAAGCCCTCAGGCCCGTCTTCGGCCTCAGGGCTTGTATCGGTTCGGAATGGTCCCGAACGGCCCCTACGGCCGACCGTTGCGAATAATCACGACGATGCCGCCGGCGCAGGCGACCTCGATCAATTCGCAGCGATGGACCGAAAGGGACGACATAGTTGTGCGGCTAATCGAACTAATCGTTACCGTAAACGGTTAAGTTTAACTCGTCCTTGCTTAGAGTCAACGGCCCGAAAGGCCTTTTTAACGCCCCGCTGCACGCCGATCGATCCCCGTTTGTGGCCGCCAATTGCACCAAGAAGCCCCTCGAAAAACGGCAAGAGGCGGAACGCAGCACAAACGAGGATTGAGTGGAAATTGCAGGTAGTCGGCCGAATCGTTGCAACCGCCGCCGCTTTCGCCATTGGGTGGAGCCATTCAGCCGACGCTCAGGCAGGACTGTTCGCCATGTAGCGAAAGGTTTTCGGACGCAGCACGCGCCATAGGGCCACCCGCAGCCATTCCGCCCGCAGCCCGAAAAGCCGGTGCAGCCACCGTTCGTGCCAGGTGGCGAAGTCGGCCGCCTTCTGGGCCTGCAATTGCTTGATCGCCTCGATCAATGCCGTGATCCGAGCGGGAGCGATTCGTCCTCGGGCGATCGATTTGCGAAGCACGTCGCGGAGGGCTTGGAATAAATGCGGCCCCAGCGCCGCCTGCCGCACCCGATCGGCTTGCAGCGATCGATGCACGCGGAGCAGCACATCGATCTTCCCTTCAATCATTTTTCGGCCGCGCGTGCTCACCGAATCGGGATGCCGCCGATACAACGCCCCGAGATAATCGATTGTTTCAAACGGCACGGAATCAAGCGCCAACCGGATCCACAGATCCCAGTCTTCCGTGCCCGCCAGTTCGCGGGCGAATCCGCCAAGGCGCCGCACCGCCGCCGCAGGGCACAAGCAGGCTGCCGGCGGTTGGATCGGATTGGTGTAAAGCAGCAGCGGCAACATGCCAGCGGAGAGATCGGGTCGGAACTCGTCGGCCGTGGGACGTTGCGAGTTGTCGGAAAAGTGCTGCCACCCCTGCACGACGACGCACGAGCGCCCGGCCGCGGCCGCGACCATTCGCGCAACCGACTCGGGACGAAGCACGTCGTCGGCGTCGAGGAACAACAAGTAATCGCCCCGTGCCGCGGCGATGCCCGCATTTCGCGCCGCCGACACGCCGGCGTTGGCCTGGGCGATGTAGGTGATCCGCCGTCCGAAGCTTCGCGCCACCGAATCGGTTTCGTCCGTCGAGCCGTCGTTGACCACGATCGTTTCCACGGTGGGGTGCGTTTGCCCCAGAGCGCTTTCGACGGCCTCGGCAAGGAACCGGCCTTGTTGATAGCAGGGGATGATGATCGAAACGGATGCGTTCATTACAGGGCCATAGATGAATCAAGGATGTCCGTTCGCCGGTGAGCGCTCGTTTGCCGGCCGCGCACCGACGCGCGATGCGATTCGCTCGCAGCCGCTCAACCTGCTGGTCGGACCGCCTGCGACGAGTAGTGCCCCACAGGCGACGAAAACGGGGACGATGGCCGCGATGCGGCCGCAACCGAGCGGGCGGCCAGCACCTCGGCATAGATCGCTTCAACCGCGGCGACATGCTCCGCCAGCGTCGGCACGGGCGGAATCGTTCGCCGGGCCGCTTCGATCAACTCCGGGCGATCTCGCAATTGCTCGACACGGCGCCGCAAGTCGCGCCAGTCGCCCACTGCAAATTGCCACCCGCCCTCGCCCGGGCGCACCAGTTCGGCCATGCCGCCGATATTCGATGCCAGCACCGGCACACCGGCCGCAAACGCCTCTTGAATCACCAGAGGCGAATTCTCGTAGCAAACGGAAGGAACGACGAGGCAGTCCAATTCGGCCAACGCAGCAGGTTTCCGTTCGTCGGTGAGAAAGCCCCGATGGACTACATGGCCTTGCGCCAAAAGATGGGCGAACGGCGCCAAACGGTTGTCGGGATCTCGGCCGTAAAGGATCAGCTCGACTCCTTCAAGGCCGTCGAAGGCGCGGAGCAACACCTCGATGCCCTTGACCGCGTTGAACGAGCCGATAAAGCCAAATCGGATCGGGCGACGACGTTCGGCTGCATCGATGCGCGGCATGTGCGGCGCGCGCTGCACTTCCGCCGTCGCATGCCGATGGCCGCTTGCCGCGAACAAGCTCGGCGGTAGCCCGTGCCGCAAGTACACTAGTTTTCCCTCGGGCGCGCCGCAGCGCCGCGAGAACTCCAGAAGATGACGGCTGGGGCAGATCAGCCGGTCGATCTCGAACAACGCGTCGGCCACGCGACCGCGCCGCGTGCGGAGGCGGAACGCACCCTCGGGCAGTTCCCAGAAGGCGGCCATTCGGCGAACGATCGCCCGAGCCAACCGAATCGGCAGCGAGGCGTCGGCCGGCGTCGGCTTAATGCGGGTGAAGCTCCAGCGGGTGCAGCGGGCGCATTTCCATAGCCCCGGCCCCGAGCAACGGCGCCGACCGTATTGCAACAGGTGGCTTGTCGGGCAATGCAGCCAGTGATCGTGCAAGGTGGCCACCACGGCCGCACCGCCGCGGGCAGCCAGCCGCGGCAAGTCGAGCGTCAGGTGCCCCAAATGATTGATATGCACCAGTTCGGGCCGAAACTCGGCGACAATGCGATCGACAGCGGCCGCGGCATTGGCGTCGGCATGTGCGAACACTTGCTCGTGCGGGTCGAAGGGCTTTTCAATAAACGTGCAGCGCAAACCATCGACGAGTTCATCGACCACCGCGCGGTTGTGCGAGATGGCGGCCGAAAGCACGCGAACCTCGTGGCCGCGGTCGCGCAAGGCGCAGGCCAATTGGCGGCAGTAGTTTTCGGCACCGCCGCACGAGCGCGGTGGGTAGGCGTGCGTCGCCAGCAGGATGCGCATCGAATGGTTCAACAAAGCAGTGCCCGCCTTCGGCCGCTGCCGTGATTCGCCGTCAGTTCGTCGGCCTTGAGTTCAACAAACAATCTTTGCGCTTTTCGAAAAAGCGGCCGGCATTCAGGCGGCATGTTGCCGTTGCTCGTTCCAGAGGTAAGCGGCCAAAAGTTCCGCGGTGGCATCGCACATTCGATCGGGAGCGAATTGTTCGGCGACGCGATGGAGGCCGCGTTGGCCCGCGGCACGCCGAGTTGCAGGATCGTCGATCAATTCGCCGATGCAACGAGCCAGCGCGGCCTCGTCGCCCGGCGGAATCAAGAGCCCCGCGCCTTCGTTCCCCACGGCGAAACGGATGCCTTCGATATCGGATCCCACCACAGGCAGCCCGGCCGCCATCGCTTCGAGCACCGCGTTGGGACAGCCCTCCGACCACGACGTATGCACCGCCAGATCGCATTCGGCCAGCAGTCCGGCCACATCGTCCACCGGCCCAAGCAGACGCACCGAATCGTGGAGCTGCCATTGATCGACCAGCCGCCGCAGCTCGTCGGCCGTCTCGTCGCAGCGGCCGGCAAGTAGGAGCACTGGCGGCCCCTCGCTCCACCGCCGCGACGCGATCAGCCGCCGCCAAGCGCCGAGCGCGCAGAGGTGGTCCTTGTTTCGCGTAAGATTGGCCACCATGCAGGCGACGAACCGTTGCGGCGATAGGTTCAGCCGATGCCGCCAGCCGCCTGAACGCGACGGCATGCCGGGCAATTCAACTCCGTTGGGGATCAGATGCACCTGCCACGAAGGAACGCCCATCGCGCCGGTGAGGAAGCGCGCCGCCCCGGGCGAGTTGGCGATAAAGCACGGCACGCGCCGGGCCGCCATCGCTTCGAGTCGTTCGTGCGCGCGGATGCCTTCGTCGCGCTGATTCCACACGCACAGCTTCGCACCGGCGGCGCGCCAAATGAGGCCGCACGCCAGGTTGGGCAGGGCGTAATAAGGCAAAAGCACGTCGGGCCGCAAGCGGCGCAGCCCGGCCGCCAGCCGTGCCCATTGAAACAGCCATCGTGCCCGATGGCCGCGCCACGAGATATGTTCGAACGGAAGGAATTGGCAAGGAATGCCGCGGGCTTGACATGCTTTCGCCGCTCGGCCTTCCGGGTGTGAAAACCCCACCACGATCGGATCGGCTCCCCATCGGCTGCGAAGCAAGTCGGCCAACAGGATCGCCTGTCGCTCCGAACCGCCAAGCTCCAGGCTGCCCAAGACAAACACCACTCGCAGGCCCGGTGAGAGCGCCGGCACGCCTGCGCGGCTGCCCGGGGCGCCGATCGCGCGACGACCGACCACCGGCGAGCGGCCGGCAGGTGGTCGCTTTTCGGCCGCAGTCGTCACGCAGCTTTCTTGGTTCGTCGCCTCGCGGCGCGCCGGCGAAGGCGCGCCGTCAGAGTCCGCAGGGCAAAAGGGACGATTCGCGGGCCCTCCATCGCCAAGAGCAAGTCGGCCAGTTCATCCACCCGGCCCTCGAGATCGTGCCATTGCGCGACGTATTGCCGGCCGGCGGTGCCCAGCGCGCTGCGGTATTCCGCGTCGGAAGCGACGCGCATCACCTCGGCCGCCAGCCGATCCATGTCGTCGCCGCAGGCTGCGCCGCATCCGTGCCGCGCGATGAACTGATCGGGATCGACCAGAAGAGAAAGGATCGGCACCCCGTGGGCCGCCGCTTGCAGGAACGTGTTGGGGAACCCCTCGCGGATCGATGTGTTGACCAATGCCAGCGATCGGGCGAAGTAGGCGTCGATCTGATCGAAGGGAACGCTCTCGATGATTCGCAGATTCGACGGCGCGGCTGCGCATAACTCGCAAAACAGGGCGTTGTCCGACCGATTCATCACGGCAACAAATGGAACGTTCGGGCAGCGTCGGGCCAGCTCGACGCACAACTCCGGCCGCTTGTTCGCCCGCTCCGCTCGGCCGATCCACAAGACGAACGGCCAAGGCTGATCGCGCAGCGTCTCGGGAACCGCGCCGGCGGCGGGCTGCGGCAACGGATTGCGGATCAGCACCCCGTCGCGGCCGAACCGTTCGCGCAGTTGCTCGCGTTGCCGCTCGGTTTGCACGACGATTTGATCGGCATGGTGCAGCGCGTGCCAACAATAGTGGCCCAAATCTTGGTGCGGTCCGCGATGTGGCGAACCGTAGTAGTACTCTTCGAGCAAATCATGATCCGACGCCAGGAAAAGCACCGATTGCTGTCCGTGCTTCCGGCACGAGGCAATCACCCGCGCCGACCACTCGTTCACGCCGAACACACAGACGATCTCCGCCCCCAGCGAGGCGTAGAAGTCGGTCGTCGGCACCTTCGGCGGCCGCTGACGGAACCACCAGTCGGCCAAACGCTGACGCGCCCAGCGCAGCGGCTTGTTCAATGCCAAGGCGGGCACTTGCCAAAGCAGATTGACATCCCACCGATGAATCCGCACCCACGGGAAACCGTCGATCCGCTCGGCCGCGGTGCGAAAACGCAGATATACGTTGTCGCTCCACGCCCGTTTCCGCCGCCGACCGTGCGACGGCGCAACGCAAGGCACCGCAGCGGGGGCTTCCGGGGTCGGCGGCTCGACGACCACCGACACCTGGCCGAAACGTTGACGCGGGTGCTGGCCCTCGTCGCGCACCACGCACGTTACGTCGAAGCCCGGACGCTCGGCCAACCCTCGGGCGAAGCGCGTCGCCCGAACCTCCATCCCGCCGAAACGGTTGCGCGAATTCGGATCGAACAGTGCATACGCATTGAATGTGCAAAAACAGACTTTCATCGTTCGGCTGCCTTGCCTCGTAGCGGCCGACTGCGGCCGCGCAGGAATCCTTCCATCACGTCATTCGGCATCGGTAAGACCGCATTTCTGATCGGCGCGGAACGGCCGATCGGCTACTACGGCTCTCTTGTTCACGGGCAACGCGACAGGCGCGCATCCCATCGGCGGCCGCCCTCGCAGCCCGGTCGCTCAACCGACGACCGCCGCCTCTCGCCGCTGCCGCTGCTGCTGCCGCCGTACAAAATGCGGCGCCGCAACCCCCGATTCCCGCGGCGCGAACGATACATCGGGGTGCTGTTCCAGCCACAGCCCCAACACCAGCAACAGCCACAACGGCCCCGACAGGTCGTTCCGCGGGGAATGCTCAAGCATCATCTCGCCGATCGTTTCACCGCGAAGCAGCTCGATCAGCCGCGACTGACGATCCGAAACGATCTCTTCGAGTCGCTCCCGCAACGGGCCGCCCGGCAGGAACCAGCGGTCGCGCGGAATGGCGAACCCTTGCTTGCGGCGGTGGACGAACTCGGACGGAAACGTCCGTTGCAGCAACGCTTTCAGAGCATACTTAGAGATTCGGCCGCCGTCGCCGCTGCGCATTCGCATTTCGACCGGAAGCCGGGCAGCCGTCTCCACCAGTTCCACATCGAGCAGCGACGGCCGCACTTCCAAAGCATGGTACATGCTGGCCACATCGACTTTCGTCAGGATGTCGCAGGGCAAGTACGTTTGGAAGTCGAGGAACTGGACGAACGACAGCGGGTCGCAACGGGGCGCCTCCGCGGCCGCGCGATCGAACAACGCACACCGGCGATCGATCAGTTCGACGAAATCGTCGCGCCACAGCCGCCGGCGCCACGGGGTACTGATGTACCCGATCCGATCGAGCCACGGCTGAAGGTTGCAATCATTTCGGGCGTCGCGGTCGTAGCCCGCGGCCGAAAGCAGCCTCAACACCGCCTTCTTCCACCATGGGCGGCCGCGGCGCACAGCGGTTCGCTCATCGAACGTTTCCATCCAGGCGCGATAGCTGCCATAGCCGCCGAAGGCCTCGTCGCCGGCATCGCCGGAAAGCACCATCGGCACATGGCGTCGGGCCAAGCGGCACACGTACCAAGTGGGAATCGCCGAGCTGTCGCCGTAAGGCTCGCCGTAATGATTGAGCAAGTCGGGCAGCACGGCCAGCGCATCGGGCCGAACAATCTCGTATTCCCACTTCAAACCCAACTGTTCGGCAGCCTGACGGGCGTAGGGCAATTCGTTGTACTCTTGCTCCTCAAACCCGATGGAGAACGCCTGCACGCTCGATCCGAGCCGGTCGCGCATCTTTTGTGCCACCAGCGTCGAATCGATGCCGCCGGAAAGGAACACCCCGAAAGGAACGTCGGCCACCAAGCTGTCGCCGACGGCGCGGGAAACCATCTCGTCCAGCCGGTCGAGCCACTGCCGCTCGTCGAGGTTCTTCTCCGGCTTGAACTGCAACTGCCAGTAGCGGCGCGGCACAATCTTCGCCGCCGATGCGCCGCTGAGCGAAAACTCGATGCGATGGGCCGGCGGCAGCTTGAACACGTCGTCGTAGATCGTCAGCGGCGTGGGAATGTATTGCAGGCGGAGGAACATCTCCACCGCCGTCAGGCTGCCCCGGCGCGGCGGATCATTCATTCGACGGAGCGATTCCAATTCGGAGGCGAAGGCCACCCCTTCCGAGCCGAGGCGATAGTACAGCGGCTTGACGCCGAAATGGTCGCGGGCCAACAAGGCCGTTTGCCGGCGGAAATCAACTACGGCAAAGGCGAACATGCCGCGGAATCGCTCGACGCACGCCGCCCCCCACTGCTCGTAGCCGTGAACGATGACTTCCGTATCGCAGTCGGTGATAAAGCGGTGGCCGGCCGCTTCCAACTCGCGTTTCAGGCGGCGGAAATTGTAGATTTCGCCGTTGAAGGTAACCCAAACCGAGTGATCCTCGTTGGCCATCGGCTGGCGGCCGCCCTCTAGGTCGATGATCGACAGCCGGCGGTGCCCCAGCCCCACCCCTTCGCGGATCATCATCCCGTGGCCGTCGGGTCCGCGATGGGCCAGCGCCTGCGTCATTCGCAGCAGCTCGTCGCCGTCGGGCGTTTGTCCGTCAAACCGAATGATCCCAGCAATGCCGCACATAGGCGACGATCTCCTTACCGTCGAATTGCCCCTGGCCCCTTAGCCTCAGTCGGTGCTTCCGCCAGATGTTTTTGGGGCCGTACCACATACAAACAGATAAGGCGCCACGCCCGGCACTCCGCGGCGCACATCGAGCCAGCGAAGAAGCGGATCGAGCACGCGCTCTTGGAATCGCCGCAGGCGGGGAACGGCTGTTCGAGCCAAGCCGGGCCAGCGAGGATAAAGCTCCCAAGCGACCACCGCCAGCGAGAACGCGCCAGCATACCACCCTTCAACCTGCTCCAAGCCGACCCGTGAAAACGCCCGCATCAGGCCGCGGCGGCTCAGACACACGTGTTTCGCCATCAGTTCGGGCTGCCAAAGCCGCATCGCCAGCCCATGCACCGAACACAGGTTCGGCACTTCGCACAACAGCATTCCGCCGGGCGCCACAAACGCGCGCAGCCGCCGAAGCACATAATCGAGGTCGGGAAAATGCTCGACCAGTCCAAGGGAGTACACGAAGTCGAACCGCCCGATCTGCTCCGGGTCGGCCTCGAACAGATCGACGCAATGCACCTGTCCGCGAACGTTGTATTGGGCCATTTGCTGTTCGAGCCGGCGGCACCCGGGTTCGCTGTAGTCGAGTCCGGCGACGAACCGCAACCCCGCCTGCTTGGCCAAATAGGGCAGCCAAACCGAGTCGCCCGCCCCAACTTCCAAGGCCGTCTCTGCCCGGCACCGACGCAGCGCCTCGCACAGCCAGAAGCTGATCAACCGATCTTCATAATAGCGAGGCGCCCAGGCCTGCCGGGCGGGCCTCTCGCGATAGACCCGCGACCAATGCTCGATGCTGGTCAGGTTGCCGTGAAGATCGGTCGGCGGCGACTGCTGCAACATGGTCTTCCTGTTGATTCGGGCTGCGGCGTGCTCGATCTGCGCGGAGGCCGATGCGATGCGAAGTTCACGCTGACGAGCGACCGGCATTGATCGCTACATGCAATGATGAATAAACCGACGAACTCTCCTTCAGGCCGCGCGGGCCGATGCCCGCACCGGCGGCAGCAACACGGCGTCGGCCGCGATGGCCGGCACAGCCGTTGTCGCCGTCAATTCGCAAACGCGATTCCACAGAATGTCGTATTCGCCTTGGAAGTCGGAGCGGACGCCCAAGTCGAAATAGTACTCGGCCGGCGCCAGATCGAGCCGCTCGAAGCACAGGTCGAACTCCCAACGCCGGCTTCGCTGCCCCTCGTCGGCATCAAGCGTGCGATCGGTGGCGCAGGCGAACACCTTCAATCCGTCATTGCGATAGAAGGCAAGATCGAGCCGAGGGCGGCGCGTCGGTTCGGCCGACTCGCACACCACGGTTACGCGAAGCGGCTCGTCGCCCAACAATGCGACGGTTCGGCCGAGCGGGCCGCCGTTGACGCGGCAGTCGATCGACCGGTAGGGGCTGCCCGGCTTGATCATCGGCCGCAGATGCTCGCGTTGTTTGCACGCCTCGATGTAGCTTCGCACCACCGGCAGGCAAGGACCATCGACCTTGATTTGGCCCTGATCGAGCCAGACCACCCGGCGGCACAGCCGCTGCACGGCCGTCAGATTGTGGCTCACCAGCAACACGGTGCGACCGTCGCGCGCCACCGTGTTCATCTTCCGCAGGCACTTGCGTTCGAATTCGGCATCGCCCACGGCCAGCACTTCATCGACGAGCAAGATTTCGGCGTCGAGATGCGCGGCCACGGCAAAGGCCAAACGCACGGCCATCCCGCTGGAATAGCGTTTCACCGGCGTGTCGATGAACGCGGCCACGCCGGCGAACTCGACGATTTCGTCGAACTTGCTGCGAATCTCCTCGCGCCGCATTCCCAGAATCGCCCCGTTGAGGAAGACGTTTTCGCGACCCGTCAGCTCCGGATGGAAGCCCGTGCCCACCTCGAGCAAACTACCGACGCGGCCACGGATTTCGGCTCGGCCCGTAGTCGGTTCGGTGATTCTCGTCAGAATCTTCAGCAGGGTGCTTTTGCCCGCCCCGTTACGGCCGATAAAGCCGACCATCTCGCCCCGGGGGATCTCGAAGCTCACATCGCGCAGCGCCCAAAACTCGCCGCGCCGGCTCAGCCGAGCAGAAGCGGCATACTGCGGCTCGACCCGGGCCGACAACTCCGAATCGGACGCCGCATCCTCCGATTCGCACTGAGACGATGCTTCGACCGAGCCCCGCCCGACCAATGGCGCACTCGGTGTTGATCGGAACGGCCACAGCCGCCGCAGCCCCACGAGCAATTGTTCGCGCAGACTGCGGTGATAGTTCCGCTCGCCAATGCGATACCGCTTGCTCAATCCCTCGACACGCAACGCCCAATCAGAACTCATCATGCGATCTCTTGCGACAGACAGCGAGTTCTACTGCGAGGTCCCACGTCTCTTTTCGAGGAAAACAAACGGCATCGTGGAAATGGCCGCATGTCGCCCCGCTTCGCGGTGAATTGTTTGCTTCCGATAACCCAAAGGCCGGTTGTCCGCGGCCGGTTGCGCCGGCTCGGTCGGTTCGGCTCGGTTGGTTGTCGCCCGATTCAAATCACGTCCACAATGCTTCGTTCCATCCGCCGGAAGAAGAATGCCCCACCCACTAGCAAAATGGCGACCAAGCAAGCGCCGCCGGCCACGCTGCCCCAAGGGAGCGGCGCGGAGCTAAAGAACGACCAACGCATCCCTTCGATGGCGCACGTCATCGGATTGAGCCAGTAGATCGCCACGGCCCAGTCGGGCAGCGCCCGCTGCAAACTGGAGGCCGCGTAGATCACCGGACTAAGATACAGCGCGATGTTGAGCAAATACGGCACGGCCATCCCCAAGTCGCGATAGGTCGCACTCAGCGGGGCGAACCACAACCCCAAGGCCAATGCCGCGGCCAGGGCCAGCCCGATGAACGCCGGCGCCGCCAGCAGCGTGATGCCCGGCGCAATGCCATACCAAAGCATCAATCCGATCAGCAGCACGAAGGTTACCGCGGCATCGAGCAGCGGCATGAGCATCGCCGAAAGCGGGAAGATCATCCGCGGAAAGTAAATCTTCGTCAGCAGCGATTGATTATTCGCCAAACTGTTGCCTATGCCCGTCAAACAGCCGGCAAACAAACGCCACGGCAACAATGCGCACAATGTCGAAAGCGCATACGGCACCCCCGGCGCCGATGGCTCGTTGCCGCGGCCCAAGAGAACCCCGAACACCAGCGTGAACAGCGCCGTCGTCAGCAGCGGAGGCAGCACGGCCCAAAGCGGTCCAAGCACCGTTTGCTTGTAACTAGTCTTCAAATCGCGCAGCAAGAATACCCAAAGAAGCGTGCGATAGCGCCACAGCTCCGCCAGCTCCAACGGCTGCCAGCCGCGGCCAGAACGAATGACGGTAACCTCGCGACTCATCAGAGCGTTCTCGCTATTCTTCGGAACTCGGCCGCGCCCAAGCGGCGCGCACTCCGTTCTCGTCGGTCGCCCGATATGCCATTGCCGAATCGCTCATCTTCAAGAGAACAGGCCGATGGTATACACGTTCCGGCCGGTCCGTGTAAATGCGAGTTTTTCTCGTTCGCAAAAGCACTTGCGCTATCAGGATGAAGCCGCGGCAGGCCACAAAGACAGAAGCCGTTCGGCGATCCGCCCGCGGCCGCCAATCGAGGCGAAGGGAACCGCCAATGAACGCGAATGAACGCAAAGACAACGTAGAACCGCAAATCAACGCAAAGAGATCTAAGAACCGCGAATCAACGCAATGAGAACGTAGAATCGCGAATCAACGCGAATGAACGCAAAGACAACGTAGAACCGCAAATCAACGCAAAGAGATCCAAGAACCGCGAATGAACGCAAATCAACACGAATGGAACTCGAATTGGCCCAAACGGGGCGAAAGATGCCGGCCCACGACATCGCCCCGAGGATTTAGGCGACTTCGGCAATATAGAGAAGAAGGGAGTGCTTGAAAGGGCGTCCGATTTGATGCCCCGGGCAACGTCGCGGCGCACAACGCCCGGGCGCCTTGCTATGCGGCGCGACTTCGGCCAACCTCGTCGGCGCCGGTCGGCTCGAACAACTCGGTGCTCAGGTAGCGGTCGCCGCGGTCGGGCAACAAGACGACAATGGTGCCTCGATCGATCCGCTGGGCTACTTTCATCGCCCCGGCCAGGGCTGCTCCGCTCGACATGCCGACGAAAATCCCCTCTTTGGCGGCGAGCCATCGGGCGGCGGCAAAGGCCTCTTCGTTATCGACCGTCACCTTCTCGTCGAGCAGTTCCGGGTCGTAAACCTTCGGCCTGATAGCCTCTTGCATATTCTTCAGGCCCTGAATGCGGTGGCCCACCGGCGGTTCGACGCCCACGATCCTCACGCCCGGCTTGTACTCGCGGAAGAAGCGGCTGACGCCCATCAGCGTGCCCGTGGTGCCCATTCCGGCCACAAAGACGTCGATCTCGCCGTGCGTGTCGTGGAAAAGCTCCGGCCCGGTCGATTCGTAATGGGCCAACACATTATACGGATTATCGAACTGGTTGGGCATGTAGTACTCGTCGGGCGATTGGTCCACCAGTTGATGGGCCAAACGAATCGCTCCATCGGTGCCCTCGTGGGCGGGTGATAGGAGAACCTTGGCGCCCATGGCCGCCAGCACGCGACGACGCTCGACGCTGGCTCCAGCCGACATGCACAACGTCACACGATACCCGCGGGCGGCACCGATCATCGCCAGCGCGATGCCCGTGTTGCCGCTGGTGGCCTCGATGATCGTCTTTTCGGGCGTCAGCTCGCCGCTTCGCTCGGCGGCCTCGATCATTCGCAAGGCGGGACGGTCTTTCACCGAGCCACCGGGGTTGACACCCTCAAGCTTGCAAAGAAGCCGAACTCGCGGCCCACCGCCGAAGTGCGACAACTCGATCAACGGCGTATGTCCAATCGCCTGGAGCAATCCCATTTCGCAGCCTCCCCCGAAATCGCCCAGACTCGCCCGCAAAGCGATACAACGGCCTACCCGCGGCGAGACCCGCTCCGACGACTTGAAATCCGTCCAAGCGTTCCGGCCGACGAATCGACGGTCGCCCCTTAACGAATCATCGGTAGAATCGATCCACTTGGCACAATCTGGCCGTCACCCCCAGCCGACATTTCAGACCAGCGCGCGAAAATAGGAAGGCTACGCGATCTGTTTCAATATCTTGCGGCGTGCTCGGCTGCTTTGCATGGATCCATCGGGAGCGAAGACGACACTGAGCACGTCGGCCGAAGATTCCCCCCGCAGCCCGAGGAATCGACCAGCACGACCACCGATCCCTGCCGCGTGCAACATACAATGGCAAAAGGAGATGGATGATTTTGCAGACGAAACCGAATGTCGCAGCCTCTTGCTTGGGTGCCGAAAGCGCGATACCGTAAAAATCCCTGCCTATCGCCGAAATCGGACCGCGGCGATTACCAATCACCCGCCTGTCCGTTATCCAACGCCGTGTTCTGGTCTGGAGGTTCCAGCTTATGAAGACCCGTTTGTTGGCCGTCTGCTTCGTCTTTGCCGTATCGGCCTCAACTGTCTGTGTCAGCAATCGGGGAATCGCCTCCGAGGATTCTCCTCTGGCCGAGAACCTTCTTCGCAACGGTTCGTTTGAAGGCTCGTTGCTCTATTGGCACAACGTCGATCCGACGAAGCATCGGCTGATCCGTGGCGACGCGGCCGTTGGCGAGTACGCCCTGCGGATCGATAGCGGTTATGTGATGTCGGCTCCCTTCGTGGCGAAACACGGCAAGTCGGTCACGGTCAGCTTTTACGTCAAGGGCGATAAGCCGGGCACGATCGAGGTCGCCATGCCGCCCAGCGCCCGCGAGGTCGGCCAGCGCAGCAAACGGCTGTGGACGCGCGAGGCCGCCCAACGAGCGCAGTTTACGACCCAGTGGCAACGGTTTTCGTTCACCTGGAAGGCCGACGTGCCGCAGGACGGTTTCTGGCCCTTCCCCCACTACCTGGTGCAGTTCGGCGGCGGATCGACGCCGTTTCTCATCGACGGCGTCACGGTGACGCTCGGAACGAAAGGCACCGACCGCTATGTGCCGCGTCGGCCGATCGAGGTCGTCGCGGAATGCCCCGATTTGCCTGGTTACAAAGGAGCGGCGGCCAATATTTTTCCTCGCGGTGCCGCCCCGCGCGTCATTGCGCACGTTTCTAATCCGGGCAGCGAGGCGCGCAACGTAATCCTTCGCTGGCAGTTGATCGACTACGAAGGGCAACGTCCGTGGACCGAGCCGATCGAGAAACCGCTGATGGTGCCCGCCGGCAAGACGTTGTCGGAGACTGTTACGATGCCGCTGGGGGCCACCGGCTTGGTTCTCGCGCGGGTCAGTGTTCGCGAAGGCGAAACCGAAATCGATCGTTCGGACCTGCCGCTCACCTCGCTCCCTTACCCCAAGGCGGCTGCCAAGCCCGACTGGCGCGAGCGGTTCGGCGGTTCGTTCGCCGGCGGGATCGGCTGCGTCGAGAAGCACCAGCGACTCGGCTTCGGTTGGATCCGCTGGCGGCCGCACATGAACGGCCAAGATCACCTGCCCACCGAGCCGAAGCCCGGCGAACCGTGGCAGTGGCGTTGGTTTGACAAGGAGCTCGACGAGCAGGAGTCGCGGGGGTGCTCAACGCATTGCGTTCTTTATCCGCCGCCCAAGTGGATCATGGAAAAGGGCAACCCGCTGCCCAAAGACATGCGTTGGAAGGCCGACGACCCGCGCTGGGACGATTTGAGCCACGAAACCGTTTGGGACAAGTTCGTTCGCGGTGCCGTCGAGCACTACCGCGGCCGCTCACTGATCTACGAGATCGAGAACGAGCCGGAACTCGACGGTTGGGACAAGTTGAAGGACGAATACGCGAAGTTCACCATCCGCACGGCCCGGCTCATCAAGCAGACCGACCCGAAGGCCCGCGTCATGGTCAACAACGTCTATGGCATACCCAGCGGCCTCAATGCCGTGTTCTTCAAGGCCGGCGGGCTGAAGTATATCGACGTCATGTCGTGGCACGACTACCACGAGGGCTGGCTCGCCGATGCCGCCTCGATCCGCCGAATGCGACAGAATATCGACGAGGCCGGCGGAAAACACGTTGAGATCTGGTTCAACGAGGGATGGGCGTTCACCAACACGGCGGTCGATCAGCCCATCGCGTGTACGCGGCTCACCTCCGCGCAAAGCACCAACGCCATCATCGCCAGTGTGGCCGAACTGACGGCCAACGGGCAGGATAAGACGATCCTTTTCCACACGACCTACGAAACGCACGGTATGAGTTTCTGGGATTACAGCGGCCCGGGCACCATGCTTTGGGACTGGTACAACTATCCCCTTCCGCTCGTGGCTGCGTGGAATGTGCTAGCCCATCATATCGGCATCAGCAAGGCCGTTGGGTTTGTGCGGCCCGGGGGCGCAAACTTCTGCATCTTCGACGACGAGCGAAACGGCCGAGGCGTGATGATCGCCTATGCCGACCGCGACGCCACGGCCGATGTCTCGGTCACCCTGCCGGATTTCGGCGGGCCCTTGCTAGCCGAAGACATCATGGGCAATGCATCGCCGGCCGCGTCGCCGCTGATTCTCTCGAAGACGGGCCGCCCCGTCATCCTTTACACCCGAACGAACACGCCGGGCAAGGTCTTCTATGAAAAGCTGTCGCCGCTCGATCGGAAATATGCTTCCTTCGTCTCGGGCGACGCGGCGAATCCTTCGTGGACTCTGCCGGCCGCATGGGAGGGCAAGGAGAAGGGCTCGTCCGAGGGAAGCGTTGCCATGGCCGACAACAAGCCGGTTTGGAAATTGGAGCAGCTTTGGCCGCCCGACTGGAAGAAACGCGAGAACTTCCGCCCGATGATCTGGACAGGCATCGCGTGGAATGTGAAGGAAGGCGGATTCGGCGGCCAGCCGGCCGCATCACTCAACGGCCGAACGCTGACCTTCGGCACTCGGGCCCCGCACGGCAAACCGATGGCTCGTCGCACGGCAGGGCTGACGTTTGTCGCGCCGAAGGACGGAACCTATCGCTTTTCCGGCACGGCTGCCACCCGCATCTGGGACGGAAAGAACAAAACCGTTTTGCGGCTGCTGCACAAGTCGGCCGAGGGCGTTGTCGAGGCCGGAAACATTACGATCGAACATAACGGCACCGCGGCGCTTGATGGGCTGAAGGTGACAATGGCTGCCGGCGATGAATGCACCCTGCTGCCCGAAATCGAAGGCGCCTTCTCCGGCGGCGACTGCAAACTGACGGATGTGCGGATCTCGCTCGAATCGAAGAACAGCACAGGCCCCGAGGCAACTTCGTCGGCTGCCGTTTTCAAATTGCCTGCCGCTTGGGAAGGCACGAAGAAGGGCAGCACCGAAGGCAACCCGGTTTCCGCGGGCGGGCGACCGATTTGGCGAATCGATCGCGTGCATCCCGATAATCACCTCATGGCCGAGAACTATTCGCCTGTCCCGTGGGATGGAACCGCGTGGCACCCGACCGACCGCCAACAAGGTGGCCAACCAAGCGTGCGGGTGGAAAACGGCAAGGCGGTGCTCAGCGTGGCCGGGCCGTGGCAAAACCACGAGTTCCAGAAGATCGCCGGCGTGGTGTTCATTCCTCCGAAGGCCGGGGTGTATCGCGTTTCGGCGTCGGCCGACAGTCGGCCCTGGATTGGCGGAGCGAAGAGTTTCACATTGGCGGTGCTGAAAAAGGACACGCAGCGCGCAGCCGTGGAAAAAACGTTCTCGCTGCCGTGCGACGGCTCGGCGGTGAAGATCGAGCTTGATGTGGAGCTAACCGCCGCCCATGAGCTGGTCTTTCTCCCCCTGATGCCCGACTGGAACAACGGCACAAACATCACCTTGGCCGGGCTGACCATTCAATGGCTGCATGATTGATCGCACCCGGTCGGTTCGCCTCCGGGCAGCTCGAAGCTCTTGACGACCGTTCGGCTAACGGGAACGGAAAACCCGCGGGCGGCGTTTTTTCCGCGTTCTTCTTGCCAATTCTGCTTGCACTGGCGAGAATGGGCTCCATCGGTTGGCGCTTTGGGGGGGCGTCTGTCCAAGACCATGCAAGAAAGGGTCCGCTCATGAGTCTTTTGCAAGAGTTCAAGGAATTCGCCGTCAAGGGCAATGTCGTCGATATGGCCGTCGGCGTGGTCATCGGCGGGGCATTCGGCAAGATCGTGGCGTCGCTGGTCAACGATGTGATCATGCCGCCCATCGGATTGCTCTTGGGCAAAGTCGATTTCTCGCAGTTGTCGCTCACCCTGAAAGAAGCGGCCGAAGGAACGGCGGCCGTAACGATCAACTACGGAAAGTTCATCAACAACGTCGTTGATTTTACGATCGTCGCGTTCTGCATCTTCATTGTCATCAAGCAAATCAATCGCCTGAAGCGCACGCCGCCTCCGGCCGACCCAACGACCAAGTGCTGCCCCGAATGCTTGATGGAAGTGCCCAAAGCGGCCAAGCGGTGCGGGCACTGCACCTCGACGTTGGCGTAACGCAGACGACGGTTGCCTCCAACAGGGCAAAACGTTGCTTGCGATACGCGCACGGCCGGCATGTTTCAGCGGAAGAATAACGCTGCTCGGCAGTGGCCGTCGGCTCTTGCAAATCGGCCTTCCCTCGGTCGGCCTGGTTGCCGCGCTGCCCGGAGCGTCGATCGGGATCAAGTTGGAGCTACGCGAGGAATGATGAGCAATTCAAACCTTCTTCCACCAAGCGACCTTGGAAGCTTGGCCCGGCGAAGGTGCCGAGCCTGTTCGGGCGGCGAAAAGCCGTTCGACATTCCGACGGCAGAGCAATGGGCCACACTGCTGCCCCACTGGCGGCTGATCGACGGCGCGCGAAGCATCGAACGCCAGTGGACCGCGCCCGACTTCGCCGCGGCCGTGGCCATGATCGTGGCGATTGGCATGCGGGCCGAGCAGGCTGATCATCATCCCGACATCCATCTCGAGCGCTATCGCCGCCTTCGCATCGAATTGACGACGCATGCGGCCGGCGGACTGACGGAAAACGACTTCATTCTGGCCGCACAAATCGAACAACTGCTTTCCGCCAGCCCCACTGGCCCTACTGGCCCCGCCAGCGCCCCCAGCCCGCCGAGCGGATGACCGCATCTGCGGTACCGCGTGCAAGGCCTTTGCGGATTGTGCGGCACGCAGCCGCCCATTGGGCAATTCTTGCTTTCAGCGAACCCCCGTTCGATCGGCGCCGCCGGGGCCGATCAAGGTAGGCTTTCTCTAGGTAGTGCCCCACAACTGCGGAAGCGACCGCTGGCGAGGCAACGATGGGAAAGCGCATGATCGAACTACCGCCCGTGGCACAGAAGATTCTCAACTTCGTCGTGCCGCCGGGATTCATCATCGTCGGCGCGGTGCTGCTGTGGCACGGTTGGCGCGAAGCCCGATGGGCCAAGGAAAGCCCGTCGTGGCCCACCGCAACAGGCCGCATCGAATACTCTCGAGCCGATTCGACCTACGATGCCGACGGCCACATACGTCACTTTGCCGACATCCGCTATCGCTTCTCCGCCGGTTCGCAGCCGATCACCGGCAATCGCGTGGCGTTCGGAATGGTTCTTTCTCATCGGCACCAACTCGCCTGCGCCACGGCGCGAAAATATCCGGTGGGGCGGACAGTGACGGTGTACTACCATCCCGACGATCCGCGGATAAGCTGTCTGGAGCCGGGCGACGCCGGCTCGGTCTGGTTCCTGCCGCTGCTCGGACTGTGGATGATGATCGGCGGCAGCATCGGCGCAGTGTGGGCGTGGAGCCGAACGACCGGCGCTTCACCGTGCGAGAAGCCTGACGATCACGACGCCTCTTGTCTTGCATCGCTGCCGCCTTGGTAGTTGTTGCGGCCGGCGCGGGCCGAGGCCGGCCGCCGCTCGTCCGTCGCCATTGTTCTCCGCCAGGCGCTTCGCCCGAGTGCCGCTGAATCATCCGCCAAAGTCCCTGCCGGAATGCTCCGCCGGCCGCCGCGATGAATGCGCCGTCATGGCAGGCAACGTCTATGCATGGGAGCGTTTCGCGTTCTACTCGCTGCCGCGCCGCTTCCAATCTGCCGCGGTGTTTTTTACGATGGGCGGGGCGAAACCGATTGTCGCCTGCGGTTTGCCTTCGGAAGCATCGTGAATTCCCAACGCACCCAGTCGCGCGCTCCCGAAGGCAACAATTCAACGGTCTCAGCGCGACGGTGTAACCGTCTGGCCGTGCGCAGTATATTCGCGGCATGAACGGCGCGATGATCGGCCTGTGGCGTTTGCTCGGCAGGTGGATGCGATTCTTTGAATGGGAGTGAAACGATGAAGACGCTGTATTGCGTGGCGGCGGCAGTTCTCGGGGCGGCGGTGTACGGCGCGGCTGATCGGGCGACGCAACAGCCCGCACCGCCGCCGGTGCTCGATACGAACATCAGCAACCTGTACCTCACTTCGCAGGCGCAAAGCCGATCGATTTGTCCCGAGAACTTTACGGGCGAGAAGGGCAAGGCGGCCATGGCCACCGAGGGCACCGGCAAGAATGCGGCCGGCGATTTGGGTCAAGGCTGGAAGGTTTCCCCTTCGGTGCATATCCCGCCCGGAACCACCTTCACACTGGCCGAGATCGAAGGCCCCGGGGCCATTCAACACATCTGGATGACGCCGACGGGCAACTGGCGCACCTCGATCATTCGCTTCTACTGGGACGGCGAGAGCGAGCCGTCGATCGAATGTCCGGTGGGCGACTTTTTCGCCTGCGGCTGGGGCAAGTATTGCCAGGTGACGTCGCTGGCGGTGTGCGTCAATCCGGGCAGCGCGTTCAACTGCTATTGGCCCATGCCCTTCCGCCGCAAAGCGAAAATCACCATGGAGAACACCGCAGAGAAGCAGATGACTCTGTACTACCAGATCGACTACGCCTTGGGGCAAGTGCCGGCCGAGGCGGCCTACCTGCACGCGCAATTCCGCCGCGAGAACCCCCTGAAGAGCAAAGGCCTTTACACCATCCTCGACGGTGTCGAGGGCCGAGGGCACTACGTCGGCACCTACATGGCCTGGGAGGTTCGCAGCCCGGGCTGGTGGGGCGAAGGCGAAATCAAGTTCTATATCGACGGCGACCGCGAGTTCCCGACCATTTGCGGCACCGGCACGGAAGACTACTTTTGCGGCTCGTACAACTTCGAAAATCGCGAGACGAAGAAGTATCAGGTGTTCTGCACGCCCTACACCGGCCTTGCCCAGGTGTTGCCGCCCGACGAGATCTACAAGCCGGGCCAGCGATTCGGCCTCTACCGCTGGCACATCGCCGATCCGATCCGCTTTGAAAAAGACCTGCGCGTGACGATCCAAGCGCTCGGCTGGCAGCAGGGGGGCCGCTACCTGCAACTGGAAGACGACATCGCCTCGGTCGCCTTCTGGTACCAGCAAGAGCCGCACCGAAAGTTCCCGCCGCTCTCGCTCGAAGGCAAGTAGCCCACCGCCCGGGCCAACCCGCCGGCGCGTGCCGTGAGAAAGGCACGGCGGTGATACACCTTGTACAACACGAAATGAGTTCTTCCGGGCAAAGGGGAGTAAGCGTTAGGCCGCGCGAGGAACATAACTCTCAGATTTGCAGGGAGTTGCGGTTTTCGCTTTGGTGCACCTCCGTGCGGAAGCCATCAGATCATAAAAACGAACGCGCCTTTCGCTTGCGTTTCCGGCAACCGGGATTATACTGGAGTCAGTCTCGATAGAGCTCATCGTGTTTTTTCTCCCGAAGAGGCAGCTCCTCTCTTCTCGGCTCAACGTTCTTTTTTGTCGAGCGGCGGCATTGCGGCTTCGGCCGTTCGCTCGCGGGAGAGCCCTTGCTATGCGTGTTGTTCGTTGGACGTTCTGCGCTTTCTTGGCGGCGGCCTTAATGGGCGGCTTCGTGCGTTCGCTCTCTGCCGGCGTCATTGCGGCCGACGATTTCGAATCGTACTCCCTCGGTCAGCTCGAGCCGGTCAGCGGCAGCGCCCCATTCGGCGGCAGCGGTTGGACCGCTTCGTGGAACGTGCTCGACACCGATCGTGCGCGCGTGCAGGTTGTCGCGCGCTCGATGATCTACAGCGGAGGCACCGTTTATGTCGATGGCGGTTCGCAAGCCCTGCGATTGCTGCCCGGCAACGAGAACCCGAATCCGCTGTTGCTCCTGGGGCGATCGTTCCCGAATCAAACCGGCCCGGTATATGTCAGCTTTCTGATCGAGGCACCGACCGTCCTCGAAGCGACGGGCGGGAACACCACCGACGACTTCATGCAGATCGGCATGGACTCGTCATTCACCAATCCCCGCGTCAGCGGCGGCATAGCCGGGGTTCCCTCGCGATTCTTCGCCCGAACCACCGTCAACTCGGGCAGCACGAATTACGGCGCCAATGTCAGCCCAACAACAACCTATCTAATGGTGTTGAAGTTTTCGGGCGGATACAACCGGACCGATGTGTTCATTAATCCGACCTCCGATGTCGAGGGCAATCACACGCCCACGGCTACGTACACCGGTTCGGCCGGGGTATCGAGCCTGAACAATTTGATCTTCCGCACGGCCCGTCACGAAGACGGTCTGGATTGGTATTACATTGATAACGTCACCGTCGGTACCGCCTTCTCCGATGTGGTGCCCGTGCCCGAACCGGCCGCTTTGGGACTGGTTCTGACGGCCGTGCTTGCGGCCGGCGCGTTCTTTCTTCGCGGCCGTAGCGCAGCGAGTCAGTGAAGTCAACAATGGCGCGATGATCGCGGGCGCGATCGTCGCAAGAGCGGCGCGCGGCGCTATCAAGCGATTTCATCCGGTGGCGGTACGGGCCGATCGTCGTCGCCCTGTGATGCAGCGCGCAGACTTTTGCCGATGACTTCGCCGTCAGCGCTGCGCTGAATAGCGACCGGCGACCGGCGCGTTCAACTTTTGATTCTACTGCTGATGGGCAAATCGCTCTAAGCCGTCGGTTTTCGCAATGACGGTTACGCCCTTTTCCGTGACCGTGAACCCAAGGGCGCGGTCGCGTTCGTGGTCGAGCCCGACTTTCATCCCTTGGGGAATCACCACGCCTTTGTCGATGATCGCGCGCCGCACGTGGGCATAGCGGCCGACATCGACGCCCTCGAACAAGATCGAATCTTCGACGCGCGAGTAGCTATTGATCCGCACATTCGGGCCGATGATCGACCGTTCCACTTGCCCGCCCGAGATGATCGCTCCTTGGCAAACGATGCTGTCGAGCGCCTCGCCGCGTCGCGCCGATGGTCCGCCCGACTCCGCGAAAACGAACTTCGGCGGGGGCAAGTTGGGCTGGTACGTTCTCACCGGCCAGCGCCCGTCGTACAAGTTCAACTGCGGATCGACCGACACCAAGTCTTTGTTGGCTTCGTAGTAAGCGTCGAGCGTGCCAACGTCGCGCCAATAGGCCTCGGTCTTCTTGTTTTCGTCGGTAAACGGATAGGCGAACACGCGATGCGTGTGGATGATCGAGGGAATCACATCGCGGCCGAAGTCGTGTTTGCTGCCCGGCCGGGTGGCGTCGAGGCAGAGCTGCTCGAAGAGGAAGCGCGCATTGAACACATAGATGCCCATCGAGGCGAGCGCGTGCGCCGGATCATCGGGAATCGGTTTCGGCTGCGGGGGCTTCTCCTCGAAGCCGACAACGCGCATCTCGCCGTCCACCTGCATTACGCCGAACTGCACGGCGTCGGCCAGGGGAACGCGCAGCGCAGACACCGTCATGTCGGCCTGTTTCGACACGTGGGCCGCCACCAACTTCGAATAGTCCATCTTATAAATGTGATCGCCCGCGAGCACGACGATCAACTGCGGCCGCTCTTTTTCGATGGTATAGATGTTCTGATAGACGGCGTCGGCCGTGCCCTGATACCAATGCTCGTCGATCCGCTGTTGCGGCGGAACGACATCGATGAACTCTCCCAACTCGCGGCAGAAATAATCGCGCCAGCCGAGACTGATATGACGATCCAGGCTCATCGCCTTGTACTGCGTGAGCACCAGCATCTTTCGGATGCCGCTATTCAGGCAGTTCGACAGGGTGAAGTCGATGATGCGATAAACGCCTCCGAACGGAACAGCGGGCTTGGCGCGGTCGCGGGTCAGCGGATCCAACCGCGATCCCTTTCCGCCGGCAAGGATGACAGCCAACACGTCTTTCATCGCGACGACCCTCCGGGTAATCACGTCCTATTCTAAAGGAAAGACCTCTCGATCGAAAGTGATCATTCAGGCGACTCAAGGCCCACAAAAACCGGAATACACCGTTCCTTTCTCTCATCGTCGCCTGCGTTGAATTGCCCTGCCGTCGATGGCCGCCGGCGACGATCATTCTCCACCGGCGCCAAGCCGCCCGCTGAACACGTGCAGTCATCCTCGAAACAACGCTGCGGGCGGATCGAACAGTGCAAAGCGCGTCTGTTGTTTCGGCGAACTCAAGGAAACTCAGGCCGGCCAACGCAGGCCGCAGGACGCAACGTTCCGACCCCAAAGCTCCAGCACCAGCAATGTCCAAAGCCGATGGCTGTGGTCGGCAACTCCGGCAACGTGCTCATCGCACAGCCGGCGCACCGCCGCCGGGTCGAACAGCCCGCCCGTCATCGCCGACGGACCGAGCAAGAGATCGAACAGCATGCCGCGCCACGGCCCGCGCATCCAGCCGGCGATCGGCACGCCGAAGCCCATCTTCCGTCGCCGCGCCACGGCCGGCGGCAGCAAGTCGGCAAAGGCCTCGCGAACAATCCGTTTGCCGCGTCCCCAGCGGAAGCTCATGCCTGTCGGAAGACGCCAAGCAACGGCCGCTACCGCCGGATCGAGCCACGGGCAGCGGCACTCGATCGCGTGCGCCATGGTTGCTCGATCACTTTTCGTCATCAGGTCGCACGGCAGATACGAAGCCAAATCGACCCAAGCTGCCTGACGGACGGCATCCGCCGCTGGCGCTTCTGTCGCACCGCCGGCATGCGAAGCGCCCCCCGCGTCGCACGTTTTCCAAAGCGCGGCAAGCCAATCACTGCCGAGCTCGCCAAACGATGTCGCAATGCACTCTGCCGCTGCTGGAAAGCTCCCGACTGACACGTCGAATTCGAAAAGCCCATCCGTCGATGGCCGGGCCGCTATCGACTCGTTAAATGCGCGCGAATAGAGTGCGGCCCGTTGTTCCGTCGAAAAAACCTCCATCCAGCGCGCGTAACGGTCGGAGGCGGGCAGCGGCAGGCCCGCCACGAAACGGCGGAAGCGGCGAACCAGCCCGCGCTGCCCCATTGCTCCCGGAAGCCCCCAACGGCTGAACAGAGTGAATAGGCTTTGCAACCAGCGGGCGCGGCCGACGATCTGTTCAGCCAACCAGACGGCGGTATAGCGGGGATAGCCGAAAAACAGTTCGTCGCCGCCCTCGCCGCTGAGCGCCACGCGGATATCGCGGCCGGCCATTTTGGCCAAGTGCCACGTAGCGGCCAGCGAACTGTCGGCCATCGGTTCATCGCACGAAACGACGATCTCAGGGAGGTCATCCGCAATCCGCGCATCGAGCCGCAAGAAGTGATGTTCCGTGCGAAACCGGCGTGCGACCAACGCGGCGTAGCGGCTCTCGTCGTATCGCGGATCGTCGAAACCGATCGAGTAGCTTCGCAGCGGGGAGACCCCGAGTTGGTGCATCAGCCCCGCAATAACGCTGGAATCGATCCCGCCGGAAAGAAACACACCCACGGGAACATCGCTGCGCAAACGCAGTTCCACCGCTCGGGTCAGCGCCGCGCGGAGCGACTCGGCCGGGCGAGCATCAATCTCTTCGGAAGGGAGGCAGTCGGGCGGACACAAAGCGGCATCTGGCGACAGGTCGGCATCGTCGCGGAAGGCGGACTCCCCGCCGGCTGCCCCGGCGCGCAAAGCATTCGAAAAGCCTTCACCACGCCCAGGCCGCATCGAATCCCAGGGCCCCGAAGGCAACGGCCGCGCGAATCGGGCAATCGCCAGCCGCCCGGCGGCAAACGTGGCACAGCAGCCTGGCGGCAGTTTGAAAACCCCTTCGATCATCGTGCGCGGATGCGGAACATATTGCAGGGCCAAATACTGATCCAAGGCGACCCGGTCGATGATTCGCGGCGTTTCGGGATGAACCAGCAGCGCGGTCACTGTGCTGGCGAAGATCAGCGAACCGTTGTGCAAACAATACACCAGAGGCTTTTTGCCGTAGCGGTCGCGGGCCAAAAGCAACCGCCGACGCGGAATATCCCAAAGGGCGAAGGCGAACATGCCGCGCAGTCGGGCGAGCATGGCCGTTCCTTCGAGCCGGTAGAGCCCGAGAATCACCTCAGTGTCGCCCGAGGTGCGCAGCTCGATTCCGGCCGCGATCAGACGATCGCGGAGCTCGCGGTAGTTGTAGATCGCGCCGTTGAAGACGATGACGGCATGTTGATCGGCGGCGGTCATCGGCTGGCGGTTGCCCTCCGGATCGATGATCGCCAATCGGCGGTGGCCCAGGGTGCAGCCGGGCAGGCCCTCGCGGCTTTGCCAGAAGCCCTCGCCGTCGGGGCCGCGGGACGCCAAGCTCGCCGTCATGCCGCGCAGCGTTTCGGGCGACAGGGCCGAGCGGGCATCATTCCACACTGCGCCGACGATACCGCACATGATCCCCTGCCGTCTTCCGATGATCCCGTCGTCCCGAGCGACTCCACCGAGCGAACGACGGTGCGTTGCGGGCCGCACCGTCAGCGGTCATCTTCGTCGCTGGTCGGAATTCCCGCAAGCAGCTCCTCGCGACGGGCGGCGATCAATCGTCGGGCCTCGGGCAACAGTTGGGCAAAGTCGTCGGGCAGCGCCGGCAGGCCCACGCGACGCATCACCTGATTGAGCCGGAACATCAGCCGACTGTCGTCCAGATAATCGAAAATGATCCGCTGCCGGCGAAAGCCCTCGATCATAGCCCCAAGGTGAAGCGGCGGGCGCGAAGCGAACCGTTCAACCGCCCGCTCAACCTCGGCCGGATCCACCGCATCGAGCGCGGCGAAGAACCGCTCCAAGGCGCTCGGCAACTCGACTGCCAAGGCGGCATCGAGAAGGACTTCGGTCAAGAGGTGTCCGAGGAACCCCGGCCGAAACCCATCGTCGCCCGAAAGCCGATCGCGCGACGCCGCCGTCAGCGCCCATTGGCATTCCGCAAATGCCCGAGTGGAATGAAAACGCGAGTCGTCGCGCAGGTGTTGCACGACGCCCCGGGCCACTGCCGCGACCTCAGCCGACGAATCGCCGACAAAGGGCGCTACCGCCCGACGCCGCAACCGCACCCGGCGATCGACCACCATGAGCCAATCGGGCACACAAACACCGGCGGTCAAATAAGGAGCGTCGAGAAACGGCAGCGCGTGGGCGAAATAGTTCACAATCGTCACTCGATGAGACGACGCGTTTGGCCCGGCGGGCGCACAGGGCCGGCCCATGCACCCGGCCGGGTTGCTTGCACATCATGCGTTGTTTGGCGCGAAACGAAATCCCGCGTCGCCCGCCTCGAAGAAACCGGCGAAATCCGAAGACCGCTCCGCCTCGCAGCGCTACGTTCGAAAGCCGCTTCGTCGCACAGGCGGCCGCTCCGGCAGTCTCGAAAACCGAACTAGGCGGGAATCTCCACCCAACGGCCTTCGCGAGCACTTTGCAAAATGCACTCGCACACTCGCTGCGTTCGCAGGGCCGAACGCATCGTCGGTTCGAATTTCGGCCCGCCTTCGAGGCTCGCCAAGAAGTCGGCAAAGCTGTTGATGAAGGTGTGCTCGTAACCGATCGTGCAGCCGGGCACCCACCAGTTCTTCATGTAGGGGTGTTCGAAATTGGTGACGTGGATCCGCTGCCAGCCGGTGAGATGATCTTCGATCTTCTTGCCCGTGGTCGGATCGGCATAGCGGAAGTATTGGAGAATGTGCGGATCCTCGAGATCGAAGAACACCGCGCCGTTCTCGCCATTGAGTTCGAAGGTGTTGTAGTTCTTCCGCCCGCGAGCATAACGGGTGCTTTCGAACGTGCCGATCGATCCGTTGGCGAACACGGCCAGGAACATGCAAGCATCGTCGATGGTAACCGGTTCGAGCTTGCCCGTCTCGGCGTGCTTCCGCTGTTTGATGAACGTTTCGGTGTAGGCCACCAATTTGACGATCGGGCCGTTAAGCCATTCGGCCGTATCGATCGAATGGGCCAGCAGGTCGCCGGTTACGCCCGAACCGGCCACCTTGGCGTCCAATCGCCAGAGGGCCATGCCGCCCTGGGGCACGTCGGCCGAGATCGTATAGTCTTGGTTGTACGTGGCGCGATAGTGGAACGGCCGGCCGATGCGGCCTTCGTCGATCACCTGTTTGGCCAGCGAGATCGCCGGTACGCGACGGTAATTGAACGAAACCATGTTGGGCACGCCGGCCTTTTCGACGGCCGCCACCATCTCTTCGCCCTCGGCCAAGTTCATCGCCAACGGCTTTTCGCAAACGATCATCTTCCCTGCCTTGGCCGCCTCGATCACAACATCGTGGTGCATGTTGTTCGGCAGGCAGACGTCGATCAGATCGACATCGTCGCGCTGAATCGCCTTGCGCCAATCGAGTTCGATCGATTCATAGCCCCACGCCTTGGCGAACTTTTCCAACTTGTCTTTTTCCTCGGGGCGAGCGACGGCCACCTTGAGCACCGGCTGGTGCTCGCGGGGGAAGAAGTGGTTCACTTGAAGCCAAGCGTTCGAGTGGGCGCGACCCATGAACCCACAGCCCAACACGGCAATCCGCAGCGGTTTCGACATGACGGCTCTCTCCTTGCAATTCAGTGTTCTAATGCCAATCTCACGCTGAAATAGCGGTTCATCGCGGTGATTCCCCTTTGGCGACAGGCGGTTTTCCCAACCGAGCCCGCTCTTTCAACATGCTAAACGTGTCAGCCTGTGCTGACCGATCCGTCTTGTTCAAGGGCCCGTCCACCGAGCCCGTTCTACCAGCTCGTTTCCCCGCACGCCGCCGCAAGCATCACGGGCATCGGCGCGATTCGGCGAAGCGGCTCGATCGCGCCCGTCGCTCGGGCACGCGGGGAGATCCGCTTATTCATCCCACCCGTGGCGATCGCGCACCTCGACCATTGCACGGAGGATCGAATTCCATGTTTCGCGCTGCATCATCACGGCGTTGGGAAACATGCAACCGTCCCAGCAGATGTGCTTGATGCGTTCGACCCGCTTCCCCGTCGGCTCGCGCAGCCAGAAACCCGCATGATAGGGGATGTCGAGTTTTCCGCCGGCGGCGTTGGGCAAGCAATGCCGTCCAGTCTTGTCGTGCGACCCGGAGCCATGCACCGTTCCGTCGTTCTGCGCGATGTGCAAGTCGATCGTCCAAGGCCGCAGGGCGTCGGTCAGCTTCTTGTAGGCCGCATCGAATCCTTCTCGATCGTTCCAATCGAAGTCGGGCGGCACAATGGCGTCTTCCGGGGCGTTGTAGCCCATCAGGTAGAGCAGCGTATGCGCCATGTCGGCTTGGAAGCCCAAGGTTTGCGGGCGATCGACCATTTCGAGCAACTGGACCATCCGCCGCCAGCTATGCATACCGCCCCAGCAGATTTCGCCTTCGGCGGCCAGCGTTTCGCCGTGGTCTTCGGCGATTTTGCAGGCCTCGCGGAAGGTCTCGGCGATGCGTTTCTGGTTCCCTTCCGGGTCGTCGTACCAGGCGGCCGTTCCGCAAGCCGAGTCGATGCGGACGTGGCCATGCGGGCGAACGCCCATCTCGCGAAGCTTCATCGCCACCCGACAACCCTTCTTCACCTGTTCGAGGAAGGCGCGACGTCCGTCGTTGGGGTCCATCGCCGAGCCGCCGCCGGTGGGCGGCCAAATTGGCGCAACGACGGTGCCCACGTCGAGGTTTCTGCTGCGAGCTTTGTCGGCCAGCTCCTTGATCGCGTCGTCGCTTCGCACCGTCGAATCAATGTCGATATGCGGCAGATAGAGGAACAGATCGAAACCGTCGAACTTGACGCCTTCGAACTCCGCCCCGGCCGTCAGATCGAGCATCGTATCCAGATCAATCGGCGGTTCGCCGCCGTCGCCTTTGCCGACCACCCCCGGCCAGGCCGCATTGTGCAACTTGGGAAACCGATGCTTGTGTTCCGCCATTTTTCGTCTCCGAGTTGTCGCGCAACAGAAGACACGAACTTGCTAATTCGCACCGCCAATCGGGCAGGGCGATCCACTGCGCCCCGCCCGGCAGAGCACTGAACAGACCAGCAGCGCCGCCAACCGTCGCGCCGCCGAGGTCCGCCAACGTCCGAACTACTTCTTGCGATGATCGCCGATGCTGGGCATCTTCTGATGGACGTTCGGGCCGAAGTAGCGAAGACCGACCAACGGCTCTTGGCCGATGTTTTCAATCTCCACGCCGCGGGTGGCCGCTTCGTGGCTGATGAACACTTCATCCCACGTTTCTTCGCCATAACGAATCATCGCCGGCGTTTGCAGCATCAGCTTGCCGATGCGGCCGGTGCCCTGCATCGTGATCCAGCCCGAAGCGCCTGGATCCTTCAGCACGCACTTGCAGCCGGGCTCAATGGTCAGTTCCTTGGCCGAGACGAGCTGCTCGCCGTCGAAGTGCCCGTAGTCGATCCAGCGATCGGTGTAGCCCGGGCCAGAGCAGTCGGGATCCACGATCGGCTCGACGTAGTTGTGCTCCTTGAAATAGGGATCGACGTTCTTCTCCCAATCGAGCTGCTCGATGATGAAGTCGAGATCATGGTGCTTTTCAGGCGGCACGTCTTTGACCAGCAGATCCCAAGGCACGGCGCGGCCTTCGACCAGCGATTGATACATGCCGAACACATCGCTGCCCCATTGCGGCTCGTAAGTACACATCGAGCCCGGGGCATGCAACACGCCGGCGGGAATCATCCAACCGGTGCCCGGCTTCAACCGATAGGCCTTGGAAAGATCGAGGATGCCGTTATCGCCCTTGTTCCAGTTCTCCAAGCAGCGGCGCACGTCTTCTTTGGTTGTGCCCGGCTCCAGGCCCATGAAGGTGTAGTCGAAATGGTTCTCCGCGTTGTTCAATTGCGGCGGGAAGTAGTAGCATTCGGGTTTGCCTTGCTGCTTGGTCAATGCAGCATGTTCGTGCCGCTGATGCATGTGATGGGGAATGGGGCCCATGTTGTCGAAGAACTTGGAATAGACGGGCCAACGGCGATACTTCTCCCAAATGGCCGCGCCGATCAGTCGCGGGCCGGCCTCGGCCACGGCGTCGCGCAACAGGAATCGCTGCCCCTCGAACACGCACCACGAAAGGCCTTCGTCCCAAGCGCGGTTATCGTTGGCCGCCTCGGTGGTGCTGGCAAACCAGCGTTCATCGATGCCGCCGCGATGCGTTCCCAGGGCGTACCAGTCGGTCGGCGCCAACTTGATCCGCTTGCCCGGCTGAAGAAAACTGCGCGGCACCCAGGTCGGCGTCAGCCGCAAGATGCCTTCGCCGGCATCCAGTGCGCGTTCAACGATTGCGCCTACGTTGTCCGACTTGACGATGGTCGATGCACACATGATTGGAGCACTCCGCTGGCTGAAAAAATGGAGAGACCGCGATGTCAACCCAATACCGCACCCGGCGACGGAAAACCGTGCCGACGATGCTTTGTTTTACGGCCTGACTATGCCCTTGGCAAGTGCCGCAACTGGGGCGACACCGGGCATGTCGGTTCCGACTGTGCTGGAACGCGCGCTACCGCATTTCAAAAGCCGCGAGGCTGCGCCGAGTGCGCAAACCGTACCGACAAAAATCAGAATCAACCGTGGACAACCGAAGTGGGGTGCCGTTCCAGCTTGCCCGGCGGGGCCGTACCGCGCTGGGCCGCTCCAGGCACTCGTGCGGCCCAAACCAGCGAATACCCACCGTCAAGGTTCACCGTCGCCCCGTTGTTTGTGCCGCAAAAAAGCGCTAAGATGGAAGTGAGTAGGATTTAGTCTATTCGCGCACAGCGTTGGAGCGATCCGTTGACGGAAGATCCCAAAAAAAAGAAGCTCCTGGTTGTTTGCGATTCGGCGGACGACGTGTCGGCCTTGTTGCCGCCCGTTGCCGACGACGCCGAATTAATCGTCGTCCAAAATCCGGTCCGCGGCTTGGCGATGATTGCCCGCGATCATTTCGATGGGGTGTTCATCAGCGCCAAGCATTTGAAACGCGCGATCGACCTAGGCCGCCTCGTCCAAAACGAGCGCGTTCTCGAAGGCATGCCGGATGGCGTCGTTCTGCTCGATCAAGACAACCAGATCATTTATAGCAACGGGCGGCTTTGCGAATGGTGCAAGCAAGAGCAGATCGTCGGGCGGAATTTCTTCAGCGTTCTGGACAGCCCGGAAATCCTCGGGCCCGACTTCTGCCCGTTCCGTACGGCATTGGCCACCGGTCAAAGTACGGGTTCCACGCTGCGGACCGCCAATAACCACTATTTCCGCATCCATGCGGCGCCGCTGATCACCGAGGGAGGGCCGCTGACCCATTTGGTGGTAACCCTGCGCGATGTCACCGACGAGGTTCACCAGCAGCAGAAATTGGCCGCCATTCATCAAGCGGGCGCCGAACTCGCCGACCTGACGCCCGAAGAGCTGCTTCAGATGTCGGCGCGCGACCGCGTCGAATTGCTCAAGTCGAACATCATCCACTTCACCAAAGACCTGCTGAATTTCGAGGTGATCGAGATCCGGCTGCTCGATCCGAAAACGCGGCGTTTGATGCCGCTGCTCAACGTAGGCATGACGCCCGAAGCGGCGCAACGCGAGCTGTTCGCCCTGCCGCAGAACAACGGGGTAACCGGTTTCGTCGCTGCCACGGGCAAGAGCTACTTGTGCGAAGACACGACCGAAGACCCGCTGTACTTAGAGGGCATTCGCGACGCGAAGAGTTCGCTTACCGTGCCGCTGATCCTTCACAATCAGGTGATCGGCACGTTCAATGTCGAGAGCCACGAGCCGCATGCGTTTTCGGAAAGCGACTTGCAGTTCTTGGAGATTTTCAGCCGCAACGTGGCCGTGGCGCTGAACACCTTGGAGTTGCTGGCCGCCGAACAAGGACGGGTGACGGCCGAGGCGGTTGAAGTGATCCACAGCGCCGTGGCGCTGCCGGTCGATGAGATTCTCAACGAAGCGGTGAACGTCATGGAACGCTACATCGGGCACGATCCCGATGTGGTCGATCGCCTCAAGCGGATCCTCCGCAACGCCCGCGACATCAAACAACTGATCCAGCAAGTAGGCAGGCGGATGGCGCCGGTCGAGGCTCACCCGCAAGCCGTTCGCGAAAACCCGTATCCGAAACTCGTCGGTTTGCGCATCCTCGTGGTGGACGACGATGAAACGGTGCGGATCGACTCGCACAATCTGCTGGAACGTTACGGGTCGGTGGTGGAAACGGCCCACGACGGCGCCGAAGCGATTTCGATGATCAAGGGCTTGGGCGACGAGGCGTACGACATCGTGATTACGGCGTTCTATCTGCCTGACATGTCCGCCTACGACTTGCTGTTGAAGTTGCAGGAAATCGCCAAATCGACCCGGCTGATCTTGATGAGCGGCTACGGCTACGACGCAGGCCACGTGTTGGTCAAATGCCGCCGCGCCGGGCTGCCGTCGGGCGCGGTCTTGGTGAAGCCCTTCCGCCCGGCCCAGTTGCTCAGTGTGGTTCAGGCCTTTGCCGAACCGTCTTCCGCCGGCGCCCCCCCGGCCGAGCCCGAGGCGTGAACTCCCCGCCGGAAACGGGAACAATGCGGCCCGGCGGACGCCGTATTCTGCCCAACCGGATCAATCCACGGCATCCCCGGGCCGATTGATTCCGATGCCCCCAAATTCTTGAAGACACCTGTTGCCACCGCTCCCGCACAGGTGGTATGCTACCCGACGTTGCGGCGACCGCCGGGGTCGTCGGCGGGGACAAGGGCCTCGTATGGGTTCCAAGGCTTCGCGTTTCGTTTTCATTTGTGGAAGGGCGCTCACCGCAGCGCTCGTGGCGGAGTTTTTGTGATGGCGAAGAAATTGTTTGTCGGTGGGTTGAGCTGGGGAACGACGGACGACGGCTTGCATGCCGCATTCTCCCGTTTCGGCGAGATCGTAGAGGCCAAGGTGATCCTCGACCGCGACACGCAACGGTCGCGCGGCTTCGGTTTCGTGACGTTTGCGGACGACAATGCGGCGATGTCGGCAGTCAATGAAATGAACAACTCGAAGCTCGACGGCCGAACCATTCGGGTGAATGAGGCCGACAACCAGCAGCGCGGCGGCGGTGGCGGCGGACGCGGCGGCTACGGCGGCGGAC
>CAZVZX010000045.1:0-36413 GCA_964631235.1 uncultured Planctomycetaceae bacterium | reverse complement strand
CTTCCATCTGGCGATCCTCCTTGCCGATGATTGGGGTTGACGAAAACCATAGGCCAACATTTTACCCAAACCCCGCAGATCGCGCCAGTCAAAATTGCCACGCCCCAAGGGGGGCGAGTTGGGCGAATACGCCGAGGATTGGCGTCGCGAAAATGCGCCGGTACTGGCCGGCAGTGCGAATTCGCGCCGGCCGCGGCCGCGATGCAATGCACCGTCCTTTGCGGCCGCAACGGAGTTGGGCCGCCCTTTGGGGCGCGGCTGTCAGCGGCGCGCCCGCGTTTGCGCCAACCGCGTCAGTCCGGCCACAACGGAGTGCCTCATCTACGAGATGCTCGATCTTGAGCGCCAAATTGCGGACGAACCAGCCCCGACGGGCGAAATATCGTAGCCCAAGGCGACGCTTTGGAATTCTGATCGAGTGACCAAACCGATCCTGGGCAGCGCGGGCAGCGCCGCGGCAAACGCTCATCGGCTGCGGACGCGATCTCGCAGCGCGATCAGTGTTTTCATCACCGGGTAGAGCGTGCCGCCGCCGTCGCGCAGCCCGAAGGCGTCGTGCAATTGGCAGTACAACCGATAGAGTTCGGCATAAACCTGGGCGGCCGCCTTGTTGGGGCGAAAGACCTCGGGCTTCACGCCGGTCATGCGGCGTTGGGCGCGACCGACATCGGGATACACCCCGCCGACGACCGCGCCGAACACGGCGGCACCCAGGGCGCAGGTTTGCGGCGAACGGCTGATCTTCATCGGACGGTTGCACACGTCGGCGTAGATCTGCATCACCAAGGGGTTCTTCTCGGCGATGCCGCCGCAGTTGACCACCTCGTCCACCTTCAGGCCGTATTCCTCGAAGCGGTTGATGATCCTCAGCGCGCCGAAGGCGGTGGCTTCGATCAAGGCGCGATAGACTTCGGCGGCTGTGGTGTGCAGCGTTTGTCCGACGAGCAGCCCCGTGAGCAGCGGATCGACGAGAATCGTGCGATTGCCGTTGTTCCAATCGAGGGCCAACAGGCCGCTTTCACCGGGGCGGAGTTTGGCGGCCTCGCGCGAAAGCCGGCGATGCGGATCGGCGTCGCGGGTGAACTCGGCCGGGGCCAAGTGCCGCACGAACCAATGAAAGATGTCGCCGACGGCGGATTGGCCTGCCTCCAGCCCGTACATCCCAGGGATGATCGAGCCGGGCACGATGCCGCACAGTCCCGGCACGTCGGGCAGTTGGGTTTCGCCGGGCGCAACAAGCATGTCGCACGTGCTGGTGCCGATGATCTTGACCAATCGGCCCGGCTTGATCCCCGCCCCCACCGCGCCCATGTGCGCGTCGAACGCGCCGACGGCCACCGGAACGCCCTCGGGCAGGCCGACGCGGGCGGCCACGTCGGCCGTCAGTCGCCCGGCAGGCTGATCGGAGGTTAGCGCCGGTGCGGCGTAGTGCTCGCGGATCCGCGGCAAGTCGGGATCGAGTTGAGCGAGAAAGTCGGCGCTGGGCAGTCCGCCCCACGATTCGTGGTACATCGCCTTGTGGCCGGCCGCACAGATGCCGCGCGGCAGCGTGTCGGGATCGGTTCGGCCGGTGACGAAGGCGGGCACGAAGTCGGCCAGTTCGACCCAACTGTAGGCGGCCTCGAACACGCGCGGCGCGGTGCGCTTGCAGTGCAGCAGCTTCGACCAAAACCATTCGCTGCTATACACCCCGCCGCACTTGGCCAAATACGGCTCGCCGCGGCGGCGGGCCAAGTCGGTAATCTCCGCGGCCTCGGCATGCGCCGTGTGGTCTTTCCACAGCCAAGCATGGGCGGCCGGATTGCGGCGGAACTCGGGCCGCAGCGCCAGCGGTCGGCCCTGGCGATCGACGGGAAGCGGGGTCGAGCCGGTCGTGTCGATGCCGATGCCGGCAACGGCCTCGGGAGCGAATCCTTTGCGTTTGCGGGCCGCGCGAACCGCGCCGCCGACCGATTGATAGAACCCTTCGATGTAGTCCGCCGGGTTTTGGCGGGCCAAGTGCGGGTCTTTCGGGTCGAGCAGCACGCCGGCCGTGCCGCTGGGATAGTCGAACACGGCCGCGCCGACCTCGCTGCCGTCGGCCGTATCGACGACGACCGCGCGGACGCTGTTGGTGCCGTAGTCCACACCGATCGAGAATTGTGCTTTCTGTTGCTTCGCCATCGTTGAATGTTCCCAAACGCCTTCTATTGTCTCGGACACTTACCCTACGGTAACGCGGTCAGACCGCCGCGAAGCGAGTCGCGCAAGCCTGCGCCCCGGTCGGCTCTGCCGCGTTGGCCGCCCGCGAAGGCTCTTCCCCGCTGCGGCATGCCGATCGCGCTTTGCCGTTGTTGGCCGACGAGCCGGCGGCCGCGGCCCGGCGTTGAGCAAGTTGCCGGGGCCTGGCCGGCCGCCGCGGCCGCATAACCCCGGAACCGCAGCCAATCTACCGTTCGGGTTGCTTCCCGATCAAGATAATCGCGGTGAGAATCGCTTCCAATGCAAAATCGCGCAAACCGTTGTGCGCCGGGCTTCCCAGCGAACCGCCGTTGACTTAGGCTATCTCGATTGCGATTCGGCGGCGGACACGTTGACTGCGCCGGTTGAAACGGCTCGATCGGGCGAAGGTTCGGAGTGCTCATTGCGCCATGTTGCAGTGTTGGTTGTTGAGCAATGGCAAGCTGTCGCCGGCGAACGAGGCCGAGGCGAATGTTCGGGTTTTTATTCGCCCGGACGAAAGCGAACGGCGCGAGTTGCTCGAGCGATGGCAGATCGATGAGCACACGTTGACCTCGGCGCTCGATCCCGACGAACTGGCCCGCCTGGAGTTCGAGGCCGATCACATCGCCATGATCTTCAAGCGGCCGCGAAACTACTCGAGTGAAGAGCGGTTTCTCTTCAAGGTCAGCTCGTGCGGCATGTTCGTCTATCCTGATTCGATGTTGATCGTTTTGCCGGAAGACGCAACGCTGTTCACCGGGCGGTTGTTCGCCCGGGTCGGATCGCTGCCGGAGTTGATGCTCAAGTGCATCTTCGCCTCGATTCATCATTTCCTCGAACACCTCCGCGTAATCAATGCCGTGTCCGATGCCCTGGAAGAGCAGATCAACGCGGCCATGGACAATAAGTACCTGCTCAATCTCTTCAGTTTGGAGAAGAGCCTGGTCTATTACCTCAACGCGATCAACTCGAACAGCAAGCTGATCGAGCGGATGAAGCTGAACGCCCCGAAGCTGGGCCTCAGCGGCGAGCTGGTCGAACTGCTCGACGATTTGCTGATCGAAAACAGCCAGTGCAAAGAGCAGGCCGACATCTATTCGAACATTCTCGCCGGGCTGATGGATGCGCGGGTGTCGATCGTCAGCAACAATCTGAATCTGTTGATCAAGGCGCTGACGGTGATCACCATCGCCATCATGCTGCCCACCTTTGTGGTCAGCCTGTTTTCGATGAATGTGCCGATCCCGTTCCAAGAACATCCGCTTGCTTTTTGGGGGGTGTTGGCCTTGGCCGTCGCGTCGATCGGCGCGGTGAAATTGTTCTTGTGGTGGAAACGATGGTAGTGCGCCGGGCGCTACGTGGGCGCATCGGCGAAAGAGGTGGGCTTTGACGGAAAAGGCGACGCGAACCGTGACGATCACGCACCCGGGCGGGCTGCACGCGCGGCCTTGCGTGGCGATTGCTCAAACGGCCAAACAGTTCCAAGCAAAGATTCGCTTGTCGAACCGCCGGCAAACGGTCAACGCCGCCGACGTGCTTCAGGTGCTGACGCTGGGAGCGCCGTGCGGGTCGAACATCACCATCGAAGCTCAGGGCCCCGACGCCGTTGCCGCCCTGGAGGCCCTCTGCCGACTGTTCGCCGAGAACTTCGGCATGGAGTCGTAAACGGGATGGCCCGGGCCGACGCAAGCCGATCGCCGCGGTGACGCGATCGGCCCGACGCGGCGGGAATGTGCGTTCGCAAGGTTCGGCCGCGCGGGTGGAATAATACGTCGCAGACGAGTTGGTTTCGTTGTTTTTCGAGTTCGGCAGGAGTGTCCAAGATGGTCAATCGAATAGCGAAGTGGCTTGGGCAGTCGAAACGGGCCGTCGTGGCGGCGGCGGTGATCGGTTGTTTGGCCCACGCGGTGCTGGCGGCCGAGGGCGCCTCGGCAGCCGAAGGCGCTGCGGCGCACGCGGGGGCAACCCTCCCGGCGGCCGAGCCCAACGCCGCTGGTCCGGCGGCAGCCGTTGAGAAGAATCCCACTGATGCCCCCCGGCTGGCTCCGCTGGATTGGGCTCTGATTGGCGCTTATTTCGTCGTCTTGTTGGGGGTTGCTTGGTGGGTAGTAACGAAGAACAAAGACACGGCCGACGACTACTTCCTCGCGGGGCGAAATCTGGGATGGTTTCTCGTCGGGGCGTCGATCTTCGCCAGCAACATCGGCTCGGAACACCTCGTAGGGTTGGCCGGCAGCGGTTGCACCGACGGGGTGGCCATGGCCCACTACGAGCTGCACGCCTGGTGCCTGCTGGTGCTCGCTTGGGTGATGGTGCCCTTCTATGCCCGCAGCCGGGTGTTCACCATGCCCGAGTTTCTCGAACGCCGCTTCAGCCCTTCGGCGCGGTGGGTGCTGTCGATCATTTCGCTGGTGGCCTATGTGCTGACGAAGATCGCCGTGGGAATCTTCGCCGGGGGAATCGTCTTCAGTACGCTCATGCCGGAAATCAGCATCACCATCGGCGGGACAGTGATCGACGCCTTCTGGATCGGCTCGGTGCTGGTAATTGTGCTGACGGGCCTTTATACGATGCTCGGCGGGATGCGCGCCGTCGCCTACAACGACATGATCCAAACAATCGTGTTGATCGTCGGATCGGCACTACTGACGTTTTATGGGTTGGCGGCCATCGGCGGTTGGAGCGGTTTGCGCGAGGCGCTCGGCAGCGAGGCCTTCAACCTTTGGAAACCGCTGATTCCCGAGGGAATGCAGGGCACTTGGGCCCCGGTGAAAACCGAAAGCACCATCGCCTGGTACTTCAACGGCAACTATCCTTGGGTGGGAATGCTCTTCTGCGCGCCGGTGATCGGGCTGTGGTACTGGTGTACCGACCAGTACATCGTGCAGCGCGCGTTGGGCGCCCCCAGCGAACGCGAGGCCCGACGCGGCAGCATTTGCGCCGCTTTTCTCAAGCTGCTGCCGGTGTTCATCTTTATCGTTCCCGGCATGACGTGCCTGGCGCTGGCGAAAAGCGGCGCGCCCGGGCTGACGCAAATCCTCGACGCCCAGGGCAACCCGATCCGCGAGGAGTGCCAACGCGCCTTCCCCTTGATGACCCTTTATATTCTGCCGGTCGGGGTGCGCGGAATCGTCGTGGCCGGCCTGCTTTCAGCCTTGATGAGTTCGCTGGCGGGCGTTTTCAATGCCTCGGCCACGCTGTTCACGATGGACCTTTACCAGAAGTTCCGCCCGCAAGCCGCGCAGCATCGATTGGTGTGGATCGGCCGCGTGGCTACCGGCGTGCTGGTGGTCGTGGGTCTGTTGTGGATTCCCGTGATTCGCGGCGCACAGGGGTTGTACGACTATCTGCAATCGGTGCAGGGCTACCTGGCGCCGCCGATCTTCGTGGTGTTCTTCCTCGGCGTGTTCTTCCGCCGCTTGAACGCCAAGGGTTGCTTGGCCGCGCTGATTGTCGGGTTCGCGTTGGGCGTGTTCCGGCTGGCCGTCGATACGCCGGTAAAACTGCAATTGGTCGGTTACGAAAACGGCTACGCGGAAGGCTCGTTCCTGTGGATCGTCAATAACATCTACTTCCAGTACTACAGCATCTTGATTCTGTTGATCTCGGCCGTCACGATGGTGGTCGTGAGCCTGTTGACCGAACGGCCGCCGGCGGCCCAAGTGCAGGGCATTACCTACGGTACGGCAACCGCCGAACAACGCTTGGCCACGAGGCAAAGCTGGTCGGGTGCCGACGTTGTCGCCTCGGTTGTGGTCGTGGCGGTGATCGTCGCCGCCTACCTGTACTTCAACGGGTGAACACCGTCGCCCAGCGTGAAAAACGCACCGTTGCCGTTGGCTGCGACAACCGTTCGTCCCCAGTCCGTCGTCTTTCGGCGCCACGATGAAGGTAGGAGGTCGCTTATGCGCATCAGCGAACCGACGGCGCGTTGCGGGTTGAGCCGCTGCAGACATCCCGGCGGCACTGGGCCATCGATGGCAATCGCTTCTTCCCGGCGTTTCGTTGCGCCGTCGCGATCGCCCATTGCGTTCGCGTTGTGCGCGGCCGCGGTTGTCGCCGCGCTGTTTGGGGCGAATGTCTTGCCGGCAACGGCGGCCGACGCCGCCGCGCTCGGCCACAGCAGCGAATCGGCGAATGCTGTCGGCGTGGTGATCGTTACCGGCGAAGACTACCCGGGGCACAAGTGGCGCGAAACGGCCCCAGTGCTCGCCCGCGCGCTTCGGGCCGACGAGCGACTGAAGATCGACGTGGTCGAGTCGCCCATGTTCTTGGCCGAGGGCGACTTGGGGGCCTATCGCGTCGTTGTCTTGCACATGAAGAACTACGACCCGAACAAGCCCGGCCCCGAGGGCGGCAAACGCCTCGCTCAGTTCGTGCGGGGCGGCGGAGGGCTGGTGCTGGTGCATTTTGCGTGCGGCGCGCTGCAAGAGTGGCCCGAATTCGTCGAACTGGCCGGCCGAGTGTGGAACCCGAAGCTGCGCGGGCACGATCCGCATGGGCGATTCCGCGTGGAAATCGTCGATCGCAAGCATTCGATCACCGCCGGCATGGCCGACTTCGAAACCATCGATGAACTTTACACCTGCCTCGACGGAAAAACGCCGATCACCGTCTTGGCGTCGGCCCGTTCGAAAGTGGACAATCGCGACTACCCGATGGCCTTTGTGCTCGAGTACGGCAAAGGCCGCGTGTTCCACTGTGTCTTGGGGCACGATGTTCGCGCCTTCGAGCCGGAAGCGGTGCAGACGCTCTTTCGTCGCGGCACGGCCTGGACCGCCGGATTGGAACTCAAACCGATCGAGTGAACGGCTGACTGCGGACGATCGGCCCTGAATCAATGCCCCGAATGTTCGCCCGCAACAACGGGCCACGATGGTCGAACGACAAGCCGCATGCCGAAGTCCGGCGCGAGCCTGGGGCGCCCCCGGGAAATTGCGTTTCGGCGATCTCTTTGCCGGTTTCCAAGCCGGTTTCCCGTCGGCACGTTGCCCCGATTCGATCGGCTGCGATAGAATAGAGGCTGACGCTCGGCGTGTTCGGCCGGCCGACGGAATTCCGGCCGAACGCAATCGGTGTACTTTCCCACACGAAGGGCCGCGATTCTATGCAAAAGATCGAAGCGATCATCCGCCATTTCAAACTCGACGACGTGAAAAGCGCGCTGGTCGAACAGGGAATCGCCGGAATGACGACCACCGAGGTTCGCGGCTTCGGGCGTCAAAAAGGCCACAGCGAGATGTTCCGCGGCACCGAGTACACGGTTGATTTCGTGCCGAAGATCAAAATCGAGGTGGTTGTCGAAGACGATCGGGTCGATCGCATCGTCGATACGATTGTGCAGGCGGCACGAACCGGCCAAGTCGGCGATGGCAAGGTGTTCGTCATCCCGTTGGGCAACGCGGTTCGCATTCGAACCGGAGAAACCGGCGACGATGCCGTGCGTTGATGCCGCCGAATCGTCCCTCGTGCGACGCAGCAACAGCGGTGCCCTGCCCAGCGCCCGGCGCGTCGCTCGCTGCACGCCGGTAAACGTCTGACACGCCGTCGGAAATGAGAACAGGAAGACCACCTCGGGGAGTCTGTGGGTGTCCGGATTGCGACCGTCGATTATCGCCGCGCGGGCTCGACTGACCGAAGGCATGGCGGAGATCCGCCGGGCGCACGCCGCCGACGCCGCGGGGCTGGCGACTTCTCGGGCGATCTCCGCCCTCCGCGAGGAAGTGCTGCGCGGTCTTTGGAAAGAGGCATGCGCCACGGTCGTTCCCGGCTGCAACGCCGGCTGCCCCAACGGCGCGGCCTTAGTGGCTCATGGGGGCACGGGCCGCGGCGATGTCTCTCCGCACAGCGATGTGGATCTGATGCTCCTCTACGAGCCGTCGCGGGCGGCAGAAGCGGCCGAGTTGGCCCAAGTCATGGTGCGCGACGTGTTCGACGCCGGTTTGACGCTCGGCCACAGCGCGCGAACCATCGACGAGGCCTGCCGGCTGGCCCGCGAAGAACCGGAAATCGCCACGTCGCTGATGGAGTCGCGGCTCGTGGCCGGCGATGCCGCGCTGTTCGAGCGTTACTGGAAGAAGTTTCGCGGCTCCGTCCGCCGCCAGCGCCGCGGATTGCTGGCCGCCGTAGCCCAAAGCCGCACCGAAGAGTGCCTACGCTACGGAGAGACCGTCTATTTGCTCGAACCGAACGTCAAGCGGTCGCGCGGGGGATTGCGCGATGTGCAATGGGCGCGCTGGATCGGCTTCATCCGCTACGGAATCAACGAACTCGACGAGCTGGTCGGGGCCGGCGCACTCTCTTCGCGCGACGCCGAGATCATGGCCGAAGCCCGCGAGTTTCTGCTTTGGCTGCGGCACGAGCTGCATTTTTCGGCCGACTCGGCGGCCGACGTGCTGACGCGCGCCCAGCAGTTGCGCATTGCCGCGGTGCGCGGGTATCGCGATCAGCCCGGCCTGCTGGCGGTCGAGCAGTTCATGCAATGCTACTTCCGCCATACGCAGGCGATTGCCGACGTGACCGAGCGGCTTTCGGCGCGGGCCGTTTCGCATCCCTATTGGGCGCACGTGGCCACGGTGTTGTTCGGGCACTGGGTCGAGCCGGGCGTGCGGATCGGTCCGGTGGGCGTGCGCGTCGATCGCCGCGGCGCCCGGCGGCTGCAAAACGACTGGGACGCGATTGTCCGCCTGGGCGAACTGGCAAACCTTTATCACACCCAGTTGGCGCCCGACACGGTCGAGGCGATTCGCCGGGCCTTGCCGCAGTTGGGCGATGCCCCGTCAGCGTCGGCGCGGCGGCGATTCCTCAGCCTGTTGGGTTATCCGGGCCGGTTGGGACCGGTGCTCCGCGAGCTGCACGACGCCGGCATTCTCGAACGTTTCGTGCCCGGCATGCAGCGCGCTCGCGGCCTGCTGCAATTCAACCAATACCACAAATACACCGTGGACGAGCACTGTCTCCGCGCCGTCGAGAACGCCGTGGCGCTGCTCGACGATCCGGGCCCGCTGGGCCGCGTGTATCGCGGGCTGAGCAACAAGTGGCTGCTGCATCTGGCGTTGCTGATGCACGACTTGGGCAAAGGCCGCCTGGAAGATCATCGCGTGGTCGGGGTCGAACTGGCCCGCCAAGCGGCGGCCGATTTCGCCCTCAGCGAGGAAGACGCAGATACGCTGAGTTTCCTGATCCGCAAGCATCAAATGCTGACGCACGAAGCGTTTCATCGCGACAGCGAAGATGAAGAAACCATCGTCCGCTTGGCCGTGCAAACAGGTTCGCCCGAACGGTTGGAACTGCTCTACGTGATGACGGCGTGCGACTTGGCGGCCGTGGGGCCGAACGTGTGGGACGGCTGGAAATACGAGGTCGTTACGCGCCTTTTTCACCGCACCATGCAATACCTGGCGGCCGAGTCGCCGGCGACGACCAACGCCGAGTTCTACGCCCAGCGCCGCGCGGAAATTATCGCAGCCTTGGGGCCCGAGGGTGCCGATCCCTGGTTCGCCCGCCAAGTTGCGGCCTTGCCCCCGGCCTACTTGCACGCGACCGACGCCGGCAGCGCCGCCGCCGACCTCAAATTGCTGCACAGCCGGGGCGAGCAACCGGCCGTCGCTGCCGCCCGCTACCGTGACGAAACCGGCATGCTCGAGCTTACCGTCGGCACAAGCGAAGCCGTGGCCGGCGGCATCTTTCATCGGCTCACCGGCGCATTAACCGGATGCGGCTTGGAAATCCGCGCCGCACAAATCCATACCTTCGGCGACCGCCAGATCATCGACCGCTTCTGGGTGCGCGATCCCGATTACCAAGGGCCTCCGCCGGAACATCGCATCGCCGAAATCTGCCGTGGGTTGGTCGAAGCCGTGTCGCCGGGCCCGCCTCGGCCCCCGCGATTCCGCAAACTGTGGCAATCGGGCGCCGCCGCCGGGCTGCCGCCGGCGCCCCCGCGGGTGAACATCGACCACACGACCAGCAATCGCTACACGATCATCGACGTTTTTGCGGCCGACCGGGCGGGCCTGCTCTACGATATCGCACGCACGCTTTTCGAGTGCGAGCTTTCGGTGTGGCGGGCGCGGATTGCAACGTATCAGGTTCAGGTGGTCGATGTCTTCTACGTGACCGATCCCGACGGCGAGAAATGCCGTGACGCCGCGAAGCTCGAGGCCGCGCGGCGTCGCCTGTTGGAAGTCATTGACTCTCGGCCCGATGCTCGGCCGGAACACCCCGCCGATCGGCATTGACTCTCCGTCGGCGGTTTCGAGGCTGCGTCAGAACGCCCCGCCCGATCCCGACCGGGGCGGCGTCCGCGGACGGAAGATATCGCTCACGTTGCCGGTCGAGGTCCGTGCGCCCTCGGGGGCCTTCGCTTTGAAGTCGGCCGGATTGGCGCCCGCCCCGTAGCGGACCACCGGAGTTTGGTTCTTCCAGCCCATCCGCTGCAACAGGTCGGGCAACGGGATCTTCTGGATGCCGAGTTTTTCGGCGCTGGTCACCATCTTGGTGAACCCGGCGATCGTGCCGGCCGCGCCGCGATCTCCCGGCTGATCTCCGAGCACGAGATAACGGGTGTTGATGCTGATCTCGCCTTGAATTTCGCCCTTGTCATCGGTCCACGCATCGATGATCCCGCCGTTCAATTCGATCAACTGCCGCACCTGCTCGATGTCGCTGCGGCCGTCGCCGTCGAGGTCGCAGAAGCCGGTGATGGCGAATCGCTTCTTCTCGCCGGCGTTCCACAGCGGCGTGAAGATTTTATCGCCGGGCATGATCGGATTGGAGATGTTGTCTTCGACGATCCGCGCCTCGGCCAGATGATCGCCGAGGATTTGCGTCACCTGAATGCTCGCCTTCTTGCCGGTCGAGCTCAGGTCGGTGGCGTCGGCTCCGTACACCGAGAAGCTCATTTGCCGCGTCAGGTTGTCGGCGCGGCCCAGGTTGATCCACACCGTTCCGGCCCGCTGATTGACCCATCGGATTTCGCCATCGGGCACATCCATCGTTTCCTTGGTAACTTCGTCGAGCTTCTTCGACGTCGAGGTGAGCAAGGTGCTCATTTTGTTGAGCCGGTTGGCGGCGTCGGTCAACTGGGTTTCCAGTTTCGCCACGGCGTCTTGAGCTTCTTTCTTCGCCTTGGCCAACGCATCGGCCACTTGTTGCTGCGTGGCCGACATCTGCTTGCGTTCGTCGTTGAACTTGTTGCGCTCGGCCACGAGGTCGTCGCCCGCCTTCTTCATCGCGGTATCGAGCGTTTGAATCTGGCCGTCCTTGTTCGCTTCGCGGACCGCCAGGGCGTCTTTCAGTTGTTGCACCTCAGCTTTGACGGCCACCAGCTCGGTATTTCGGGCGGTGATCGTATCGAACAACTGTTTGACCAGCGGGCGGTAGAACCGCTGATCTTCGGGGAACGTGCCGGCATACGTTTGCATGTCTTCAGCGAATTTGGCCTCGATCGCCGGAATTTCATCGGTGACGGCGAAGCCCATCAACTGCTTCAACCGGTTCGCCTCTTCGGCCTTCGCCGAGGCGCGCGTGCTGTCTTTGGTGGCTTGTTCCTGGGCGGCCTTCGCCTTGATTTCCGCCTCTTCGTAGCGGCGGAAGAACAAGAAGGTGGTCACGCCGAGCACGATCGTGAGCATCACGAAGATGATCAGCGCGATCTGCAAGCCTTGGTTTTCCCGTGCCATGTCCTGCCGACTCCTGGAACTGGGGCGATCCGATAAGCCATGCCGCCGCCGCTTGCGCCACCGGGGAACGCCTCTTCTCCGGTTGCCGCGATTGACCGCTGCGGCCAACGAGCAGATGTCTGGTTCCGCAAGGTTTGCGCCGATTGGAACCTAAAACTCGATTCTAATTACGCCTCCAAGGGGTGTCAACGAAATACAAATCCGCCTGCGATAACGGGTTTCGACATCGTCGGAATCTCCGCGAAAAGGCCGATCGAACCGCCCCGCCGCGGCTGCGGATTTCCGGCCGGTTGACTTTCGGCAACACGATGATGTTCTGCCGCCGCAACACGCGAACAGATCACGGCTTGCGCCGCCGGTTCCGCGGTCAACTGCGAGGGGAGATTGTCGTCGCTAACTCGGCCGGCCGCTGCCCGCGCAATTCCTTTGCCCCGTCGGCACGCCGAAAATAGAATGAGTGAAGAACACCGTCTTTTCGGTTCGCGTTTTTTCGCGGGAGGCACGCGAGCGGTTCGGCAGGTCGTCGGCATCGGCGACGCCGCGACGATTCCTTTTCGCATCGGTTCTGCGTGCCGGCGTTGCTCCTAAATACGTCCACACACGTGCGGAAGCGGCCGCGGGCGAAGCGAAGCGGCCGATGGCGTGCAGGCCCAGTTTGAGCTGCTTTCAGTTCTTTGCGGTTTTATTTAGAGTTCGGCGGTCGATGAGGCAGCGAGTGAACAGCGCAATTGGTCGATGGTTGATTCGTGCGGCGGTTCTTGCGGCCGCATGGTGTGGCGGGGGGCTGCCGCCTTCGTCCGCGGCCCTGACGCCGAACGACTTCTATTACTCGACCTATCAGGGCTACCTCGACCTGATCGGCGCGCCGGCCGCTTGGGAGATCAGCACCGGCTCGCCGAGTGTGATCGTGGCCGTGCTCGATTCGGGCGTCAACGCGGCCACGCCCGATTTAGCCGGTCGCGTGTTGCCCGGCATTTCGACCTCGACCGGCCCGGTGCTCGACGGCATTACGATCTCCCACGGCACGCAAGTGGCCTCGGTGGTCGCCATGGACATCAACAACGGCATCGGCGGGGCGGGCATCGGCCGTTTTACGATCCTGCCGATCACCGTAACGAACACCTCGGGCGGAAACAACTCGTATTGGCTTGCCGACGGTGTGCGTCGCGCCGCGGCCGAGGGCGCCAAGGCGATCGTCCTTTCGCTGAGCACGTTGACCTATGGACCGGTCAATCAAGCAGCCGCCGAAGTGGCGGACCAGGCGCTGGTGTTTGTCGCCGCCGGCAACACGAATTCGCGCCGCTCGGAGGCCGCACTTCCCGACTACGAACACTTGATCTTCGTTTCGGGCACGATGGGCGACGACCGCGCCGTGTGGACCGGCGGAGGAAGCAGTTGGGGACCGGCCGTCGATCTCTCGGCCCCGGCGGTTAGCGTGCTCGTGGCCGACCCGACCGTTTTGCCCAACGGCTACGGCCTGAACAGCGGCACCAGTTTCGCCGCGCCGATTGCCGCCGGCGCTGCGGCATTGGCGTGGGCGATTAATCCCGATCTCACCCCCGCCCAGGTTAAGCAACTCCTTTATTCGACGGCCACCGACTTGGGCGATCCCGGTTGGGACGAGGTGTTCGGTCACGGGCGGGTCAATCTGGCCGGCGTGGCCGCCGCGGCTGCCGCTACCGTGCCCGAACCGACGGCCATGCTGATGCTCGCTCTGCTGGCGGCCATCGGGGCGTTCCGCATCGCGATTAAAGCGGATCGATCGCGAAAAGCGGCATGACCGTCGTTCTGTGGACAGTCGCCAACGCGATTCGTCCGACGCCTCGTTGAACTCCCTTCGACGGCACTCCTTTTTTGCCGCATCGTCGCCAAAGAACCCGCAGAAGCGGGGCTTTGTCAGAAGCGTCTTTGCGCCCTATACTTAGAGGAAAGGCCGAGGCGAAACCGCGGCCGCAGAGGCGTGTACGGACAGCCGAATCGCGTCCCGATGCCACTGGCGGTTTGCGGACAACCGAATGTTGTGCGACTCATCGTCGCCTTCGGGTTTTCCAAGGGTGATCGCATCACCGCCCGGCCACGTTCGGAAGACGTTGGCGCCGCACCGGCGCAACGAAGTCTCGTCTCTATTGCAGCGAGAGAAGGAGGACGGCATGCAACTGCAAATCCACCGTCAGAACATCCGCTTGGATCAAGACCAACTCGAAGAGATTGAACGACGGATGATGTTCGCTCTCGATCAATTCGATTCGTGGGTGGTTGACGCTTCGGTTCATGTGGAAGATGTCAACGGCAATAAGGGTGGAATTGACAAGGCGTGCCGCGTGCTGGTCAATTTGCGTTCCGGCAAAACGATCAAAGTGGAAGACATCGACGCCGAGTTGATGGCGGCCGTCTCCCGCGCCGCCGACCGGCTGAGCAACGCGGTCGGCCGCGAGATCGAAAAGAAACGCGCTCACTAAGGCATTGCGCCGCTGCGGCACGCGGTGAACTCATGTGTCGGCGTCGCTGCGGACGCTGAACTCCAGCTTCCAGCGGCCCGAGCCCTGCGCACCGACGCACCACAGCTCGAGCACGCCCAGCTCCGTGATCCGCGAGTGGAATCGCACAGGGACGAACGATTCGTCGCGCGATTCGTCGGCCGGCAGCAGCGCTTCAAGCGAGTCGGTTTCCTGCAATTCGTCGGGCGACCACTGGGTGAGCACGGCCCCGGGCCGATCCTCTTTGCGCACCGATGAACTGAAAAAGCGGAATTGCGCCGGTTCGCCCACCACCAGCCCGATTTCCGCGCCCGGCACGTCGGTTTCCGTGCCCTCCTCCATGCCCATCGGCGCGACACACAGCGCGCGGAGCGGGCGGGGAGCGCCGGGCACGGCCGGCCCGGCCGTTTCGATCCCCACGTAGTACGCCCGCGCCGTTCCCCCGCGAATCCGCACGCCGCCGCGGTGCTTCGCAAATCCGTAGTGCGCGGCCCCCCGGGCGACGGCATGATCGAGGTCGTGCGGGCCGTCGAGCGCCGCGGCCCCGCCGGCCGCCGCAAACCAATCGCCGAGCACATCAAGCATGCGCCGGCGGAAGGCCTCGGCCTTGAACACGCCGCCGTTGAACAAGATGTGCGTGGGGCGGATCGGTTGATTGTCGTCTCCGTGGGCTTGCAGGAACGCGGCCACATGGCGGGTGATGGCCGTGTCGCTTTCGAAGGGAAGACCCAGTTCCTGGAAGCCCGAAGCGCGGCGCCGCGCCGGCTTGTCGCCCAGCGCGCAACGCGGGAAGAAGCCGTCGAGCAACAGCGCGGCGGCCGAAGATCGATCGAGTTCGATCGACACCGTGCCGCCCACCACGCGCCGCCCTCGGCCGAGCACGGCCACCGAATGCTTTTCCGGTCCGTCGGCCGAAAGCAGCGCCTCTTTCGCCGAACGGCAGCTATGCCAAAGCGCCACCGATTGCCAGGGATCGAGCGGCACGTTCTTTTCCGCGAATCGCTCGGCGGCGAAATGGGCCAGGGCCAAATCCATGTTGTCGCCGCCGACAAGCAAATGGTTGCCCACGGCCAAACGGCGCAACACCAGTTCGCCGTTCTCTTCGGCCACCGAAACGAGCGTCAGATCGGTGGTGCCCCCGCCCACGTCGCACACCAGCAGCGTATCGCCTACCTTCAACAAGCGGCGCCAGCGGTCGCCCACCGCATCGAGCCACGCATAGACGGCCGCCTGCGGCTCTTCGAGCAAGACCAGGTTCTCCGGCAATCCGGCGGCCAACGCGGCCTCGCGGGTCAATTCGCGTGCGCCGGCGTCGAACGAGGCCGGCACGGTGAGCACCACGGCCTGTTGTTCGATCGGCGCGTCGGGAAACGCCTGCCCCCAGGCGGCCGCCACGTGTTCCAAGTAGCGGCGCGCCGCGGTGACGGGCGACACCTTCCGCACCTCGGAGCCGGCCCCCCAAGGCAAGATCGGCTGCCGCCGATCGACGCGGCTATGCGCCAGCCAGCTTTTGGCCGCGCCAACGGTCCGATCCGGCGATTCGGCCGCGCGGCGCCGCGCCCACTCGCCAACCACATCGATCGAGCGGCCCCACGGCAAATCGAGCGCGCCGCCCTCGGCCTCCGACTCGTCGGCCAAGTAAAGAAACGAGGGAAGCATCGTCCGCGATTCGACCGTTCCGGCCGCGACCAACTGCGGCACGGGCAGCAGTTGCACCTGTGCCCGCTCGGAAGAAAGCGGCGCATAGGCCAGCACGCTGTTCGTGGTGCCCAAATCGATTCCAATAACGTATTCCGCGCTCATCGAAAGTGTTTCCTGTTGACGTGTTGTGCCGCGGCCGGTCGAACGGGCCAGGTAGGCGACGAAGCGCGCCGTTTCTACGGCAACCCGACTGCCCGCCGATCGGCTTCGCTGCCGGTCTTCTCTCGCTTCTCTCGGCGGTTCACGCCGAAGATCAGCCTACCTCTACCTCGATCGGGGCGACGACCCGCGAGGCCGACGCCGTACCCGTCCAGGTGGGCAGCTCGCAGCGCGAGGCTTCCCAGCCCGGGTGAACCAGCCGTCCGCGGAACGGTCCTTGGCCGCTCACCTGCCCGAGAAGCCGATAACGGCCCGGATCGAAACCGGCAGGCACTTCGACCGCCGCGCCCTCGACCTCGCTCGAGGCCGGCCGAAGCCCGAAAAACCGTTCGATCACCTGTGCGCAATCGCGATGCACGTCGCGCACGGCCGCGCCAATCTGCGCGTCGGTGTAGCCGTCGATCGGTTCCATGAGGAAGTCCACCAAGCGTCCCTCGCGTTGCAGCGCCGCCAGCAGGTTCAAGGCGTCGCTGCGAACTGCGGGCTTCGCCGCCGGTTTGGGCGTTCGCGCAGCTTCCGCTGGCGCGGCCGCTTGCCCCGCCGGCTCGGCCGAAAGCGCCTCGGCCACGCGATCGGCCTGTTGACGCGAAAAGAGCACCGCAAAAAATACCCGGATTGCAAGAATGAAACGATTCATCTTTCGTCTCTCATTTGTTCGATCAAGACGGGTTCTTACCGCGTTGAAATCGCCGTCGCCCTTTCGCGCGATAATGCAGTGATCGCCCGAACGCATTCCCCGGCGATTTCGCCGCGATGCGGGCACTGGCCGCGAGGGCGCGCACAGAAGCTCACTGCTTGCGCCCGAAACGGCGTTCGGCGCAAAAAGCGATTATCTTATCTCCGCAAAATGCACTTGTCCCCGCGTCGTGCCTTTGTTTGCACGCAGAGCGGTCTTGGAACCTTGTATCGAACCACATTCAGCCGCAGGCGGCAAGGCCTTCGGCGCCGCGTCGCTGCCAACTTTGGAAGACTCATCGCATCTCATCTGCCGTCTGAAGCCCTGGAGGGCCACGCTCCGTCGTGGACGGGAATCGTCGAATCGGCCGCGACGGACACCAAGAGGGCCGATCGAACGGCCGCTTTCCCAAGGGTAAGAACCGCTCTATACTGGCCGAGGTGCCGGCTGCCCGAGGCGCCGGCGGCGCACCCGGCGATTTCCCTTGCTGTTGCCCAAAGCCGTTGGCTCGGAGCAGCGCGATTGATTTCCTCGATCACGGAGCTTGTGGTTGCATGTCACGCATCGACGATTATTTGTCTGAGCATGCCTCGCGGTTTGAAGATGAGTTGTGCGAGTTCTTGCGGATTCCCAGCGTCAGCGCCGACCCGCAACACAAGGCCGACGTGGCCGAGGCCGCCCGCTGGGTCGCCGACCATCTGCGCCGATTGGGTTTCGCCGTGGAAGTGATTCCCACCAAAGGCCATCCGCTGGTCTATGCCGAGTCGCCGACCGTGCCCGGCGCGCCAACCGCTTTGGTGTACGGGCACTACGATGTCCAGCCGGCCGACCCGCTCGAAAAGTGGATCACCCCGCCGTTCGAGCCGACGCGCCGCGAGGGAAACATCTACGCTCGCGGCGCCACCGACGACAAAGGCCAAATGCTCACGCATGTCAAAAGCGCCGAGGCGTGGATCGCCGCCGAGGGCCGGCTGCCGATCAATCTGAAGTACATCATCGAGGGCGAAGAAGAAGTCGGCTCGATGGCACTGGAAGAATACATCGCCGGCCATGCCGACAAGTTGCGTTGCGACTGCGTGGTGATCAGCGACGGCGGACAGTTCGCCCCCGGCATCCCGGCAATCACCTACGGATTGCGCGGCATCGCTTACTACGAGCTGCGACTGAAAGGCCCGAATCGCGACCTGCATTCCGGCTCGTTCGGCGGCTCGGTGGCCAACCCGGCCAACGTGCTGGCCCAGGTGCTCGCGGCCCTGATCGACGACCAAGGGCGTGTGCAGATTCCCGGCTTCTACGACGACGTGGTGCCGCTCTCGCCGCGCGAACGCGAGCAGTTCGCCCAACTGCCCTTCGACGAAAAACGCTACTTCGAACAGATCGGCGTAACGGCCGGCGCGGGCGAGGCGGGCTATACCACCCTCGAACGCCGCTGGGCTCGGCCCACCTTCGACATCAACGGGCTATGGAGCGGTTACCAAGGCAGCGGCGCGAAGACCGTGCTGCCGGCCACCGCCGGGGCGAAGTTCAGCTTCCGCCTCGTGCCCAACCAAGAGCCCAGCAAGATCACCGCCGCGCTGAAGTGGCGACTGGCCGAACTCTGCCCGCCGGGCATCGAAATGGAGTTGATCGACTTCCACAACTCGCCCGGCGTCATGGCCCCGCTGGAAAGCAAGTACGTCGAGGCGGCCGCCCGAGCCATCGAGCACGCTTTCGGCCGCCCGCCCGTCTATACCCGCGAGGGCGGATCGATCCCCATCGTGGCGGCTTTCCACCAAGCGCTCAAGGCCGACACTCTGCTGTTGGGTTGGGGCCAAGACGACGACAACACGCACAGCCCCAACGAGAAGTTCTCGCTGGCCGACTTCCACCGCGGCATCCGCGCCAGCGCGCAACTTTGGGCGGAATTGGCCAAACTGAGCGGCTGATCGTAAACGGCCCGGCGCGCAAGGGCAGGGCCCGAAGTGTGTCATATCGACGGCAAGCGCGGCGGCGGGCGCCGGCAAAGCGCAATGAGTCCTGAGCGAACGAAGGCGAGTCAGGGGCGGGCGTTACTGCCCGGGCGCCGGTTCGTTGGGGCGTTGCTCGTCGGCGGCGGCATCGAGCGATTGCAGTCCGCCCGACCGCTTCTGCCCGTCGATCCAAACCCGCCCGCCCCGATCGACCCACCCGTCGGCCGAGTCGCCCAACAAACGGCAGCGATGAATCTGGGTTTCCGACCACGGCATGGTGATCAGTTGCGCCTCGCCGTTGGCGCCCGCCAGACAGGCTTCGATCTCGACCTGCGATGCACCGCCGACGGCCAAGCCGGCCCGTCCGTTGCCTCGTGCGACAATGCCCGCCAGGTAGATGTTGCGGGCGGTGTTGGCGGCCTGAATGCCATCGAGTCGGAAGCCCTGCACCACCAGATCGACGATGGCCACGTGCTGAACAAAATAAAGCGTAATGCCGGTGGGCAGCGCGGCGTAGGCGAGGTCGTAGTCGTCGGGCAGTTTGGTCGGCTCGACTTTGAAGAGGATGCCGCCCTCGTGATAGCACCATTGACGCGGCTCGAGTTTCGGCATCCGTCCATCAAGCTCAATCGGCACGCGCACCGCGGGCCGTCCGCCGAGGAACAATTGTTGCGGTCCGCCCGCCGGAGGCACAAAGCGGAAGACGCCATCGCCGATCGATTGCCACTGGCTCGGCGGAATCGGCTTCGAGCCGTCGAGCACGGCCTCGTTGCCGGCGATCACCAGCGGCCGTCCGGGCAGCCCGCTATGACGTGAACCGAACAGAGTGATGCTTTCGCGATACGGTTCGTCCGTCTTCGCCAAGTTGATTCGATCGGAACCCGAGGCGAGCTGCAACGCGCGGGCGATGGTCCGCACCGGTCCGCTGCCGGCGTTGTTCGGCTGGGCCGACCGCCCGTCGAAAAAGTCTTCGCCCGTGCGATTATTCACGAAAAACTCGGCCCCGAAACCGGTCGTCGCCAGGGCCGCACAACCCAAAATCATCACGACGAAGAGGCAAATGCGCCGAATCATCTGACTGGTTCTCTTCATGCCTATATCCCTGCCGAATGCGCTTTCCCCGTTATTCAATCTCGGACGGACGACAAGGGCAACCGCATGGCGGTAATCCGGCCGCGATGGGAAATCGCCGGTTCGAGGCGGCACGACCTTGATCTTCGACAGAGGGCGGGCGTTCGATACGGCCCGCCTCGACCGGCAGGGTTTGCCCAACCGCCACTGTCGCAGGCATTTCGTGCCCGCAATCGCCGCCGACGGACGAACTCTCTGGCCGCACGGGAGCCAATCCCCCGACGATTCGCATGCCCCGGCGCGAGGCTGGTTGTTTCAGGCCGCTTTCGGTCTTCGGCAAGTTCCGATAGAATACCCGATGAATCGAGCCGAAGCGAAAAGCATGAAAGCATGTCGCTCCCACGGCCAGGCCCGGTTTGCGCAGCGAAACACGTCCGTGCCGTCAGTCGGCCCGATTGCTCGAATCGACCGCGAGGCAAGGGCGGGCCGGCGCGGCGACCGCGGGCAGGCGATGGCCGGAGGCGGTTCGGTTTTGTCTGAAACGGCTGCGTTAGGGCGCGGCTTCTCAATAGGTGAGATCGATGGAACGAGAACTGATTGATCGTGCCGAATCGATTCGTCGTCGCGTAGTGCAACTGCGCGACTCTCTTTGACTACGCTGCCAAGAAGGCGGAAGAAGCCGACATTGAATCGCAAATGGCCGCGCCGGAGTTCTGGTCGAACCCGGAACGGGCGCAGCAGACCGTTTCGCGTTTGAAAGGGCTGCGGGCATTGTTGCGGCCGTTGGAAGAGGCGATTACCGCCGCCGATGACCTGGGCGTGCTGGTCGAAATGGCCGAAGAAGACGAGGGCCTGGCCGCCGAGGTGCCCGACGCCGTCGCGCGACTGGAACGCACCGTCGAACAGTTGGAGCTGAAAGGGCTGCTCAACGGCCCAATGGACGCCAACAACGCGATCCTCTCGATCAACGCCCGCGACGGCGGCACCGACGCCAACGACTGGGCCGAGATGCTGCTGAGGATGTATCTCAACTGGGCGAAAGATCAGGGGTACGAAACGGAGCTGCTCGATCGGCAAGACAATATCGAGGCGGGCATCCAAAGCGCGACGATCGCCATTCGCGGCCCAATGGCTTACGGGTATCTGAAGGGCGAAAGCGGCATGCATCGCTTGGTGCGCATCAGTCCGTTCAACGCCGAAGGCAAGCGGCAAACAAGTTTCGCCGCGGTGGATGTGACGCCGGAGGTTTCCGACGAAATCAACATCGAAATCCGCGACGAAGACTTGGAAGAGCAGGCGATTCGAGCCAGCGGTCCGGGCGGACAGCACGTCAACAAAACCTCCAGCGCGATCCGCCTGACGCACTTGCCCACGGGAATCACCGTTTTCTGTCAGCAAGAGCGAAGCCAGCACAAGAATCGGGCGACGGCGATGAAGATGCTTCGCGCGCAGTTGGCGCGACTGGAAGAAGCCAAACGCGAGGCCGAACAGGCCGCCCGCTACCAGCAGATGCCGAAGACGGGCTTCGGGTCGCAAATCCGCAATTACTTTTTGCATCCCGACCAGCGCGTCAAGGACGCCCGCACCGGCTATAGCGTCGGCAGCTTCCACAGTGTGCTCGATGGGAATATTCAGGGGTTTCTCGACGCTTATTTGCGTTGGCGGGCCAGCGGCGGCAAAACGATCGAACGCGACGAATCGGAAAACTAACGCCGCTGAGACAACGCTGCGGCATTCGCGGCGGTGGGCGGCGCGCCCGGCAACTGCCCGTCGTGATGACAACAGGGAACAACGAACAACCATGAGCAGCGACCAGTCTCTCGAATCGCTGTCGGCCTTATGGGTGGGGCGGATCGTGTGTGTGCAACCCCAACGCCCCGAATTGGCCCGTTTCGCGGGAAAGCGCGGCCGAGTAATCGCCATCAATCATAACGGCCGAGCACTGGTGCAGTTCGAGGGACCGAATATCGGCTGGTACGACATCGCGCCGGAGTATCTCGAACTCGATGACGACGCCCAAACGGCCTCCTGACGACCCGCTCGACGAGCTTCAGCGGCAACGCTGGGCGCAGGCCGATCGTTTCGCGCTGACGGCCGCGCTGTTCGAAGGCTCATTGGCGGTCGCGGCCGTGGTGCTCGGTTGGGCGCTGGGGATCGATCCGCTCGAGTCGCTTCGTTGGGATCAGGCCGCGGTTATCTGGGGCATTGTCGCGATTGTGCCGCTGCTGGGGTTGCTGGCTTGGTCGATGCGGTCGGCGTGGCGTCCGTTGCGGACGCTGCGGCGGTTCTTCGACCTCTCGATTGTGCCGCTCTTTCGGCCGCTTTCGATGGTCCAGTTGGCGGTGCTGAGCATCTTGGCCGGAGTGGGCGAGGAACTGCTCTTCCGCGGCATTGTTCAAGCGGGAATCGGCTACGGCATTGGCGGCGCGGTCGGAGCTGGCGTTGCCCTAAGTGCCGCAGCGGTGCTTTTCGGATTGGCTCACGCCCTTTCGCCGGCCTATTTTGTGCTGGCGACCGTCATCGGGTTCTACCTCGGCGTGCTTTGGCTTGCGACGGGCAACGTGCTGACGCCGATCATCGCCCACGCCGGGTACGATTTCCTCGCCTTGTGCTATCTGGCTCGCTACCGACGCCAATGATGCGCGTCGGCGGCCGGTGTCTGCTTGCAGACATTGTCCGGATTCGCGCAAATCCGCGTCCCTTGGCGTTGTGATCCACCTGGCGCCTGTTCGCGTCCCTTCGCGCCTATTCGCGGTTCAAACCCATTCGCGCCAATTCGCGTGTATTCGCGGTATGAAACGATTCGCGCCCATTCGCGCGCATTCGCGGTTCAAAACGATTCGCGCCCATTCGCGCGCATTCGCGGTTAAAGACCATTCGCGATTATTGGCGCCCATTCGCGGTTCAAGCCAATTCGCGGCTATTGGCGTCTATTCGCGGTTCTGCTCAGAACCGGTTGCTCAGCACGCGGGCGACACCCAGTGCCGACAGAACGGCCAGCGTGCCCAGGATGATGTTGAGCGTGCCGGGCTCGGGGACGGGGTTGGTTGAAGCCGACCCGCGGGCCAGCAGCTCTTCGACCGATTGAGCGTCGGTCCAGGCCGCCGTCGAGGCGTCTGCCGACTCACTCGGCAGATTCGACGCGGATACTGAGACAAGAGACGTGCCGCGATCGGCCGTTTCGTGGCCGGCGGCAGAGAGATGACGGTGCATGACGACGGCGATCAATAGAGCCGCTACAGCGATTAGCCCCCTACCGAAGAAGCTCGTCGGACGCAGCCAGTGGGACATCCTTCACTCCCCCGCACGAAAGCGATACCAATTGGGCAAGATTTGAGTGCGTACCTCGATTTTGCCCACCTCCGTTCAAGCCGTCAAGGAAAAAGTGAACGGGCGGGGACGAATCTCGATCAAACACCGATACCGTTCTTGCCCATAATGCCACAAGGTCTTATTTGACAATAGGTTGAAATCCTTATCGCGACGATGACTTTTTACTTCAAGTGGGGGGGTGCATTCAATCGAGTCGCTTTCTTCGCCCCCCGCGGCCGGCGACATTTTTCGCAGGGACAGCCGGGGGGGTGAAAATCCGAGCGAGATGACTCATCCCCCCCGACCGTCTTGGCCAGCGCGAACATCCGCTGCGATGATTACACTGTCGGCATTGCCACCGGAGATTGGTGTAATCGCGAGCCTGACAGAGCCGACCTACGTTTCTCTCACGATGCCGGCAGTCGATCGTCTTCCACGGTCGATTCGCGGCTGACCGGTGTCGTACGCAACGATCGATCGGAGGATCGCGACGCAGCGAATCCGGTCGGTGCTTTGATTTCGGCTCGGGCTTCGCTAAGATGGGCGTCGCGGCAACCCGAACAAGGCGATGCTGCCTGAGTTGCGGCAGCGGCCGCTTTTGCAATTGTGTGGAACTACTTAGGGGGATGCCGACCGATAGCGCGGGCCCGAACATCCTTGGTCTTTCTGCGGGGAGCATCACGCAATGTACGACATTGGTGCAGCGGTTGTTGGTGCGGGATTCATTGGTCCGGTTCATGTCGAGGCGCTGCGGCGGTTGGGCGTGCCGATTCGCGGGCTGCTGGGGGTGGACGAGGCAGAATCGAAGTCGGCCTGCGCGAAGCTCGGATTGCCCCGGGCGTATGCGAACTTCGACGAGGTGCTGGCCGACCCCTCGGTTCAGGCCGTCCACTTGGCCGTGCCCAACGTGTTGCACTATCCGCTGGCCAAGCGGGCGATTGAAGCGGGCAAGCACGTAATGTGCGAAAAGCCCTTGGCGATGACGGCCGCCGAGTCGGCCGAGTTGGTCGCCCTGGCCCGCGGCAAGCAGTTGGCGGCCGGCGTCTGCTACAACATTCGCTTCTACCCGTTGAACCTCGAAGCCCGCGATCGCTGCGCCCGCGGCGAAGTGGGCCGAATCTACGCCGTCAACGGCAGCTACCTGCAAGACTGGCTGTTCTACGACACGGACTACAACTGGCGGGTGCTGGCCGACCAAGGCGGGGCGTTGCGGGCCGTGGCCGACATCGGCACCCACTGGATGGACCTGGTGTGCTCGATCACCGGCCTGGAGGTCGAGTCCGTCCTCGCCGATCTGCTCACCGTGCATCCAATCCGCAAGCGTCCCAAGGGCGAAGTGGAAACCTTCACCGGCAAGCTCGCCGGCCAACGCGAAACCGAGCCGGTGGAAATCACCACGGAAGACTACGGCAACATCCTTTTCCGTTTCCGCGGCGGGGCGAAAGGGAGCCTGTGCGTGTCGCAGGTGACGGCCGGGCGAAAGAACTGCTTGCGCTACGAGATTTCGGGCGAACGCTGCGCCCTGGCGTGGAACAGCGAAGCGCCCAACGAACTCTGGATCGGCCGACGCGAACGGGCGAACGAATCGCTGATCCGCGATCCGTCGTTGGTGGGCGATTTGGCCCGAAGCTACATCAACTATCCCGGCGGCCACAACGAGGGCTTCCCCGACGCCTTCAAGCAATGCTTCCGCTCGTTCTACAATTACATCGCCGCCGGCGACTACAGCGCGACGCCGCAATTCCCCACCTTCGCCGAAGGACATCGCGAAGTGGCACTGTGCGAGGCGATTTTGCGAAGCCACCGCGAGCAGCGTTGGGTGGCCGTCGAGGGTTAACGCCCGTTGAAAAAGTCGGTTTTGGAAGCCTCCGGCCGCGTGTCTTCCGAGGATTTCGATGATTGCAGAGGGCTCGTTTGATCGAATTCAACGGGCTGTAAAGAAAACCCGGGCCGAGGGCTTCTTTTCGCGCAAAGAGCACCGCTCGTTTGAAGTTTGAAGATCGTCTGGCTGAAAAGCGGCCAGAAAGTGCCGGAAGTATCAGGTGACCGCATTTTGGTCAGGAGTATGGCCATGCAATTGGGTTTCGTCAGTGCGATTCTTCCCGATTTGAGTTTGGCCGAGGTGTTGCAATTCGCGGCCGAGACGGGCTATCGATGCGTCGAGGTGATGTGTTGGCCCGTGGGCAAGGCCGAACGCCGTTATGCGGGCGTCACGCACTTGGACGTGACCGAACTCTCCCCGGCCAAACTCGCCGAGGTGCGCCGCCTGTGCGAATCGACCGGCGTGGCGATCAGCGGACTGGGCTACTATCCCAATCCGCTTTCGCCCGACGCGAGCGAAGCGCAAGTGGCGGCCGAACAGATCGGCCGAGTGATCGACGCGGCGGCCGAGTTGGGCGTCGGCCGGGCGAACACCTTTGTGGGCCGCGATTGGCGCAAAACGATCGACGACAATTGGCCGAGGTTCCTCGAAGTATTTCGCCCGCTGGTCGAGCGGGCCGAGCGCCGCGGCGTGCGTTTGGGCATCGAAAACTGCCCGATGTTCTTCACCCGCGACGAATGGCCCGGCGGCAAGAACCTGGCGATTTGTCCGGCCGTGTGGCGGCGGATGTTCGCGGATATCCCCAGCCCGAACTTCGGCTTGAACTTCGATCCGTCGCACTTGGTTTGGCAGCGAATGGACTACATTCGCCCGTTGAAGGAATTCGCCCCGCGGATTTCGCACGTTCATGCGAAAGATGTGCGGATTCTGCAAGAGCGTTTGGACGAGGTGGGCATTTTGGCCACCCCGCTGGAATACCATTCCCCGAAACTGCCCGGCTTGGGCGAAATCGACTGGGCGAAGTTCCTCGCGGCGTTGGCCGAGGCCGGCTACGATGGGCCGGTGTGCGTCGAAGTGGAAGATCGCGATTTCGAGCACTCGCTGGAAAGCCGCAAAGAAGCCCTGCGCCGCAGCTTTGCCCACTTGCAGCCGCTGATGCCGAAGTAGCGATGGTCCAGCCGCCGACGATGCCCAAGCAATGATTGTCGTCGCGGCGGCCGCACTGTTGGTATTGCAACGGTGGGGCGGATGTGTGGGCAACATTCCCCGGCACAGCACGTCTAAACGCGCGACACACCGGCCCGCACCGATCGCAACGAGACAATGGAACGCAGGAAAGGAACCAACCGATGGCGATCGACTATACTTACGCCGACATTGCGAAGATGATCGATCATTCGCTATTGAATCCGACGATGACCACGGCGGATCTCGAACAGGGCATCGCCCTGGCCCGGCGGTACGACGTGGCCAGCGTGTGCATCGTGCCGCACTATCTGCAACGGTGTACGGAACTGCTGGCCGGCAGCGACGTGAAGCCGAGCACGACCGTGGGGTTTCCGCACGGCGGGCACACGACGGCCGTTAAAGTGCTCGAAGCCGCCCGGGCGATCGACGACGGGGCCGTCGAGCTGGATATGGTGGTCAACATCAGCCGCGTGCTCAGCGGCGACTGGGACTACGTGCGGCAAGACATCGCCGAGGTGACCCAATTGGCCCACCAACGCGGCGCGAAGGTCAAGGTGATCTTCGAGAACTGCTATTTGAACACCGAACAGAAGATCGCCCTGTGCCGGATTTGCGGCGAAATCGGCGTCGATTGGGTGAAGACCTCGACCGGCTACGGCACCGGCGGGGCAACGCTCGACGACCTGCGGCTGATGCGCGAGCACTCGCCCAAGCACGTGCAGGTCAAGGCCGCCGGCGGGGTCCGCGACCTCGATGCCATGCTGGCCGTCCGCGCCTGCGGGGCGACCCGCTGCGGCTGCACCCGCACCGCCGAGATGCTCGACGAAGTCCGCCGCCGCTTGGCCGCGGGCGGGTGACCGGCGACGACCGTTCGGCCGACGGAGGCTCGGCTGCATCCGTCGCTTCGCGCAAGCGGCCGAGTCACTTCGCGCAGGCGGCATCGATGCGGGCGGCCGCCTCGTCAACGCTCAACCCGGCAAGCAAGAACCGCTTCTGCGCGGCGGTTTCGCCCGTAAGCAGCGTCACTTGCGAGCGTTTCAAGCCGAGTCGATCGGCCAGCAACTCGGCAATGGCCGCATTGGCCTTGCCGCGCTCGGGCGCTTGGGTGACTTCGACGTGCAGCGCGCGATCGTCGCGGCGAAACACGCGGTTGCGCCGCGCGCCGGCGTGCGCCTTGACATGCACGACAACCCCTTGCGCGTGCGGTTCGATCATAAAGCGGGCAGCCTATTGAAAATGCCGTGGGAGGCGAACAACGTCATCAACAACCAGGCGCGCAGTCCGCTTACGGGGCCGGCAATCCTTCAAACAGCGCCGAGCCGACCCGCACGATCGTCGCTCCTTCCTCGATGGCGATGGGAAAGTCGTCGCTCATGCCCATCGAAAGCTCGGCGAGCGGTTCGCGAATCGCGGGACCGTCTGAACACTCGCTGACCGCGGATCGATCCGCGATCGGTGCAACCGCTCGACCGCCTGTTCGATCCACGGATTGTTCGGCGCGGGCGAACAGAGTGCCGCCAAAGCGTTGCCGCAACCGATCGCGCAATTGACGCAGCGAGGCGAACTCGGCGCGATTCGCCTCGGGCCCGCCGCCGAGCGAGCCCATGCCCATCAACCCTTCGATCTGCACATGCGGCAGTGCCGACAACTGCGGGAAGACGTGCTCGACTTCACCGGGCGAAAAGCCGTGTTTCGATGGTTCGCCCGAGATATTCACTTCCAAAAGCACCCGGGCGGGCCGACCGAGCCGCGCAGCCTCGGCGTCGATCGCTTGGGCCAAGTGCAGGCGATCGACCGAATGAATCAGATCGACCGCCGGCAGCGTCCGCCGCACCTTATTGGTTTGCAGCGGTCCGATCAAATGCCAGCGAAGCGGGGCGCCGGGCGTGGTTCGAAAAAGCTCAGCCCGCTGCCAAAGCTGCTGAGGGCGGCTTTCGCCCAGGTCGCGGCAACCGGCGGCAAGCAGGGCCGCGATTTCGTCCGGCCCGACATATTTCGTCACGGCCACCAGCCGCACAGCGTCGGGCGATCGGCCGGCACGCGCCGCGGCCTCGGCGATTCGCCCGCGGACGGCAGCGACGTTCTCCGCAATTCGAGCGGCAATGTCCACGTCGATGTTCTCCTGAGCACGAAGGTGCGCGGCACCCGATCGGCGGCTGCTTTCCTATTCCTATGACTCCGATGATGCGGAGCGATCCGAAGAGACATCGGCCAGCGGCGCGTTGTGCAGCACCGCCCAACGGCGGTGTCGGCGTACCAGCCCGGCCAATTCTTCCGGAGCGATGATCGTCAGCGGAAGTTGCCGTTGTAACTCGGCATCGAGCGGGCCGAGCCAGTAAACGTTCGCCCGGTCGAGCGCCCGCGATAGCTCGATCGCAACGGCGGCGTCGGTCGGCGGATCGCGTCCGATCCGCGGGGCGGCCGCATGGCGTTGGGCCGCTCGGGCCAAGGCTTGCACGCCGGGCCCCGGCTTTTCGGCCAAGGCCGAGCAGAGCACGATCGTCCCTGCCGGCTCGACAATCGCCAGCATTGCCTCGAGCGAACGGCCCACGTTCTCCCACGTTTGATGTTCCGGCCCGCCGCACATCGTGCCAATGACCAAGTCGAACTGCTCCACGGCGGTTCGGCCCCAAACTTGCCGGTAGCGCTCCGCGGCGCGGCGAGCGACGGCCTGCGGTCGGCCTCCAACGATGTCGCACAAGGCATCGGGACCGGCCGGCACGGTTTGAATCATCGTTTGAATACCCAAGAGCCAGGCGACTTCGTCGGCCGAGGCGTCGAGCTTGTCGCGATGCGGTCCGGTGGGATGCTTGGCCGCTTCGGCGCGAAACCGCGATTGCGTTCGCGCGTCGGCAAACACGGGATAGATCGGCCCGTGAATCCCAAAGCCTCCGCCGATCCCTTTGCGGCGGAGACAGCCGATCGGCACGATCAGGTCGGCCTCGTGCAGCGCGCGGTGGATCAGCACCGGTTCGCCGGAATGATCGGCCGCCAGATAGGCCAAACTCTGACGGTCGGCGGCATCGTGAATCAACACGCGAACCGACTGCCGTAGCGGTTCACGAAGCAGTCGCAACGGATCGTCGGGCGGCGGCTCGGCCATAAGCACCGCGATTCCGTCGGGGGCAACACCGGCACCGGCCAAGTGCTCGATCATCGCAGCCACCAGTTCGGCCGTTTGGGGCATGTGTTGATCGATCGCCAAGACAATTCGGTCGCCCGGGGTCGTGCATTGGGCCAAGGGCGGGTAGTCGAGCGGCGTCCGGAGGGCACTCTCCAACAACTCGGCCACGTTGGCCAGCGGCGGCTCTGCCATCGCCCCGAATTGCACAACTTCTTCTTCCGCGCTTGAGCGATCTAGCACTAACTCGGTGTCGAAACCGTACCGTAAGATGGTCATCGTATCGTGTAAGTCGTTGTGCATGAAACAGTTTTGTACTCTCGGCGACCTTCCTGCCCCAGCGAACCCACCCCGGTTGAATCTCGCATTTGGGCAAGACCGCCCGAAGCGGGAAAACCGTTCAGCCGTCGCCTGTCCAACGGCCGCCGAGTCGCCTTGTTCCCGGTCGGCCTGGCACTTGCTCGGCCCGGCCGCCGCAGTTGCACCGCCCGATAACGCTCCCAGTTTACCGCGCCGGCGGCATCTTCGCCTATCGGCAGTGGTCCGCGACGTTATCGCACCGATGCGCATCTGCCGGCAAAGCCGTAACCCGCCTGTTTATTCCAAGGCGGTTCGTCTTGACGTGATCGGCCGATCTTGCGACACTTCGCTTCACGCCCAACGGCGTTTCCCGCGACGGGCGACGGCCGGCTTGCCGATCGAACGCTGTTGCGGCAGGGAAAGCAAACCGTTTGCCGAAGCGTTGGACGTTGCGGCAAGGCCGTTCCGGCGGCCGAAGGCGGCACTGCCATCCGGGTTCGATTCGGTCGGCTCATCTGCTGTTCGTCGAGACCTTGTGGGAACAAGTTCGAGAGAAGCTCCAAACAAATAGGAAAAGCGGCCGCACGAGAGACGATTCGAACCAACGGCTGACACACCGGTCGAGTCGCTCTTCAACTCTCGCGGTCTTGCCTCAGAGGCACGGAGGTCGTTTCATGCGTTGCGCAGCGTTCGTTGTAGTGGTGTTCCTGGCGGCTGGTTTGACTGGTTGCGGGAAGTCGGACAACCCGCCCGCGGCCGCCATCGGTCAAGGCACCGGTTCCGGCCCGACCGAGGCATCGGGGGCAAACGTCCCGGCCGTCCCGGCGACACCGGCTTCGGTCAGCTCGTTGGAGCCGCCGGCGCAGGCGGTCTATCAATGGCTCGATGCTATTCGAACCGGCAACGACGCCGTGGCCACCGCCATGCTGACCCAAGTGGCAAGACAAAAGGCGTTGGAGCAAGACCGGAGCGTTCGGCCTGCCGCGAGCGATACCGCCCGATTCCAAATCGGCAGCGTGGAGTACATCGGCGAAGACGGTGCCCGCGTCGCCAGCAAGTGGACCGACCTTGATGAGAACGGCCAACCACAAACCGACGAAGCGCTTTGGGTCTTGCGGAAAGAGGCCGACGGTTGGCGGATTGCCGGCGTGGCGGCGACGGTCTTCGACGGCGAACCACCGCTGCTGTTGAACTTCGAGGATCCCGAAGAAATGGCACAAAAGCAACAATGGGCCCGCGAAGAGATCCAACGCCGGTACGAGGCGCAGCAACAGGCCCAGCAAGCGGCGGGCAACCAGCCGGTCGAAGGAACAATGATGCGTTAGCGGGTTTCGATTCAGCGGCAACAAAATGACCCGCGACTCAACCCAAATAATTTTTCATTTTCCTGGACCAATTGCCTTGACACCAGAAAGTTCCACGCACCTCCTCTATCGCGGCCCCCCACCGATTCGGTCAAACAATCCTGCGGTGCCCTCCGGTTGGCCAACAAAGAAATCGTTGCCGCAAACGTAATTGTGAATTGATTTTGGAGCGAAAGCGCACGGACGGACCAACAGGTTCTCCGTGCGTTTTTATTGACGAACGACTTGGAAACTCCTCAGGGATAAGGTAAGATTTGACTCAAAGTTATCAGAATACCCTATACTGCCCCACCTTCCCAACAGTCATATTCTTCGCATGGAGCGGTTGACATAGCAGACATCTATGCTAGCCTATCCATCAAAGCTGTGCGAAAGTAACCAATCGTCGTAAGCCGCAAATCTTCAACAGGGCATGAAGTCGCGTAGCAAACCGATTGGTGTGGTGCGCAGTTTGTGTTTGGTGTCTCCCCTGCTGGAGCCGTCAGGGTTGGGGAGCGAGGACTAGTGACGGCGCAAGTGCGAGTCCCTTAACGCTACGGTACCTGTTAGTTGGAGGATTCTTGAATGAATCGCACGTATCTTTTTGGCATCGCGCTTTTCGTCGCGTTGCTAGGCCTGGCTTTGCTGGGCACGCAGCAAGCGGTCGCCGCCGACCCTTGCGCGCCTGCATGTTGTGCGGCTCCGGCCGCGGATTGTGCCCCGGCCACCTGTTGCCCGAAGCGCTGCGGGTTGCTGTGCCGCATCCGTTCGTGCCGTCCGAGCACCTGTGAGCCGAAGACCTGCGCTCCGGCCACCTGCGCCCCGGCTGCCTGCGAGCCGGCCACCTGCGCTCCGGTTTCGACCTGCGAGCCGAAGACCTGCCGTCCGAAGCGGCTGCCGCGGACCTGCCGCCCGAAGACCTGTGAGCCGAAGACCTGCGCTCCGGCCGCTTGCGAACCGGCCACCTGCGCGCCGGTTTCGACCTGCGAGCCGAAGACCTGCCGTCCGAAGCGCGTCCCGCGGACCTGCCGTCCGAAGAGCTGCGCCCCGGCCACCTGCGCCCCGGCTGCTTGTGCTCCGGCCGCTTGCGAGCCGGCCACCTGCGCCCCGAAGGCGACCTGCGCGTCGACCTGCCGTCCGAAGCGCGTCCCGCGGACCTGCCGTCCGAAGACCTGCGAGCCGAAGACCTGCGCTCCGGCCGCTTGCGAGCCGGCCACCTGCGCGCCGAAGACGTGCGAGCCGAAGACCTGCCGCCCGAAGCGCCAGCCGCGGACCTGCCGTCCGAAGAGCTGCGCCCCGGCCACCTGCGCTCCGGCTGCTTGTGCTCCGGCCGCTTGCGAACCGGCTGCCGCTCCGGCTGCTGCTCCGGAAAAGGCCCCCGAGAAGGCCCCGGAACAGGCTCCTCCGGCTGCTCCGGCTCCCGCTCCCGCGAAGTGAGCTAGCGAGAGTGAGTTGATCAGAAGGGCTGGCCGCTCGGAACGATCAAACTGAGCTTCGCTTCGCGGCCGGCCCCCGAAACGCGTCGGATTTGCCCTGTTGATCCACGCCGTCACGGTCGAGAAAGACCACCGTCGGACCTGTACGAAGGTCCGGCGGTTTTTTTTGCGCCTGCCCAACGGCTGCCCGGCGTGATGGATTGTGCCGGCCAAGAAAAGCCGTGGGCGGCAGGACTGCTTCGAAGAACGCCCTGCCGCCCATCAGACGACTTTCAGATCGAGCGGTCGATTGGCTGTCGCCGACTCACGACCGCTGTCGCCGTCCCCGGCGATTACCCGATTGACAATCGCGATTCGTCATGCCGCGAATCAGGCGATGACCAATCGGCTCGCCGGGCCTCCATTCGCAATCAACTCCCGACAGCGACTCGTTCCGCCTCGTGCGGGCAGCCGCCGGCCGCGCAGCTTCCGCAGCGGCACTCGGCGCACGGCGAATCGCCGGCGCAGCATCGGCAATCGTCACAGGCGCACTGGTCGCCGCACGGGCAGCCGCCGGCAAGCGTCGCCGAAACCGTCTGTGCAGGCTTCTCGCCGCAGCGGCACGGATTGCACTTGCACTCCGGCTTGCACTGGCATTTCGCCGTCGGGCCGGCTACCTCACCCGCAACACCCGTCACCGGGCACTTCTCGCCGCAACGGCACGGATTGCACTTGCACTCCGGCTTGCACTGGCACTTCGCCGTCGGCGCAGCCTGCACCGGACAATTCCCGCCGGCACAGACACAGGGGCGACAAGGACACACGGCCTTGCACGAACGCAAATCCTTCTCTGGAGGCGTCGTAGCTTCCGAAGCACGCGCCGACTGTTCCTTCGCCGCTTGATCGCAGCGGCAGTCAACGCAGGTACAGACGGGCTCGCAGGGACACGCCGTCGGCCCCTGCGCCGCCAAGAGAAAACCGAATACCAGAACAGTAGAAAACATGATCTTATCCTCTCTTCAAAACAAACGTCTCATAGAACGTGCCCCAAGACGACTCAACATCCCAGAGCCCGACCGCGGGAAAACGCAACCGCGACCGCAAACGCTTAGAAGGGACGCCGGCGATTCATTTCCGCCAGACGCAGAGCACGGCCTGAATCCGTGTCGAAGAAGGCGATAAACCGCAAAACTCGGCCGAACCCGTTGGTACACCGGCCGCCAGTTCAGCCGCGGATATAGCCCCGATCAAGGCGGCAGCCGCCAACTCGGCCGGTGCAAGCGGACGCGGCTGCGCGCCATTCTGAGAAGCGATTTCAAACGTCGGCCCATGAAAGCAACCGCACGGGCCATCCTCGCCGCCGCCGGAACAATGGCTGCACGGAATGTCGCAGCCGACACCGCCATCGCACGCGGCGATATCGGCAGTCGCTCGATTGCCGTTCGCCGCCTCTGGGGCAAGGCTGCCGCACGAACAGCAGCACTCGGCCGATGCCTCTCGGTCCTCCCTCAATTCGCAGCAACTGACTCCGGAGGAACGCGTCGCGGCCCGACGCTCGCTACAGTTCGGCCCGCACGCGCAGACGAACACCGGTGACACCCAAAGGGCGACCTGTCCGATCAATGCCAACGCATAAGCAAGTGTGCGATTCATCAACAATCTTGCTTGGCCAGGTTTCTTGCGGGGAGCAATGGTCTTTCTGTTTGCCGAAAGGCCTCGCGCACTCGCCGGCCCTGTTTGGCGATGCGCGTTCCCGCCTCCGCGTTGAATCCTACGCCTGCTGCGGCGGCTCAGTCAAGCGGAATAAAGGTCGGGTTATTACTGTCGCTTCCCGCGAATCGCCAACAAACTTTCACCCCGACGGGTGGTTCGCGCCTGCGGGTCTTGCCATTTTTTTCGAATCCTTTTTTGCCCTTACCTCGGGCGTAACCTACATATTCACAGGCCGTCGTGGGGGCCGGCGCGGTGCGTGTCCCGTTTTTTTCCGGCCGAAATTTCCGGTTCTCGCCGCGTCGAATGGGCGGCTGGGCGAGTGGTGAAGTTCTTTTACCTGGAGTCAACTCAATGTTTGCGAGAATGAAGACCAGTACGAAGGTGTTCGCCGGGTTCCTCACGGCCGTCGCGCTGCTGATTGTCGTCGGCGCGATCGGTTTTCGGGGGAACGTGCAGCTCGGCCATGCCGTGAACGAAATCGGCAACGTCCGCACGCCGAGCATCGAGGGCCTGTTCAAGATCAAGAACGGCACTGAAACTGTCAAAACGGCGATGCGGACGTTGATGAGCTCCGACCTGAGCCGCGAACTGCGAGATCGGCAGTTCGCGCTTATCGACGAGGGCCGCAAGCTCTTTCAAGAGGGCCGCGACCTGTACGAACCGCTGCCGCAGACGCCCGAAGAGGAAGAATTGTGGAAGCAATACGTCGAGGTCCTCACCAGTTGGCGCGAGGCGAATCAAGAGGCGGTCAAGTACCGCAAAGAAGTGGCCGACGCCGACCTGGGCAATATCTTTGCCCTGAGGCAAGCTTTTGAGGCGTCGCGCGGCGACCACTGGCGCGCAATCGCCAAAGCGGCCGAGTGCGTGGCCACCGGCGCGCAGTTTGACGGCTGCGACGATCACACCGCCTGCGCCTTCGGCAAGTGGACCGCCGGCTTCAAAACGACCAACCCGGCGGTGCTCAAGATCCTTCAGGAGTGCGACGAGCCGCACCGGCAGTTCCATGCCGCCATCAAGCAAATCAAGCAACTGGTTCGCGACGGCCGCCGCGACGATGCGCAGCGACTGCTCGACGAGCAGCTTCGGCCCGCCTCGGTGAAAACCATCGCCGCGATCGACGGCTTGATCGCCGAAACGGACAAAGCACAAAGCAACCTTGATCATTTCTCTCAGATCGTGATGGAAAAGGCCCGCGAAAGCCAACGCAAGAGCGAAGACCTGCTGGCAAAAATTCTTAAGCTGAATATCGATCTGGCTCATCAGTCCACCGACGACGGTATGGCCGCCGCCTGGTGGGCCAAGGCGCTGAGTCTCTCGGCGGTTGTCGTGGGCGCCGTGCTGCTCTTGGGCTTTGCCTGGTTCCTTGGGCGGAACATCAATCGTTCGTTGCAGAACACGATCAGCCAGGCCGAGCAGTTGTCGGCCGCGGCAGTCGAGGGCAAGCTGCAAACCCGCGGCAATCCCGAGAGCGTGCCGCCGGAATTCCGCCCGATCATCACCGGCATCAACGCCACGCTCGACGCGGTGATCGGCCCGCTGAACGTGGCCGCCGGCTATGTCGATCGGATCAGTAAGGGCGACATCCCCGAGAAGATCACCGACGAATACCGCGGCGACTTCAATGAGATCAAGAACAACCTCAATCAGTGCATCGACGCGGTCAACGCCATGGCCGCCGACGCGCAGATGCTCACCGAGGCGGCCGTGGCCGGCCGGTTGCAAACCCGCGCCGACGCTACGAAGCACCAGGGCGACTTCCGCAAGATCGTCGAGGGCGTGAACGCCACGCTGGATGCGGTGATCGGCCCGTTGAACGTGGCGGCCGGCTATGTCGATCGGATCAGCAAGGGCGACATTCCCGAGAAGATCACCGACGAGTACCGCGGCGACTTCGACCTGATCAAGACCAACCTCAATCAGTGCATCGACGCGGTCAACGCCATGGCCGCCGACGCGCAGATGCTCACCGAGGCGGCCGTGGCCGGCCGGTTGCAAACCCGCGCCGACGCTACGAAGCACCAGGGCGACTTCCGCAAGATCGTCGAGGGCGTGAACGCCACGCTGGATGCGGTGATCGGCCCGTTGAACGTGGCGGCCGGCTATGTCGATCGGATCAGCAAGGGCGACATTCCCGAGAAGATCACCGACGAGTACCGCGGCGACTTCGACCTGATCAAGACCAACCTCAACCGCTGCATCGACGCGATCAACGGCCTGATTGCCGAAAGCACCACGCTTTCGCAGGCGGCCGCCGAGGGACGGCTCGATGTTCGGGCCGACG
>CAZVZX010000044.1:0-36572 GCA_964631235.1 uncultured Planctomycetaceae bacterium | reverse complement strand
ACTCGCGCGCCGGCCTTCCCGCCTCGATCCGCTTCGCTACACCCGCCCCTGAGTCACCCTCCCACTCCATTCCACCCATCACAAAAGAGCGGTGCGCAATCCGGGTTAGCGGTGACGCTTACCTCGCCGTGGACATCACGCCCGACGTGCCCGAGCACGGCGGTCTGCTCCGCCGCTTGGACGGCCCGCAACCGCACTTGGAATGGATTGGTGAATGGGGGAATGGCCTTGCGAGCCGTGGGGTCGCATGGATACGTGGCATCACCGCCATCCCTGATCCCGAACATACCGGCAAGGAATCGATCCTTTGCAGCCGCCAAGTGGATGGCATCATCGAGATCATCAACCCGCAGCGGAATTTCGGCAGATTCAATTCCGGCCTCAGCACTTCGCCGGAGGAGTTCGGTTACACGGCGAGGATCTTCAAAGGCACATTGCCGAACGTGAAAAAAAGAGAAACCATGAAAACGATCATCACACTCATCGGCCTTTCAACGATTCTCGTCTGCCTCGCCACCTCGGCGCAGACGCAACAACGCCCCGCCGGCGCCGGCCTTGAGTGACGATGACCAGCTCGCAGATCGCGGAACACATGAAGCCCCGCCCTGGGTGCCTATTTGTGCGTCGCCCCAAGCCCCGTGTCTTCGGTGGTCAGAATTGCAAAAGCTGACGTGCATCCTGAAGCGTCAACTAATCAGCTACGCCAGCGGAGGGCACGGGACTCGAACCCGCAACCCCTTACGGGGCACCACATTTCCAGTGTGGCCGCTAGCCATTCGCTTACCCTCCGAAATTGTCTCAACAGGTCATCTTGTCGAGACAAGAGCTCATACTGTCAGAATCGGCAACGATACAAACGCGTACAGCCTAAAAACCCATTTCGACAAGAACCTCTTTGTATCGTACCGCGAGAAATCAGCCTTGCCCAGAGAGACTGCGGGACTGAATCGCGGAAAGTCTTTCCTCCTGATCGCATGTAATACAACTGCGTGCGGATCCGCAACAATTGAGCTCCGTTATAGTTACGGACATTCAGTGCAAAGTGGGGGCCCGCGGAATTGGTAGCAACGGTTCCTCGATGAACGGCTCGAAGAGCCTTTCCTGTTCTGTGTGGAAGCCCATCCATTGGACGACCAACTCTACTTCGCTACTCTTCCCAAGCTTCCCATCCAACCTTTTTTGCGGGACGCTACCTTTACCTGAGATCGCAAAACCGCTCCGACGTGCCGGTGGCGTTCGGCCGCCGAACCCGGCCTCCGCACACGGGACCGAAATCCCCGCCATCTGCCGCACGTCGGGCGGGGGTAATCGGTTGGCAGTAAGGGCTGCCGAACCATTTGCCTGCCAATATCTTGCAATCGTCGCTGCTTGAGGCAATCTGCCTTGATTCACCGGGTTGCGATTCCTATAATCCGCGACACCTAACGGGCTTTGTGGTGGGCGGCGGCCGAACCGTTGAAGCGGTTCCGGCCGCCGCGATTGAAGTGGTGCGGCTTCGTTCGCTTAGTGCATCCGAAGGGGTCCTTTCCGCGGCCGTGCCTGCGGATCGAGCCTTGGTGCGTGCTCGAGCGACGAAGCGACGTGGGTGAGTCCAGGGACGGACATTCGTTTTCGCAATTCGGCAAGGAAGCTGTTCTGCGACGTTATTTGCAGCCCAACGCCGGTGATTGGTCCAAGACGCGCCGCGCGTCGTCGCGCTGGCCGCTCTCGGTGTGCGCTGCGTGGCGTGTTGCGGCACTGTTGATCGCGCTGGCCGCTTCTGCGACAAGAAGTTGGGCCGGCGACATCGAATTGCCGGAACTCGATCGCAACGCGCCGATCGAGATTTCTGCCGATGCGGGCAATCGTTGGCAGCAGGGCGCCTATGAGGTTTGGCTCTTGCGCGGCAATTGCCGCATTGCGCAGGCGACCGGATTGGTCGAGTGCCGCGAAGCCGTCGTTTGGGTGCTTCGCCGCGAGGCAAACGACGATCGGCCCACCAAGGTCATCGCCTATTGCGAGGGACAGGTTTCGGCATCCGAGTCGCGGCACCATTTTCGAATGATCGAGAACACTTGGTTCGGTCGCTTTCAAACGCGATCGACGGCCGAGTTTCGGGTGCTTCGGGTTTCCGGTCAGCCCGATGTTCTTCCGCCGATCCACCGGCGTGCGATGGCGAAGTTCGAACCCAGCCCGCCGCCGGCGATCATGCAGACGCAATTCCTCTCGTCGCCCGCGGGCGGCCCGACGATCATCACTCCCGAGGCCGGCGCCGTGCCGGCAGGCACGCGGAGGATTCGGGCCTATCCGCGAAGCAATCAAGACGTGCAGGCCGCCTGGTACGCCGATCCGCAAACGAATCAATGGGTGGCGTTGATCAGTTCGGGCGTCAACTTGATTATCGACGGCATGGAAGGTGTCGGTGCGTTGGACATCGCGGCCGACCGCTTGGTGATTTGGACCCGCAATGCCGGCGAGCCGGATCTCTCGGGCCGACGACCACAAGATGCGCGGATGCCGCTTGAGGTGTACATGGAAGGCAACATCGTCTTCCGTCAAGGCGAACGCGTCATCTACGCCGACCGAATGTACTACGACGTAGCCAATCAGGTAGGTACGGTTTTGGGCGCCGAGATCCTCACGCCCGTCGAAGGGTATCAAGGCCTGCTGCGTTTGCGTTCCGAGATCGTGCAACAAAGCGGCGAGGGACGATTCTTCGCCAAAGATGCGTTCATAACTTCAAGCCGCATGGGATATCCGAGCTATCGGCTGCAAGCGGGCGACATCGAATTCACCGATATTCAGCGGCAGGCCGTTGACGCCTGGACCGGCATGCCGTTGGTCAACCCGGAAACCGAAGAGCCGGTGATCGAGCACCAACGGCAGGCAGTGGCCCGAAACAACTGGCTCTACCTGGGACCGGCGCCGATCTTGTATTGGCCATCGATTGCCACCGATCTGGAGGAACCGAGTTTCTACCTGCGTCGCGTGCGGGTGAAAAACGACAGTATTTTCGGCACCCAAGTGCTGACCGACTGGAACGCCTATGAGCTACTGGGTATCCGGAACCGCCCGATGGGAACGCGGTGGGATATCAGCTTCGACTATTTGAGCAAACGCGGCTTCGGGCACGGAACGACGTTCTCGTACGACCGGCCGAACTTCCTCGGGCTGCAAGGACCGACGCGCGGGCTGTTCGACTATTGGGGCATCTACGACAACGGGGAAGACCACCTCGGCTCCGACCGAAAGAACCTGACGCCCGAGGTCGATTATCGGCACCGCTTGCTTTGGCAACACCGCCAGCGATTCGAGAACAACATTCAACTGACCGGCGAGGTTGGATGGCTGAGCGACCGCAACTTTTTGGAACAGTACTTCGAACGCGAATGGGACGAGTTCAAAGACATGACCACCGGGGCCGAGCTAAAACAGCTCAACGGCAACCGGGCGTGGAGCCTCAACGCCGATGCGCGGCTCAATCCGTTCTTCACCGAAACGGAGTGGCTGCCCCGATTCGATCATTTCTGGATGGGCCAACCGCTGTTCGGCATGTTCACTTGGTACGAGCATTCCAGCGCCGGCTACGCCCGCTTCCGCCGCGCCACCGCGCCGAAAAACCCTAATGACCAGCCGTTCTCTTATTTGCCCTGGGAGCAAGCCGACAAGGCGGAGGGAGAGCGGCTGAGCACCCGGCACGAAATCGACCTGCCGCTGCAACTCGGCCCGATCAAATGCACGCCCTATGTCCTGGGCGAATTGGCCCACTGGGGTGCCGACCTGAACAGCGACGACTTCAATCGCGCCTACGGACAAGCGGGCGTTCGCGCCACGATGCCCATTTGGCGCGTCAATCCGACGGTGGAAAGCCAGCTTTGGAACGTACACGGCCTGGCGCACAAGCTCGAGCTCCAGTTCGAGTTTCTCGTGGCCGACGCAAGTCGCGACATGGACACCCTGCCGCTGTACGACAATCTCGACGACAACTCGATCGAGGCCTCGCGGCGACGCTTCCTGACCAACACGTTCGGCATTCCGTCGGTCCTCCCGCCGGCCGTGGCCGACCTCGACTCGATCGGCAAGCGGGCGTTCGACGAACGCTATTACGCCCTGCGCTACGGTTTGGCCAGTCACGTCGCCTCGCCAAGCACCGAAATCGCTGACGACCTGATGGCGATGCGGCTGGGTCTGCATCAACGCTGGCAAACCAAGCGCGGGCTGCCCGGCGCCCGGCGGATCATCGACTGGATCACCTTCGACACCAACATGACCGTCTTCCCCGAGACCCAGCGAGACAACTACGGCAAAGCCGTCGGGCTTTGGGATTACGACTTCCGCTGGCACGTCGGAGACCGAACCACGGTCGTCTCCGACGGCATCTTCGACTTCTTCCAAGACGGTCAGCAGATTGCGACTGTCGGGGTTTTCTTCAATCGCCCGCCGCGAGGCAGCCTGTTTGTGGGCATGAGGTTCCTGGAAGGCCCCATGCAAAGCCACACGCTCTCCGCTTCGTATAGCTATTGGATGAGCCCGAAATGGGTATCGACCTTTGGAACCAGCATCGATTTCGCCAAACAGGGCAACCTTGGTCAGAGCTTCACGCTTACCCGCATCGGCGAATCGTTGTTGGTCAGCGCCGGATTCAATGTCGATCCGATTCGCGGCGATTTTGGGGTCGGCATCGCCGTTGAGCCTCGGTTCCTGCCCAAGGGACGATTGAACTCGATGACCGGCGCGCGGATCCCGCCAGCTGGCGCCTTCGGATTGGAATAGCGGCAGGGGGCGGCAGACCAACGCTTCGGCACGATCGGCGCGCCTACGATCGCCCGCCCGGTTCCGCCGGGGCTTGCATCGGGGCGTGCGACGGCTACGATGCAGTGGGCGCCGTCGCGAAATGTTTTCTCGAACAGCCCGTTGAAAAGGTCGGTCTTGCCCACAATGCCGGCGGTGATTATCCCGAATATTCCGATGCTCGCATCTGCCGCGTTTCAGGATCGTTCAACAGGCTGCTAACGCCGGGAGCAGAATCGTCATGGCTGAAGACCAACAGCACGCTCCGTCGCGAGGATGGCGCGAAAAGTTCGCCGACGCCTTTCGCGGCCTAAAGACCGGCATTCGCGGCCAGGTGAGTTTCTTCGTCCACTTCTTCTTCACGCTGGCCGTACTCGGCGCCGGCCTGATCCTCGGCGTCAATCATCTGGATTGGTGCATCCTCTTCTTGTGCATCACCGTCGTCTTGGCGGCCGAGATGTTCAATACGGCGTTGGAGCTGCTCGCCCAAGCGATAACCGACCAGATCGATCCGCGCATCGGCAGCGCGCTCGATGTGGGCAGCGCCGCCGTGCTGATCGCGGCGATCGGGGCTTCGATCGTCGGCCTGATCGTCTTTTTGCACCGCGTGCTGGTGCAATGGGGAATGCTGACCAATTGAACCGGCGGACGACCGAAGCGTCTGCGGTGGGACGTTTGTGTGCGCGTCGGCGTGCATCGGCCCAGCAGAACCCCGGCCCGACACAGAGGCCGTGCCCGACACCGGCGATCATAGTCGGCTGCGGTGTGCCCACAAGCCCAGCGCCGGGTTGCTGATGAAGAAGAATCGTTCGCCGTCGTCGGTCGTGTGCCATCCGTCGCGTCGCTGTTCCGGTCGGTAGCGAGCGATCATTGCGTCCAAATCGCCGTAACGGTAGCCGACCGCCTCGATCTCTTCTCGCGAGAGCTTGCCCGGGCAGTAGGTGACGGCAAAACGGCCCTCGGGCGACCCGTGAATCAAGTGGGCCGCCGCCGACAAATTGTCGCGCAGATCGGCGTTTTCGGCGACGTAACGGAGCACCTCGGGCGTAGTGCGATACCCGTACTTCCGAATCAATCGATCGATCTCGGGATCTTCACCGAATGTGCCCACCGCAGGCGCCAACACCACCAGCTCTCCGCCGGTGGCAATGGCCATCCGCGTGCGGTAGATCGCTTTGTTGCCCAACCAAGTGCTGTGGAACTCCTCGGGATCCAAATAGACAACGATCTTCCGCGGCTCTTCTTCCAGCACCGTGAAGTTCACCTGCACCGAAAGCTCGGCAGCGCGATGAAAGCACTCGACATCGTCGCCCACATAAAGGCCGCGAACGGCCAACGTGCCGTCGTCGCGCGGCCCGATCACGGTCAGAATAAACATCAACGGCAGATGACGGCAAAAATGCTCTTGCGCATAGTTGAGGATTCGTCGCAACGGCGTGTCGGCCCGCCCCATCATCCGCTCCATGCCATAGGCGGCGCCGATGAAATGGCTTTCGTTGATTCCCAGTCGCCCTCCGGTGCCCACGAACAGGTTCTTGTTGTAATTGGCCATGCCGATTACTTCGTGCGGCACGACCTGCCCGATCGAGAGAATGAGATCGTGGCCGCCCTGCCACACCAGGCGATTGAGTTGAGCGGGCCAAGACTGCTTCCATATTCCCTCGGTGACTTCCGCCACGAAATCCGCGGGAACCTCGCCGATGGTCACCACATCGTTGCGCCAATCGTGAACGCGAAACAGTTCCGCCGGCATCTGCGGAAACATCTTTTCTCGCTGCCAAGCGGGCATTTCGAAGTGCGTGCCCAGCGCAGGCATCACGTCGCACAACCGCGAGCCGTAATACTCGAACGCCATGCAGGTGATCGGGCCGGCAAAGCTGTTCGCTCGGGTGAAGTCGGGCGGCAGGGCGAGAACGCGGTTTCGCGGGCCGAGCCGGCGAAACACGTCGAATAGCAACTCGCGGATCCGCCCCGGCGAGAGATCTGTTTGCGGAGAACCTTCGGCAAGATACAAGCTCATTTCGATGAATTCAGCAAAGAACGCCTTGAAATACACTCGCGCGGGCCGCAAAACCCTGCAACAGCCGCCGCACGCCCGATCACGTCAACCAGCGCATCAAGAGAATGGTCAGCAGCACCGTCAGCCCGACCAACAATAGTGCAGGCAACACGATGAGCCACGCCCACCAGTAGTCGGAACGCACGCGCCGCCACAGCTCCATTGGACGCCACGAATCGTCCATATCGGCGGTCCGGACGACGAAGCTGGCGCTCTCGTCGCTATCGACCGTTTCCGCCAAGTGCTGCTTGGCGGGCAACTGCGAAAGCGGGATCGGCCTTGGCGGCAGCATGCGGTCGGGGACGTGCGGCCGGGGCGTCGAATCGCCGGTCGGCGGCGATTCAACCGCCGGCGATTTTTCCAACATCGCCTGCAAGCCGGGCAATTTGGGCACGCTCACCGGCGGCTTGGCCAACAACGGTCGCTTGCCCGCCCACGGCGACAATCGTTCGATCACCATCTCGGCCGTGGGAATGCGCTGGGCCGGGTCTTTCGCCATCATGTCGGCCATTACTTCGACGAACTCGGTGCTCAATCGCGGGTTCAGCCGCCGCGGATCGAGCGGGCGAAGTTCGCAATGGGCCCGAGCCTTGTCTGCCGTGGAACCGCCGGGAAACGGCACCTTGCCGGTAACGGCATAGTACAGCGTGCATCCCAGCGAGTAAATGTCCCAAGCCGGCTTCGGATCCCAAGGCGCCTTGATGTGATCGGGCGAAAGATAATCGGCCGTGCCCACAATCTTGCCGTAGCGAGGGTCTTTTTCCAAATCGCCTTCCAGCGGACCGGCCAAGCCCAGGTCGGAAAGCTTCGCTTCGCCGTCGGGTGTTACCAGCACGTTGCCCGGCTTCACATCGCGATGGATCAAGCCGCGGGCATGCGCGTGCGCCAAGCCTTCGGCCACCTGGCAGATGATGCTGGCCGCCCGCTCCATGTCGAGCGGCCCGTCGCGACGAACCAGCTTCCGCAGATCGCACCCCGGCACATACTCGGTTACCAGGTAGTACACATTGCCGTCGTGGCCGGCGTCCAACGCTCGAACCAGCGCCGGATGATCGAGCTTCGCCAGCGCGCGGATCTCGTTGTTGAAGTTGAGAATCGCCTCGGGCGTACTTTTGGCTCGCGGCAAAACCTTCACGGCCACCACTCGGCCCAGCACGCCATGCTCGGCCTTGAACACCTGCCCCATGCCGCCCTGACCGATCGAGTCAACAATCTTGTAGGGCCCAAGCGTGAACTTCGTCCGGCCTTCGAGCAATTGACCGGCTTGCCAGCTATTGAGCACGCCCATCTCGACCAAACGCTGAGCGATTTGCTGATCCGTCGGCGGCGCGTCGGCCGAAGGTTCGTCCGTTTCAGACCATCGCACACCGCGACGAGCGGCAGCCAATTGCTCTTCGTTGACCAATCCGCTGGCCAGTGCGCATTGTTCGAAAGCTGTTCGTTCGCTGCTGCTCACTGTGCCGTCACCCGATGATTCGCGCTCCCGCTTGATGCCCTGCCGCCCGCTCGCATCAACACGCCTGCATGGATGGGGCCCGTCGCGAACAACGTCATCATCACCAAAGAACGCCCCTCACCGCTCTCGCAAGCAAACAACTGTCGCCGGCGCCCTACTTTTACGTTACTCAGGCCGAGTCCGCCTGGCAATCCGGCCGTCGCACCTGAATCTCATCGCCGACGACGCGCACCTCGTATGTCTCGGTGCGCAGCCGAGATGCTTCGCGGCATACCCCGTCTTCCAGCCGAATCGCCCAAAGGTGGCGATCACAAATCACGTGCCCCTGCTCAACGCTCCCCAAGCTCAGCGGCGCCCCCATGTGCGGGCACTGGTCTTTCAGTGCATAATAACGGCCCGCGACGTGGAAAACGGCCACGCCGATATCGCCGCAACGGCACGCTTTCCCCTGCCCTTCCGGAATATCGCCAACATGTGCAACTGTGATAAACTCAGACACGACCGACCTCGATGTCGCCCCAGGGAAACCGTTGCCCGTGCCGCAGCACCGTCGGCAGGCCGACCGGTGCGCAACGAAACGATCGCAACGTGCCGCTCATCCTTCAACAATCGATAAGAACCATGAAAGAAAACATCATAAAGCAAAAACTTCGCAGCGGCCAGACGGTTTTCGGAAGCTGGTTGACTCTGGGAAACCTCACGGCGGCCCGGTTGCTCGCCCGAAGCGGATTCGATTGGCTCACGGTCGATCTCGAACACGCGCCGATCGATTGGTCGCAGGCGGCTGCCTTGTTTGCCGCCGTGGCGGATTGCGGCTGTACTCCGCTTTGCCGCGTGCCCGAAGGCAGCGTCGTGTGCGTCAAACGGGCGCTCGATGCCGGAGCGTTCGGCATCGTGGCGCCGATGGTCGAGTCGGCCGAACAGGCCCGAGCCGTCGTCGCGGCCGCAAAATATCCGCCGCAAGGGGTGCGGAGCGTGGGCGGTCCGTTGGCGGCCTTGAATTTCGCCGCCGCGCCGGCCGACTACTATGCCGGGGCCAATGAGCAAACGCTCGTCGTCTTGCAGATCGAATCTCCCGCCGGCGTCGAATCGGCCGAAGCGATTCTGTCCACCCCCGGCTGCGACGCGGTGTTCATCGGCCCGAACGACCTGAAGTTCACGCTGCGCAAGCGGCTGGGACGCGAGCCGACTGAAGAGGAGTTCGAAGGTCAGATCGAATCGCTCGTCGGCGCCGCGAAGCGTACCGGCGTCGCACTGGGAATGCACACCAGCAATGCCGCCGCCGCGTTGCGCCGCGCTGCTCAAGGGATGCAATTGCTCGCGGTCGGCAGCGATCTTTCGCTGCTGAATATGGGCCTGACCGCTACCATGAGAAAACTGGGCGGGCACGGCATCGATCGCGGCTATTGAGCGGGTCGGCCGGCGTACCGGCATTGCCCGCACATGCGATTCTCGCCCGCGCATGCAGGCCCTGCTCGCGCGTGGGCCGTGTTCATCAGCAATGCCCGCCGCCGATCATCGTTCAGGCGGTGATTCCTTTGGTCAGCGCCATGAACGCCGTTTCCAGGTTCAGTTCTTCCTCGCGGAAGAGCGTCAGACGATGGCCGTTGCTCACCAACAGCGAAGCCAATTCGCTGTAGTCGCCCGCCTGTTCCTTCAGCGCGACCTCGATCAGGCCCTCGCGAACGTTCACTTCGGCCACCGGCGGAGATTCTTCCAACAAACGGGCCGCAGCGTCGGCATCGCCGGCCACGCGCACATGGAGCAAGGTTCGCTGCCGAGCACGTTTCATCACCTCGGCCACCTCGGCGTTCACCAGCAGCACGCCTCGTTCGATGATTCCCACCTTGTTGCAGATGTCGGCCAACTCCGGCAGGATGTGGCTCGACACCATAATCGTCTTCCCCATGCGGCTGAGCTGCTTGAGCAGCCCGCGAATCTCGATCCGTGCCCGGGGATCGAGCCCGCTGGCCGGTTCGTCGAGCAACAGCACCTGCGGCTCGTGCAGCAGCACCCGCGCCAACCCCAGCCGTTGGGTCATGCCGCGCGACAAACTCGTCACCAGCGCGTCGCGTTTATAGTCGAGCCCGACCAGTTCGAGCATCGCGTTGCATACTTGCCGCCGCTTTGCGCCGCGAATGCGGTAGGCGGCCGCAAAAAATTCGAGATACTCGATCACTTTCATGTCGTCGTACACGCCGAAGGCGTCGGGCATGTAGCCGATAATCCGCCGAATCTCCTTCGGGTGCGTGTAAATCGAATACCCGCCGACCGACGCCTCTCCCCACGTCGGGCGCAATAGCGTGGCCAAAATCTTCATCGTTGTCGTCTTGCCCGAGCCGTTCGGGCCGATGAAGCCGAACAAGTCGCCCTCGCGAAGTTCCAGCGTCAGTTGATGGACGGCATGAAGCCGGCCGTAGGTCTTCGTCAAGTCTTGCGTCTTGATCACGGCTGCGTCTCCACGCGCAAGAGGAAGCGATAGATCGTCGCGGCATCCGGCGTCTCGTGCGGGCGGCCGTCGACCACTATCTGCGAACCCGCCTCCGGCGACACCGCCCGCACCATCAGCACTGCGCGGCCCGTGGACAACAACCCGCTGAGATCGATCCACGACTCGCGGCCCAACGGCCACTTGGTGTATTCCCGCCCGCCGGCCGCTGCGTGAAACAGCATCGCGCGCAGCACATACGATGCATCGCCGCTCGTCTGATCGAAGGGGCGCGTTTGCTGATGGTACTTGTCGCGCGAATCGTCATACACCAATCGCCGCCCGGTAAGCAGCGTTCTTAATTCGCTTCGTTTCGACATCGTGCCGATCACCGCCGTTTCGCCCGGGCGCAGGCGGCCCAACTCGAATCCCCAGCGATCATAAGCGAGCAAACAATCCTCCCAAACGAAATTGCTGCGATTCGTCAGCCGGCCCGTCAAGTGCCGCGCCGGATCGGACAACTCCGCCTCGACCAACGGCCCTGCCCTTCGAGTCCACCGCGCCGTAAACGACTTCGACGACCAGATCGGAAGGGGAACTCCGAGAAGGCGATCGCGCTGGGCCGTGGCCGCGTAGCCGACCGCCACCGCGCCGTCGCCCCAAATCGCGTCAACATCCATGCCGCCCAGCGCTCGCCCCGATAGGCCCTGCCACGAAAGCAACGTCTGATTTTCCGCCGAGTGATCGCCGGCCCAGTGTTCCGTTTTCGTCGTTTTCGTCTGGCGACTGCCCGCGCGAGCAATTCCGTCGGCGCCCTTCGCGGCCGCACCGTTCTCGCCCGTCATCGCCGAGTCAACCTCGCCGCGTACCGCACCGGCCCCCCGCTGCCCCACGAAGCCGCCATCGGCCGCCGGATGATCTTCGCCGCCTTCGTTCGGCGACGGCGACAACGGCGTCAGCGCCGAAGGCGACGCCATCGAAAGCTCGTAACGCTGCGTTTGCGAACTGAACAGATTGAACCACAATTGCCCCCGGGCAAGGCCGCTGCGGTGATCGATATCGACCACCTCGATTCGACGGATCGACGTTTGATCGCCCTTGAATCGACCGGCGGCCCAAAACACGGCAACAGCGACCGCCGCGGCGCTCAACGCGAAGGTCAACCAAGTCCACTGGACCCGCATGCCGAAACGCTGCATCAGGTAGTAGTCGAACGGCGCTACAAGCAGCAAATAGAACGCAGCCGCACATGCGACCACCCAAAACGGAATAGCGCGGACCGAGTCAAATTGATCCAATGAGCTGCGCAACTGGCCCGACAAGTCGCGGTAGCCTGCGTGCAAGACGCCGCGGGCCGTCACCTCATCGCCGCGCACCGGTGGAAGCTCGAGCAATTTCGAGACGAACAGGGGGCGATCGCGCCAGGCAGCCATCGGCGCGCTACTTAGATCGGAAGCGAAAAACTTCACCCGTCCCAATCCGAACGCCATTTGCACTACCAACGGCCACTTGCCCTCGGCCGTTTCCACGGCGCCTTCGAACTCGGCGAATGCGACCATCGGCAGCCCCTGCCCTCCGCCCGGCGGCAGCAGCGCGGTGGAACTCCGACAATAGCTCTCGACGGCCGCCGCTTGTCGCAGCTCTACCGGCTCGAATGAACGCGACGGCAGCAACTGGCCAAGCAAATCGCTCGACTGCCAAGCCGGTGCGGCCGCCACGCCCGAAGCGATGATCAGCCGCCCGCCCAGTCGGACCCAATCCCGCAGAGCCGTCGCCCGCACGCGATCGGCCGCCAATTCCTCAAGCTGATCGACGCCGGATGTCTGAATGATCAGCGCATCGACGCCTTCGTATTCGTACCAATGCCGCGGCAGTTCTTCGGCCGCTGAAATCTCGGCCAGTTCCGGCCGGTCCTCGGGCTCTACGCCGTGAACCACCAACGCATCGCGGAACGGACGCGCGTCGCCCCAAACCACCCATAACGCCCGATCGTCCACCGCCGGCGGCAAAGCGGCCCCCGCATCAGCCGCCGACGCCGAGAACGTTCGGCGTACCGTCGCGCCTCCATCGCAACGAAGCTCAACGGTCAGACGCCCGCGCACGCGCCCGCAGCGAACACTCGTCGCCAGGGTGTTTTTCGTCCCGGCGCGCAGCTCCAGTACGTCCGACGCCGGATAAAGCACATCGACGCCATCAGAGTCGGGCGACGAGACGAAAAGACGCACGCGACAATCCTGATCGCCCCCCTGAACTGCGACTTCCACCGGCGCCCACGTGCCGGCCTTGTACCGGCCGTTGAATCCCACGCGCACGCCGAGAATGCTCGGCCCTGAACCGCCCGCCGCGCGTGCTTCCAACGTCGGCGGCGGCGAACTTGCCGAAGACGGGGTTGAGAGGTTGTCGCCATGTTGTTCGACGAATGCCCCATCAGCGGCCCCACGCGCCCAACCGCAGAGCAACGCCAACACAACCGGCACAAGCAACGGCGACAACCGCATAAGATCAGGGCTTCCCCGAATCGGGACAAATGCAAACCATCCGATTGCACCCGGGGCAACCCGAACCGTACTTCCGACGAACCGCTTCGGTCAGATCCACGCCCGCCACGTTGGCAATCGTCGTCAGCCACGCAATCACATCGGCGAACTCGAGCATCTGCTGCTCCCGAGTGCCGCTGCGCAAGGCGGCGGCCAATTCACCGATCTCTTCCATCAACCACATGAACGTGCCTTCCACGCCGCGGGCAACGTCCTTCTCGAAGTACATCGTGCGGATCAACTGCTGAAACTCGGCCAGCGTGACCGTTCCAGGTTCCGATTTAAGGCGCGCTGCGCCCGCGGCGTCGGTACTCATCGGCAATCCAATCAGTGATGGCATCGTTTCGGCGCGGAGGCTCGTCGGGAAAGAGCAGCCCGAAAACGATTTGTCGTCGCTATCCCTCTTGTCTTCAGCGAAAGAGGCATCCTCTGGAGAAAAACCACGCTCGGCAAATGGCAAGCCCTTGCCGTCGCTCGCCCCGCGCGTCACAGTAAAGGTCGATTGGCTCCCATCGGGTACTCTGATGAAATAACGGGAAGAGGGACGCTTGCTCGCACCAGGCCGGCTCGTACTCGGCCGCGTTGAGCGTTCAGCCGCACTCCCACAAAGCGGACGAATTCACAGCACCCGACGGGACTAATGTAACTTATCGGAATCGGCGGCCTGCTTCAACCGGCATCCGCCGCGCTTCACATCAGACTCACCTGAGACTAACGAAAACGCCATGAAACCCCCGATCACCTACGATGATTTCGCCAAGATCGACCTGCGAATCGCCACCGTTCTTGCAGCGCGGGAGCATCCGAACGCCAATAAGCTGATGCTTCTGGAGATCGATGTCGGCGATGCCCGCAAGCAAATCGTTGCGGGAATCCGCGGCCATTACACCGCCGAGCAATTGGTGGGGCGGCAGATCGTGGTTGTCAACAACCTGGAAGAAGCGATGCTTCGCGGCGAGCAATCTCAAGGGATGCTTTTGGCCGCCAGCGATGACAAGGGAATTGTGCTTCTCGGGCCCGATCGCAATTGCCAGGTCGGAGCGGTGGTCAAGTGAAAGTCGGCCCGAAGGCAATCGCTTGCCGTTGGCCCGAGTTGCGATGCCTCCAGCCGCTCCTCGGCGGTCAAGAAGACTTTCAGAAAGCGCCCGCCCGCTTCGTTTGTCCAGAGGATCAGTCGCGGGCGGAGTGCAGAGCGCCCGACCGGTCATCCCGACCGCGCATCGCCTTCCGATCGCGATGCCGTTTGCCGTTCGTCTCGCTCGGCGGAGTCTCCAGACGGCCTGGAATCCAAGTTCTCGTTGATGAACTGTTCCAACCGCTCGACCGACTGCACCCCGACGAGTTTCCGCCGAACCCACCCTTCGTCCGTGTGCCGATAAAGGACGAGCTGCGGAACCGGACCGCCGCCGGTAATCTGCCGGGCCAACTCGGATTCGCGATCGACATCGACCTGTGCGAAAACCACTCGACGAAACGCAGACCGCTGCCTCAGTTGGGGCAATACTTCTTTCTTAAGCTGCTTGCAGGGCCCGCACCACTGGGCGCCCACGAACACCAGCAGCGGCCTCTTGGTTTCGACCGTCACGCGGTGCGCCTCGGCGTAACCGAGATCTTCGTCACCGGCGGTGAGAACAAAAGGCATACACACGAAAATCGCCCAACTCGTCATGGCACAAGAACCTCCCCGGTTGTTCCAAAACAGGATTCCCGAAGCGCGCCACCTGCTCGCACCGCGTGCCGCGCAGCGATGCCGGGAACTCCCTTCCCAGCCGGCAGAAGCATCTCCTCGTGGATGCTTGCTCCCGAAGACCGCGTAGGAAAGTCGGCCAAGGCGTGAAAAGCGACTTCCCTCACTGCCCCGTGGCAGTCACAAGGCGGGCAAGGCCGCCGACGAACGGGTGCTGCCGCCTCCGACCGAAAACCCGTTCCCGTTGGTCGCTGGTGGTCTTGACGGAGGTACGAACAATCCAGCGTTAGCGGTCATGAGAACTTGTGTGCTAGTCTAGTCAGATGGGAGAGATTTTCAACCGGGTAGTCCGCGAAACCAGCAACAAAAAAACAGAAAATATCGCTTATAGATAATACGAAATATGGAAATACTGCGCAATCAAGGAAGCAAAATGGCGCCCAAATACCCCAGGCTATCTAAGCTCACACAAACAGAGACTCCATTGGCTCTCGGGAGTGACACCGGCCGACGACGATCAACCCACATCCGACAGTCAGATGAAGCGTTGTTCGCGGCTGGCGTTTGCCGATATATTGACGGTCGGAGCGGATAGGCAAAAAGCCGACACGACGAGCCGCCAAACGCCAAGATTGGGCGCCCGGCTCGCGCTCGGCCCCATACGCCGAGGGCTAAGACGTATCGAGGTCAGCGCCGGTTCGGTCGTGATTGACGCGGGCGGCAACAGTCAAGACCATCGCGACGGATATTCGGTTTTGCGTCCGTTTTTCAGGCAGTCGGCAGCCGTCAGCCTGCTTGATCCCCGACCCCATCTCACGAATATCGCGAGAATCGGATGCGAATTCGCATCGGTTTGATCGGACTTGCAGACGTTTGGACATCTCGGCACGCGCCGTCGCTCCGCGCATTGGCCGACCGGTTCGAAGTTCGCGCGGTGTACGACCCGGTAGCTCGCCGTGCCGAACAGGCGGCCGAGGTATTTGGGGCAAGTGTCGTCGCCGGCTACCGCGCGCTGACTGAGCGAGAAGACGTGGATGCCGTGATGATCCTGGCCCCGCACTGGTACGGGATGCTCCCGATTTTGGCGGCCTGCGACGCCTCGAAGGCGGTCTATTGTGCGGCAGGGCTCGATTTGACCCCCGAAGAAGCCCACCTGGTCAAGCGGCGCGTGGAAGAGAGTGGCATCGCCTTCGTGGCGGAGTTTGTGCGGCGTCACATGCCGGCAACGATCCGGCTGAAGGAATTGATCGCCAGCCGACTCGGTCCTCCGCGTCTTCTCTTCTGCCATCAGCGAATGGCCGGCGAACGCCGAAACGGGCATTGTCGGCCCGCCCAAGATCCCACGTTGCGGGAAATGCTCGAGTTGATCGACTGGTGCTGCTACGTCGTCGATCGACCTCCTCGGCTGGTCACCGGCATCGTCCATGCGCCCGCCGATGAACATGCGGCTCCCGAAGCGGACTACCACATGCTCAGTCTGGATTTCTCGGAAGACGCGCCCGGGGCAGGTCCGGTAGCCCAAATCAGTTGCGGGCGCTACATCCCGTCGCATTGGCAAGAGGCGATCAATTATCGGCCGCCGGCCTCATTGCAAGTCGCCTGCGTCAACGGGGTGGCGTTCGTTGACTTGCCTTCAACTGTCGTGTGGTTCGACGAGGCGGGCCGCCACCAAGAGCATCTCGACAGCGATCGTCCGGTCGGCGAACAGATGCTGCTCCACTTTTATCGCGCCATCACCAGCTTGGTGCGGCGCACCAGCGATTTGGAAGACGCCTACCGAGCGCTGCAAATCGTGCAAGAATCGCGAAACAGCCATCGCCGCGGCTGCCGTATCGAGCTGCCGCGCTGAATTGTTCCACACGATTGCGAAAGCGGCCGCGGTCGCAACGACGCGGCTTTCGTGCGTGCAATTTCCGTTTGATCCGCTTTTCGTCTTTCGCGGTCTTGTTCAGCAGCCGGTTCGATTCGATTTTTCCGCAGGGCGACTGCCGTTCGCCAAGCGTATTCGGTGGGCACGCAGCGGCTTTGCGGAGTTGACTTGCACGCTGCCGCACGCAGTCATCGACGATGCACGAACAACCGTCAGGGCATTCCGTCCAGCTCGGCCAGCCAGAGACGAATTTCGTTATCGTATTCCGAGGCCAGATTGCTCATCACCAGTTGACGGTGGAATGCCGCTGCGCCCTCTTTGACCAAATCGGCATCCTCGGCACTGGGAAAACGCCGCGCCGGATCCGGAGCGATCAGCCCGCGAATGAAGTTCATTAGCAACTCGCTGACCGCAACTTCGGCCGGCAGGATCTGCGGCAACAGCTGCGGCAACCGTCGTTTCGCTTCGAGCAGCTCGCGGTAGTTGGTGATTCCGCCGAACGGCGGCAGCCCCGAGAGCATTTCGATGAGAACATACCCGAGGCTTGCCAAATCGCTGCGCGGCGAGCTCTCGGCGCCTTCGAGCACCTCGGGCGCCGCGTAGGTCGGCGTGCAGGTTCGCTGCTGCGGCGGCTGTTTCAGCTCGAAGGCCGAACCCAAATCGACGATTTTCGCGTTGCCCGTCCGCTTGAGCATGATGTTGCCCGGCTTCAGATCGCCGTGGACAATCCCTTCGCGGTGCAGCGCCGCCAGCGCGGCCAAGCAGTCGCGGACAATAGCAATCGCGATCCCGGGCTTCAACCGCGGCTGCACCGGTCCGCTGGTGACAATCACCTGGTTGATGTAGTGCCAACGTTTCGGATTGACCCGCTGCTGCACGTAGTCGAGCATCCGTTGGGTAATCAGCCGGCTGAGATCGTAGCCGTCAACCCATTCCATCTCCATCAAACGAATGCGGCTGCGATCCACCCAATTATGCACATCCAGCAGATTGTCTTGCTGAATCTGGGCGACGTGGGCGGCCACTTCGGCCATCCGCGCCATGGCCTCGTCGTACGCCCGTTCGTCGATGTACCGTTCCGGCGAGAAGATCTTGATGGCAACCGGGAGCGTGAAACCGTCGGTGCCGCGACGTTCGCTCAAAAAGACCAACCCCTGCCCGCCTGACCCCAGCAAGCGAATCAAACGGTGATGCTCGGTCCAGCTCAATCGTTGCTCAGCGACAATCGAGTGATACCGTCCGAGCAATTCGTCGGGGCAACGCACATTGGGACGCCCGCCCCAGGTGCGTGTCGCACTGGCTTCGAGAAACGTAGTCGTTGACAACATGGATGACGTTCGCCTTCCTGGCGATGGTTGGCACAGCCGGCGGAATCCCGTGCCGCGGTAACTGAAAGTCGCCCGCTCCCCACAGGCGGCATGCGAAAACTCGCGGGGGCTCTATTCGATCGGTGGCTTGCGAAAACAAAAAACGCCGATCCGCCGAAAGAAACGCACCGGCGCAAGCCCTGCGCTACTGGCGGCGGGACGAACGCACGAAACCGCGTTTGTTCGGCGTGGAGCCTTTATAATAACTTGCCGGCATTTCCGGAGTAAAGACTGCAACCGCCAAGTTCGAAAAATCCCGCAAACTTGCACCGCAGCGCGCAACATCCTGCCAGAAAATACCTTAGCAGCAAGCAGCGATAGCAATGCCCCGAAGTGAACGGCGTTCCGGCCACCGCAGGCGGCCATCATTTCAGCGAGTCGACCGCCCACTGCTGAACGCGTTTGCGCATTTCGGAGTTGTCGCCGTTGGGCAGCCCGACCCGCTGAATCAAGAACACGACAAAAATCCCGCGTTTCGGATCAATCCATCCCTGAGTGCCGAACGCGCCGCCATGCCCGAAGCTGCCGGGCGAGAGCATGGCCGTCACTCCTTGCGGCTCTCGAACATATCCCCAGCCGAAGCCGAACCCCATGCCCGGCACGAAGCCCGTGTTTATTTCTCCGGTTTGCAAGGAGGTCATTTCTTCCACCGACTGAGGCGAAAGGATTTGCTTTCCCTCCCACGAGCCCTGTGCGAGCATCATTTGGTAGAACCGGGCCAAATCGGGGGCAGTCGAATACAGCCCCGCCGCCGGAATCGGATACTTCGCCCCTTGGCTGCTGCCGATGATGTCGCGAGCGACCGCGACTAGTTTGTCGTTTTTGCGTTCATAGGTGACCGCCGCCCGCCGCAATTGTTCGGGCGAGGGGTAGAACGTGGTGTCGGTCATGCCCAACGGCCCGAAGATCCGTTTTTCGAGGAACTCTTCGAACCTCATGCCGCTACGGATCTCGACGATCCGCCCCAGCAGGTCGATGCCCGAGTTGCAGTAGGCCCACCGCGTTCCCGGCTCGGCCGTCAGCGGCTCGCGGACGAATTGTTCGGCCGCTTCGGCCAAGGTGAGGTGCCTTCGCTGGTAAAGATCCGCCAAGTCCTTCGGCAGCCCGCCGGCCCAGCCCGACGTATGCGTCAGCAGATGCCGAACGCGGACCGGCTTGTCTGAACCGGCCCAGCGAACGTCGCGCATCGCTGGGAAAAAGACCTCCAACGGGTCGTCGGGCGAGAGCTTTCCCTCGTCTTTGAGAATCATCACCGCCACGGCCGTAATCGGCTTGGTCATCGACGCAATGCGGAAAAGCGTATCCGTCTTCATCGGATCGGCGGCATCCAAATCGCGATATCCAACCGCCTCGACGTGCCGCACCCCGCCCCGATCGCCCACCAACGCCACAGCGCCGGCCACTTCCCCTTGATCGACAAACGACTGCAAAACCGCCCGAAGCCCGGCGAGCTTTTCGGTATTCCACTCCGCCGCTTCGGCAACCGACCAACCCCAAAGACCACACCAGCCGAAGAACAACAAGAACGCGCGTCGATTCATTGCAGCTTATCCTTCGTTGAAAACGCGAATCCACTGTCCAGCGATTGCGAAGACCTTGACACGACATGAACGGCCGCAGAACGCGCCGCCGGCGACAAACGAAATCTTGCCGTTCAGCGAAGCGCCGACCTCGAAGCCTCACGAAAAGGGTAGGGCGCAGCGGAATAGGCACCCTTGCCACCCTGCAATTCACATGCCGCGCGTGCGTTGCGTGCAGCGATTGCCCCGATCACCTGCGCCCGGCGGCACCCTTAGGGCCGTTGCCCGCCGCCCCATTGAAAGCCCTGCCACGGGCGATTGCTCATCTCTTCCAGCTTTTTTCGTTGTTCGTCGTTGAGCACGTCAAGCGTCTTTTCCATCGTTTCTTCCATCAACGCGGCCATCTTCTTCTGTTGTTCTTCTCGCAACTGCTTCAGCTTATTCCTCTGTTCTTCCGTCAAACCGATTTGCTCGATCACGTTGGGAGCATACAACAGACTGGACGCACGGTTGCGGAACTCGATTTGCTTGAGCTTGTCGATCTGATGAGGCAAAAGAACTTCTTCGATCGCTTTCTTCGCAGAGGCCTGCGCATCGCTGTAGCGCTTTTGCATCTCTTCCGTTTTCGCTTTGCGTTCTTCCTGCGACATTTCGCCCCACTTCGACCAGTCGATCCGGCCGGTGCCCTGAATTTCCTCCAGATACTTTCGCGATATCTCGCGCAGCTTTTCCTTCTGCTCGGGCACCAATTCGATCTGTTTCTGCACAGATTCTTGCGCCAGCGCCGAATAGGCCGGCAGCATCAGGTACTGCGATTGCGCCAAGAAACGCGGCGCCCCCTCGACCGTCCGCGGAGCCGCTTCCCGCTCTGCGGCAACTGCCAACGCCGCCGGCATTAACACTCCGGCAATAATCGTTCCGATCAACGCGCGCATGACTGACTCCTCCCATTTTACAGCGAGGCCAGAGAGACCGCGGCGCAGCGCCGCACAACGCCGGCCGCCTCTGCCGCAACGCCCAGATAACCGTTTGCCAATTCGCTTCCGCGCAACAATGTCCGCACAAAGCGCCGGGGCAAATCGGTTCAATCGTTCAGCATCTCAAGCACAATGCCGAACAAGCGAACGGCTTCGTCGCACTGTTGTAGCAACTCGTCGGCGGCCATTGCCCTGCCTGCGAGCCGGGCCGACGGTTGGCCGGGCGTCATCGCCGGCATCAACGGCCGCCACTGACCGCACGGAATGATCTCGCCCTGCGACTGCCAAACATAAGTCTGATCGAAACCGATCTGCAACGCCCAGCGGTAGCTGATGCGAACCTGACCGGCATGTTCTGTCGGTTCGATGCTCAATTCGCACGCGATGCGAGCCGTAAGGCTTTCCTCATAAACGGCCTTCGCTGCTTTTCCCGGCTCGACCGCCCACCGCGCCACCGACGAATCTCCCGCTTGAACCGTGACCCAGTACACGCCTTCCACCGACTCCACATGCACCATCGGTTGCAGGGCGTCGGTAAGGTCGAACACCGCCTCAGCCAGCGTAGGCGTCGTCGTCCCGCGACGCGAGACAAACGACTCCAACTTCCCGCTCGCAAGGTTTGCCGATTCGCCCGACCGGAGTGCGCGCCCCAGCCGCGCGCCAACACTGCTCACATGCGCCAGCGACACTTGCCGAGGCAGCGGGCGAACCGCCGATTCTTCGTCCGAACGCCGACTCGCCGCATTCTCCAACGTCGTCGCTTGTGACGACGCGGAATTCGTCCCCGCCGCCAAAGTCACTGCCGGCCCCGACGACTTCAGCGCCGCCACATCGGGCTCGAAGAAGGCAGGCAATTGCGGCCCGACTTCGAACCGAGCGGGAATTGTCGAAGGAATAGTTCGACCCGCTGCCGGCAACGAGGCCTGCGCCGACGGCCCAGAGGAAGCGATCGCCACGGGCGGAAATTCGACGACCGCCGCCATCGGCACCGGAAGCGGCGTCTCGGCCGGAACCAAACGCACTCCCGCCGCAGCCAACGCTACGCCCAAAAGCACGACTCCCACCCCCGCGCGAACCCGGCGGGGCATTCGCGTCGCCAGTTGACGTCGCGTATCGAGCAGCGCGCGAACGCGCAGCTCCAACGGACGTGGCCCCTGCAAGAAACCGATCGCCGACAGGTAACGCGGCTGCTCATTGCCCGACTGCTCGGAAATCATCAGCAACGTCCGGGCGTACTCGGGCACACGCGCCATGCGAAGCACATAGTTGTCGCACAACTCCTCGCGGGCTCGCGCCAACTCCTGCCGAATCAAATGCACCGCCGGATGAGGCCAGAGCACGATCTGCACGCATCGCTCCAGCAGCCCCCAAAAATGATCGCGATTGAGAATATGGCTGCATTCATGCACAAGCACATCGTGCAATTGACTCGTGCTGAGCTTCTCACCGAGGCCTGCGGGCAAAAGAATCGCCGGCCGGCGCAAACCGAAACAGATCGGGCTGGTCACCCAACGCGAAACCAGCAGCCGCGGCGATTCCGCCAGCCCCAACTCGCGTCCGATCCGTGCGCACATCTCGGCATACCGGGTTGAGGAAACCGGCCGACTGTTGCGCAATAGCCGCGCAACGGCGTACAACCCCACCAACAGCCGCACCACGAGCCACGCCGCACCCATCAACCACACAATCATCAGCAGCGAGAATAAGGCTCGATACGTATCGGCCGACTGGAAACGATGCGCCACCCAAGCCAGCGCATCGCCCAGCGCGCCGCGAGCCGCCACTGCATCTCCGCCAAGCGAAATCGAATCTGATGGCGCAACCGCCGACGCTTGTGCATACTCAACGGTCGGCGGAGCGGGCCGCTCGGCCGGCAGAACAGGCAACAAGATGAACGAAAGCCCTGAGACCGACGCCGTTGCCAACATCAACGCACCCAACGGCACACTGAGCAGGGCCGTCAGCCAAACGGCGTAGAGTGCGGCCGCATTTTGCCGTGCCCACCATCGAGCGATCACCCACGCGACACCGGCCACGATCGCCAGTTGCAGCGCGAACACGGCGATCAGATGCACAACGGGGTCGCCCGGGTACAGCCGCAGCAACATGTTCATCCGACGTGCCCTTCCGGCCTGCACGATACTTCGGACCGCCCGACGCTTCCATTGAGCCGGTCGGGCGGTCGATCATCGATCACACCGCACGCCTTGATTGTTCCCGCCCGGCGCGCGATGGTCAAGCGTTCTCCGAATGAGCCTTTTCCGCGCGTTCCGCGGCCTCGATCATCGCCCGAATGCGTTCAGCCTCGGCCGTCGAAACGCCGCGCCCCTCCAACAGGGCCATCACCAGCGAATCGGCCGAACCGGCGAAGGCAGTATCGACCAACTGCTGCACCATCCCGCGCAACGTGGTTTCGCGACGACGCCGGGCGAAATACAGATAGGCCTGGCCCTCCTCCTCATGCCCAAGCCAACCCTTCTCCTCCAGACGGGTCATCAGCGTGAGAACGGTGTTGCGGGCCAAGTGATGCCGCCGATTCATCTCTTCCCAAACCTCGGCGACGGTCGCTTTTCCGCGCGCCCAGATGATGTTCATGATCTCCATCTGACGCGGCGACAATGTCGTGCCGTCCGACTGCCTGCTCATCGCACACCCCTTACACCACGCGAAAACAAACGCGAAGAACCAATCCCCGCCCCAGTGCCAACGGGCAAGAACGCCTCCGCACGCCCCTTCGGGCGACCCGGCCGCACACCAAACGGTCGTAGCCCAACGGGTCTCAAAACCGCTGCCTTCCGTCGGCGGCGATCTTGCGAAGAGGCCTGGAATTTGCGCAAAACGCACACGAAATCCGGGATACCCAAAGCGCACCCCGACCAACGCCCACCATTATTACCCCAAGACCGACCAACTGTCAACTACATTTGTAGGCACACCAGTCGCCGCTGCTTCACGCGTCGGCCTTGTGCCTTGGCAAATGCGTCGGGCGCTGTCCGAAGGCATTCGATACTCGGCGCGGCGCCGGGCATCGATCGTTGCGCATTATCGGGAGACAGCGCAAGCGTTGAGAAACAAGTCGTGGAGTATCACGCGAGCGCAGGAAAAAGGGCGGCGAACGACATCCGCCGCCCTCTCGATTGTTTGCGAACACTCCCGCCGAAAGCGTGCTGCATCAGGCGGCACGATGGAATCGGCACCGCGGCGGTCACGCCTCGTCGCGAGCAACGAAGCAGACCATCGTCCGACCATCGAGATCGACCACCCCATCCGCCCGCGGCGGCGGCCCGTTCAACCCCGGATAGATATCGTACGGGCTCTTCGCTGCCGTATTGAACAGCAATCGCCACGGAAGATGCCTGGCCGACGGCGGCACGAGGAATCGCTGACCGAACTCGCTCGAATTGAACATCATCAACAAATGATGATTCGGAGGCTCGATTGGGCTTTGCGGCGGCATGGCCGCCAGCAGGCACGTCAGGCTGCGCGTGTCGCTGTGCCAGTGAACGGCGGTGCCCTCGGGGCTGAACCAACTGACGTCGGGCAGCCGGCCGGGTTTGGCGGGGCGTCCGCTGAGGAAGTTCGTTTGCCGAACGGTGGGCTCGGCCCGCCGGAACTCGATCAGCGCCTGCACGAAGCGCAGCAACCCCTTGTTCTTTTCGACCAGCGACCAATCGAACCACGAGATGGCGTTGTCTTGGCAGTAGGCGTTGTTGTTGCCCATCTGCGTGCGCCGCACCTCGTCGCCCATCAGCAGCATGGGCACTCCCTGGCTAAGCAGAAGCGTAGCCAGCATGTTCTTGATTTGGCGCAAGCGGATTCGCTCGATCGACTCTCGTCGCGTGGGCCCTTCGACGCCGTAGTTGTAGCTGTAGTTGTTGTTGTCGCCGTCGCGGTTGCCTTCGCCGTTGGCTTCATTGTGCTTGTAGTTGTAACTCACCAAGTCGTTCAGCGTGAAGCCGTCGTGCGACGTGATGAAGTTGATGCTGTGATAAGGCCGGCGCCCGCCGGGCTGATACAAGTCGCTGCTGCCGGCCAGCCGGGTAGCCAACGCGCCGATCATGTGCGGATCGCCTCGCCAGTAGCGGCGAATGTCGTCGCGATAGCGCCCGTTCCACTCCGCCCAGCGCAAGTTGGCGAACGTGCCGACCTGATAGGCGCCGGCGGCGTCCCAGGCTTCGGCGATGATCTTCGTGTCGGCCAAAAGGGGATCTTCGGAAATGGTTTCGACCACCGGCGGATTGGGCACCAAATTGCCTTCGCGGTCGCGACTGAGAATCGAGGCCAGATCGAAACGAAAACCATCGACGTGGTAGTTGTACACCCAGTATCGGAGGCAATGGAAGATCATCTCGCGCACGACCGGATGGTTGCCGTTGAGCGTGTTGCCGCATCCGGTATAGTTGCGGTAATGCTTGCCCCCGTTTTCCAGCATGTAGTAAACGCGGTTCTCCAGCCCCTTGAAACTGAGCGTCGGACCGTGTTCGTTGCCCTCGGCGGTGTGATTGAACACCACATCGAGAATCACCTCGATCCCCGCTTGGTGCATCGCCCGCACCATCTCTTTGAACTCTCGCACCTGCGCGCCGGGTTCGCGGCTGACGGCATAGCCGCGATGCGGTGAGAAAAAGGCAATCGGGTCGTAGCCCCAGTAGTTCGGGTGATCGGGCATGTTGCCGAAGCAATCGAGATACGAAAACTCGTGCACCGGCATCAATTCCACCGCGGTCACGCCCAGCGATTGCAAGTACGGGATCTTTTCGATCAGCCCCAAATAGGTGCCCGGGTTTTGCACGCCGCTGCCCGCCGCCCGCGTGAACCCGCGCACGTGGCACTCGTAGATTACCGATTCCGACAACGGGCGGCGGAGGTGACGGTCGCCCTGCCAATCGAAATGGTCGTCGATCACCACGCATCGGGGCGGACGAATGATTCCGTCCTCGGCACGCATGAACTCGCCGGCCAGCGCCTTGGCATACGGGTCGATCAGTCGGGCCTGCGGATCGAAGCGGTAACCGTGATCGGGATCGTGCGGGCCGTCCGCCTGGAAATGGTAGAGCTGCCCGGGCCCTAATCCGGGAACAAAAATGCTCCACACATCGCCCCAACGGTGGTGTTCGGGATCAAATTCGATGATGTCCGCCGGGTCGGCATCCGTCACCCGATCGTAAAGCAGCACGCGCATCGCCGTCGCCGACCGGCTGAACACAACGAACTGCACCCCACCGTCGTGCAAGATGGCCCCGAAGGGCAACGGATGCGCAAATCGGAGCGAGGAAGGACGTTTCGGCATGAAGTACAAACCGGGGGCAAAACTCGGAGCCATACCCGGGGCAAAGCCGCCCACGTCTGAAACATACCATTGATTTGTGTCGATCGACATGCCTTGCCTACCGTTTGGGGGATCGCGCCCGGGATTTGTCGGGGAAAACCCGGTCCCGGGAAGGTTGGCGAACGCGCCACGCCAACGAAGAACCCGCCTTTTGGGTGGGATACTAATGATGACCGGCCGACATTCCGCGGATCACCGTCAAGAGCCACGGCTTACAAGTGGCCTCGGCAGAGGTCGCTGGAACTCAGCACGACTTCGTCGGCGCAAACCGCTTCGCGGTAAGGACAAATCGGTCGGCACATCCGTGCGCCGCGAATTCTGACGATCGAACCGAGCCGCGCGCCATCCCCGTTTGCGGGTGCGCAATCGGCCCATTGCAGTCGTTCACGGGCAGAATACCGCCCGCAGACCGCTGCCTCGGTCGATCTCTCCTGCATCCCCTTAGGTCGGCTGACGCCTGCTCTGCGGTTGACCGAAGCTTCCCGGCGCACAAAAAAAGCGGACAGCGAAGATCGCTGCCCGCTACGCTCGTTGCCGATTGTCGCGGTCGTGCCTCGACGCGGCACAAACTACGCAATCCGACTATTCTTCTTTGCCGGCACCGAGGGCTTCTTTATGAAACACCGCATGGCAATCGTCGCAGCTTTGCGCCAATTTGGCCATCACGTCGGCCGCCGCCTTTTCGTCGCCCGCACGGATCGCCGCATTCAGTGCGCCAGCGGCATCGCGCATCTCGACGCAATACTTCTTCCACTTCTCAACCTCCTCGGGCGACTTCGTCTCGCTCAAGTCGGCAATGCTCGCATGTCCGATCGCAGCGATGACCGCGGCGTAGCCGGCCGTGTCTTTCGCACGCGACTTGAACCGCGTGCCCGTCGTATTCCGCTTCAACTTCGTGTTGATCAGCGGCACCGCCTTCATCAATTCTTCCAATGAAGCAATCTTTTCCCATTTCAGCGCCGGGCCGTCTCCACCCTCGGCCGCCGCCTTGGCCAACGCCTCGACGCCTTGCTTCACATCGGCATAACCCTTTGCCGCGGCCAATGCCTGAGCCGCTTTCACGATCGCCGGTGCGTTTTTCCGGTACTTGTTCTCTTGATCGTGCAGGCCCAACGCCTGAGCCACAACGATCAACGTGTTAACATCCTTCGATATCTTCGACTCGGCGTCCTTGAACTCGGTCTCGCTTTCGACGGCCTTGGTCAAATCTTTGAGCATCGCATCGAATTGATTCACTAAGTCTTCGGCCGGCGCAAAGGCAGAAACCTTCACTTCATCACCGCCGGCAGCGGCGGGCATCGGCGTTTCCGGCTTCGCGGCCGGTTCGGCCGGGGTCTTCGGCTCCTCCGGCTTCGCGGCCGGCTCAGCCGGGGCCTTCGGTTCTTCGGGTTTCGCGGCTGGCTCAGCCGGGGCCTTCGGTTCTTCCGGCTTTGCGGCGGGCTCGGCCGGCGCCTTCGGCTCCACTAGCTTTGCGGCGGGTTCGGCCGGGATCTTCGGCTCTTCAGGCTTCGCCGTGGGTTCGGCCGGGGTTTTTGGTTCCTCCGGCTTTGCGGCCGGTGTCGCCGGGGCCTTCGGCTCTTCGGATTTCGGCTGGGTCGCACTGGGCTTGTCTGCACCAGTCTGCTTCTTTGGAGCCGGTTCAGAACAACCGACCACGAAACTAATGGCCGCCACCGCCACGGCCAGCATCGCGACGTTAGGCCGCGTCAAGAAAAACAACCTCTTCATGCAATCTCTCCTAAACCAACTGAATCGAAACCGGGATCGATGCCGATCCCGCGCAAAGACAAAATGCTTCGCCGTCGGCGATTCGGCCGCGGCGGCAGCGACAACGCTGTCGTACCGGGCGAGTCTCCCAGAAGGCTGACTGCCGTCTCCGGCAATGGCGACCGCAAAAACTCGCCTTCAAGGTGGGAATGATTAGTTTGACACGTTGTTGCCTTGGCTGTCAAGCAAACCCCGTTTTCATTCGTCGATTTGCGCCCTACAATAGCCCCTTTCGGCCGACCACAGGGAAACCGCCCGATGGCGAAGGCAACGTACAAAGACGCCGGCGTCGATTTGGAAATCTACAACGAAGCCATGCAACGGCTTCCCCGTCTGTTGTCGCGCACCCAAACTCCCCGCGTGATTCCGCTGCCCGGGGGGTTTGCCGGACTCTGCCGACTCGATTTCGGCGGAACGCTGTTTGCGCGGAACTACCGAGATCCCGTATTGGTCGCCTGCACCGACGGTGTGGGAACGAAGCTGAAGGTGGCCACCGCGGCCGGGCGGCACGGCACGGTCGGCATCGACCTGGTGGCGATGTGCGTAAACGACGCCCTTTGCCTGGGCGCTGAGCCCCTTTTCTTTCTCGACTACGTCGCCATGCCCAAAGACGATCCGGCCCTGCTCGAAGAACTGGTGACCGGCATCAGCGAGGGCTGCCTTCAAGCGGAATGTGCGCTGCTTGGCGGCGAAACGGCCATTTTGCCCGATCTCTATGCCGAGGGCGACTACGATTTAGCGGGTTTCTGCGTGGGCGTGGTCGATCGCGATCATGTGATCGACGGCGGTGCGTTGGCCGCCGGCGATTGTGTGATCGGCGTGGCCTCCAGCGGACTGCACAGCAACGGCTATAGCTTGGCCCGAATGATCGTCTTTCAGATCGCCGGCCTGCGCGTCGATCAGCCCATCGACGATCTGCAAGGAGCGACCGTGGCCGATGTGCTGCTGGAGCCGACTCGCATATATGCGCGGCCGGTGCGAAAGGTGCTTGCCCACTACCGCGTGAAGAATGTCGTCCACGGAATCGCCCACATCACCGGCGGCGGCCTGCAAGAGAACCTGGCGCGAATCGTTCCCAAGGGACGGCAAGTCGTGCTTCGACGGGGCAGTTGGCCCGTGCCGCCCGTCTTCACTTGGCTCCAGCGACTCGGCCAGGTGGAACAAGCCGAAATGGACCGCGTTTTCAATATGGGCATCGGGCTGGTGTTGGTCGTCAGCCCGTACTACGCAGAAAGCGTCCGCACGCAGTTGGCAAAAGCCGGGCTGGAAAGCTGGGAGATCGGCTCGGTCGAAGACGGTCCGCAAGGCGTCATCTGGGCCGACTGATAGTCGCCCCGTAGATCGCACGCCCCGGCTGCATGTTCTGTAAACAACCGATCGGCACAAGCCGACCATCGGGAGAGCAGCCGCCGCGCGCTCGTCGCCGCCGGGCTGCAACGTCAACGGGCTGCCACTGGCGCGCAGTGGCCATCATTGCACTTGCGGCAGCGGGATAGTCCGCGAAGCATCGGCCGAGGGCCGCCGCGGATGATCCGGCGACGGCGGCAGCGAGCCGGCAGTAGATGCCGCCCCCACCGATCGCGATGGCCCGGCCGCGGTGAGGGCTTCGACCACTTGCGATTCGGTCAGCAGGTCGGACTTGATGATCGGCTCGCCCTCCGGCGGCCAGATGACCAGCAAGGGAATCGAGTTCTTTCCCAGGGCGTTAAGCTGCTCCTTGATCATTTCGGAGCGGTCGGTCCAATCGGCCAACATCGGCACCACCCGATTTCGTTCAATCAGTTCGCGCACCCGCGGCCGATCGATCGCGAACTTCAGATTCCACTTGCACGTAAGGCACCAATTGGCTGTAAAGTCCACCATGACGGTTTTCCCCTCGGCCCGCGCCGCGGCCAGGGCTTGCGGCGTGAACGGTTGCCAGGGAATCTTCGGAGTTTGCAACAGCACGACAAAGGCCAAGACGCCGCTCAGCGCCGCCACGGCCAAACCGCCCAGCCAAGCGGCCGCCCTTCCGCGCGGCCCGACCGTCAGCGGCGTTCGCCCCACAAGCCAACAGGCGAAGCCGATGCCGGTCAATAGCGTCAGCGTGGGCACAACGTAGTTCGGCATCAGTGTGCTGAACAGATAAACCACCGTGCCCAACAAGACGAATCCCATCAGATTCTTGAATATCTCCATCCACACTCCGGGCCGAGGAATCGCGCGGATCAGCGACGGAAACAGCCCGATGATCAAGTACGGCGACGCCATCCCCAAGCCGATCGAACCGAAAACCAGATAGATCACCAACGGCGGCTGGCTCATCAAAAACGCGAACACAGGCCCCAAGAAAGGCCCGCTGCATGGGGTGGCGAGAATCGTGGCGAAAACGCCCTTGAAGAACGCGCCGCTCGGGCCTTCTTTCGCCTGAAGCTCGCCTGCCTTGCCCGAGCCGGCGAATCCGGGGATCGGAATCTCCCACACGCCCAGAAAACTCAGCGCCATGGCAAACACCAGCGCGGTCAGCGTCACTTTGAACCATGCCATGGTGAAGTGCTCGCCCCACGCCAGGCTGGCCCCCGCGGCCAAGGCGGCCAGCAAGAAAAACACCGCCAACACGCCGGCGGTGTACCACAAATTAAGCAGGAAGATTCTTGTTCTGCTCTCGCCGGCCTGCTGAACGAACGACATCAGCTTCAGGCTGATCACCGGCAGCACACACGGCATAACGTTGAGGATTACGCCGCCGAGGAACGCCGACAGCAACGTAATCACTAGGTCCGACCAAACGATACCGCCCGCAGCCTTCGCTTCGGTGGAAACCGCCGGCAGCGGCTTGCCTTGCCCCAATCGCGCGGTGAAGGCGAAATCTTGCGGCGGCAAACAGCTATTGGCATCGCACGGCTGCGCGATCACCTTGCCGACGATCCGGACTTGATCGGCCGCCGCGCCCTCGGCCAGCTCGATCGGCGCATACCAGGTAACCTCGCCGCTGTGGCTTTCGACGATGATATTGTCGAAGAGCGGCTCTTTCTTCCGCTCCGGCGCTTCAGTCGGCCGGAACCCGTCAAGCAAACGAAACTCCGCCGACTTGTTCAATTCAATTTGCGACCGCAGCGGGCCGCCCTCGGGCTGAGTCAGCGAGTAGATGTGCCAGCCCGGCTGTAGCTTGAGCGAGACAAACAGATGTCCGCGCCGCGTCGCCGCATCAACGGTGAACTCGGCCGAGGCCGATCCGACCGGTTGCGCCCCCCCGAGAAGGCCCGGCATCGCCGGTCGCGATTCCGGCAGCGAGAAAAATTCGTTCGGCTCGGCCGCCCCCGCTGACGCCAGCCCGATCAGCGAGCAAAAAACCAAGGCATACCAGCCGCCGGCCCATTGCATTTTTCGATTGATCGACGCATCCATACGCTGCCATCCCTTGTCTATTTTCCGAACGGTCGCTCTCGCTTCCGCTTCCTGCTTCCGACTCCCACCGTCCGACCGCATTGTCAGTATCGTAAGTATATCGGTGCCGACGACCCGCGGCAGCCCAAACCGTTGCTTGAAAAGCGATTCCGTCTCAGGCGTTCGATAGCCGCAGTCGACCGAACAACGGCGGACAGGGCCGTGCGGGACAAACTCGGCCTCCGTGGCGCGCAATCCAGCACCGCGGCTGCAAGCCGCCCATGCCCGTTTTGATGACCGAGCCGCCAAAACGGTTACACCGGCCCGACCGCCCGAGCCCGGCGCGGGTTCGATCGGTCGCTAATCGGATCACCGGGTCAGCAGCGAGGCCGACTGCCGATCGAGAAAGACCGCCGCCCGCGGATGCTGCTGCAAGATCGATGCGGGAACCATCGGTGTAATAGGCCCTTCGAGGGCCGCCCGAACCGCCTCGGCCTTGCGGAGATCGGGCACGCTGCACACGATCGTCTCCGATCGCATAATCCGGCGAATCGACATCGAAATCGCCCGCCGGGGCACGTCGTCGAGTGTCGGAAACCACCCTTCGCCCAGTTGCTGCCGACGGCAAGCCTCGTCCAACTCGACAATGATGTACGGTTCTTCCGTTTCGAAATCGGCCGGCGGATCATTGAACGCCAAATGCCCGTTCTCGCCGATCCCGATGAACGCCACGTCGATCGGGCACTGCTCGATGAGCTGGCCCAGGCGGCGGCACTCAGCAGCCGGATCCGTTTCGCCGTCGATGTAGTGGAAAGCGGCCAAACGTTGCGGCAACTGATCGACGAAGCGTTCCTTGAGGTATTTGCGAAATGAGGCCGGGTGCGTCATCGGCATTCCGATGTACTCGTCGAGATGGAAGGCCGTCACACAGCTCCAATCAATGCCCCATTGCTTCGTCAGCGCGGCCAGCATCTCGAACTGCGATGCCCCGGTGGCCACGATAATGTTGGCGCGGCCTTGTTCGGACAGGGCGCGACGAATGGCTTCAGCCCCGCGGTCGGCCGCGCGTTGGCCCAACTCTTCTTTTGTCGAGCAGACGAAATACTCCACAGCTTACCCCTCATTCTCAAGAGTGAATGCGAAGGCACCCAATCGGAGAACCGCCCTCGGCCCCCGGGCTGAAACCCGATCGCCCCTACCGGGCCTCCTCTCGGCAATAACTCACGGTTACCGTCGTGCTAATCCCGCCGCGCGGCGTGAAGGCCGCCGTCAGCGTCAGCCGCCGCGGTTCGACCTTGGCCACAAAGTCGTCGAGAATCCGATTGACGGCGTTCTCGTAGAAAATCCCCTCGTTTCGAAACTGCTGCAAATAGAGCTTGAGGCTCTTCAGCTCGATGCACTTTCGGTCGGGCACATAGCGAAAGGTCAACGTGCCGAAGTCAGGCTGGCCGGTCTTCGGGCAAACGGAGGTGAACTCGGGACAAACGATCTCGATCGTATAATCACGATGGGGATGCGCGTTCTCGAACGTTTCAATGCGGTCGCGAAACTCGTCACTCACAGTGCGGCTCCTTTCTTCACCCTCATGATTGTGGCATGATGACTGTTGACTCAACAAGGGGCGGGGCGATCTGCCGGATCGATTCAATCCGCCCCGTCGGCAAGACGAACAACGACCAATGAACGAGACAGTGACACACCGCAACGCTCGACGTGCCGTTGTGCTGCTATCCGGGGGGCTCGACTCGGCCACCGCGGCGGCTGTGGCCCGGTCGGAAGGATTCCGCCTGCACGCGCTGACGGTGGACTACGGGCAACGGCACCGGCACGAGATCGAGGCAGCCCGCCGCGTCGGCCTGGCACTGGGAGTCGAAGAGCACGTACTCGTCCGCTGCGACTTGCGGACCATCGGCGGCAGCGCGTTGCTCGGAAGCTGCGAGGTGCCCAAAGATCGCTCCGACGCCGCAATGGCCCATGACATTCCCGCAACCTATGTGCCCGCCCGGAATACGGTTCTTTTGGCCTTAGCCCTGGCCAAGGCCGAGCAGTTGGCGACGGGCGACATCTTCATCGGCGTCAACGCCGTCGATTACAGCGGCTATCCCGACTGCCGACCGGAGTTCATCGCCGCCTTCGAGCAACTGGCCCGCCGCGCGACGAAGCTCGGCATCGAAGGGCAAGTGGACTTTCGCATCCACACCCCGTTGATTAACCTGACCAAAGCCGAGATCATCCGCCGCGGGGCGGCCCTGGGGCTCGACTACCGACTGACTCATTCATGCTACGATCCCGACGAAGCAGGGCGGGCCTGCGGCCGCTGCGATTCGTGCCAGATTCGTCGCCGCGGGTTCGCCGAAGCCGGCATCGCCGATCCGACAGAGTATCGAGCAGAGCATCAGGCAGAGCACTGAATGGACTGCGGCAAGCCGCCGTCGCCGCCGGCGAATCCCTGAACCGGCCGGCCGAAAGACAGAAACGGAGAACGGTTCCTCGATAACCATGAGCGAGGCCCCACGGCCTTTCGGTTGAGGATCGGTTGTTGTTCTATCCCAATACAGAAAGCCGCACCGAACGCCGATGTTTGCCGCCAAATACGACTTCAGCCAAGAGTTGCTTCGCTACGGCCCGCAGTCGGGCTATCAGCCACCCACGCTACGTCAAGCGCGGGCGTATTGCCGTCGTTTGGCCCGGCGGCACTACGAGAACTTCACGGCGGTAACGCGCTTGTTGCCCCGGCGGCTCAGGCAGCACTTTAGCAACATCTACGCCTACTGCCGTTGGGCCGACGACTTGGCCGACGAAGCGGGCGATCCGCGAACCGCCACGGCCCTACTCGGCTGGTGGGAACAACAACTGCGCGCGTGCTATCAGAAACAATCGACCCATCCGGTGTTCGTCGCGCTAAGCGAGACGATCGAACGGTTCAAGATTCCGATCACGCCGTTTGTCGATCTGCTCTCGGCCTTCCGCCAAGATCAACACATCTTCCGCTACGAAACGTTCGATCAGGTGCTCGAATACTGCCGCTATTCGGCCCATCCGGTCGGCCGGCTTGTTCTTCACTTGGCCGAGTGCCACACGCCGCAACGCTGCCAACTGGCCGACTCGATCTGCACCGGTTTGCAGTTGGTCAATTTTTGCCAAGATGTTCCGATCGACTGGCAGCGCGGGCGAATCTACCTGTCGTGCGTCGATCGTGCCCGCTTCGGGTGCGAAGAAGACGCTTTTCGCGAAGGCAAAATGACGCCCGGCTTCGCCCGCGTTCTTGCCGCCTATTGCGACCACGCCGAAGGCTTTCTCCGCGGCGGATGGCCGTTGGTCGCGCTGATGCCTTACGAGTTCCAATTGCCCACCGCGGCATTTGTCCACGGCGGGCTGGCCGCGGTCGAGGCGATTCGCCGCGCGAAGTTCGATGTTTGGGCCGTTCGGCCGCGGGTTTCGCGATGGACCAAGTTCGCCATCATCTTGCGATGCTGGTGGCGTCATCAGCGTGGAACGCTGGCAGGAACCCCGCCATGACTGTCCGTCGCGACGCGATCGACGAGAGCTACCGGGCATGTCGAAGCCTGGTCCGCTGCTCGGGCTCGAACTTCACCGGGGCATTCTGGATGCTGCCGGCGCGGCAACGACGGGCGATGTATGCCCTGTACGCCTTCATGCGGCACACCGACGACCTGGTCGATCAGCCGATCGCAGCCGACGATCCGGCGGCCGCGCTGGCCTGTTGGCGCGATCAACTGACAGCCGTCATCGGCGCTAAGCAGTATGGCGGCGACGGCGCCGACATATTGGGTCGCCCGACCGACGAAGCGATTGCCGTGCCGGTTTCGGCCGACGAGCATTGCACCATGCCGCCCGGCGCTCTGCTTCTGCCCGCCTTGGCCGACACGGTGGCCCAGTTCCGCATTCCGGCCAAGCTGCTCTTCGAGGTGATCGAAGGCGTCGAAATGGATCTGCATCCGCGGCGGTTTCCTCGTTTCGCCGACTTGGAACATTATTGCGATCGAGTGGCTGGCGCCGTCGGCTTGGCGTGCATTCACATCTGGGGTTTCCGCGGCCCCGAGGCCTTCGAGCCGGCGCGGCAGTGCGGGCTTGCCATGCAACTGACGAACATCTTGCGCGATTTGGGGGAGGATCTGCGGCAGGGCCGGCTTTACCTGCCCGAAGAAGACCTGGCCGGCTGCGGCTGCACGGCCGAGGAACTGTTCGCCGGCAAATTCGACGATCGCACCCGCCGATTGATCGAGTTCGAGGCGGCCCGGGCCGCCGGCCACTTCCGCGAGGCCGCGAGGCTCACTCCGTTGCTCAGCCCGCCGGGGCGCAGAATCTACACCATGATCAATGGCGTTTATCAAGCATTGCTCGAACAGATCGCCCGGCGGCCCGCCGAAGTGTTCCGACGCCGGCTCACGGTCAGCCGTTGGCGGAAGCTCTGGATCGCTGCCCGATGCCTCTTCGCAGGCTAAAGAGCTTTTCATCGAAGGAAAGCGTGCTTCCGGCTCAATGGTTATCTTAACGGAAGGCCGCTCTTGTGATCGCTCTTCCGGGTCGGCTGCGGTCGGCCGACTTCCCCGCCTACCCTACTTTTTGTTTCATTCGCGCGGAAGCGAACAGATCGCGCGCTCGACTGCCTCGCTTCAGATTCTGAGCCGACTCAAGCATCCAGACCCACCGACATTCTCTGGGGCAAATGGCTTTTCGCGGCAGAGTCCGCGAGCAGTCCGAGGGGAGATGTCCTTAGACGCACACAAGTCGCACGTCCCAACGAACGGCGTTACTGAGCAATTTAGCTGTCACAAATGACTGTTTGGCAACGTCGCGATGAATGAAAAGAATATGTATCGAAAGAAATATGTACCCAAAGGGATTCTTCGGCCCCGCCCGGTGCCCTTTGCCTGGGCCCGCACAATGGTCGTGCGGCAGAGTGAGATTACAGGGCGACAATCACCACACCGCCCATCGGGAGGTTGATCAATGGCATGGTATTGTGCCAGCAGAAAGACTCTTTATTCCTAATTCCTCAGAGTCAGGTTTCGAAAAAATCCCCCAAATGAAAACGATCGTAACAACTTATTGTGTTTCACATTAAGAAATATTTCACTGCCGCGTGACAATAACTGCCCCCCACCAATCGACGGTCATTCAACGCCTATTTCGCAGGAAAATATTTTTTCGTCATCCTCCCATCTCTCATCCGTAAGCTACGGTTCTTTAGTCACCGGGGGGGGTAGAACGATCGCTGCCGGAACGGTCCGGCAACTCGGTGACACTCACCGGAGCGGCAGACGGTTTGTTCAGCGTTCGAACAACACGAAATGCTCCTGGGAGGTGGGTCTGATTCATCTTGGGAGTGGGTCCAGATGCGTTTCCAGACGAAGATCTTTCTATCCCGGATTGCGCACCGCTCTTTTGTGATGGGTGGAATGGAGTGGGAGGGTG
>CAZVZX010000043.1:0-37714 GCA_964631235.1 uncultured Planctomycetaceae bacterium | reverse complement strand
CCAACCGGACCGGACAATCGTTCGGTTGATCAATCATTCGGTCGAAGGAGTGTTCGGGCTTGAACGATTATGCCGGTGAACGGTTTTGTGCCGTCCATGCGCAACGCGCAACGGGGTAAGCCGGGAAGACGTGGAAAAGTGTTTTGTTGACACTTGCGAAAGCCCTTACTATCATGCAATTTAAGGTAGCTCTCCCTTTTTTGCGGGAGACACGGACCTGTTTTGCGAGACGACCGAAACCGCGCCGGGTCAGCGGAGGGCCTGGGCTGCCGAGTTTCTCGGCGTGCGGATGGGTGCGCGATCCGTCGGAACACGACCGCGAAAAACGGAACGCGGCTCAAACGGGAACCGCACGCATTCGGCTGCCTTCGCATTGGTTGTAACGATTTGGTGTCGGGTGGGTTTGTTCGAGCCGAAACGCTGTCTTTTCTAGCGATCTACTTCCGCCATGAGCATTTGGAACAAGGTGTTGATCGGACTGATCTGCGTGGCCGCGATCGGCTTCTGGTATTTGGCCATGCGGACGCTGAAGACCCACCAGTATTGGCGGGAGCTGGCGCAGAAGTTCGAGCGGCGAATCGACGAAGTTCGCAACGAGAACCAAACGCTGGCCAATGGCGAGGGCCAGGGCGAGGCCGCCAAATTGGGCCTCCGCCAGTACCGTCAGTTGATCCATCAGCTTGTGGTCGATCGCGGCCGAGTTTGGACCAACTGCGAACCGCGGGGCTTCAATGCCCAAACCGGTCAGGGCACGATCGTCACCGATCAGCCGGTCCCCAACGGCCTGGCGCCGAAAGCCGTCATCTACGTCTTCGAAGAGAAGGAAGCTGCGGCCGCGGGCAACGGCGGACGGTATTTGGGCGAGTTCGAGGTTGAAGCCGTAGCCGACAATCAATTGCAGGTTCGGCCGACGCTCAAACTCGATCCCGCGCGGTTGCAGCGCATCGCCCAGGCGTCGAAGCCGTGGATTCTTTACGAAAAGATGCCGGCCGATTCGCATACGCTGCTGGCGGGCCTGAGCGAGGAAGAATTGAAGCAGATGTTCCCTGCCGCCAGCGTGCCGGCGTATGTTCATGACGGGCGGGAAGCCACTTGGGAGCAGGTGGCTCAATGGAACGTCGAGGGCGTTTTGGTTGATAAGGACGGCAAGCCGCTGGTCGATGCCGAGGGCAAGCCGTTGCCCGACGCAAGAGGCACGTTCGTCCGCCAGTTGAACGACTACGGGACGATCTTTCGCCGGCGATTCGCCGAGAAGTCGCTTTTGGCCGATCGCTTCGAGTGGTATCAGCGCGACATCGCCTATCTGCGGCAGTCAGTGGCCGAGGCGAAACAACAGGTTGCCATGCGCGAGCGGGAATTGCAGTCGGCCAAGGCCGAGCTTCAAGAGATGACCCGCCAGCGCGACGCCGTGCAGGCGCAGGTCGTCGCGTTGCAGAAACGGGTGGACGCCGTTCAGGGCCTGCTGAAGCAACTGTTGGCGGCCAACAAACAGATCGTCGATCAGATCGCGCAGGTTCAGTTTGACGCGGCGCGCCGAATCGACGCGAAGACGCGCGCCATGGCGCAAACGCCCGAGGGCGGCGAGTGACCGCGGCGGCCTTGCCGCGCCGGACAACGAGTTGATGGAGCAACTGCGGCCCTCGGGGCCGAGCCGACATGGGCATCTACGACCGCGAATATTATCGGGAAGAACGCGTGGCAATGGGGTTTCGCCCGCCCATGGCGGTGGTCGCCGGGCTGGTGATTGCCAACATCGCCGTCCTTCTGGCCGATTTCCTCTTCACGCCTGACGTGCGCCAGGGCGGCCGCACGCTGCTGCAAGATTATCTGGGGATGACTCCTCAGACGCTCTATCAGCCGTGGCAGTGGTATCGCTTTCTTACTTATGGATTCGTCCACGATCAGCGATTGTTCCACCTGATCGGCAACATGCTGATCCTCTACTTCTTCGGCAACGATGTGGAGCAGCGGCTCGGGCGCAGCGAATTCCTGCGGTTCTACTTTTTGTGTTTGTTGGTCGGATCGATCACCTGGGCGCTTCTCGGCGCGGGCGGCGCTGCCGAGAATCCCAACGTGCGGATGTTCGGCGCCTCGGGGGCGGCCGTCGGCGTGCTCGTGCTCTTCGCCCTCTATTATCCGCGGCGCACGGTGTTCGCGTACTTCATCATTCCTATGCCCGCCTGGCTGCTCGGGGCGATCATCGTCGGGGCCGATCTATTCGGCGCGCTGGGCGGAGGGTCGGCGCCGGTGGCGTACAGCGTCCACTTGGCCGGGGCGGCCGCGGCGTTTCTCTACTTTCAGCTCCGCTGGAACTTGGGCCGACCGATCGAATGGATCGCCGATTGGTGGCGCCAGCGCGGCCGGCCGAGGCTGCGCGTCGTTCGTCCGCAACCGCCGGAGCAAGAGGCAGACGATTTGGACTCGGATCGACAGGAGGAAGAAGAGGTCGATCGGATCTTGGCGAAGCTCTCCGCAAACGGTTTGGAGAGCCTAACGGCCGGCGAACGGCGCACTCTTCAAAATGCCAGCCGCCGATATCAGCAGAAGCTGCGTTCGGACCGCCGAGCCGGCGACGAGCGGTGAGGCCCGCAAGCAGCGAGTCGGCCGGTGGGCGATCATCGGTTTGCGCCGGCCGGTCCGCCGGTGCCGACGGCGCTTGCTTCACAAGATGGGGGCGTCAATTCTGCCCGGCTTTGAGCCGCTGGATGAAGCTCTCCGTCTGATCGGAGAACTCCGTATCGCTGGGCGGCTGATACCGCAGCAGCGAGGGGTCGATCGGCTCGTCGAAGCGAATGTCGTAGAAGTCCACCGCCAAGAGGCACTGATCGGTCGATGGCTCCGCGGCCTGCGCCGACTGCCGGCGGAATTCGATGCGGTAGGGGAACCAGTCTGCCTCGCCGATGTAGCAGACGACTTTGTCGGGCACTTGCGGCGGGAGCCGTCGCAGGTCGAAGCGGCCTTCGGCAATAGCCGCCGCTTGATCGGGAAGCATCCGCATCAGTGGATCGCGTCGCCATTGACCCTCGATTCGCCAAACGATGACCGGCGGATTGCTCCATTTGCCGCGTTGGGCCGGGCCGAACTCGAAGTGGCGGTCGAGCCCGTGAAGCAACCGGGGCACGCCGCCGAGGCCCGGCAGGGTCATTGCGTGGTGCGCGGCCAACGGCTCGCCGGCGCGTTCTAGTGCTCGCCATGCCCGCACGATGTCCACGCGGCTCAGCTCCGACTTGCCGCCGGTGCTTCGATACTCCCACAGGTATCGCCCGTCGCACACGTTGACGAGGCTGCTCGGGCTGTCGCCCAACTGAAAACGGAGCTCGAGGCGAAAGAGGTAATCGCGGCCCGGGCGTTGCTCCACGTAGCTGCCTGAGCCAAGCAGCCGCTGGCCGAACAGTTGGGCTTCGTAGCGCAATTTGGCACTGACGGTTTCCCGCGACTCGATCGCCGCACTGGCGGTTTTGAGCAAGTTGGGCGAGCGTTGCTCGGCGTTGCCCGATGCCGGTGAGGTTGACGGTGCCGTGGCGGTGGGCGGCGCGGTTTCCGGAGCGAGGCTCGGTCCGGCGGTGTTGGCCCAACGGCCGATTCCGCCGGTCAGCGCGGCGACAATGCCGAAGAAACCGCAAAAAAGGATTGCTCGGATTCGGCGCATTTTGCCGGTCATGACGGATTTGCCAAAGATTCCCGTTGTAGAGCGCCGACCATTGTACTCTGACAGGCCATTTGCGACGCATCGTCGAGAGCCTGCGCCAGCGGTCCGGCCCCGGGGCGGGGCGGCCGTGGGCCGGGCGAAGCGACGGGGCGACATTGTACGTTGGGCCACCACGGTGGTCCACGGCAATCTGAATCGTTCACGCAGGGCCGCTGGGGCTCGGTGGTTCGGGCTTCAGACGACCGCGAACGTGTTCGGATAAGCCGAAGTCGTTTTATATCAACGACATGCAAGTGGCAAGACCATTCGGGTCTGTTGAATCAAATCGCGTTGTGCCCGCCCGAACGCCCGGAAGGTCGTTCCGGAACGTTCGGCAGGCTGTTCAAGGGGGGAACATCATGAGGGTTCTCGGAGTCTCTGTGCTGATCGTGGTCGCTGCGTTTGTCGGATGCAAGCGGCCGTACCACAACAACTTGCCGACGGCGAACATGATGGTCGAACCGGGGCCGGGCGTCGGCGGGCCTGGGCCGGGGGTGGTGGTTTATCAGCCGGCCCCGCCGATGGTCGAAACCGTTTCGCAGGTTGCGTTCATCGGGCCGGAAGGCTCTCAGGTAACTTGGGACGTCGGCGGTGCGGGGTTGTTCGACTCGCAGCCGCTGGTTATGCCCGGTCGCTACAACTTCCCGCAGGGGGCGATCTACCGGCTGAAGTTGACCAACATCCCCGGTCGGCCGGGGGTCGAGCTTTATCCGACGCTTGAAGTCGGCCCGGCGCTGCCCCGGACCGAGGCCTTCCTGGCGCACAACGCCATTCCGGTGCAGTTCACCGAGGAAGACCTCGACCAAGTGCTTACCGGCAACTTCGTTACCAAGGTGATCTACCTGCCGGATCCCGAGTTCCAGGAACTGGCCCTGGCCGGCGTGGAAACGCTGGTAAGCACCCGGCTTGATCCCGGCCTCGACCCGATCATCGAGGCCGATCGTCGCGGCACGATCATGGCCGTCATCCGCATCGGCAACAAAGACCTGCAAGTTCCGGGCGACGCCCCGGTTCAAGAAGGCGAAATCATGCAAACCGGCTACAATCAGCCGGGCGCCCCGTGCCCCTGCGAAAACCGCGCCCCTGCCGGTGCGGGGATGTACGGCGGCGGCATGTACAATCCCGGAATGTACGGCGGTACGCCGAACGGCTACATCGCCGGCGTGACCGCGCCGGCCTACGGCATGCCGATGGTCGGCACTCCGATCGGGTTGCCCGGCCCGCCGCATATTCCGCTCGGATCACCGGCCGGTTTGCAGCGTCACACGATTGCCAATCATACCCGCGTGAATGTTCCCCAGCCGACCAAGGCGGTGCGCGTCGATGTGGCGCAGCGGCCGGGAATCAGCTACCCGCGACCGGCCAATCATGCGCGAATCGTCGAACGCAGCCGTCCGGGCTTGGGCGTGAACAAGCAGCCGGGCAGCGATCGTCGGGTGTTGGTGGGTGGCGAAGCCTGCCCCACCGACGGCCAAGCTCCGTGCGAGGAGCAATAGGGCCGGGCCGTCATCGGTCCGATGATCCCGGCGCCCGCTTCCGGAGGCCGGGAGTCGTTGCCTTGAGGCCGGCGGTTTCGATCCTCGGAGGAGTAACGGCGCATAGCAGAGAGGGCGGTGTGGGTGGCGTAGCTCATCCGCCGGTCGGCTTGGTTGCCGCGGTTCTCTGAAGAACCATCCGAGGGGTCGATTGTTCGGCTGCCGCACGCCGAAGGGGGCTGCGGCCCGCCAATGCGAGTGTCTGACGCAGGAGCCGTCGCGCATGACCACTGTGATCCGAATCGCATCGCTGTCGCTCGTCGCCGCCGTTTGCTGCGCCTCGTTCGCTTGGGCGCAGATGCCGGGGCCGGGCAGGCACTATCTGCATCATGGGCAGATGCCGCCGGGCATGATCGGCCAGGGCCAGTTGCAACGCGGCGGACCGGTGGCCGGCTACTTCCAGCCAGTGGAGATTCGCGGGCCCGAGGGCGTATTGGTTGCCGCGGCCGTCGAGAATCAGTTCGGACCGGCGCGGGCGACGCCTTATTGCGTCGGATTACTGATCGGACAGGTTTATCGATTGCGCGTGACGAACATTCCCGGCCGCGAAGGAGCGGAGTTGTTCCCCACGATCGAGGTGATCGATCGTCTTTATCCCCCCGCCGGTCAAGAGCGGCAGTTCCCAATTATCGTCGAGTTGATTCAAGACGATCTGGAGCAGGCGCTGAGCGGGAAATTCGTCACGCGCGTGGTGTATTTGGAAGACCCGCGGAATGCGTTACCCGCTCGCTCCGACGGCAAACCGCAGAGTTGGTTCGATGTGGGACCGGGAAAAGACCCGCTGCTGACTGCCGACATGCTCGGCCGCCCGGTGGCCATCGTTCGCTTGGGCGCGCGGCTGCCCGGAGATGTGGGCCGCGAAGACGATCGATTCTTCTACGGCTGCCCGCCGCTGGTCGAGTATCCGGCCGCGGTGAAGGTGCTGCCGCGTCCTCCGGTTCGCGGACCACAGGCGCCGGCCGTGCCCGAGCCGGCGGCCGCCCCGGCCGCTGATCCTTCCGCCCGTGTTCGCCCGGCATCAGACGCGAACGCCGAGTTGACCACGGCGATTCCGCGGCGCGCTCCGGCTCCGGCCACCCCCTTGGATGTGCGTGCGGCACTGCGCGGCACCGCCGACAAAGGGACCTCTGCCGCCGCCGCGAGAACACGTTGAGCCGACAAGGTGCATTCATGGCATACGCAATCCGTCACGGCATCGATCGCACTTGCCGATACGCCCAGCCGACTCGATGGGTTCTATTCGGGGCGTTGGGATTGGTCGTTTTGGCATCGTGTCGCGGGCCGGCATCGCCCGGTCGATTGCAGCCCGGGGCGACCGCGCCGATCGGCGCTTGGGCGCACGGCTCGGCCGCAGCGGCCCCTCGGGCCATCGGCAACCGCCCGCACCACAATCCGTTGGGCGATTCGTTGGGATCTGCCGCGGGCACGGTTTGCCCGTTGCCTGATGAGCAACAGCCGCTACCCAATCCGATGCAGCCTTGTTCGCCGTGGCGGCCGGATGGCTTGCCGTGCCCTTGGCCGCAGGATGAATACATTTGCGACGGCGGCGACGGAGAGATTCGCACCGGCGTGATGGCCGATTGGGAGGTGCGCGGACTCGAAGTCGAAGACACGGTGGCCCATTTCGATACGGTCGATGGCCGCACGCTGGTCGAGCCGTCGAATCGCGTGTGCATCTACGCGCCGCGGTTCGCTTCGGTGCGGCATGTGGTCAACGTCGTGGCCCACGAGCGGCACGATCAGGCCGGCGGCACGCAAGCGGCCCTGCGTCCCAGCCTGGGGCGAGAGAATCTGCCGGTGGTTTCGTCGCGGCAGAATCTTCAACCGTTGGGGCAGATTGCGGCCCGGCCGCCGGTCAACCTCCAATCGCGGCAGGGCGACGGCGTGGTCTCCGATGCGCTGGTGGTCCGAGCCTTCCAAGACGCCTTCCTGCCCTACGAGGATTTTGCGATCATCCGTTGTGGGCAGGCCGACGCTTCGCAAGCGGCCATGTTGGCCAAGGGGGCCGCCGCTGCGATGGCCTGGACCGTCGAACAGTCGGCCCAGGCGTTGGTGGACAATCAGGGCGTGGTCGAGCTGGTGCGCGACGAGCAGGCCCAAGAGATCTTCACCTACAAGTCCGATGTTGGAAGCCCGAAGCTCCGCGTGCTGAAGGTTGCTTCGACCGCGACCGCCGCGCCGGGCGAAACGGTGGACTTCACCATTCGCTTCGACAACGTCGGCACGCAGGTGATCGGCAACGTGACCATCCTCGACAGCCTCTCTCCGCGGCTCGAATTCGTTCACGACAGCGCCCAATGCAGCCGCGAGGCGAAGTTCTTTACCGAGTCGAACACCTCGGGCTCGTTGGTCGTCCGGTGCGAGCTGGCCGAACCGCTCAAGCCGAACGAGGGCGGGGTGATCCGCTTCTCGTGCCGCGTGCGGTAGCGGGCGAAGAACCGCAACGAAAACGGGGCTGCTCAATCGGTCTTCAACATCGGGCAATCAGTCGCCGGAAAACCTGAGCGGCCGATTGCGCGATTCGCCCGCTCAAACCGATCTCCGTTCTCCACGGAGTCACTCTTCCGTGCGGCCAACGGTGCGGGCCGGCGTTTTCTCGTCGAACTTTCGCTGCCGTTGTTGCCGACGCGGCTCTCTCGACCATCGCCGGCAGGCGCGAACCGCGCTGCCCGATGCGTCCAGATCGTCTTACTGTGTCGTTTCTTGCAAACCCATTGCTTGGTGTTCTTGGTAGTTGGGGCCGTTTATTCCGCCTGGGTAAGGCGAAAAGTGTTTGCAGCAATACCCTTGGGGACGGAAAACCACGGTAATGGCGGCTATTGTAAGCTATGAATTATATGGAGACTGCGCAGAATAGCGATGCTAGCGTGTTTCGGATAAAAATGCGGCCGCGCTCCGCGCGGTTGCTTTTGTCTCGCCGTGCAATAACGCATAATATGATTTCACAACGACGCGACTCAGTACGGAGAGAGCCGTGAACATACTGCTGGTGACCAGTGAGGCGGTGCCGTTTGCCAAGACGGGCGGGTTGGCCGACGTCTGCGGCGCATTGCCGATCGAGCTTGCGCGTCAGGGCCATTGTCCGACCCTGATCCTTCCGGCGTATCGGTCGGCCCGGTACTGCGGCCTGCCGCTAGAGCCGTTGGACTTGGAGTTTATTGTGCCGATCGGCAGCAAGATGGTGTCGGGCCGGTTGTTGCGCAGCCGATTGCCCGGGGCTGATGTGCCGGTCTATTTGGTGGCACAGGATCAGTACTTCGATCGCGACCAGCTCTACAGCGTCGATGGCAAAGACTACGCCGACAACTGCGAGCGGTTCGTGTTCTTCTGCCGTGCGGCGTTGGAGGCGGTGCGGCTGCTCGGGCTGGATATCGATGTGATTCATGCCAACGATTGGCAAACGGGGTTGGTGCCCGCCTATCTGCGGATCGAGTACCGCCACGTGCCGCGCTACCAGCAGATTGCCTCGGTGTTCACCATCCACAACTTGTCCTATCAGGGGCAGTTTTGGCATTGGGACATGCTGCTGACGGGACTGGACTGGAAATACTTCAACTGGCACCAGATGGAGTTCCACGGCAAGCTGAACCTGTTGAAGACGGGATTGGTGTTCGCCGACGCGATTACGACGGTCAGCCCGCGGTATGCCGAGGAGATCCAGTCGAGCCCGTTGGGGTGCGGACTGGAAGGCGTGCTGCAACAGCGCCGCGAGGTGTTGCGGGGCATCCTCAATGGAATGGACATCGCCGAATGGAACCCGGCGACCGACCCGCATTTGCCGGTTCGTTATACGCCCGAGACCGTATGGGAGGCGAAGCCGGCCTGCAAGGCGGCTCTTCAGACCGAGCTGGGCCTTCCGGTCGAGCCGCGGGTGCCGCTCATCGGGTTCGTCGGCCGACTGACCGACCAGAAAGGGCTCGATATCCTCGTCGAGACATTGCAAACCTGGCTGCAAGCGCACGACGCACAGTGGGTGATCTTGGGCACCGGCCAACCGAAGTATCATCGGCTGCTGGAAACCTTGGCCGAGCGATTCCCGCACAAGCTGGCCGTTCGGTTAGAGTTCTCCACGCCCCTGGCGCACCGTGTGGAAGGCGGGGCCGATCTGTTCGTCATGCCGAGCAAGTTCGAGCCGTGCGGGCTGAGCCAGTTGTACAGCCTCAAGTACGGCACGGTGCCCGTGGTCCGAAGCACCGGCGGCTTGGCCGACACGATCGTCGGCCCCGAGCAAGCGTCGGCCGATCGCCCGGCCAACGGCTTCGTCTTCGAGGAATATTCCGCCATGGCGCTGAGCGACGCATTGCGGCAAGCCTGCGATGCCTTCCGCGCCAACGGCGAACCTTGGCGGCAAATGGTGGCAACCGGCATGGCCCAAGATTGGTCGTGGGCGCGCAGCGCTCGACAATACGCCGAGTTGTACGCCGAGACCTGCCGCCGCGTCCGCGAACAATCGCCCAACGGCGCGTAGCAGCGCGCAACGATCCGCCAAGCTCGGTGCCGAATCCCTGCCGCCGCGTCGGCGCGCAATCGCCCACGGTCGCGTGGCGATGTTCATTAAGGTTCGCCGGGCATCTTCAGCGGCGGTCGCTCGACCTTCGACGGCAATGCCCGCCATTCGGCCGGCCCGCGCAGTCCCACCTGCGACGTGTCGATCGGACGGAAACCGAGCTTCAGCGCGGGCGAGTCGGGCTTGAGGCGGAAGTCGCCCGCTGCGGCGTTCTCGAACAGCGGATCGGCAATGATGCTTCCGGCATCTTGCCCTTTGGCCTGCCACTGTTCGAGTGTGAGATCGCCGGGGAACACGACCGGCTTGCCCGCCGCATTCCAGTAGAGGTTCTTTTCGAACTTGAATAGTCCCTTTGTCCAATTGCCGCCCAGCAGCGGGGCATCGCCGTAGAGGATGATGTTCCGTTCGATGGTGAACGAAAGGTGCTCCTCCTGGCGGCTGCGGCGAATCTGTCCGAAGGTGGCCGCGAAGGCGAGGACGTTGTTGCGGACGATGTTCTCGCGGCCGTAGTGCTGGTGGAATGAGGCGTCCTTGCAGCGATAGACGATGTTGTTTTCCATGACGATGCCGGTGCTACCCTCGTCGGTGTAAAGACCCCAACCGCCGTAGGTGTGCGCGAGCACGTCATGAATCACATTGTTCGTCAGCCGCGTGCCGGGCGACACTCCCAGGCAGTAGATGCCGCCCATATCGCTCAACACGCCGTAGCCGAGATGGTGGATGTGGTTCTGCTCGATGATGTTGTGGTGGGCGTCGCTTTCGGCGTAGCCCCAGGTCCAGCCGACGGACACGCCCGAGTAGAAGAAGTCGCAGATCTCGCAATGCTTCAGCGTGTTGTGCGAACTTTTTTGGATCAGCACGCCTACGCCGGCATGGAACACCCGCCCGCCGTCGTGAATAAAGCAATTGTCGATCGTGTTGTGCGATGTTTGCTCGTCGGGGTTCTTCGGCAGCGAGTTTTCGCCGATCCGCACGCCGCCGGCGCCCAGGTCGAACAGATGGCATTGCTCGGCCGAGCAGTGCTTCGCGCCGCGCTCGAACCACAGCCCGTAGCCGCTCGTCTGCGCGATCTCGCAACCGAAGAAGCGGCAGTGCCGCGCTCCGCGACAGCGGACCGTGGCGGTTGTGAGAAAGGCCGCCGACTGGCGATCGACCGGGGCGTTGCGGGGCATGGTCCAATCGGTGCCGCGGAAACGCAGCCCTTCGAAGCGAAGATGCTCCACCCATTTGCCCGCGGCCGCGTCGCCTTCCAGCCGCAGCAGTTCCTCGCACTTGGGGGCCTCGGCGGAAAGCCGCTCGATGGATTCCCCGGGCAGCGGCTTGTACGAAAGCCGTCCGGTGTTGCGATCGAGGTACCACTCGCCCGGTGCGTCGAGCGCCTCGGCGACATACTCGACGTAGTAGCGCTCTTCCTTCCACCAGCCGAAAGGCCAGTTGGGCGGATTGCTCAAGCGGACGATCTTCTCTTGCGGATCGATGCCGGTGATCCGATGCCGCGAGGTCGTCCAGCAGTGGTGATAGACGAGCACCGCGTCGTCGAGATTGCGCCATGGGCGAATCTCGTCGCCGGAGAAGCGGAAGCCTTTGCGGGTGTTCGCATCGGTCCGCGCCGTGGCGCGATTGAGCTTGTCGATCGACCCGCCCGAGGCGTACCAGCCTTCGTTGGGGGTTCGGGCGGGGACGGCGCGTCGGCCGTTGATGAACAGGGTGCGAAAGTACCATTTGCCCTGAGCGACCTCGGGCACCTCCGCCGTCCAGAGGCCGTCGTTGCCCGCCCGCCACGGCCCGATCGGAGCGTTGCCGGTGATGACGGGCGATTCATTGGGAAAGGCGCGATAGGTTACCGGGGCCTCGGCCGTGCCGGAATCCTCCGGCGAGAACACGATCGGCTCGCTTTGCCGATAGGTTCCGCCGCGAATGGCGACGACGATCGGTCGCGGCGTTTCGCCCGCTGCGGCCCGACGTTGTTTCAGCCGGCGAACCGCCTGCTGCGCGGCGCCGAGCGTGGCCAGCGGGCCGTCGGTGCCTTGCGCGTTCGGTTCGGAAAGCGTGCCGCTGTGGGCGTCGTTGCCCCGAGGCGAAACATATAAGTCGGCTTTGAAGAGCGCCTGCTCTCCGGCAGGCGCAATGGGCGCACCGATTTCGTTCGACGGGCTCGTCGCTTTCCTCGCTGCGTCGTCTGCCGCGGCTGCAACCGTTGCATCAGCAAAAGCGGCCGTCGCGGCAACCGCCATCGCGGCAGCGAACACGGCCGCGATCTTCAAAACCGGCCCGAGAACCGGCTCAAACGGCTTCGACAAACCTGGCGTTCGCACCGACGCGCAGCTCGAAGGAATCATTCTGCTAAGCAGCGACATTAATTCATCTCCTGGGATTGATGCGATGAACGTAGGGGCAAACAACGGATCGGGGGCAACGCGTTGCTCGTCGCCCCCGGTTTCCATTTGCGGTGGCGGGCGCCGCGGTTGGCGATCAGTTCAGGTCGAATTCGCCGTACCACTCGCGGGCGAAATAGTTGCGCACGCTTTGCGGCCAATCGGGGGCACTGATGGCCTGGGCCGCGCGGCGCGGTCCCTTGCGCTCGCCTGCCCGCGGGCCTTCTTCGCGGTCGGTCTTCGGCAGCCAGCGGGCAAGCTCGTCTTTGACGGCCTTCATTTCTTCGCGCGAGGCCAGATTGGTCCACTCCCGCGGGTCGGCATCGTGGTCGTAAAGTTCTTCGCTGCCGTCGGCATAGCGGATGTAGCGCCAGCGTTCGGAGCGAACCGCATGGTTCTTGTAGCCGTGCGTGGTAACGACGGGCCGGTCCCATGCCGCCCGGGGGTGTTCAACGAGCCGCTTGATGCTGTCGCCCTCGCAGTGCTTCGGCACGGGCACGCCGGCCATCTCGCAGAGCGTGGGATATAGGTCGAGCAAGCTGACGGTTCGCTCGCAACGGCTGCCGCGGCCTTGGTCGCCCGCCGGGCGGATCAGCAGCGGCACGCGCGTGGCCTCTTCCCAGAGGGCGAATTTTCGCCAGTGTTCTTTTTGGCCCAGGTGCCAGCCGTGGTCGCCCCAAACGACGACGATTGTGTTGCCGGCGTGCGGGCTGGCGCGGAAGGCGTCGAGCAATCGGCCGACTTGGGCATCGACGAACTCGATGCTGGCCAAGTAGCCTTGCACGGCTCGATGCCAGTTGTTCGTGGCCAGCACCTTGGCGTGGTCGCCGTCGGGTTTGGCGATGCGCACCCCGGCCGGGGGCACGTCGTCGAGGTCGCCGGCTTTCACCACCGGCAGTTGCACGCCGTTGAGCGGGAAATCGTCGAAATACTTTTGCGGCACATACCAGGGCAAGTGCGGGCGAATGTAGCCCACGGCCAGCAGGAACGGCCGATCGTGCTTCTGCTTCAAGAACTCGGCGGCCCAGTCGGTCAGCTTCGTGTCGCCCATGTCGGCGTCGGCGGCGTCGAGCGGGCCCCAATCGAAGTGGGCCGCGTTGGCGATGCCGTTGAGCGGCTTGCTTTTCGGTTCGGGATCCTTCGGCCGCGACCAGTAGACCTCCCACGACGGTCGATCGTTGAAGCTGTTGTGGAACAGCTTGCCGCCGCCGTGGACTTTGTAGCCGTTGGCGGTGAAGTGTTGAAACAGCGTGGCTGTATCGGGCATTTGCGGCCGCCAGGGGTTATCGTTGTGATACACGCCCGAGGTCGAGGGCCGCACGCCGCACAGCAGGCTCGCGCGCGACGGGTTGCAGGCCGGCGCCGAGCAGTACGCGCGGGTGAAGACGATGCTTTCGCGGGCCAGCCGGTCGAGGTTCGGCGTTTTCACTTGCGGATGGCCGCCCAAAAAGCCCGTCCAGTCGTTCAAATCGTCGATCGCGATGAAGAGAATGTTCGGCCGGGCGGGCTTTGCCGCGGCATCGCGCGTTTGGGTTTCGCCCTCGGCGGCGAACAAACCGCCCGACACCAGGCCGACGACAACACAGATCAAGACGCAGATCAATAAGCGACAGATCGCGCGGGCGCGACGATAGCAACGGCAGCTTGTGGCGACCATCGGCATGGGCTCCTTGTCAGCAAGGCAAAGGCAGGATCAACCAGCGGGACACAACGGGAACGCTGCCGCCCGTTGCGGCGCGCCCCCAAAGGACGACCAACGAGGATCAACATAGCACCGGGTTCCATTGGGGGCAAATCACCGAGCCATTGGCGGGGCTGGCTGTCATCGTCGGCCGGCGGCGCCCGTCACCTTGCCGCGGCAGCGCGCATCGCCACCGCAGATGCGTGCATCTCCCGCCGAGCCGAGCCGGAGACCGCCCGCTGCCCCTCTGGGTGCTCGCCCCCGATGTTCCGTCTATTTGCCGGCGACGTTCAGGGTAACGTCGAGTCCCTTTTCCGGCGCAACGAGCCAGTTGGTGACGGTGTATTTCAGCTCTTGCGGGCTGTCGGGGGTTTGAGTGTTGATGCGAAGCAGGGTGGTCGCCTTGGCCGGCAGGGTGATTTCGGCCGGGCCGACGTTGCCGGATTTCTTCAACACCAAGTCGCACGGCAGCGAGTTCTCGATGCACACGTTGATGTGTGCCTTGCCGCGGGTGTTCGGCGGCAATACGCGCACGCCGGCGGCAAACATTGCGTTGAGCCACTCGGGCTTGCCGATTACTTGCTCTTTGAACCAGACGAGGGTGCGGCCGGCCAGCAGGGCCTCTTTCAACCCTTGGGCAGTCGGCTCTTTGATGAACACCAACGTTACGGTGCGGTGGTCGGCCGCGGTGTTCTTCAGCCGCGTTTCGGTGTCGTGGATGTCGCTGGAGCCCATCATCGTCAGGTTCTTTTCCAAGCACCATTGATGGGCGGTGGGAAAGTAGGTGTTGCCGTTGCACACTTCCATGCCTTGGAAGAGCTTCTTGTCGAAGATTTCGGTATGCACGTCCAGCCAGCGGCCTTTTTCTTCGCCCTTCCAGCCTTGATGGTTCCAAAAGACGTATGCGTTTTGCTTTTTCGCTTCTTCCAGCGAATCGACGAAGCCGGGGGTGTCGAGCGGTTGAATATCGTCGAGGAAGATCGCGTTGAAGTGGCCCGGCGGGGTGTCGCGGGTGATCTCCGCCGCGCGGACGAGCAGCAGGCCGCGGTCGCGGGCGGCTCCTTGGGCGATTTCATAGGGACGATTGTGCTTGGTGGGCACGTCTTCCTTGTGCGGTTGGTACTCGATGTGGTCGCTGATGGCGATGGCGTGCAGCCCGGTGCGCCAGGCCTCGGCCACGCGGACCGTCGGCCAAACCAACCCGTCGGAAAACACCGTGTGCATGTGCAGATCGACCACCCAGGTTTTGTGCTGGGGGAGATCCGGCCAGCCGATTTCATACCGGGCCTCGGCCGCAACCGCCGCCTGGCACCACGCACATGCCAGCAAAGCCCAAAGCCACACTGTTCGACGCAGCATCATCTGAGGTTCCTCCCATGATCGAATGGTTATCGAACCGGATACATCAATACAAGTTCACGAGCCGAAATATCCCTCAAGCAAGCGATGCGGTTGCCGTTTGTCGGCCGGTCAGGGCATAGGCGGTAATCACGCCGGCCGCCGCGCCGCATAGGTGCCCGTCCCACGAAACATGCGCCCCGGCCGTGGGCAGCACGCCGGCAATCAGCACCCCGCCGAACAACACAGCCGTAACCACCGCGACCAGCACGGCCAACAGGCGGCGTTCGAACCATCCGGCGGCCATCAAAAAGGTGATCAAGCCGAACACCAGCCCGCTGGCGCCGATGTGCAGCGCCGACCGGCCGAACAGCCAGAGCAAGCTGCCGGAAAGCAGGATAATCGACGCGACGACCAGCCACGAGCGGGCGCGGGAACCGGCCAGCAGCGCCAGCAGGATGAGCAACGCGGGCGTGTTGGCCAGCAAGTGCCCCCAGCCGGCGTGCAAGAAGGGCATGGCGGCCACGCCCGGCAGGCCGCCGACGCTTCGCGGCTCCAGCGCCAGCCACTGATTCAGCGGCAGCGCGAACGACAGGAGGAACGCGGCCCAAATCGCACCGACGAAGATCACGATTCCGCGCAACTCTTCGCGGACGGAATGGGCCGAGCCGGCGGAACGATCTTGCGATGCGGTGGTCATGGCGGGGCCGCGGCGAACGGGGCGGGGACGATCGAAATCCCAACGGCGGAACAAAGCAGTCGGGGCATTTCGATCGGCGACGGACGCTCGGCCGAGCGATCGACGGAATGCTCTTTCCGCGCCGTCACCGAGAAAATCGCGTTACGTCGCACGACGTTGCGACCCGGGGTCGGCGAAATCGCATTCGACCGGTCGGCCTAGTTCGCGCCGAATTCGTCCGTGGGTCAATATACGCAGCCGGATGGCCCGACGGCAAGTTATCGCAAGTATTTTCCGCGAGTGTCTCGATTGCGGCATCGTACCGAGAATGAGTTGTTGTTGTGCGAGCGACGAGTAAGCATCGTGTTTGCGGGAACCGCCGGTTCTGTTGATTGACCTTGTGCCGTAAAATAGTGCAATCGCAACCGAGAGGACCAATGCGGCGGTCGCCGCAATATCCACGTGTTCGGTCGGGAGCATTCGCCGAGGATTATCACCGATGGTTGAGTTGACGGCATCCGAGAATGGTTTGGCCCCGGAGCTTTGCGCGAAGCGCGATCGGCTGTTTCAGTTGCTCGAAGGTTTCGGCAGTTGCGCCGTGGCGTATTCCGGCGGCCTAGACAGTGCGGTGTTGGCCTATGCCGCGCATCGGGCACTTGGGGATCGCGCCGTGGCCGTGCTGGGACGCAGCGCCAGCTTGGCCGCCGTGGAAGACGACGACGCCCGGCGGTTGGCCGAACAGATCGGAATTCGGTTGGAAATGATCGAAACGCAGGAGATGGAGCGACCCGAGTATCGCGCCAATTTGGGCGACCGCTGCTATCACTGCAAGACAGAGCTATTTCTCAAGGTCGAGCAATTGGCCGCGCGCTTGAACGTGGCGGTTGTGTGCGACGGCAACAATGCCGACGACTTGGGCGACCATCGACCGGGGCTTCGAGCGGCGAGAGAACGAAAGGTGCGCAGCCCCTTGGCCGAGTGCGGCTTGACCAAGGCCGACATCCGCGCCTTGGCCCGAGCCTGGGGGCTTCCGATTTGGGACAAGCCGGCCTCGCCGTGCCTGAGCAGCCGCATCGCCTACGGCGAAGAGGTAACGCCTCAGCGGTTGGAGATGGTCGAGCGGGCCGAGCGATTTCTCCGCGAGCGAGGCTTCCAGCCGTTGCGGGTGCGCTACCATCGCGGCGACGTGGCGCGGATCGAGGTCGATGCCGCAGCCGTGGCTCGCTTTGCCGACGAGCAGCTCCGTTGCGACACGGTTGAGTTCCTCAAGTCGGTCGGGTTCAAGTATGTGTCGATCGACCTGGAGGGCTTCCGCAGCGGGAGCCTCAACGCGGTTCTACCGGTGGAGAGCCTTCAGGTCGCTCGACCCGCGCGCTGAGGCGCGCCGCTCTCGGCCGATCGGCGGCGGTGCGCGGGTTACTTGCGCGCTGCTTCAAGATCGACAACCTTCTTGAGTTCCTCGAGTGCTTTGCGTTCAGGGATTTGCAGCTTGTCGGGGTCGAGCCCGCGATCGAACGCCTCGATGAGCGATTCGGCTGCTTGCTGCCGCTTGCCGGTGAGGAAATAGGCTTGCGCGCGATGGAAGAGCCGGATCGGATCGGGCGATTCGTTGATCGCCTCTTCGAGGTCGCGGAGGGCCTCGTTCGGTCGGCGCAGCGCGATGTACACGCTGGCCCGCGAGTCGAGGATCTGCCCTTCGCGGCCGGCGTGTTCGATGGCCGTGTTGACCAGCCGCAGTGCTTCGTCGAGATTGCGGCTTTCCAACGCCAGCAGCACGGCGAGGTTGTTCAGGGCAACGACGTTGTGCGGTTCGCGCTGGAGGACCAACCGATAGAGTTTCTCCGCTTCGTCGATGCGGTTTTCTTTTTGATAGATTTCGGCCATGACGAGCATCAGGTTGGCCGGCTGTTCGAACTTCTTGATTGCCTGATCGACGGTTTTTTCCAACCGCTCCAACTCGGCCTGTTTGACCACCGGCGAACGAGCGAATTCGAGCACGGCCGAGGCGAGCGGGTCGGGCTGCTGCTTCTCCCAAATGCGTTCGAGCAGGTCGAGGGCTTCGCCGATGCGGCCCAGCCGGGCGAGGAAGCCGACCATCACGATCTCGCGTTCGGGCCGAGCCTCGACATAGAGGCGGAAAAGCATTTCCGCGTCGCGCACGTAGGCATCGGCGGTGCTTCGCAAGCCCGGCTCGCGGATTCGATGGCTGAACCGCTCGAGTGCCTCGGCGACCAGCCGCAGCCGGGTGGGCCGATCGGTGGGGATGGCTCCCTCGCGGTCGATCCAAGCCTTCAGCGTTTGCGCAGCCCCGTCGTAGTCTTTGCGCCAGATCTGATAGTCGGCGCGGTACTGCACGGTTTCGAAGTGGTTCGGCGCAGCCCGTTCGAGCCGGGTCAGGTAGTCGGCGGCGTTGACCCATTCGCCGCGCTTGAGCAACTGGCCGACATAGAAACTCAGGTATCGCGGGTCGCTGCCGTGGGCGGCCAGCAGGTTGAGCATTTGAGCGCTGCACGCGGTCCAGTTGCCCTGCTTGGCGTAAAGCTGCGCCAGGATGAATTGATCGTCCGGCAGGGCGGAGTCGGCCACCACCTTGCGGAAGGCGGCGATCGATTCTTCGGTTTCGGGCCGCGACGGGAGAATCGCCAACAGGCTGCCTTTCAGCCGCAGGTCGGTGATCGAATTGGCGTCGGCCTTGAGATTCTGTTCGACCATTTCCAAGGCCTTTTGCAAGTTGGCGGTGCCGCCTTCGCTTACCAGCAACACGGCCATGAGGCGGCGCGCCCAAGCCTTATCCGCTTCGACGACCGACAATTGGCCGTCGAGCACGCGCTGGGCCAGCTCTTTGGCCTTCGCCGGTTGTTGAGTGCGCCAGTAGAAGTCGGCCACCGCCCGAAGCACGCCGACATCTTGCGGTGCGGCCGCCAATGCCTCTTGATACTGCTGCTGCGCTTCGGGGCCGCGTCCCAACGCTTCGTAGCATTGGGCTAAGGTGAGCGGCAGTTCAGCGGGCTTGATCTTTCCGGGAATCTTCGCGACGGTCCGCTCGGCTTTCTCTCGCTGTCCGGTGACGACATAGAAGCGGACCATCGTCGCCCAAACATCGGGCGAAGCAGGGGCCAGCTCGGCGGCCTTGAGCAATGCGGCCTCCGCCTCGTCGCGCAGTTTGATCGCTTCGTCGGCCTTTCCGGCGGCGGCGGCCTGACGGCCGTTCGACTCGAGCAGTTGGCCGAGCCAGAGGAAGTCGCGGAAATTGGTCGAGTTCTCGGTGGCGCGGCGGGCGGCCTGCAACGCGCGGTCGAGATCGCCCTCGAAGGCATCGAAGCGGCTCATCCGACGCAGTGTTTCCAAGTCGTTTCCCCCGCCGGCGGACTCGATCAGCGCGATGGTCTTTTGCGCGTTGGCGAAGTCGCGCCGGGCGGAGTAGAGGTCGGCCAAGCGGCGGATGGCCGCCACGTTCCGCTCGCCGCGATCGACGGCTTCCCGATAGTAATCGAAGGCATTGCGATAGTCGCCTTGCTGATCGTAGATGCCGGCCAAGAGCAGATAAGCGCGCCCCCAACTGGGCCGCGCCTCGATGGCCGCGCGGCAATGCTCGATGGCCTTCTTCAACAAGGGGTCGTCGCGGCCCTTGCTTTGCACGCTGGCGAGCACGGCCTGCGCATAGTGCCAGGTGGCCCCTTGACCCTCGATTCGTTCGATCTCGTCGGCCGCCCGCTTCATCTCGTCGGGATCGTTGGCTCGAATGGCCAGCTCGAACAGATGGAATTGAACCTGCAAGTTGTTCGGTTGTTGTCGGGCCAGTTGGCGCACCATTTCGCGGGCCAGGTTCAAGTCGTCGCCTTGCAACAGAGCGCTCAACCCGGCCAGCAACGTTTGCTGATCGTTGACGCTGAACCCGTCGATGTTCTGCGCCAGTTCGCGGATGCGGGGGGCCGCCTCTTTGCCGTAGCGTTGGGCCAGGTAGCGGGCTTTCGTCAGCCGCAGTTCCACCCGGTCACCCGCCTTCTCGGCCGCTTCGGCCAACAAGGCTTCGACCTTCGGCCAATCTTGCTGCTGCTGGGCGAGATTGATCGAATGCGACCAGATGTCGCCGCTTTCCGGCAGCGCGGCGCGCGCGGCGGCCAGCACGCGCTCGGCGTCGGCGGTGCGGCCCTGGGCGGCGTAAAGCTCGGCGCGGGCCAGGGCGACGGCCACGGTGTTCGGTTCGCGTCGATTGGCTTCGTCGAGCATCCGCTCGATCGTCGTCCAGTCGCGATTGGCCGGACGAAGTTGGCGGTTCCGCACGATCAGCACCCGCGCCGCCGACACCAATCCGGCCGCCGACATCCGCCCGGCCAACTGCCGGTACAGCTCGGCGGCGGCTTCCAGTTGTCCGCTGTTCACGTAGCTTTCCATCAACGCGGTTTGCGCCGGCGCGAAGAACGGATCTCGATCCAATGCCAGGCGGTAGGAGCGAATCGCCTGATCGTAGTTGCCCAGTTGCGCCCATGCCCGACCGCTGAAATAGTCGAGTTGTTTGATCAGTTCCGGCTCGGCGGCCAGCGAGGGGCGGGCCAGCTCGAAAAACTTGATCGCTTCGCGCCATTGCTCGTCGGCCAGTTTCAGCCGGCCGGACAGATAATGGACGAGCGATTCGTTCAGCGCTCGGCGCCCCGACTTCTCGAACAGCGTGCGAGCTTCTTCGCGCTCGCCGCTGTCGAGCAGCAAATTGACGGCGGTGAAGAGCAAATTGGGGTTGTCTCGGGTGGCTTGCATCCCCTCGCGGAGCACTTCGGCGGCCCCTTTGGCATTGCCCGCCCGATACTCCACCTCGGCTGCGGTTTGATAGGTGGCGATGTCGTTGGGGAACAAGTCTCGCAACTGGCGGCTGTAGTTGCGCGCTTTGGCGAGAAACTCGTCGGCTTCGTCGCGCTTTCGCTGGGCCAACAGTTGGCCATGCTTCGCCAAGGCGCAGCGCACGGCCAAAATCAAGGTGTCGCGGTCTTGCGGTTCGAGTTCCAACGCGCGGGCGACTCGGGCAATCGCCTCGTCCACCTGCCCGGTCAAAAGGCTGTAGTTGGCCGCCGCCACTTGGGCTAGGTGCAAATCGGGGTTCTCGCGGGCCAATTTGGCCATCAATTCGTCGGCTTGTTTTGTTTCGCGCGGGTTCTTTCGCAACAGCCCGGCCAAACGGGTGTAGGCATCGACGTACTGCGGGTCGGCGGCGATGGCGCGGCGCCAGTACTCGGCGGCCTGATCGTCGTTGCCGAGCGACTCTTCGCAGCGGCCGGCCCAATCGAGCAGCTCGGCGTCGTTCGGACGCGATTTGAGCAGGTAGTCGTTCAAGTGCTGCCGTGCCGAGCCGAACCAGCGGGCGCTGCGGCGGGCCCGTTCGGTCGGGTCGGGATGCATCCGCTGCCGCGCGCCCATGTCGATCGAAACCTGCACCAATCGGCGGCGGATGTCGTCGCGATTCGGATCGTAGCGCAACAGACGCTCGAAGGTGTCGGCCGCAGCCGGCCATTGCCGCTGTTCCATGAGGAAATCGCCCATCGCCTGCAATGCGTCGGTATCGTCGGGGCGAAGGGCAAGGTAGCTGTTGTACTGCCGCAGCACGTCTTCGACCATCGACTTGTATTGCTCTTCCGTCGCTGCGCCCTCGGCCAGCCGCTCGCGCGCCTTTTCCGCTTGTTGGAGGAAGACGCCGGCATTGCGCTTCATCTGGTAACGGTGCAATGCGTAGCCGCCGCCGCCCAACACGGCGCCGATGACCAGCAGGGTGATCAACAAGGGAACATTGACGCTTCTCATCAGTTTCTTCCTCGGGTGCAATACCGCGGTCGGATTGTCGCCTAGTTTCTGCCTCCGCCGGGTAGCGCCGTCTTGGGCACCACCCACTAGCGTTCATTCACTCCCATTTGCGGTATCTGAGACCCATTCGTGTAGATTCGCGCCCATTCGCGGACTCTGAGACTCATTCGTGTTCATTCGCGTCCATTCGCGGCGTGGAACATCGATTCGTGTACATTCGCGTCTATTGGCGTTTTGAGCCCCATTCGTGTAGATTCGCGTCCACTGGCGGTATCCGAGACTCATTCGTGTTCATTCGCGTCCATTCGCGGTGTGGAACATCGATTCGTGTTCATTCGCGTATATTCGCGGTTTGTCCCATTGATTGGCGTTGATGCGCGGTGCCGTCCGCGGTGGGCCGCCCGAACGGCAATTGGTGTTCGCTCTTTATTTTACGATATATCCGGGCATTGGGGCAGCTTGTCCGACGGGAACCGGGGAGCATCGGGCAATCGCCCTGAATCGTCCGCGGCGCCGTACCGGTCGCCGGCGGATGCGGGGGCTTTGGTTCATCGGGCCGCAATGTCGGCCTTCAGATGGTTGCCGCCGAGGCCCGATTCCCGAAGTAGCCCGCCGTCGGCTGCGGCGCCGGCAACGCACCAGAACCAAACAGAGGACTGCGCGGATCATGGCCTGGGCCGATACAGGCGGCATGATCGTCAATCCCGGAACAGATGCTTTTTCCGGCTGGAAGAGGCCGGCGAAAGCGGCGACGAACCGTTTTTTTGGGGCGAGCGGCCGCCGCCATAGCGGCGCAAACCCGATGCGCGACGCCCTTGCCGCGACCGCTTCGCGCCCTCGGGCCGCTTTCGTCACGCGCGGCGGATTTTCTCTCGCCCTTCGGTGACTCCGCGTGTTGCATTGCGAGTATCGACGACAAGCGGGGCATCGCGGACCACGGCGGCGTAGTCCACCCGGGCATGGTCGGTCACGATCAATGCGCAATCGATCGAGCGGAGCACTTCGGGCGTCAACGGCAGGCTTTCCAATGCGATTTGGTAATCGCGTTTTTTGGGCAGCGCGGGCACGTGGGGATCGTGGTAGCAGATTTCGGCACCGCGATCCCGCAGCAGGTCCATGATTTCGAAGGCGGGACTTTCCCGCGTGTCATCCACGTTCGGTTTGTAGGCGACGCCGAGGATCATCACGCGGCTTCCGCGCAGGGCTTTGCCGCGCTCGTTGAGTGCTTCCATCACCTGTTGCACGACATAGTGCGGCATCGACGTGTTGATTTCGCCGGCCAGCTCGATGAACCGCGTGGCCATCCCGTTGCGGCGGGCCAGCCAGGTCAGGTAGAACGGATCGATCGGAATGCAGTGCCCACCGAGGCCCGGGCCGGGATAAAACGCCTGAAACCCGAACGGCTTGGTCTTCGCCGCGTCGATCACCTCCCAAACGTCGATGCCGATTCGCGCAAAAAGCAGCTTCAACTCGTTGACCAGCGCGATGTTCACGGCGCGATAGGTATTTTCCAGAATCTTGCAGGCCTCGGCCACTTCGCAACTGCTCACCGGCACCACTTGGCTGACGCCGCGACGGTAGAGTTCCACGGCAACCGTCCGACTCGGTTCGTCGTAGCCGCCGACTACTTTCGGGATGTTTCCGGCGGTGTACTTCGGGTTGCCGGGATCTTCGCGCTCGGGGCTGAAGGCGAGGAAGAAATCGCGGCCCACCTGCAAGCCCGAGCGGGCCAAGATCGGCAGCAACACCTCGCGCGTTGTGCCCGGATAGGTCGTGCTTTCCAGAACGACCAGTTGTCCGGGGCGGAGCCGTCGGGCGATGTCTTCGCCAGTGCGTTCAATATACGAGAGGTCGGGATCGCGCGTGGCGTTCAGCGGCGTGGGAACGCAGATCAACAGCGCGTCGGGCTCGCTCAAACGGTTCATCTCGGCGGTGGGTTCGAACGCGCCGCGGCCGACGCATTGGGCGATCCACTCGGCGGGAATGTGTTCGATGTAGCTCTTGCCCTGCTTGAGCAGCTCGACCTTGGCCGCATCGACATCGAAGCCCATCGTGCGGTAGCCCGACTGCTCGAACGTGCGAATCAGCGGCAGCCCCACGTAGCCCAAACCGATCACGCCGACCAAGGCGGTCTTCTGTTCGATTTTGTCAAGCAGCGCGCGGCAATGGGCGGGCAAGCGATCGGAACCGAGCGACACAGAATGTTGATTCGACATCGACATGATTCTCCCTTGCCGCGTGTGCGAACCGGGCCATTACTCTCGGCCGCCGGCGGCGAACGACCTCAAAACTCGGTGCCGCCGCTCCGCCGTGCAGCGCTGCCGGTGTGGCACAGCTGAGCGCGAACGAACCCAAGGACTCGGCACAACTGGAGCGTCTTTCCAAGAATAAAGAAGAACGTTGTTTTACTCACCGATCGAGCGAGCATTATAATGGGGTGCGCGATCATTCCCAACCCCAGGGGGCTCAGTTGGCAATTGGTCGTCGCGGCTGCCGACGGAACGGGACGAACAGCGGTGCAGCGGATGCCGGCGGCGCGGCCGACCGGGCCAACACGACGGCGCGAGAAGGCCGGCGGGCTTGCTCCCGGAGGGATTCCCGTTTCTGTGGGCCTTAAGTTGCGCGGACAAGCCGTCCCGGCAGGCGAACGGTTTGACAAACGCCGCCCGTCGCTCGAAGATGATCGGGGGCCCAAGGGGCGACATTTTGCCCGCTGAGGGTTGCGAGCGCGCTTCGGACGGATTTCGGGCGGGCCTGCCCGAGGCGGAGTGGGGAACGGGACGATGCCTCCCCTCGATAGAGTGGTCGTCCGTCCCTGCAACTTTTTTCGCTTCGGATGTTGTTAGGAGGGAACTTTCCCCGCCCCAGTTGCGTCGAAATAAACGACGAGACGACTGTGAACGACGACGCCGAATTGATCGAACAGACATTGGCGGGCCGGTCGGCCGCGTTCGGGCTATTGGTGCGCAAGTACCAAAACCGCCTGTATAACGTGGTTTTACACATCGTCGGCAACGCCGAAGACGCCGAAGATTTAGTGCAGGAGGCCTTTGTTCAGGCCTATCTGAAGCTGGGGAGTTTCGAGGGGAGAAGTGCCTTTTACACATGGCTGTACCAGATTGCCTTTCACGCGGCAATCGACCGGACGAGGAGCCGTCGGCACGGTGCGGCTCGAACCGGGGCCAGCCTGAGCGACCTATCCGAGGTGATGGATCGGGGCGAAGGGCCCACCGAGCGGCTGGACCGTCAAGAACGCGAACGACAAGTACGCCAGGCAATGAGTCAGCTTGATGAAGACCACCGCGCCGTGCTGGTTCTTCGCGAAATGGACGGCTGTTGTTACGAAACGATTGCGGAGATCCTCAAGGTGCCGATCGGAACGGTGCGCAGCCGACTGCACCGGGCCCGATTGCAGATGCGCGAGTTGCTTCAAGAGCAATTGGGCGCCAAGCAGCGGATCGAGTAATGCGATCGGCTCGATCGCGGCGGGCTGAGGAACCGCGAAGGAGTTGGTGAGTGCGGCGGACGGTTTGAAGCGAAAACGACGGGGCGAATGCAACGGCCTTCAAGGACCGATCGAAAAGAATTGTGAGGCGTGCGAGGCGGGCCGAAATGGTTGCCCCTGGGCGGTTTTCGGCTTGATTCCGGTGAGATGATGAACGAGTGGATCAACGACGAACTGCTTAGCGCGTACCTCGACGGCGAAGTGACCGCCGAGGAACAAGCGAAGATCGAGGAGTTGCTGGCGGCTCAACCGCAAGTCCGGCAACTGCTCGACGAGCTGCGCGCGTTGAGCGTCTCGTTGCAATCGCTTCCGCCGGCCCGGCTCGAGGCGGATTTGAGCGAACGGGTGATTCGCGCGGCGCAGCGGCAGATTCTCACCGGCGGCGATGTCGCGGCAGAGTCAACCGGTCCGGCCGGGTCGCTCTGGACGCGACTGCGAAAACGTCTGACCGGTCGCGCGATGTTCTGGCCCGCCGTCGCGGCCGCGCTGGCCCTGTGGATTGTGTTGACCGACTTGGGCCGTGTAGGCGACCCGCTGAATCATCGCGAGATCGTCCATGCGCCGGTGCCGGAAATGTCTGCGCCGGACGATAGTGCCTCGATCGGGGCAAAGAACGATTCGATGGACCGTCATGTTGCGGCCGGCGGGATGGGGTCCAATCGGGTTCCCGCGGGCGCTCGGATCGAAGCCGCCGCGGTCGGCAAGCCGGACGACGCGGCTTTGTCGGACGTTGCCGCCGCTGGCGCCGCCGATGGGGCGATGCCCCCGCCGAAACCGGGGATGATCGATCCGGTCGCTTCAGGCGATGAAGGCGTGCAGCGCAAGTCGCCCGAGAGTGAACGATGGGATGTCGCTTCGGCGACGGCGAAACCGCAGGGCGGCGCCGCCGAGCCGGGCGGGCCGATGGCATACCGCGATTCGAGTGTCGCCGATGCGAGTGAAGCAGGGTTGAGCAGGAGCGAACCGACCGCGACGAATCGCGCGGACAGGCGCCGATTCGGCACCCTCCGAAATGCGGAAGGCTCGGCTCAACCGGGCGGTGCGGGCTTACCGCCGCCTTCGGTTGCGATGGCTCCCGCGGTGCGGCCGAGTGCAGATGCCCCGGCAGGCGATGGCGGCGGGACGCTGCCCGCCAATCGAGGCGAAACGGGGTGGTACTCGGGGATGGGCGCGATCGAGCCGGCGATGGAAGCGAAGGCGGAAGAGCAGGATGCAGCCGAAGACGGGATCCTCGTCGTTCACGTCGATATCGCTGCGGATGCCGCAAGGGATGATCTTTTCGGTCAACTTCTGGCGCAGAACTCGATCCTTTGGGAGCCTGATCCGGCGGTGATCGGCGCAAGCGGCTGGAACAATGTCAACCCTCAACGGCGTCCGCCGGAGGCCGCAGAGTTGGCGAGTGATTCTCGCCCCTTGGCAAACGAGGCCGCTGCGCCGGCTGGGCGCGACGCAACCGTTCTCAAAGAGGTCGAACGGCGAGCTCAACATGCTCCACTCATTGACCGAGATGCGTTGGGCGCGGCAAGCCCTTCGCCGACGAAAGGCGCACCTGCCCGCCCGGCCGCACCGCGTCCTTCGGCTGGGCCTGGCGAACTGAACAATGCGCCCGCTGCGGCCGGTGCCGCCCCCGGCAGCATCGCGGGTAGTGTCGGTGGCATGCGCGGCGGTGCCGACGCGCCACCGATGGCTGTTGTGCCGGAAGCGAAACATGCGACCGAGGGGCACTCGGCGGCGGCCGATCCTTCGCCGCGCGCAAAGGCGGAACATCTGGCGAGGTCGGAGAACCAGTCGCGCGGCATTAGTTCGGACATGCTGATCCAACGTGCGCTGAAAGCGCCGCCCTCGCCGGAGATCGAATTAGTGTACGTCGAGGCGCAGGCGTCGCAGATCGAGAAATTGATTGCCGATTTGGCCGGCGCGCCTCAATCGGTCGTGTCGGTGGCCGTCGAGCCTGCCCGCGGTTCGCAGAACTCGGCCGATCGGCAACAAATGCCGATTGCGTCGCAATTGGCCCAGGGTGCGGCGGCGTCTTCGACTGTGTTGCAGCCCGGCGCGCAGGCCGTTGGCGGTGGGGCCGCAAAAGGGCAGGCCGACAAGATGCCCTCGTTGCCCGAAGACGCCCCGGCCGACAACGCGCCGATGACGCCGGTAGAGCGTTCGTTGCGGGCGGCGACGGATGGCGAGCGCCGGCTGGCGGAGACGGGCCCTGCCGCAGGCACGCTGGGTGGTGGCCCGGGCGCGGCTCCCGCCGAAAACGAGTTGATGCAACGGTCGGCCGATCGCGAGGAGTTGGAGCGGCGCGGAGCATTGCGGCAGGTCGATCGCTTTCGGCAAGACATCCCCGTGGCCGGGAAATCGCCGTCAGAGCAGGGGGAGGCGGGCGGCCAGGTGGTCTTCGGTCGCGCTCATCGCGTGGCTCGCCTTGACGCTCGAAGCCAGGTTGTCGGTCAAGCGCTGAAGGACCAGGTTGCCGCAACGCGGCGAACCGGCGGCGACGCGGCCGATGCGAAATCTGCCCAGCCAGAGCCAGCGCAATCATCGCCCGGTGCGACCGTTGAACGGCCGGGCGACGGTTTGCGGCAGGCGTTCGCGAAGCGAGAAGCCGACCAAGACGCCAACGCAATTCCTGAAACACCGGTCGATAGCGTTGAGGCTGCCGAAAAGGCCAAACAACGCAACGACGATCTCCGCCGCGACTTGGCTTTGGCTCAGTCGAATGCACAGGGCGTTTTGCCGCAGGTCGCCCGACAGCAACGGGTGCTGTTCGTCTTGCGGACCGTGCCATCGGTTCAAGCGGCGGCCGCGCGCCCACCGATGGCATCGCCCGGGGCCGCTTCGGCCGGCGCAGAGGCGGCGGTTGAGAGCAGCCGCGCCGCTCCCAAGAGCGAGGCCGATCGGGACATGCTCCCTGCCGCGCCGCCCCCCACCGAGCCTTCTCGTCAGTAGCAGGCATCCTCGTCAGTAGCGGGCATCGGTTGCATCGTCAGCGGGTATCGTCTGCCTTTGGCAGCGTGCGTTGGACGAGTCGGCAGCAGGCATCGGTCGCATCGCCGGGTGCAATATAATTCCATCCTGTCCTTCCTTGCCCGCACGGTTTGCCGCATCGGCACAATAGGTCGTGGCCGGTTGCTCGGGAGGTGTTTCTCGGCGGCAATATCCGGCAGTTGGCACGTCAATCGGTCAGACGCCGTACGCCGCGCCCGATGCGTGCGGCGAGCCGTTCTTCTGGCTGCAACCGATTGTGGTGCGACCGCTTTGCTTCGCTGGTTGTGCTAAAGAGCCGTTGTTTCGTCAACAGCTTTTCCCCAACAGCCCACTTGGCGTGCTCCGATGGTCAGTGCATTCTTGCTCGAACGATTAGCCCGCAATTGCCGAGAAAACACGGTCCGGCATTGCGCTAAAGCATTGCATGGGCGGCCCGGATCTGGAGGTTGCGGTCGGCTTGTTGGTAAGCTGGTTGCGAATGAGCCCCAGGCGTGCCGATCGTGTGCTTCGAGCGGCGGCTGCCGCGCGAGCCGGAAGCTGAACGGCCTGAGTGTTGGTTCTCGCCTGCCGTTACCCTGCCAGCGGAGAGGAAGCCGATGTTTGATCGAGACCCGTCATTAGACGAATCGCAATTGTCGCAGTCGGGAGAAATCGACACGGAAGCGGACGCTTCGCCCGATGCTCCCTGGGAATCGCCCTCGGCAAACTCGGACGTTGAAATGGATTCGGCGGGCGAGTTGGATTCGGCTTGCGAGACGGGCGAGGCTGCATGGGCCGATTCTTCCGAGCAGTTCGAGTCGGCCATTCGGCCCTTCGTCGATCGGTGGAATCGACTGATCAGCCAAACCAATTGGCACAAAGGGAAGATCATTGCTGAATGGCGGCAGGCGATGATTGCCGCCGGCGCCCCGCCGACCGGCTACAGCGACGAGGCATGGGCGTCGCGGGTCGGCGGAATTACTTCGCAGCATGTGGGCCGCTTGCGCCGCGTGTGGGAGCGATTCGGGCAGGTGTATTCCGGCTATCGCGGCCTGTATTGGAGCCATTTTCAGGCTGCGTTGGATTGGGACGATGCCGAAATGTGGCTCGAAGGCGCAGTGCAGAACGGCTGGTCGATCAGCCAGATGCGCGCGCAGCGGGTCGAGACGCTGGGGCGAACCGTCGAGGTCCGCCCGGCCGAACCCGAGCCGTGGATCTCGGAAAGCGAGGACGAAAGCGACGAACATCTTTGCGAGCTTCGGCCGATGGCAGACGATTCGTCGGATTCGAGCGATTGGTCCGACGAGTTCGGTGATTCCGCCGGCGAGGATGCCGTTGCCCCCACCGACGACTCATCCGCGGCATCCTCCGATTCCGAGGTTGCCGCGGTCGAAGCCCCGGCGATTCGTCCTTTTGAGAGCCTGCCGCCGCTTCCGCCCGATGTGGCCGAGGCGTTCGAAGCGATGAAGCTGGCGATCGTCAGCCGTCGGGTTTCGGGCTGGTCCGACATTACGCGCGACGACATGCTCTCGGTGCTCGAAGCCCTCCGCCAACTGACGCTCGCCCCGAAATAGCCGTGCCGTTTGCGGCGAAGTTCTCCGCCTCGTCGACAAACGGGCTGAAGGGAACCGCGAAATAACAGAATGCGGTTCAGGCCGGACTGCACTAAATCAGCAGCGTCGCGAGGCAAGCGGCGGCGTCAGCAGTTGTGAGGAACGAGTTCGCGACTGTATCTCGCAGGGATTGCTGCTTGATTGTTCGATTGAATGCCGATAATCGCTGCACTTTGTGCTTGTTTGACACCGTTTTTCGGGACATCTATAATAACAAGTCTGTGGCGCTGGTTTTCTTCGATGCTCTTACGTTGCGCTGGTGCGGAGGTTGTCCCTTGATGAATCAGGCGGAATTGCAGGCCTATCGGGAGCGGCTCGTCAGCCTTCGGGCGAGGCTGCGAAAGGACGTGACGCAATTGGCCGAGTCGGCGTTGAAAAAGAACCGCTCGCAAGCCAATGGCGACCTTTCCAGCATGCCGATCCACATGGCCGATATCGGCAGCGATAATTTCGACCAAGAGTTTACCTTGACGCTGATGGAGAACGATAGCACAACGCTCCAGAAGATCGAAGACTCGCTCCATCGGATCGAAGAGGGGACGTACGGGATCTGCGAAGAGTGCGGGGTGAAGATTCCCAAGGCTCGATTGAATGTTCTTCCGTATGCAACCCACTGCGTCAAGTGTGCCGAACGGCTCGGGCAGTAGCGGCGCGGCGTCGGGCGGGGGCAGCCGAAGCGGCGGGCCGATCGCCGCAAGTCGCTGGCTGCTGTTCGCACTGGTGGTGGGCGGCGGGCTGGCGGCCGACCTGTGGACGAAAAGCTATATGTTCCATCGGCTCGGCATGCCCGACCACGGCCGCGTGTGGTGGGTGTGGCCCGAGGTCTTCGGGTTCCAAACCAGCCTGAACGAAGGCGCCCTGTTCGGAATTGGCCAGGGACGGCAGACGTTATTCATCATTCTGGCCCTCGGCGCGCTGGTCGGTGTTTGTTATTGGCTGTTCTACCTTGGGGCCGCCCGCGACGGCTGGCTCTGTCTGTCGCTTTCGGGCATCACCGCCGGTGTTCTGGGCAATTTGTACGACCGGCTGGGTTGGCACGGGCTGGTTTGGCCTTCTTGGCATCCGGCGGCCGGGGAGCCGGTTTACGCCGTCCGTGATTTCATCTTGGTGATGATCGGCCGTTACCATTGGCCGAACTTCAATATTGCCGACAGTTTATTGGTCGGCGGCGCGGCCGTGTTGATCGCGCATTCGTTGCTGGTGCGACCGCCCGAGGCCGCGACGGGCCCGGCAGGCAGCGCCGAATCGGCCGCAGGCAGTCCGCCGGGGCCGGGTTCGGCGTAATTCCCCCGATGCGGCAGCACCGATTGGACGGTGACCCTGCCGCCTTGCGTGGGTGATTCCAGAATTGTTGTTCTCTTGGCAACGATGCCAGCGACCGATGGGAGCGGGTTTTGGGGCGAGTGCGGCAGCACCGGTTGGCCTTTCGGCCCTGCCACCCCCGCGTTTGGGTATCGTTTTTGTGTCTTGTTCCGTCGGGCGGGTTTTCTTATGATGCACGGAGGTGGCCACGGGCAACGGCTCTGAACAAGGGCGTTTGATCTTCAGACGAAGAAGGTGCATCGGCACGCTCGGTTGGATGCTTGTGCCGACGGGTCGGCCGTTTGCCCATGCGGGCGGAGTGCATCGCTTTTCTGAGAGGCGACGGGTCGATGTCGAGTTCGCGGACAGACGGCGTAACGGCGAAGCCGATTGGGTCGCGGGTATGGCCGTGGAGTCCTCGGTTCTGGCACGGCATGCGGACTTCGGTGTGGCTGTCGCTCGTGCGGCGAAACCGCTTTCGGGTCAGCCCGAGCCGATGGGCGATGGCCGGTATTATCACCTTCTTTTCGCCGTTGAACTCGGCATTGGCTCTGGTTCAACGCGGGTTGTACGGTCGGCGCCTGCGGCAGCGGCAGATCGAACACGATCCGATTTTCGTTATCGGGCACTGGCGCTCAGGCACGACGCTGCTGCACGAGCTGCTGGTGCTCGACGAGCGATTCACGTATCCCGACAGCTATGCGGTCTTTGCGCCCGATCATTTTCTCGTGTCGGCCTGGCTGCTCAAGCCGCTGTTGTGGCCGTTGATTCCGTCGCATCGGCCGATGGACAACATGCTTTCGGCGTGGCATCTGCCGCAGGAAGACGAATTCGCCTTGTGTACGATGGGGCTGCGTTCGCCGTACAACACAATCGCCTTCCCCAATGAACCGCCGCAGGATCAGAACTACCTGACCTTCGAGGGCGTCAGCGACGCCGAAGTGGCCGCCTGGCAGGCAGGCTTGCTCGAATTCGTCAAACGGATTACGCTCCGCAGCGGTAAGCCGCCGGTGCTCAAGTCGCCGCCGCACACGGGCCGGGTGCGGGTGTTGTTGGAGTTGTTTCCGCGGGCGAGGTTCGTGCATATTGCGCGCGATCCGACGGTGTTGTTCGCCTCGACGGTCAACCTGTGGAAGCGACTTTACGAAACGCAAGGGTTGCAGCATCCGCGTTTCGAGGGGCTGGAAGAACACGTACTCGACTCGCTGGAGCGGATGTATGCCGCCTACGAGCGCGACCGCCTGAATGTGCCGCACGGGCAACTCTGCGAGATTCGCTACGAAGACCTAGTGGCTCGGCCGTTGGAGGTCATGCGGCGGGTGTATGACGAAATCGAATTGGGCGGTTTCGAGGCCGTTCGGCCGAAGCTTGAAGCCTATTTCGCTGCCAAGGCCGACTACAAGACCAACAAGTACTCGCTTTCGCCGCAATGGCGCGACGAGGTGGCACGCCGCTGGGCGGGCTATGCCGAGCGATTCGGCTACGTTCACGAAGACCACGCTGCCTCGGGCGCGGCACGATAGCGCAATTTAGGTGAACGCGGCGCGTTCGCCCGCGACGGCGCTCAATCGCCCGGGTTCTCCCGCTGCCTTATTCGATGGCGGCCTTTTCCGACAGCCGGCTTTTTCGGACAGCGGCCGTTGCCCGCCGGCGATCATGCACTGGCGGAATGCCTGGCGCGCTGCGGCCCGATGGCCCGGCGGAGCTTCTTCTTCTTCTTCTTCTTCTTCTTCTTCGGCGGCGGCGTCGGCGACGATCAGGCGGCCTCTTTCGGCGTGGGGATTTCTTTGCCTTTGAGTTGATAGACGTAGGCAAGCACTTCGGCCACGGCGGCATACTTGTCGTGCGGAATCGGCTTGCCCACCTCGACCTCGCGGAAGAGGGCCTGCGCCAGCGGTTTTCGCTCGACGATCGGCACGCCATGTTCGAGGGCCAACTGCCGGATTCGGGTGGCGATCGAGCCGGCGCCCTTGGCCACGACGATCGGTGCGGCCATGGTTTCCGGGTCGTACTGAATCGCCACGGCCAGTTCGGTCGGGTTGGTGATAACCACATCCGCTTTGGGCACGGCCGTGGACACCCGCCCCATCGCCAGTTGCCGCTGCACTTGCTTGCGTCGGGAGAGAATCTGCGGATTGCCTTCGAGGTTTTTGAACTCTTCGCGGACCTCTTGCGGGGTCATGCGGATATCGCGCTCGAACTTCCAACGCTGGAAGATCATGTCGAGCACGGCCAACGCCACCAAGGCCAAGGCGATCTTAATTGCGATCGAGAAGAGCAGCTCGAGCAGGGTTTGCGCGATGGCGCCGACCGACAGCGCCGTCAGCCCCATCAATTCGCTGCTCCGTTGGCGAAGGGCGACGTACGCGATGCCGCCGATGATCGCGAGCTTGAACAATCCGAACCCCAAGTGAACGACATTCTGAAGCGAGAAGATGCGGCCGAACCCTTGCAGGGGCGAGATTCGCGACACGTCGGGCATGAGCTTGTCGGGAAGGAACAGCAGGCCGGTTTGCAGCAGGTGCGCCAGCGCCCCGGCGATCAGCAGCAGTCCGAGCAGCGGCCCAACGAACCGCGCCAGTGCGGCCGTATGCTGCCAAAAGGCCGCAATGATGAATTGCGAATCGGCATGAACCCAAGGCGCGCCGCCCAACTGGCTGCGGGTCATCCGGCCCAGGTAATCGAACAGCCCGCCGCTGAGTCCCCACAGGGCCAGCAGACCCACGAGCAACAGCGAGGCCGAGGCCAGATCATGGCTGCGCGCAACGTGCCCTTCCTCGCGGGCCTGTTGCCTGCGATGCGGCGTTGCTTCTTGCGACTTGTCGCCTTCGAGATCGGCCAACGCGCGTCTCCGGGAATTGGTTTTCGCCTTCTGCCGTGGCGCGGCGGCGAAGCGCACGGCGGCCGGGCCGCGGCTTCATTCGGGTTTTTCAGCGGATTCGCTCGGCACGGCCGGACGGCCCCGGGCCCGTTTCGGCGAATCGTCGGTTAACCTTCTGCTGCGATCGGGTTGATCGGAAGATCATTGTGGATCGAGCAGCCAGGCGGCGCCGTCCTTGCCCTCGGGGACGGCGCCGAGCCCGGCCAACATGGTTTCCAGTCCGGCCGGGAAGTAGTCGTGGAGCAGCCAGACGGCGGCACCCAAGGTTAGTCCCAAAGCCAGGAAGGTGAGTATTGCATTGATGCCGAACCCCATCACCATGACGTTCAGTTGCGGCAAGGTGCGGCCGATCAGTCCCATCACCAACGTGGCGACCAGCAGCGCGGCCACCGTTGGGGCAGCGGCGCGGATGCCCAAGGAAAAGCTCTCGGTCATCAACATCAGAAAGGCGTCGGCCACGTCGGGGGGCATTCCGGTTCCGCCGGGCCCGATGGCGGCAAACGTGTCGAGCAGCCCGGCCAACACCATCCGATGCCCGCCGATGCACACGAACACCGCGGCCGCCACCAAGAAGAAAAACCGCGAAAAGAGCGGCACGGTGGTTTCGGAGCCGGGGTCGTACACGTCGGCCAGCATCAGCCCGCCGACCTGCGCGACCAATTCGCCGGCCAGTTGCATTCCGTAGAAGAGGATCATGATGCCCAGCCCCAGGCTGATGCCGATCACCAGCTCGCCGGCCGCCAGCGCCAGGTAACCGAGCATGCTTCCCGGCGGGGCGACCGACACGTGCCATTGCATCGGCGTAATCAGCAGGGCCAGGGCGAAGGAGAGCAGCGCGCGGGCGACGGCGGGCACGTCGCGGCCGCCGTAGATCGGCGCAGTCATGGTCAGGCCGGTCACGCGCGTCAGCACCAGCGTGAACAGCAGGAACTTCTCGGTGGTCAATTGCGCCAGAAATGCGTTCACGAGTATCCCGTGGCGGTGATCTGGGGCGACGGTGTCGCCGCGGACGGCACGTTGCGGACGAACGCATTGCCGCATTCCGCGGTTGCCGGTGCGGCGGCGAACGACGGCCGCCGAGCACACGGCAACGGCCGCCGTCGATGGACGAACCCGCGGCGGCTCACAATCGCCCGGCGATTCCTCCGATCAGTTCCTGCGAGTATTGGACCATCTGTTGGATCAGCCACGGCAGGGCCAATCCCAAGGTGACGATCATCGCCGCCAGTTTCGGCACGAAGGCGACCGTTTGTTCCTGCACCTGAGTCAACGCTTGCAACAGGCCGATGATCAGGCCGACCAACAGCCCGACAACGAGCACCGGTGCGCCGATCAACAGCGACATCCACAATGCCTGCCGGCCCAAATCTACGGCTGTTTGCGCATCCATATCTCGGAATCGACGACCAATTACCGACGGAGGAACAGGGGAGTATCCGATCGATGGTTTCGAGACGCCCGGCGCGATTCCGCATCGCACCGCGCGCGATGTGCCGCGGCTACGAGAACGGCTCGATGCTTTCGATCAGCATGCCGACGATCAAATGCCAACCGTCGCAGAGCACGAACAGCAACAGTTTGAAGGGCAGCGAGATCAGCACCGGCGGAAGCATGAGCATGCCCATCGAAACCATTACGCTGGCCACAACCATGTCGAGGATGAGAAACGGCAGATAGATTTGAAAACCGATGAGGAACGCCACCTTCAATTCGCTGAGCATGTAGGCGGGCAGAAGGACCACCAGCGGCACATCGTCGTAGGTTTTCGGCGGTTCTTGCGGAGGGGCGTACTGCATGAGCAGCCACACGTCGTCGCTGTTCTGCGCGCGTTCGATCTGCATGCTCATGAAGCGTCGAATCGGCCGGACGCCTTGCTCCCACGCCTGTTCGAGCGAGATCTCGCGGTTGGTGTACGGCGCCACCCCGTCGGTATAAACTTGTTTCCAAACCGGGGCCATCACCAGCAGGGTGACGAACAGCGCCAGCGCGGTGATCACCTGGCTGGGCGGCAGTTGCTGGGTGCCGATCGCCTGCCGCAGCAGCCCGAGAACGACGACGATTCGCACAAAACAAGTGGTCATCAGCAAGATGGCCGGCGCCAGGCTGAGCACGGTCATCAACAACATCACTTGAAGCGATGAGCTGAGTCCCTCGGGGCTGGTCCAATGCTCGGGGCCGGCGGCCAGCCCATCGGGCAGCTTCATCGTCAGCGGCTGGTTGGCGCTCTCTTGAGCCGCTGCTTCGATCGGCGTCGCAACAGAAGCGGCAATCACCGCCCAAACCGCGCCGCAGCGAACGGCCGCGGCCAGGACGGCAGCCGCACGGCGGAGGCGATTCGGTTGTTGCGGGCGAGGGCTGTTCATCGGTTCGTCGGCGGATCGTTTGTTTCGGCGATTGAAGTAGGCCGCCTGCTGAGCTGTTGCGGCTATTTCTCCGACTGGGCGGAGGCGAACTGTTCGAACACACGACGGAAGGTGGCGGTGGCGCTGTTCGGCCGGTTTTGTTGGCATAGGCCCGCGAGGCGATCGACCTCTAACGGATCGGTGATTTCAGTCAGGGTTTTGGCACATTCCGGCGTGACCGAAACGAGCAGCAGTTTGCGCCCGCATCGCAGCAAGTGCATCTGCTGCCGCCCGGAAAGCGGCGCGCGGCCCAGCACCTCAACGACTTCCGCCGGCAGCGGTTGTGCGGCGGCCGGCACGGTCCGGCGCAGCAGCCAAAGCGCGACAACCAGCAGAGTCAGCACAATCGCCAGGCTCCCGGCGATGGTGCCCAATGCCCGAACGCTCGATCCGCGGCTATCGGTTTCGCCTTGGCGATGCGGCGTGAGGCTCACCGGACCGGATGGCGGTCTTGTGGTCGGAGCGGGCAGCGGATTCGGCTGCCGACTGTTCGCCGGGCCGAGGTCGCCATTTGCGTCGCGCGCGGCGGTGGCTTCGGATGGAGGCTGATTGTGTTGGGATTCGGTCGGAGAATGGTCCATCGCCGCTGCCGGATGCGGCGGGCTGAGCGGCACTGCCGTCGCAGCACGCGATGGTTGCCGCGCCGAATCGATCTGCTGGGAGGAGCGGTCCGTCGCGGGGGACGCCGATGCGGATGTCGGCTCGGGGGCGAGGGCCGGGGCGTCGGCCGTGTGCGCGATCGGCACGACATCGTCGCCGGCGGAGTTCCGCCCGCCGGGGTTGCCGAGCGATTCGATTCGTTGCGGCCGCATGCCGGGCGAAGCGGGCGGCGGCGCGTAGGCGGCGTTGTTGCGGCCGTCGGGCAATGCGGCGCCGCTGCCGTGGCGGTCGTCTGCGGGGGTTCGTTCTTTGAAGGGCTGGCCGCCGCGATGTTCGGCGGTTCGCTCGTCGGCAACCCAAGCTGCCGGCAGCGATTGGGCGAAAACGGGCCGTGCCGCTGCCGCGAGCGTCGCAGCCGCCAATGCCATGAGGGTCAATGCCACGAGGACGGCCGAAGTCAGTCCGCGCGGCCGCGATTGCTGCGGCGCAAACCCGATACGCAGATTCGCCGGCGCGGTGGAAAGAATCGAGCGGTTCATGGCGGCATCCTTGCCGTTGATTGTCAGGCGGGCATTGCGGCCAGCAGCTCGGCGACGCGCACGCAGAAGTTGTCGTTGAGCACCAGAACTTCGCCGCGGGCGATCAGCCGCCCATTGACGAAGATGTCCACCGGATCGCCCGCGAGCTTGTCGAGCGGGACGACCGACCCCTTGCGGAGCCGCAGCACGTCTTCCAGATACATGTGGGTGCGGCCCAACTCGATGCGCAGATCAAGCTCGATGTCGCTGACCAGTTCGATCGTCGCCGCCTCGGTGCTCGGCGGGGCAGGGGTGAACTCGGGGAGTCGGAAGCTG
>CAZVZX010000042.1:34276-38464 GCA_964631235.1 uncultured Planctomycetaceae bacterium | reverse complement strand
AGTCTGAATCACTCAACCGCGAATGCACGCGAATGGACGCGAATGTGCGCGAATCCGAGTTACTCAACCGCAAATATTCGCCAATGCACGCGAATGAACGCAAATACACGCGAATGGAAGTTGATGGCAGCGGCTCGATCTCGGTCGAGCGAGCGGTCGGGGCAGTCGGGCCGATCGCTCTTTCGATGATCGTATTCGGCGCGTCGAAATTCCGTCGGCGTTCTGATTCGCCGGCGCCTCACCGTCGGTAAACGGCTTGATCCGGCGGCGTTCTCGTTAACGCGAGAACCGGCGGCAGAAAGCACACCACCGCCGGTTCTCGCATCGTCTTTTGTTTGCGTTGCTTCGGTTGCTCCGGCAGCGACCCAACCGCTACACCAGCTTCGTTACGCCCGGAATGGCGACCGGGTACTTGCCGTCCGGCCCGGGCAAGATCGGCGGCTCGGCATCGAAGGTGTATTGCTTCGGCGACAGGTCTTCTTTCGACGCCATCGCTTCGTCCCAGGTGATCCGCTTGCCGGTATAGGTGGTCATCCGCCCGAGAATGCCCATCATCGTGCTCAAGGCCATATAGCGGCCGTTGTTGATCGGCTTGCCGGCGCGAATCGCCGCAAACAGCTCTTGATGCTCGATGTCGTACATGCTGCCGCCCGGGCCCTCGTAGCGCCACTTGGTTTCGCCGTCGATTATGTGCTTGAGGATATTCGCGCGGCCCTTGCTGCCGATGACGATGGCCGAGTTTTCGTTCCAGCAATTGGCCATCTGACGGCAATAAGAGTACATCGTCACCGGCGGAGCGCCGGCCCACTCGTACACCACCGCGTGATGGTCGTAGATGTTGCCGAACTTCGGATCGGTCCGCACCTGCCGACCGCCCGTCCCCCAAGCAACCGCCGGCGGTTGATCGTGCATCACCCACAATCCCTTATCCAAGGTGTGAACGTGCTGCTCGACATTGAAATCGCCCGAAAGCCAGGTGAAGTAATACCAGTTGCGCAACTGGAAGGTCATCTCGGTCCAGTCGGGCTGCCGCGGGCGCTCCCACAACAATCCCGTGTTGTAATATGCCTGCACGGCCAGCACGTCGCCGATCGCGCCGTCGTGAATCCTCTTGATCGTCTCACGCACGCCGTAGTGATATCGCCAACACAAGCCCGAGACGATATTGAGCCCCTTCTTGGCCGCTTCTTCCGAGGTCGCCAAAATGCTCCGCACGCCGGGGGCGTCAACCGCCACGGGCTTTTCGCAAAAGACATGCTTGCCGGCGTCGATGCAGGTTTTCAGGTTGCGCGGGCGAAAGTGCGGCGGCTCGGCCAGCAACACCACATCGACCCCGCTTTGAACCAGCCGCTCGCAACAGTCGAGCCCGACGAAGCGGTGATCGGCATCGACCGTCACCCGATCGGCGAACCGCTTCTGCAAGCCGGCCAAACTCGATTCGAGCCGATCGCCGAAGGCGTCGGCCACGGCAACCAGCTTGGCCCGCTTGTCGGCCTCCAGCGCGTTGGCGGCCGCTCCGGTGCCTCGGCCCCCGCAGCCAACCAAGCCCACGCGAAGCCAATCGTCGGCTCCGGCGGCATGGGCCGACCTCGCGATCGACAATCCCCCGGCCGCTAACGCCGCTCCGGCTGCGGTGCTTGCGCGAACAAAGTCCCTCCGCGTTACTCCCGTCGGCTTGCTCATCACTCGTTCTCCCAATATGAACCCCGGTGAACTCCCAGATGCCTCGGCAAGCCCGGCCTGAGGAAGGCTGCTCGCCGATCGAAGAAACCGATAACGTCGATGAAATCGATCGGGCGTCCGCCGCATCAATGCGATCCGCGGAAAGCCCCTTTCTCAAGGGCCCAAGTTCTCCGCCCAACTCGGGTGAAACTACCATGCCCCCCGGCGAAAAGCAAGTAATCGCACGATCCGCCGCGTATCGGCCTCTTCAACGATGACCACCGCGGGTGAAGAGAGTAACATCGGTCGCCGTTGCGGTTGCTCGAAAGCGACATCGACCGCACTGCGCGCTATTGCGGATGATTACAGCCCGCGAGCGTAGCGCAGCAGGTCGCGATCGAGCTTATCGATCGGGCCGAAGTGCCGTTCGAATTCGGCCCGACGCTTCTCAGGGCCGTCTTCGATCAACGGCGGCTTGGTGGAAACCAGCGTCACGTACTCGAGGTACGCCTTCGATCGCTGGTTGATTAGGAAATAGGTCAGCAGCCAGGCCTCGGCATAGGCATCGAGGCTTTGCTGGGGGTCGCGGAAGCGGCGATCGTCTTCAATCAGTCGCACGAGCGAATCGGCCGGCCGGCGCCGCTGGTATTCGCGCCACTGCGCCACCCGCGGTTGGTTCACCGCGCCGATGCCGCGCCACCCCTTGCTGCTGGAAAGATCGGGCGTTTCGAAGTAGATCGCCAAGCCTTCGCACAGCCAAAGCGGCGTATCGCTCAGCCGTGTATGCATGCCGCAATTAAAGGCGATTTGATGCGTCGCTTCGTGGATGATCGTCGCCACGGTGCGAAGTGATTCGCCCTGCGAAAGGCTGTCGTTGATCGCCGCCGCGGTGGCCGCCCGCGATGCCCCGCGCTGCCCGGCCCGGCCCGTCAGATCGAACATCACCATCCGGTTGGTCATCAGGTGATAATAGCCGATCATCGAGTCGGCCGCTTCGCCCAACACGGGACGGGAGTATTTCAAATAGTTCTTCTCATCGGCGAAAACAACCGCGCACAACGGGAAGGGCGGATCGTGCAGTTTCAGTCCCTTGCGCGACCAATAGTTGTGGAAGGCCATGTAGAGCCGCTCGAACAGCGCGCCGCACCACTGGGCATACGCCCGAGACGTATCGTGAAGAATCACATAGTGGGCCGTCTGATAGACATCGAAGCCCCGCGGCAGTTCGGCGATCATCTGCCGGGCGTATTCCTCAGGCGAAAGCGCAGGCAACGGCGGTGTCAGCGGAGTTCGGCCAAGCTGTCGGCCCGGCGGGACCGCCCAAAGCACGCCGTCGCGCCCCTGAAAGAGCCAGCCGCCGTCTTGAGCCACAAGCACCATCCGGCCGGTGAGCTTCCGTTGCGTTTGCTCGTCGGTAAACTCGACTTGTTCAGCGAAGGCGGCCGCCGACGGGCCATCGCTTGAGGCCGCGGGCTTCGTCGGCAACGAGCCGGGCGCAACTGATTCGCCCGCCGCCGCAGCAGCACGGTCCGCGCCGCCGAACGGCAGAACGGCCCCCACGGCGAATAAAACGCCGCCGACGACAACCGCTGTCGTGAAATAGCTCGACACACGAGCGAAAGCGGCCGCTGAAACAACGAAGCGGTCAATCGCGTCCGATCCCCGTTTGAACCGCCTTCCGTTCGTCGCGGTTTGATTGAGGAGAATCGCCGCCGAACGCACCATCGGGCGGTTCCCGAATTGCGCGGTACTATCCTGTGATCGTTGCGACATCGCTGCTTTCCGCATCGCCTGCGCCGAGAACAACACTTCTCTACCTTATCATACGCCGTTGCGGCGCAGTGATCGACCGGAATAAACGATCCGATCGGCACGCCCGGCCCAAGTAGGATGAGACAACCACTCCCCATCCGATCGAAAACGGATGGGTTTTCAACGGAAACGGCTGATTCCGGCCGAGGCGGGATTGAAAGGGCCATCTCCAGCGCGCATCGCGGAGCCGCCGCCACCGCTCGGCTGGTCATGGCCCGGGGCGATTCGACTGATTGGTTCCACGCCCTTGCGGAACGAGGCCGCCGGCACACCGAGGCGGCCGGTTGCGCGCAAGCCCCAATTGAACCGTCGCCCCGTTTCCGCGGTTCTATTGACGAGCAACCCGTGAGCTTTCCCGCTCTCGCGTTTTCGCGATTCCCGTTTCTGCGGTTCTGTTTAGAACTGGTCGGTTCCGAAAAGCGATTGCTCGACTTGATCGGCCTGCCAGGCGATGGCCGACAGTGCGCGGTTGATCTCAGGCATGCTGAGCGTTGCGGCCGGCAGATTGACTTGAAGAACCGTCATCTCGTGCTCGCCCACCTTGCGAATGGCGAAGGCCCCCAGCACCAGCGACATGTTGAAGCGGAGCAGTTGCGCGGCATTCTCCTCGCGGTAGGGCCCGCAGATCGACCAGCAGCCCACCCCGCCCGGCCCCCCGCCGGTTCCGGCGGTGAACTCGACGTACACAAGCTGCTTGCGCATCGGGCCCACCGG
>CAZVZX010000042.1:29211-34260 GCA_964631235.1 uncultured Planctomycetaceae bacterium | reverse complement strand
CACGGCTGCGACGACTCGTCGATCTGATACCCGCCGGCCGCAACCGCCGCCCGAACCAACGCCGCCGGGTCGATCGCGCCGCCTTGCGGCATGGCCGCCGCGCCGACGCCTGCCGCGCCCCCCATCGCCCCCATGCCCGGCGGCATCGACTGCATCGGTTGCGCGGGCGTCATCGGCTGCATGGGCGCCGCCGGGGCCGGATATGGTTGAGCCGACATCGCCTGCTGCATCATGCCGGGCATCATCATCCCCATCCCGGCGCCCATGCCCATCGCCATTGCGCTGGCCCCTTGGCCACCCGCGCCGGGCTGCTCCGCCATGCGGCTCATGCTTTGCGCGGTTTGGTAGCGGAGGTAAGCGTTCAGGTCGCCCAAGGCACCCATGGCGCTGCGGGCATCGATGGCCTTTTGCACTTCCTCGGGCGGGGTGATCGCGTTGATGAACAGATCGACCAGGCTCAGTCCGTACTGTTGGAACTCGTCGGCCACCTTTGCCCGAACCGCCGAGGCCACTTCGTCATATTTCGAGGGCAGATCGAGCAGCCCGATGCCCAACGTACCCAACAGATCGGTCAATCGGGCGCAAATCAGGTCCTTCAGGTAGGCGGTGGCTTCTTCCGTGGTGTATTTGCCTTGGGTGCCGACCAGCGTGTTGACCAGCAGGGCACTGTCCGACACGCGGAACGAATACTTGCCGAACGCCCGCAGTCGCACCATGCCGAAGTCGCGGTCGCGAAACGTAATCGGCTGCCGGGTTCCCCACTTCTGGTCGAGAAACGTCTGCTTGCCGATGAAATACACCTGGCATTGGAAGGGCGATTTTTCCCAGGGAATCGTCAGCAGCCGCGTAATGATCGGCACATTGGCCGTGGTGAGCGTGTGACGGCCCGGCCCGAAGCGATCCATCGCTTTGCCGTCGCGGAAGAAGATCGCCTCTTGGTTGTCTTGAACAATCAGTTGGGCGCCGTACTTGATATCGGCCGAACCCTCAGGGGGAAACCGCTCGACCAATGACTGATTTCGCTCGTCGAAAAACTGGATGACCTCTAAGCGAATGCCCATCGTCGCCCTTTCTCATTTCAGAACAGCCCCACTCCCGTTCGCCCCCGCGGCCGACAGCGACCGCGTTTTATCATTCGCACGCCCACCGAGCGAATTGATCACAGATCGCGAAGCACGTTTTCGCGGCCGGCCAATCGCTCTTCGACGGCGGCCACGGCAGCCGTCAGTTCGTTGAACAACGCTTGGGCGTCGGCTGCAACGGCCGCCGAGGCGGCCTCCTCGATTTTCTTGGCCAGAAGTTCCACATCCCACAGCAATTCGCTGTCGTATTGATAGACGGCTTCGAGCCGTGCGGCGTCGATCTGCTGCCGGTCGAAGAACGCACTGTAGCCGCGCGGGGCATTGCCCAAACGGTTGATCAGCACATCCAATCGGCGGCGCAGGGCATCGACCAGCGGCAGCGCGTCGATCGCGCCGGCCGCCAGCCAGCGTTGCGAGAGCCCGCCCAAGGCCGCCCCCGATCGATGCAGCCGATCGGCCAGCGCGCGGCGTTGGGCCTCGTCGGCCGCTCGGCGGTCTTCCCGTTCGAAATAGCCGCGAAACCCGGGCACCTGTCGCGCCACCCGCGACAACCAGCTCTCTTGCTTCGGCGCGAATCGGTCCGACATGGCGGCACTCTCCCATCAACGCGTACTGCCGACTGTGGTTTCTTCGAATGATCGGCGATGTCAATCTATCATGCTGCCAACCGCGTTCGCAATGTCCGAAAGCGCGCCGTCACCCCCAATTCTTCGCTGTCGTGGGCGGAGAATTGGCGAAAATCCGCCCGATGGGGCCTGGGAATTGCCCAGAATCCGGCCAATCTGCCCATTTTGACTCCGCCCCGGGCTGGTTCAAGATTCATCTTGGCCCGAGGCGGCCTGCTTGGTATAAGTCGCCCCTGCTTCGCTCGGTTCATGCCGGGCGCTAATCTGCATTGCTGTTGAACGACGCAATGCGCCAAGCCCGATGCGGCACCTTCATTCCGTTCGCATCGCCGAGATCGACGGGTTTTTCAGGTTCTTGCGAGACCGCGTATGTCCAGCTTGATCCGCAACGGTTGCCGATGGTTGGGCCTTGTGCTGCTGACGGCGATGATCGGCTGCAATGCCCTGCCCAACTGGGGACCGTTTCGGGAAGTGCCGGATCGACTGCCGGGCATGCCCACTCCGGCCGAGAAAATGGCGGCACTGAGAAAACTGGCCAAAGATGCCGGCGCTCGCAATGCCGAAGAAAAACAACAGGTGGTTCACGACTTGACCAAAGCCATCCGCGAAGAGCCCGACGGCATGATCCGCGCCGAGATCATCAACACGCTGGCGCACTATCCGGCGCCGGCCTCCGATCAGGTTCTTCGCGCCGCCTTGGACGACCCCGACACCGACGTGCGCTTGGCGGCCTGTAAAGCCTGGGCCTATCGCGGCACTCCGGAAGCGATCGAACTGTTGGCCGCTGCCGCGCAAAAAGATCAAGACAAAGACGTGCGATTGGCTGCCGTGCGCGCCTTGGGCAATACGAAGTCGCCCGCGGCGGTCAGCGCTCTCGGAGGGCTTCTCGACGACGGCGACCCCGCCGTGCGCTATGCCACGATCGGTTCGCTCCGGCAAGTAACCGGCCAAGACCTCGGCGACCAGATCGAGCCATGGCGCCAGTACGTTCGGGGCGAAGGCCCGCCCGTCGTAAAACCGCCCTCGTTGGCCGAACGCTGGCGCAACATGTTTTGATTGCACTGTGTTTTGATCACCCACGGCCCAGCGGTTTCGCGCCGCGGGCAAGCGACACCGATCAACAGTTCTCCGGACAACTGCATTCCGGCTACCGCCGGCTTTCTTCGAGCGGGCCCCGCCGCAGCGGCCCACTGCGACGATCAACCGACAGAGCTACCAACGATGATCTTTGCCGCCAATTCGACGTCGAATCCCCCAGTACCGGCGTTGCCGTCGCAAGTCGAAAGTCGTAAGATAACCGCAACGCAGGCCGAGAGTGCCGGGCTGTTGCGTGTTTTCGGTCCCGAAGCGTCGCCTCAGCCGTCGCCCAATAGTTCCACACAAGTGCAAAAGCGGCCGCCGGCGCAGCGAAGCGGCCGATTGCGTGCCGTCCCCGTTCGAACCGCTGTCCCTTTTCCGCGGTTTAGTTTAGGATCGCCGATGCATTCCGTGCGGTTTACCGACCAGCTCAAGGCCCTTGTCGGCAGCGCCGCAAGGCTGAGGAAAGAGATTGAAGCCGAGGCGCTGGTCGTGCTGCTCGAGGGAACGGCGGATTTCGCCAAGCTCAAGGCTCTGGTGGGCGATACGAAGTTGATCGTGGCCGCCGACACCGCCGACCAACTCACCGGCGCAAGCGAGGCAGGGGTGCTCTCGGTGCGGATCGACATGCCCGACGCCCCCATCTACGAACGCCTCTCGCAGGCCGTGCTCGAAGCCGTGGCCGACGATCTGCTTTCTCCGGGGGCGAAGGTGGTGGCGCTCTACAGCGGCTTCGACATCGAGGCCCTCGATTCGATCAGCGTGATGGACCTGGATGAGCATCTCAACCGCCTGACCGGCCGCGACTTGCGCCAACTGGAAACCCGCGTGCCGCTCGACACGCTCAAACTGGTCGTCGATCTGGCCATCGAGATCGGCCGCGAGGGCCGCGAGGGCAAGCCGGTGGGCACCCTCTTCGTTGTCGGCGACTCGCGCAAGGTGCTCGCCAGCAGCCACCCGACCGGCTTCGACCCGGTTCGGGGCTACAGCCGCAAAGAACGAAACCTCAACGATCCCCGCGTCCGCGAGGGCATCAAAGAAATCGCTCAAATGGACGGGGCGATCATCGTTTCGGCCGACGGCGTCGTCGAAGCCGCCTGCCGCTACCTTGATTGTTCCGCAGCGAACGTCACACTCTCGAAAGGCCTGGGGGCAAGGCATTGGGCGGCTGCCGCCATCAGCCGTGCCACCAACGCCGTGGCGATCACCGTCAGCCAAAGCAATGGCACGGTGCGCATCTTCCAGAACGGCGAGGTCGTCCTCCGCATCGAACCGCAACTTCGCCGCCCGATGGTTTGGCGCGACTTCGAGTACGAACCGCCCGAACCGCACCACGATGAATGATGCGGAAGAGTCGCACCCGCGCACATCACGCGCAGATCAACAGCGCGGAAGAATCTCGCCGCGAACCATCCCGGATCGGTCTGCGGAAAGCGTTACGTGATCCCGTGTTGCACGGCGGCCGGCAGAGTCGGCCGAAAGAAAGAGCCCGCGTGGCCGGCTCGATCGGCCCAACGGCCCCGAACTTCGCTCACCCCGTCGGGCGATCGACCACTAAGTGAACCTCGTAGCGTCGCAGCGGGTCGGTTGATTGGATCACCGGAGCGGTGCGAATGCGGGCAAGGCCGCTCGTCTGGCCCGACGGACTGCGGGCCTCGAAGACCATCAAGGCCGGATCGTTGGTCGGTCGATGCACCATGCCGAAACGGCTGAGCACCATGCGCAATGCGGCCAAGTCGCCCGTGGTCCCCTTGAACATTATCCGCCGCAACTGACGATGCTGATCGAAGTAGTAGGTAAGCGAGCCGGCCAGATCGGCCTGCCCCGCGCCGGTTACCAGGGGAACCCGATAGCCCATCAGTTCCAAATCGGCAAGCCCGGTGGAAACCCGAGGCCAGCGAGAGACAACGGCCTCGGGCGTGATGTCGAAGCGGAGAATCTCGTCCAATCGGGCGGGCGGGCCTTCCAACGCCCAAGCGGCGCCGTTGGAAGCCCGCGGTTCTTCAGGCAGCAGCGGCGGGGCCGTGGCAATTTCGACAGGCAGCGCCTGTTCGCCAGCCGGCGCGGTAACCCACTGCCGCACCGTCTGGTAGGTGGCCGGCGCGCGCGAAAGCAGATACGGCCCGCCGGCCGCACCGATCAAGCCCAACGCCGCCAATACGAACTTTTTGACCACAGTCCCGCCCAGCCGCCCAAGGCACAACGCACGCTCTCGATCGTGCCCGAACCACCCACCGGCCCGGACAACAGAGATTCCCAACCGA
>CAZVZX010000042.1:0-29198 GCA_964631235.1 uncultured Planctomycetaceae bacterium | reverse complement strand
CCCGCAACCTGCCGCGCCGGTCGGCATCAACACGGCAGCCGACGAGCCGAAGACAGCCGTGACTTGGCCGGCTTCCCGCCGACGACCGCTCGTTTTGAGACCGGTCGGCCCGCGCCAATCAGCTCCACACCATTGCGAAAGCGGCCGCGATCGCAACGATGCGGCTCTCTTACGTGCAATCGCGTTTAAACCGCTTTCCGTCTTTGGCCGTCTTATTTAGCATCGTCCGGCGTTGGCCGTCGCCTTTCGCCGACACGTTTTCCCCGCTGCACCTTGCATAATCCGAGCAGGCATCATCCGAATAAACGTCGGTCCCGATTCGCTCGTGCTCAATTCGGTCCGACCGCGCGCTGTTTGCCTAATCCGAGCGAATCACCCTATCGGTTTCTTGTGCAAACCAGCCTGCCTTTCCGCGCAATCACACGTTGCGAAAACAGGACTTACCCCTGGCCGATTCCCAACAGGCCGACGTTCGCCGGACAGAAGGCAATTGCCGCAACGCCTTGGACCGCCCGGTGCCGCCAAAGACGCGGTAAGACATTAGGATCGCGCAAAACCTGCCCATGATCGCGGCAAAGCCAACTTGGGCCGATATCGACAATGCGTTAGAATAAAGCGATTGCGGCAGGCAGGGGCATGTCGCCTGCGAGTCGGCTCGCGATGTGCGGCGGATGGTCGGCGCCTGATGAAGGGATTGACCTGGCAAGCGTTTGCCGATCGAACGCAATGGGCTAACGCATCGGTCGCGCAGGGGCGTGGTTCGAAGAGTTCACAAGTCGATAATCGCTGATGTAGGTGGTGATGGCAGCGTCGAGCATCTTGGTTGTCGAAGACGAAGAGAACATTCGCGAACTGCTCCGTTTCACACTGGAACGAGAGGGGTTCCGGGTGCTGATCGCCGGCACCGTGGCCGAAGCCGAACGCCACTTGGCCTCGGCCCTGCCCGACTTGGTCCTGCTCGACCTGATGCTGCCCGACCGCAGCGGGCTCGATTTCTGCCGCCGGGTAAAGGGCAATTCCGCCACGGCCGCGGTGCCCATCGTCATGTTGACCGCCAAGGGCGAAGACGCCGATATCGTCCTCGGGCTCGAGATGGGCGCCGACGACTACATCACCAAGCCCTTCAGCCCGCGGGTGCTCGTCGCCCGCCTCCACGCGGTCTTTCGGCGGCTGAACGAATCGGCCCGACGTGATCCGCTCGACGAACGGCAAGTCGTCGGTGCGATCGAGGTTCATTCCGGCCGCCACGAAGCGTCCGTCAATGGCACTCCCGTCTCGCTGACCACCACCGAGTTTCGGCTGCTGGAAACGTTGATGCGTCGTCCAGGCTGGGTTTTCACGCGGCGGCAAATCGCCGAGGCGATTCACGGATACAATGTCGTCGGCGATCGAGCGATCGACGTGCAGATCGTCGGACTGCGAAAAAAATTGGGAACTGCCGGACGGCAAATCGAAACCGTCCGCGGTGTCGGATACCGACTAAGCGAGGTCTGACGCGGCCGACGGTCGTCCGACCGACCGCGATCCCGAACACGTTGGGCGACGAGAGGAGCGACCGCGGGCCGCACGCGGCCGCCCATCGTCTTCTCGCCGCTATGCCGCAGATCATTCACCGCCAAGGTATAGGAAGGTCTCTCGCGCGATGCGTTCTCCGCGTCTTATCTGGCTGGTCTTCCCCAGTTTCCTGCTCGTCACGATCGCCAGCGTGGCCGTCGTTTCGTTCCATGCCGCGCGGACGATGAAAGCCTTCTTTTACGCTCGCACCGAAGCGGACTTGATCGACCGGGCAAAGCTTGCGGCCGTCAACATCAAAGAGCAGTTAGCCGCCGGCGACGCTGCCGAAATCGACGCACAATGCAAACTCTTGGGGCGCGAGTCGCACATGCGGCTGACGGTTGTCGCCCCCGATGGGGTCGTGCTGGGCGACTCGGACGAAATCGCCCGGGGGATGGAAAATCACCTCAGCCGGCCGGAAATCGCCGCCGCCTCAAGCAGTGCCGACGGCGTCGGCTCGTCGCGGCGCTTCAGCGATACGGTCAAGGCCGAACTCTTCTACGCCGCCGCGGCCGTTCGCGATGGGCAACGGCTGCTCGGCTTCGTTCGCGTCGCGCTGCCTACCACCACGATCGATGCGGAAACCCGGGGACTGTTGCAACGGATCGGCCTGTTTGCCGCGCTGGTCGGCGTAGTCGCGGCAACCGTCAGCCTGTGGCTCTCTTATCGACTCACTCGCCCACTGGAAGAGTTGCGTCAAGGTGCCGAACGGTTCTCCCGCGGCGAACTGCACTACCGCGTTCGCGGCGGCAACGCGGCAGAGATCGCGGCCGTGGCCGACGCATTGAACCAAATGGCCGCCGCCCTCGATCAACGCATCAGCGAACTGATTCAACAACGCAACGAAGGGCAGGCCGTGCTCTCCAGCATGGTCGAGGGCGTCATCGCCGTCGATTCGAACCAGCGCATCATCAGCATGAATCACGCCTGCGCGCGGCTCCTGGGCACCGATGCCGCACGCGCCGCCGGACGGCACCTGCAAGAGGTGGTGCGCAATCCCGACTTGCAGCAATTGGTGTCCGGCGTGCTCGTCGGGCAAGAATCCATCGCCCAAGAGATCATGCTTCATCATCAAGGCGAACGACAAATCGAAGCCCACGCCAGCGTCCTTCGCGACGCGGCCGACCGAGAAATCGGCGTACTGCTCGTCCTACACGATGTGACGCGACTGCGCAAACTGGAAAATATGCGACGCGACTTCGTCGCCAATGTGTCGCATGAATTGCGCACCCCGATCACCTCGATCAAGGGCTTCGTCGAAACGCTGCTCGACGGCGCGGTCGAAAACCCGGACGACGCCAAACGGTTTCTGCAAATCGTGGCCGCCCAAACCGACCGCTTGGAAGCGATTATCGAAGACCTGCTGCTGCTCTCGCGCGTCGAACAAGAACACGAACACGCAGAACCCACGCTGGAAAACGGCCAAATCCAGGCCGTCATCCAAGCAGCCATCAGCGTATGCCAACTGAAGGCCGACGAAAAACACGTCCGTCTCGAAGCCGATTGCGACCCTGCCCTGCACGCCCAGATCAACCCCACTCTGCTCGAACAAGCACTCGTCAACCTCATCGACAATGCCATCAAGCACAGCGGCGAACACCAAACGGTCCGCATCGAAGCCGAACTGACCCCCAACGAACTGCAAATCCGCGTCCGGGACCAAGGATGCGGCATCCCCCGCGAACACCTCCCCAGAATCTTCGAACGGTTCTACCGCGTCGATAAGGCGCGCAGCCGCAGCCTCGGCGGAACCGGCCTGGGACTGGCCATCGTCAAACATATCGCCCAATACCACCGCGGTCGAGCAACGGTCGAAAGCACACTCGGCAAAGGCAGCACCTTCTGCCTGCACCTGCCGCCACCGGAGCCGACCGGTTGAAACCGCGAATCGCCGCGAACGGTCGCGAAGAATAGCAGCTCAACCGCGAATGAACGCCAAGATTCGCGAAGGGAAAACCTGAAACCGCGAATGAACGCCAAGATTCGCGAAGGGAAAACCCGAAACCGCGAATGAACGCGAAGAAACGCGAAGGGAGAAACCGCAACCGCGAATCACGCGAACGGACGCGAAAAGCGAAGGCGTAACCGCGAATATGCGCGAACGGACGCGAAACGCGAAGGCGTAACCGCGATTCCGTGCGAAGCCATCTGCTGTCTTTTCGCGCTTTCGCGATTACGAACTATCGCGTTTTCGCGATTGCCCCGGTTTCCCGATTTCGCGGTTTTCGCGCCTTCTCGATTCTTAATTCTTGCGGTTCCCCAACGTCAACGGAGGCCACCGCTACGTTGCCTTGAGCGAACACTGAGTGTTGCATTTTGCAACACGTGTTCAATTTTGAAACATCAAGAAAGCACAAGGGCGGGCCGGAGATCGCTCGGGCTTCGCTCTCCGACCCGCCTTGTAGAACGGAAGCGATCGCTTCCGACCGGTCGGGTTGCCTACTTCTCGTTCCGGAGGGGACGTCTCGGACAGAAAGTACCCGACTGGTTTCGCCTCTAATCTCTGTTCGCCTGGGTTCTGCCTCAATCCAGGCGTTGCTCTCCTCTCAAACCGGCCCCAAACTCTCGTAAGCCGATGTTGTTCGTCCCACAACGCCTAATAGAATAGCTAACGCCGTGCCAAACGGCAAAAATCAAAAACCACCGGATCGAAGGATTACCGTCAGCCGTCACAGACAAAAAACAAACGGCGAACACGCGACCGCGAATGAACGCAAATCAACGAAAATCAAACCGCGAATACACGCCAATACACGCGAAGTAAAGTTCTCGGCGAACAGTCAGTCGCCCGCCGAAAGCGGTTCGCCAGACAGCTCCGCGGCAACGGCTTTGAGATATTCGCCGTAGCTGTTCGGATAGTGGGCGGCCGCGGCGAGAACCTTTTCGGGCGAGATGAACCCTTTGCGGCAGGCTACCTCTTCCAGACAGGCGATCTTCAGTCCTTGGCGTTCTTCAATCGTTTGCACGAAAGCGGCCGCCTGCAATAGCGACGTTTCGTTGCCCGTATCGAGCCAAGCGAAACCGCGGCCGAGCCGCTCGACCGTTAGTTCGCCCGCCTGCAAGTACGCCCGATTCACGTCGGTGATTTCCAGCTCGCCCCGGGCCGACGGCCTCAACTGTTCGGCCCACCCAACAGCCCGGGAGTCGTAAAAGTAAAGCCCGGTAACCGCCAGATTCGAACGCGGCCGCGAGGGTTTTTCTTCGATCGACAAGGGGCGCCCGTCCGGCGCCAGCTCGACAATGCCGTAGCGTTGCGGGTCTTTCACTGCATAGGCGAACACCGTGGCCCCAGTGGTCCGCGCCGCCGCCCGAAGCAGCATCGCCTGAAAGCCTTGGCCGTAAAAGATATTGTCGCCCAAGATCAGCGCCACCGGTTCGCCGCCGATGAAGTCGCGTCCGATGAGTAGTGCCTCGGCCAGCCCTCGGGGCGCCGGCTGAGCGGCATAGCGAATCGAGATGCCGTAACGGCTGCCGTCGCCCAACAGCCGCTCGAACAGGCCCAAATCGTGCGGCGTCGAGATCAGCAACACGTCGCGGATGCCGGCCAGCATCAACACCGACAACGGATAGAACACCATCGGCTTGTCATAGACCGGCAGCAGTTGCTTGCTCACGGCCCGAGTGAGCGGATAGAGCCGCGTGCCCGAGCCGCCGGCCAGCACAATCCCTTTCGTTACCATCAATCCGTCCTCTTGCTTGCTTCTGTTCGGCCCGCTGCCCCAGAAATGGGAAACGGCCGCGATCAATCCGTACCGAACCGCTCCCAATATATCGGCTGCCCGCTCAACTGCCCACGATCGCCGCCCGTTGCGTTGCAGAGACACGCGACGGGAACGCGCACGCCCAACTGCTTCGTCCGTCACGCACTGCGGCCGCCGGGCGCCCGGGCTGTTGCAACTTCCGCCGCGTCATGACAAACTACCGAATAAAGCCGCGGAAAACAGAACGCGGTTCAAACCGCATCCCTACGCAATCGGCCGCTTCGCTGCGCTGGCGGCCGTTTCCGTAATTGTGTGGAACTATTTAGCGACGTTTCACCGGAATTCGTCGCGGTTCAACCATTCTACGCCAAAGGGTCTTCGCACCGATGCAACCGATCACTCGACGAACCGCTCTGTGGGCCGGCGCGGCCGGTTGGGCCGCCGCGCTCGCCCCGGTTGGAGCAACGGCGGCCGAGGGAATCTCGGCGACGAACAACAAGCTGCCGTTTCGTTTCAGCCTGAATACGGCCACCATCCGCGGCCAGAAGCTGCCCGTGCCGCAACAAGTGCGGATTGCGGCCGAAGCGGGCTACGACGCCATCGAGCCGTGGCTTCGCGACTTGGAGGAGTTCGCCAAAGGCGGCGGCAACCTCGACGACGTGCGCAAACAGATCGCCGACGCCGGACTGACGGTCGAAAGCGCCATCGGCTTCCCCTCGTGGTGCGTCGATGACGATGCCGCCCGGGCACGCGGCCTGGAACAACTGAAACGCGACATGGAACTCATCCAGCGCATCGGGGGCCATCGCATCGCCGCGCCCCCGGCCGGCGCGCACGCCACGGCGGGAATCGATCTGCGGAAGATCGGCGAGCGTTATCGGGCCGTGCTGGAGATCGGCCGTCAGATGGGCGTCGTCGCGCAACTGGAAATCTGGGGCGGATCGAAGACGCTCAGCCGGTTGAGCGAAGCGATCTTCGTCGCCGCCGAAGCTGCCCATCCCGATGCCTGCCTGTTGCTCGACGCCTATCACTTGTACAAAGGCGGCTCCGATTTCGCCGCCATCCGACTGCTCAACGGGGCGGCGATGCATACCTTCCACATCAACGACTATCCGGCCGAACCGCCGCGCGACAAGATCGGCGACGCCGACCGCGTGTTCCCCGGCGACGGCATCGCGCCGCTGGATACGCTGATCGCCGATTTGTATCGCGCCGGCTTCCGCGGCGGATTCTCGCTGGAACTATTCAACCGCGACTACTGGCAGCGCGACGCCCTCGAGGTTGCGCGAACCGGACTGGAAAAAACCAAGGCCGCGGCCGCCAAGGCCCTGGCCCGCCTCGAACGTGCCGCCGGCTGACCGTTTCCGGCCCTCGGCGGCCCAACCAGACCAGAGGACATTCGACCGCTTATCGCTCGATCATCGTTGGAGAGGAGCTTATGACCATTCGCATCGGAATCGCCGGCATCGGGTTCATGGGCATGGTGCATTATCTGACCTATCGAAAGCTCCGCGGGGCGAAGGTCGTCGCCCTGTGCGAGCAAGACCCGGTACGCCTCAGCGGCGACTGGCGTTCGATCAAAGGCAACTTCGGCCCGCCGGGCGAAATGATGGACCTCAGCGGCGTTGCCCGCTACAGCGAAATCGAACAACTTGTCGCCGACCCGAACGTCGATCTGGTCGATGTGTGCCTTCCGCCCGGATTGCACGCCCAGGCGACGATTGCCGCGCTGCGCGCCGGCAAGCATGTCTTCTGCGAGAAGCCGATCGCACTGTCGGCCGCCGACGCCGTGAAGATGTGCGCCGCCGCCGAGAAGGCCGACCGCCTGCTGCTCATCGGGCACGTGCTCCCCTTCTTCCCCGAGTATCGCTTTGCGCTCGACGCCGCCCGATCGGGCAAGTACGGCAAACTGCTCGGCGGCCATTTCAAACGGGTGATCTCCGATCCGCAATGGCTTCCCCGCTTCTACGACCCGCAGCACACCGGCGGACCGATGCTCGACCTGCACGTTCACGACGCGCACTTCATTCGCCTGCTGTTCGGCATGCCCAAGGCCGTCAACACTGCCGGGCGAATGCGCGGAGCGGTGGTCGAGCAATTCACCACGCAATTCGTCTTCGACGATGCCGATCTGGTCGTGACGGCCTCCAGCGGCGTCATCCGCCAGCAGGGCCGCCCGTTCACCCACGCCTTCGAAATCTACTTCGAACGGGCCACGCTGCTCTATGATTTCGCCAATTTGGCCACCGGGCCGGTGTTGGCAATGCCGCTTACGGTGCTCGACGAGCGCGGACGGGCCGTTCGCCCGAAACTCGGCGGCGGCGACCCGATGGACGCCTTCCGCGCCGAATTGGGCGAGGTGATTCGCGCGGTCGGCGCCGGGCAAACATCGCCGGTGCTCGACGGCCGCCTGGCCCGCGACGCCGTCGTCCTCTGCCACAAACAAACCGAATCCGCCCGCAAAGGCAAACCAGTAAAGGTGGCGTGAACCAGTAAAGCGGCCGAGCCAACGTCGCGGCGCAGGGCCGCGAAGAACAACGGGGAGCACTCGACGGTATGTCGAGCCTCCCCGTTTCGCTTGTTTCGTTCGTCGCCTTCTTGGCAGTCGCGTTGCCGACGACTGCTTTGCCGGCGATCGTCTCGAAATCCTACGCGCGCCGCCGCGCGACCAGCCAGCCGGCGATCACCGCCAGCAGGGCCATCGCCCATGTGGCAGGCTCGGGCACCGGGCTAGCCGTTCCGGTGCCGCCTGACAGCCCGAGATCGCCGCCGACCGGCACGGCAACGCCGCCCGAGGGGCCGAAGTCCCACGAGAACCCGCCGCTGCCGTTGGCGATTTGCAGCAGGCTCACCACGCTCGTGCCCGCCGACCCGCTGGGGGCATTGATCTGCACCTTCGCCCCCTCGCCGATCACCAGCTCATCCACGCGGACGGCACCGGCCTGGAGCTCGGCGCTATCATCCACCTGCACGATGCTGTACGGGTTGAAGGCGGCGAACGTGCCGCTCGGATCAAGCACCTGCATCTGCCAGTAGTCGCTTACAGCGCCCGGCGCCCAGCGCACCTCGGCAGCGGCGCCGCCATTGCCTTCGTAGAACCCTACGCCGATGTCATACGTGCCGGCGGCCAAAGCGATGGTCGCCACCGTGTGCTCCGTGCCGTGCGGGCCACGGTTATCGACAATCCGCTCGTCCGCCTGGAAGACGTGATCGCCATTGAGGTCGATATAGACCGTCGTGCCGTCGTCGCTGCGAGCGCCGAACGACACCACGCCGGGCTGGATCGGGTTGCCCGTCCCGCCCACGGTGATCGTGCCCTTCCAGGCCGCACCGATCTGATCGTCGCCAGACTGTCCCGACTCGGCGGGGAAGCTGCCATACGTCTCGGCACGAGCGCGCATCGCCGCGTCGTTCGCGTACGACAAGGCGCCGGTCAGCGTGCCGGAGTTGCTCGTCGGGGCATTGAGGAAGTTCACGGCGTTCTCAAGGGTGATGAACGGGTCGCCGCCGAACGAGTTGAATCCGGTCGGACCGAGCCCCACGTAGCTGGGCCGATAGAACCGCTCCTCAAGCGAAGAGACGGGCTGAGCCGCCTCGGCGCGATCGGGCAGCGTGTCGATCATTCGCGTGCCCAAATCGACCGACCCGCTCTTCACCTGCAACTTGGTGTTGCCCAGCGAAATCGGCGCATTGACCGTCGCGGTTTGACCCGTTCCGGGGTTGAAGGCCAATTCGCTGTGGGCGACGATGCCGCCGGCCTGAACCGCCGGCGTCGCGCCCGAGCCGACGATATTCGTCTGCTGGCCGCCGCCGATCGACAGCACCGCCGACTCGGCCCCCGACTGAGCGGCCACGCGGTTGACGGTGATGTTCGTCGCCCCGCCGGCCGTGTCGTTGAGCAACCAACCGCTGCCGGTCAGCGCCACGTTTTGCACGGCCAACCGCTCATTGTCGAACGAGCGCAGCGCGAGCACGCCGCCCTCGGCCAAGCTCAGGTTCGCATTCACCTGGCCCTGAACGGCGTCGGCGCTGCCCCAACGCCGGGCCTCGACGACGCCTGACGAATTGGCGGCCGCGTTGATCGAGCCGGTGAAGTCGTTGACCAACCCGGGCCCGGAGCCTGAATCCTGCACGAACATCGTCAGCGTGCGGAACTGCCCGGCCGTGAAGGTCATATCGAGCCGATCGGCGCCTTGCGTGCCCCATGTTCGACCGTCGCGGCCGTACCACATGCCGATCGCCCGTCGGCCGTAGCTCTGCCGATAGGCCGCGGCGATTTCAATCGTGCCCACGCCGGGATTCGCTTGCACTTCCAACTCGCCGACGCCGGCCAGCCGCAACGTTCGCCCGTTGAGGTTAAAGCTGCTGTATGTATTGGCTCCGCCGTCGATGCTGACGGGCATGATGCGGACCATCTCGCGGCTGTTCATCAACACGTTGGCCTTGCCCGAAAGCGTGCCCACCAAGTCCATGTGGTAGTCGGTCGGGCCGTAGAGGTTGCCGCCATTGATGCCCAGTTGCAGCCAGCGCTCGGTATTATCGAGCGTGGTCACATTGCCGATCATGACATAGCCCCATTCGTCGCGATCGGAAAGGACGATCGGCGCCGGGCCGTTCGGGTCGTGCGTGAGCACGAAGTCGGCCATGATGCGGTTGTCGTTCCACGAGCTTAGCGCCACCACCGCCCCGGCATTCGGCCGGACATTGGTGAACCGCGCCAAAGCGAAGTTGCCGTTGCGGTCGTCGCCACGGGCCGAGCGCAGCAGCCCGGTGAACGCCCCGCGGTTGCCGCCCAGCGCTTGGGTATCGGTTTCGCTCAGCCCAAGCACGTTGACCGCCACGCGGAACTCGTTGACCTTGTTCGGGTTGCCTGCGCCGGGGTTGTCCACCTCGTTGACGACGACGGAAATATCCTCGCCGCGGCCGAGCCGAACCACCCCCGAGCCGCCCACATAGTTGGCCGAATTGCCGTCGCGACCCGACTGAACCTCGATATAGGGCCCGCCGCCGACGTAGCTGTTGGGCCGGACGCTGTGGTCCACCAGCCCGTTGACCACCGGAGCGGTGCCGGGATTGCTGCTCGCCTGCCCGAACCGCAGCGTGCCGTTGACCACGTTGATCACGGCCGTCGAGGCGATCGTCGCCCGATCGATCTCGACGATGCCGATCTGATCGGTCAACTGGCGGGTCATGTCGTCGCCTTCGAGCACAACGACCGGCTGGGCGTCGTTGATCTGGAAGCGGCCGTCGATTGTTCCGGTATTCCAAATCGCCAACCGCCGCCCACTGCCGGCGCTGAGGATGGCCGGGGTGCCCGAGGTCGGGCCTTGCAGATGGCCGGTGCCGGAGATGCCGCCGTTGTCGTTGTAGCCGGTGGTCAGTCGCCGGCCGCCGTCGAGCACCAGTGCGGTCGTGTTGATCTGGTTGTTGTCATCGCGGACAAGATAGTCAACATGGCTGGGCAAGCCGGCCGCCTGCGGGTTCGAGTCGGTGTCGTACACGATCATCGAGCCGGGAGCAAAGTTCAGGCTGCCCAACGAGCTGGTGAACCTCGCGGCATCGTTGACCCACACGGCACCGAAGCCGCGTTCGTCGGCCAGCACGTTCACCGTGCCGGAAGTAATCGGCACGTTGTGCAGCACCAGCGTGGCCCCGGGACCGACGTTGACGATGGCATCGGGAGCAATCGCCCCGCTGTTGTCGTAGATCCGCAGTCGGCCGTCATACACATTGAGCGTTTTGCCGGCCGACAGGGCCGCCGCGCCTTGGCTGAGGATCATCAAGTCGTTGTTCTGCGTTCGGGCATCGCCCCAACGGTTGAGGAAGAGGAAGTCGCCCTTCACCCCGTTGCCGCCGTTGCTGGCCAGGGTCATCCCGTGCGGGCCGAATACGTTGACTACGCCGGTCAGCGTGTCGAAGCGCTGCGTGTTGCCCGTGCCGTAGGGACGGAAGGTCCGCGGTTCGAGCATCAGCAGCGACAGATCGCCGCTGGTGGCCTGGAAGTCGGCCTCGATATTCCCCGCGGGAGTAAAGCTGCCGATCGCCGCCCCGCGATAAACGCTGCCCACCGGATCGAGGTAGATCATGCCGCTGGTGGCATCGAGGCCGAGCCAGTCGCGGTTGGCGCCGCGGGCCGCCAGGGTAGGCGTCAGCGTGCCCGAACCGACGTACACTGCATCTTCGTCAGGCAGGTTGATCTTGTTGGCCCCGCCGTCGTACACGGCCGGATCCCAACCGAGCGCACCGCCGATGGCCGCATAGCGGCTGAGGTTGATCGTCGGCAGCACCGATTGCGGCGTTGCCACGTTGAGGTAGGCGAGCGAGCGGACGTTGACGGTGGTCGCGTTCGAGCCGGTTCCGGTGCCCAACGCGCCGTCGGCCGCCAAGCGGAGTTCGCCGCCGGTGTGCTCGACGACGGCCTGGTAGCCCGACTGCGCCGGCGCGGTGAGAATCATCCGCGCCGGGCCCGACTTGGCCCATTCGGTTCCGGTGCCGCCCAACGCGCCCCATTCCGAATCGCCGCTCCAAAGGTTCAGCCACACCCGTCCGTCGAAGTTGACCGTTCCGCCCACGCCGAACTGCCAGGGATTGGCTGCGGCCGCATCGAGGTTCAGATACGCGCCGTCGCCAAAGGTCGTGTTGCCGAAGCTCAGCGACATTCCGTTGGCGTTGCGAATCTGTGCCTGGCGCACATAGGGTTCGATCGTCAGCGCGCCGACCGAATGGCGCACATCTGTCGGCCCGCTGCCGGTGATCCGATCGACATGTATGTTGCGGTCGCTAAACGCGCTGTTCGTAATGCGCACATCCGAGGCGAAGAGAACGGTTCCGGGGCTATCGCTCTTGAACTCGATCTGTCCGCCGTTGGAGACGATCTCGGTCGCGTTGAAAATCGCATTGGGTTCGCGGATCTCGAGAATATTATTGTTGACCGAAATCTTGCCGCCGTGGAAGTCCGTGCCGCTAGCGGCCGCGAGGATCAACCGCCCACCGCCCGACTTGGCCAGTCCGGCCGCCTCGATCGGAGCATTAATCGTCAACTGCTGATTCGTGTTGACAATCAGTTCCTTGAAGTTGGTCCCGTCGTGCGCCCGCAGCGCGTTGCCCACGTTGGGTTGGTCGATCGTCCACGATCCGCCGGCATTGACCAGCAACCCGCCGCTGGCCAAGGTGAGATGTTCGCCGCTGCCGGCGCCGATAGTCAAGGTGCCCGCGCCGGTAAGCCGCAGCGAGTTGATCGAAGTGGCGCCCGAGGTCGTCGCCGAGGCGCTGATCGACACGTCGCCCGTTGCGCCCGGGGCGGCCAGCGTGCCGTACCAGCCGGTCGGCACCGCGCGCACGCCGTTAGCCCCGTAGATCGCCCAATCGGCGTTATTGACGTAGGCCCAAGGCGTGATCGCCGAGGCGCTGAGCGGATTGGTGCCGCTGATCCAGGTGGTCGAGTCGGTCGCCCCGCCCAGGCCCAGATTGCGTCCGAGGAAGTTCACCGTGCCGCCGGGTTGACGGGTGAGGTTCAGAATCGTCAACGTAGCCGAGTTATCGGCCCGCGGGCTGTTGGTGTTGATCGTCGCCGCGCCGCGGATGTCGATTGTCGGCGCGGTGCCGGCCGCATTGGTCGGCCCGCCGTTGTAGCCCTGATAGACGAACGTGCCGCCGTACATGGCGATCGTTGCCGAGTCGCTAAACCGACGATCGACGATGTTCGCCCAGTTGTCATGCTGCAACTGCCCGCTGAGAATGCGGATATCGGTCGAGGCCGAGATCTTGCCGTCCGTCTCGACCAAGTAGGTCGTGCCGCCGTCGATGATCGTCTTGCCGGTGTAGTCGTTGTCGGCATACATGCGCAGCTCGTTGCCGCCGACGCGCCAGATGCCGCCCGCACCGGTGAACTTCCCGCGCCATTCCACGTTGCCAGTGAGTTGATAGAACATCACGGCATTGGTGTCGAGGCGGAAATTGAGCCCGGGGTTATTCCCCCCGTGACGAAGCACCGAGAGGTGGCCCATCAACGGCACATAGGCGCCGCCGGCTTCATTGTTCAATTGTCCGCCGCGTCCGAGATCGGTTTGATCGATCTGCACCAAACCGCGAATCGCCGCGGTGGGGAACCGGGCCGAGGCGTCGTTGCCCATGTTGCTTTGGATCCGCAGCACGCTGCCGTACCACTCGTTGCCCGGATAGTTCCAACCGAGGTGCGCGCCGCTCGACCAGCTTGGCGCCGACGGATGAGTCCAGGCGTTGAAGGTGACATTCGTCAGATCGAGATTAGCAGCCGCGGTAATCAACTGGCCGCCTCGGGCCACTTCGATCGTCGGCTGCTCACCCAAGGCCGTGGTGCGGCTGCCCAGCGCCAGCGTGCCCTGCCGAACCACGGTTGACGAAGGCGTCGTCGGAGGCGATGCCACGTTGCCCATGTGCAGCACGCCCCAGCCGGTCTTCACCAACTGGCCGGTGCCGCCCAAGGCCCCGTTGATTTCCCACCGCGAGTTGGCGATGCCTGTGGCCGTGGAAACGTCGATCGTGCCCACGCCGTCGCCGACGGAGACGCGGTCGGCCCCAAGCGCACCCCGGGCCAACAACATCAATCGCGCGTTATAGGGCGTAGCGCCGGTGCTGGAGAGCACAAGCTGCGTAGGCCCCAGTGCGGACGCCCGCAGGATGCCGATTGCACCGGGATTGCCCGTCGAGGCGTCGAACGCCACTGAGGCGTTGGCCGCCACGTTGTCGCCGCCCAACAGCAACGTGCCACGGCCGCGTTTGGTGATCGAGCCGCTCAGCGTGGCCAGCACGGCCGCATCGATATTGTGCGGACCGTCGGCCACGTCGAACACGTTGTTTGCCGCAACATTGAGCACGCCCTCGCCGAGCACGAGCACCGGCGAACTCGTGCCCAGCGGGAGCAATCCCGCGGCCGGCACGACGAACGTTCCGCCGGCGCCGATGCGAATTCCGCCGCCGTTGAGCTGCAACGTAGCCGCCGTCAACGAGCCGCCATTACCCACCTCGGCCCAGCCCTCGGGGTTGAGCCGCAAGGTGCTCACGCTCTCCGTGAATCCGTCGCTGGTGAACGTGCCGCCGGCGTTGACGGTGATCGTCGTCGAGTTGAATCGGTTATTCGCGCCCGAGCCGAACGCCCCACCGTTGATCTTCACCGGACCGCCGCTGTACGTTCCGGCGATAAGCACGGTTCCCTTGCCGCGTTTGATGACTTCGCTGGCATCGCTGGGCACCGTGCCGGCGACGATCAATGTGCCGCCGGTGGTGTCGAAGGTCAACGTCGTGCTGCCGCTGAGGTTCAGCCCATGGGTTGAATCGCCCAAAATCGTCGTGTACGCCCCGCTATGGCCGATCACCGGGTTGTACCCGAAATTCAGCGTGCCGATGATCGGGTCGGTGCCCGGGCCCGTGCTTGCCAACAACAGTCGCGAACCCATGCCGAAATTGACCGTCGCCCCGCCCAGTGCGTTGCCCGTTCCCGGCGTGGCGACGATCTCCAAGGGGCGGTTGTCGGCCACGTTGATCGTCAGCAGGCTCAAGTTGTTCAACGAGCCGCCGACGATGCTCGACCGGCCGGCGCTGAGGTACAAGCTGGTCGGGTCGGTCTGGCTGGCGGAGAGCCGGCCGAGGACAACTCGGCCCGTGCCGTCGATGTTGATCGTGCCGCCGCCGGGGTCCAAAACAGTGGACGCGAATGTGGCGGGCACTCCCAGGCCGGTAACCGTCAACGTCGAGCCGGCACCAAGTGAAAGCTGCCCGAACTGGGCCGTCGAGGCGGCCGTTACGTCGATCGTCGAACTGGTGAGCACCGTAACATCGTTGCCGCCAGTAAACGCCACCGGCGCTACGCCGCGATACAAATACGTGTTGGCCATCCGTGTCTGCTCGCCGGGCACAAGGCTCCAATCGACGCGCAGCGAGGCATCGCCGCCGCCCTCGTAGAACCCGATGCGGATTGTGTGCCAGCCCTCGGTCAGCATCACCGAGCCGCTGCGGAACGTCTCGCCCTGATAATAGTCGTTGTTGACTACCAATTGACCGTCGAGAAATAGGCCGCTGCCATCATCGCTTCCGGTACGGAAGGTGTACGCCCGGGTCTCGGGCACATAGATGAAGCCCTGGAAGTCGAGCGTGAAGTTGTTCTCATTCGTGAACCCAAGAGCACTGAACGAAGCGCCGCCGGGGCCGCCGCTGACGGGGAACCACAATTCGGTCGTTCCGTTGGCTGTGGTGATCGCGGTCGCCGTCGGCGTGCGGGCGTTGACCCAGTTATTGAAGTTCGTCCAGTTGTTCACCACGCCGGTGCCGCAGTCGGGCGTGTAGAGGTTGACCGCGAGGCCCTGGCCGGCATAGTCGCCCACTTGCAAGGTGGTGTTGTCGAGCGTAATCGCTCCCGAGCCGGCGGCCGTGGCGCTCAACAGCGCCAACTTGCCGCCCTGGCTGCTCACACCGCCGGCGAAGGCGGCCGTTGAGCCTTTCAGCGCCAAGTAGCCGTTGCCCGTCTTGCTCAGCCCGCCGTTGGTCAACGGGGCATCGATCGTCAGATCGTAAACGGCATTAGTAACTCTCGTGGCCGTAACCGGCACAATGCCGCCGCCCAAGTCGAACGCATTGGCCTTGATCGTTGCCGCGGCCGTGCCCGTGTGCGAAATCGCCCGCGAGCCGCCGATCAGCGCCAGGCCGGTTCCCTCGATCGTGCCGCCGCTGGTAGTGATCGAGGTCGCCTGCAACGTGCCGTTGAACTGCACCTTGCCGGTGCCCGACTTGGTCAACAGGCCGATCTGCGTGGTTGCCGGCAACAAATTGCCGAGGTTCACGTTGCCGCTGCCGGCGAAGCCCATATCGGCATCGGCCAACGTGGTGTTGCCGAAGTTGATCGTGCGGTTAGCGCCCACGACCGTCAGCGTACCCGCGCCCGTTCGGCTCAGATTGCCGAAGGTGATCGATCCGCCGGCGTTCATCGCGTCGGCCAGGTTGATCGTCGCGTCGGCCTCGACGACCACGTTATTCGAGCTCAGCCCGGTGGCAGCCGTTCGGCCCGTCACCACGCGGAAAAGCGACCCGGTGCCGTCGTCCAACGGAACAACATAGTAGCTGCCGTCCGTCTGATCGAGGTTGTCGGTGGCATCGCGCAACCCGAAGCCCTTGCTGCCCCCAACCCAACCGTTGCCGCCAACCGAGCCGGCCCCGCCGCCGCCGTTGCTCATGCGGATTTCGATGTCGTGCCAGCCGTCGCCGTCGGGACCCATGCCGAAGTAGGTCGTGCCGCCGTAGCCGTTGTTCGACGTGCTGCCGGTGCTCGTCGGAGTGTTCCAACTCTCGTTGAAAAGACGCAGCGATCCATCGATCCAAATGGCGACGCGGTCGTCGATGTTCTCACCAAACGCGAAATAGCCGTCGGCGTCGTAGAATCGGCCTTTGTAGATGAACGTGGTGTTGTCGGCCCAGCCGGTCAGCGGATTGCCCGTCACCGTGTTGGTTTGCCCGCGACGGACGCCGAGCTGCGCGCCGATGAGCGTGCCGTCGGGCCGATTGCTTGCGATCAGCGAACCGCCGCTGCCGTCGCCCGACGCCCACGATTCATTCAACCCTGCGGTGAATTGGAGCTGCCCCGGCACGAGAATCGCGCCGTTTTTCAGCGTGATTTGGGCCGAGCCGACCGGGCTGGCACCGACCAACTCAAGCCTGCCCGCCGTAACGACGACATCGTTCGGGTTCGATGCGCCCGTCGGCGCAAGCGTGAGCGTGCCGCTGCCTTGCTTATCCACCGAGCCGTTGCTCAGCGGCGAGGTGATCGTCAGCGCGCCGCCGGTTACCGAGACCGTGCGGGCGGTGCCGCCCAAATCGAGCGAAGCGGCCTCCAGTCGCGCCGCCCCGCTGCCCGACTTGGCGATATCGCCTTGCAGCGTCATCGCCCCGCCGGCGATTGTCCCGCCGGTGAAGCTCAGCCCGCCCGAGCCGACCGCCAACGAGCCGCTGTAGTTGACCGTGCCCGAACCGCTGCGGCTCAGGCTGCCCGGCGAGCCGGTTACCGCGCCCAGGTTAATCGTCGCATCGCCGCCGAAGCCGATTGCCGAACCGTTAGTCACGGTCAACCCGTTGAAGGTGGCCGACCGCCCCGAGCCGGTGGCGGAAAGCGTGGCCCCGTCGTCCATCGTCAGCGCGCCGAACGTGGCCGTTCCGCCGGCGGCCATACTTGCCAGATCGACGCCCGAGTTGCCCGAAACGGTGAACGCATTGCCGACCGAATAGCTCGATGGCGTGTAGTCCGGTGCGGTATCAAACCGCAGGCTCGAGTTGAGCATCGGCTGCCACGTGCTGCTGCCCTGCGGCCGCCACTCAAGAGCCATACCGGCCCCGCCGCCGCCCTGGTAGAAGCCGAACATGATCTTGTTCAACCCGGCGGTCAGCGTGATCGGCGAGCCGACGTTGTCGCGCCACGTGAACCCTTGCCAGTAGTCGTTGTTGATCACCAACTGATCGTTGATATAGAGCACGGTGCCGTCGTCGCTGCCGATGCGGAACTCGTATTGGCCCGTCGTGGGCACGTCCAAGTACCCATCAAAAACAGCCGAGTGATCGAACTGCCGGTTGAACCCCAACGAACCGAAGATGTTGCCCTCTTGGCCGTTGTAGTAGCTGCGGAAGTCGATGCTCGTATTCCCGCCTGCGGTCGTCGGAGCGGAGTACGCCAGCGCCCATTCGGCGTTGGCCACCGCGCGGCCGTAATTCACCAAATCACCCATCGAGCCGTTGCCCACCACGGCGTTGTAAAATCGGCCCATCACCCCTTGGGCCGAGTACCCCACCTGCAACGTGCCGCCCGAAAGCTGGACGGGACCGCTCCCCAGCGCATTGGCATGGGCGACCACCAATTTGCCGTTGGAGACCGACGAAGAGGCGTGCGTATTGGCCGAGCCGCGCAAAATCAGTTCGCCGCTGCCCTGCTTGACCAGCGATCCGCCGCCGAGGATGTTGCCGTCGATGGCCAATCCGCCGCTGCCGCCGACGGTCAGCGTCGATCCGCCGGCATCCACATCGCCGGCAATCTTCTTGAGCGAACCGGCCGTGCCCGAACTACTGATCGTGATCGCCCCGCCGGTGGTCAACGTGTTGCTCGCCGTGCCGATCGTCGCCCGGCCCGCGCCGGAAAGGTTCAGATTGTTTCCCGCCAGGTTCAACGCGGCCGACAAACCGCCGCGGGCGAAGCCCAGCGATGCGACATTCAGGGTCGTGGAGATCGACGAGGGGGTTGCCGAAAGAGTCAAATCACCGTGGGCGAAGGTGAGGTTGGAATTGCCTGTCCAATTCACATCGGAAACGATCGGCGCAGTTCCGAACGAACCGATCCGCGCGCCGCCGGCCAAGGTGAGCGACGAGATGGCCCCGCCCAACGCCGCGTTGTGCCCCAACAACAAGGTGCCGCCATCGACGTTCCACGAGCGGTTGTAGGCCGAGTTGTCGGCCGTGAGAATCAACGTGCCGTTGCCCTGCTTGAACATGCCCGCAGTGCCGGCCAACACGTTGTCGATGCGCACCGTGGTGTTGTTGCCTGTGTTGATCACGCCCAGGTTGATCGTTAGATCGGCCCCGGTCAGGCGGTACGAGCTATTGAAGTAAAGCGAGCCGACCGACTGCGACGCCGTCAGCGTAATCGTCGAGCCGGTGGTTGGCACGGGATCGGGGAACGAGGCGTCGTCGAACGCGCCCGGGATGGCAAAGGTGTCCCAGTTGCCGCCATCATCCCAAGAGGCGGAATTGACGCCCGTCCATATCACCACGGCCGCCCCGGCGGGACCGGCCGCAAGCGTCGCCGCTAATGCGGCAATAACGATCAATGCCCGCGCAAACCCCGATCGCACCTTGCCCAGAGTGCACATAACACGTCCCCTCGTTCTACGTGCATGCGAAAAAAGCCGGCAATTGAGAGACGCCGGAGCAACGGTCGAGCGACACACTTCCAGCCCGTGGAAACTGCTGCCGCCAAAACCGCTACTCAAGCGCCACGCATTTTAGACACAACCGGAAATTCATTGCAACAAAAAACGCGCAAACCAATGACGGTTTTTGCATTATTTTTTTCTAACAACATCCGACACCGGCAAAAATCTATACCGAAGTCTTTTCGCAGAAACGCAAATAACCGCAGCAGGTTGCGCACGGAACGAACGAACAGGGCCGATAGGATTGACGATTGCTTCCGCCGAAGAAATACGACCACTGCCCGGGTTAGTTACAAGCGGAAGAAAAAAGCTCGAAGCTGCCCGAAGAACTGCCTTGCTCGACGAGCTGAGCCGCTTGCGCTTCAGGGCAGGTCGGTCCGGCGCCGGCCGCGACGCCTTGCCGCCGGGCCGGAAGCGGACTCGTGGTCTGACTTGGCTGCCGAAGATGAAGAAGAAATTGAAGAAGTATCGGAAGAGAACGTCGCTCGCGTGTCGAATGGCTCCGTAATCGGCTCGCCGGCATCGTCGATTCCGGAAAGCAATTCGATCCGCTGCTCGGCCTTGCGCAACAATCCGTGGCAGCGGCGCAGCAGCTTCACGCCCTCTTCGTACAGCGACAACGATTCGTCGAGCCCGCCGCGGCCTTCTTCCAGCGCTTGCACGATCGCCTCGATTCGGCCTATCGCCCGCTCGAAATCAAACGGTTCGTCTCCGCCCTGGGCTTCCTTGGGCTGCTTCTGTTTTTCGTTCACGGGCTTCGTCCCCTTGCACGCGACGATCAGCGATGAGCTACTCCCATTCGATCGTTGCCGGCGGCTTGCTGCTAATATCGTACACGACGCGGTTCACCCCGGGCACTTCGTTGATGATTCGCGTGGAAATTCGTGCCAACACCTCGTAGGGCAGGTGCGACCAATCGGCTGTCATGAAGTCTTCCGTGGCCACCGCACGAACGGCCACCACGTCGGCATAGGTTCGCGCGTCGCCCATCACGCCCACGCTGCGCACCGGCAAGAGCACGGCGAACACCTGCGAAGTTTCTCGATAGAGATCGGCGCGTTTGATCTCTTCGATCACGATTGCATCAGCTTGGCGCAGCGTTTCCAACCGCTGGCGCGATACCTCGCCGACGCACCGCACGGCCAAGCCGGGCCCGGGAAACGGATGGCGCCATACGATTTCTTCAGGCAGGCCCAATTGCAGGCCCAACTGGCGCACTTCGTCTTTGAACAGATCGCGCAGCGGCTCGACCAGTTCAAAGGCCATGTCTTCCGGCAATCCGCCCACATTATGATGCAACTTGATGGTCGCGGCCGGACCGTCGCGCGAGCCGCCGCTTTCAATCACGTCGGGATAGAGCGTGCCCTGGGCCAAGAATTCGGCCCCGGCGATCTTCGCGGCCTCGTCGGCAAAGCACTCGATGAACGTGTGGCCGATCACCCGCCGTTTTTCTTGCGGATCGACAATGCCGCGAAGCGCATCGAGGAAGCGGTCGGCGGCGGGCACCACATGCAGATCCGTTCGGAAATGGCCGGTAAACTCGCGAACCACCGAATCCGCTTCGCCCTGCCGCAACAGGCCGTTATCAACCAAGATGCACGACAGTTGCGGGCCGATCGCTTGCGACAGCAGCGCGGCCACCACCGACGAATCGACCCCGCCCGACAGCCCGCAGATCACCCGCCGCGAGCCGATCCGTTGGCGAAGCCGCTCGATCGTTTCGCGGGCGAAGTCACCCATCCGCCAAGTGCCGCGGCAGCCGCAAATACGCATCAAAAAGTTGTGCAAAATGTTGCCGCCGAGCGGCGTGTGCGTTACCTCCGGGTGGAATTGCAACCCGAAAAACGGCAACTGCCGATGGCGCACGGCCGCGATCGGGCAGGTGTCGGTGGCCGCGAGCGGCTCGAAATCGCCCGAAAGCTCGCGCACCTGATCGCCGTGACTCATCCAAACCTGCATCTGCTCGGGCAAGCCGGAAAACAGTTCGCTTCGCCCGATGCTGCGCAAATGGGCCCGTCCGTACTCGCGGGCCGGCGCGCTCTGCACTTGGCCGCCCAGCAGATGGCAGGCCAACTGCATGCCGTAGCAAATGCCCAAGACGGGAATGCCCATGTTGAAAATGCCCGGCTCGCACTGCGGCGCGCCCGGCTCGTACACGCTGGCCGGGCCGCCGGAAAGGATCAAGCCCTTCGGGGCGATTTCCGCGATTCGCGCCGGGGTGATGTCGTGGCGGACGATCTCGCAAAACACCTGCTGCTGCCGCACGCGACGGGCAATCAACTGGGCGTACTGCGAGCCGAAGTCGAGAACCAGGATTTTTTCGTCGGCCAACCGCTCCATCCGCGTTTCTCCGCGTGAAAACCCGTCATTATACGCCCCCGCCCGCAACCCGCCAGTAGGCCGCCGCAACCGATTGTTCCCCGCCGCGTCGGCCGGTAAGATGACGGACGACCGGCGGCGCGCTGCGTCTGTCCACATCAGATGCCGGACGCCGCACTGTGCAACGGCCCCCGTAGCGCGGCTGCGTCTTGCGGCCCAACGCCGACAATGGCCCGCATTGCGATGCACGATCAGAAAGAGTACGAGGTCGTTCGACTGTGTTGATCCTTGTTACCAATGACGACGGAATCTATGCCCCCGGACTCGCTTCGCTGGCCGAGGCCCTTCGCACGTTGGGGGACGTGTGCATTGTGGCCCCCGCCACCGAGCAAAGCGGGGTGGGCCATTCGATCACCTATCTGACTCCGCTGATCGCCAAAGAGGTTTATCACGGTCCGAATCGCTGGGGCTGGGCGGTCGAAGGCAGCCCGGCCGACTGCGTGAAAATCGGCATCAAAGAGTTCTGCCCGCATACGCCCGACTTGATCGTCAGCGGAATCAACAGCGGATTGAATGCGGGAATCAACGTGCTTTACTCCGGCACCGTGGCGGCCGCCATCGAGGGTGCGTTCTTCGGCATCACCAGCGCCGCCGTATCGCTCGAGTTCGACGAACAAGCCGACTACGATCAAGCCGCGCGGCTGGCATGTCGGCTGATCGCCCGCATTCTTGCGCAAAAAGGCCCGAATCCCCAACTGTTCAACATCAACATTCCCAAGGCCGCCCTCGCCGACGAATCACCGCGCGTCGTTGCCGTTCCGATGAACGTCACGCGCTACGCCGACAGCTTCGAACGTCGCGCCGATCCCTGGGGACGAAGTTACTTCTGGCTCAAAGGCGGGCCGCCCTCGCACCCGCCCGGGGTGGAAACCGACCTTTCGGCCCTGGCCCGCGGCTGCATCACTATCACCCCGCTCGACTACGACTTGACTCGCCGCGATGCCTTGGCCGCCATGCAACAGTGGTCGTTCGATCTCCGCACAACCGACACCGACGAGTGCCGGCCCGACGCCCCGCCGCCGCGCGATCCGCCCATGCGTCCCGTCGTGCTCTCGAAAAAAAACATCCGTCAAACCCCGAATCACAAACCGTCGGAAGGCCGTCATTCCGAACCATAGCCGCTCGCCCGCATCGGAGGTTGACCAATGAACACAACGATCGCCCTCGCGCCGCTACGTGCAATGTTGGTTAGTTTCTCGCTCTGCCTGCTGCTTGCCGGTTCCGGCTGCCTGCCGGAGCCCGACCCGCCCAAGCCCGCACCGGCCGCGCAGCCGCAACAACCCCTCGGTGGCGAACAAGCCCCCGGCACGGTGCGAACCAAGGCCGAGGTCGGCGTCGGCGCCAAAGGCCACGGCTACGGCGAAGGCCTGGTGAGCACGCCCGCCGGCGCCTACTTCCGCACCAAGGAACGCATCGCCTTCGACATCCAAATCAAACAGGCGATGAATCTCTTCAAGGCCATGGAAAACCGCGCGCCGAAGTCGCACGAGGAGTTCATGGAGAAGATCATTCGGGCAAACCACATCGCGCTGCCTGAATTGCCCGAGGGCCACCGGTACGTGTACGACCCGAAAACGGAAGAGTTGATGGTCGAACAACCGGCCCAGTAAAACAGTGCGATCCGTAAAATCCGTTGCCGCTTTCTGTGCGGCAACGTACGTTCTGGGTCGCAACTGCGACCCTGTTGCGTTTCCGCATCGCGTCGGCGGGTCGCGATGTTGCCGTTGGGCAACACCGCCCGATTCGTTGCCGCCTTTTCTTTCGATTCGGTTCCACGAAATCGGAATCAGCCTCGCCGAGGTTCGCAACGACGCAAGTTGTTGATCCGTCGCGAGATCGAGACGGCTGATCGACCGCATTCCACAAGATTCCCTCCGCAGCGGCCGCGGCCGTCCGCAATAGGTAGCCCCGGCGGCATCGGGCTTGCGTTCTTTTCAGGCGTTGCCGGTCGATGGCACTTGCCGAGCCAGGCAATCGGGCCGTTTGGGCTCGTGATTGCTCGTCGCGTTCGGCCGGCCCGAAACTGGTTTGCGGTCGGCCGCCCGTGCTGGGTATGCTCGAAAGAAGACGCGAGAACCGGGCACTGATCGAATCGACCAACGCGAAACGAGTCACTTCCTCATTCTTTTCGCAACACACATCATGGGCACGCAACGCAACGCACGAATCGATCGCTCCCTGGCGCGTGCCCTCGGGCTAGGCGCGGCGATCTGTCTTGCAGCGGTCGCCGTCGGTCGGGCCGAGAGCTGGATATTCCGTCCCTCGACGTTTTCGCACGATGCGGCCACCGGGCGTCGCGTCGCTCAATTCCAACCCGAAGCGACTGCCTATTACCGGTCCGATCCCACCTATCAAGAAAGCGGCTACCGCCACATCCGTTCGGCGCTGCGCGGTGCCGATGGCAGCTACGATTACCAACACATCGTGCAAACCTGGGGACTTGGGCAGCTAATTCGCCCTTACGGCGAATGGGAATATCCGTATCGTGCCGGCGCGACCCCCTACGGCCCTTGGGGCAACCCCAGCGGCCCATGGACACTGCCATTCGATTCGTGGATCAATCCCTATGGGCTGGGCAAGCTGCCCAACCCGCCTTGGTCGCCGTGGTATCCCGGTGGCGCCGTGCCGCCGATGATGCCCCCGGGCGGCGGCTATCCACCCGCAGCTGGCGGACTCGGTGGTCCCGGTGGACCGCCCTCGGGCCCCGGTCCGTGGATGCCCCCCGGCGGCTATCCGGGACCGTAACCGACGGCCTCAAGTGCTACAACCCGTTGCGGTGAATCGTTCAGACGGTTTGCGCATACAAGAGACTAACCGATCGAACGACGCTCATTCGCCTTCAGGCCGGCAACTAGTGCCCGCGAGGGTCTTGGCGCATCTCGTAGCCCGTTACCAACCAGCGCGCATTGATCTTGCGGAGTTCGAGCGTGCCGTCGATCGGAACGGCATCGTAGGGATACTCGCCCAATCGATCGCGACAGCGAACATATCCGGCGATTTCGGCCTTGGCCAAAGGCGGACTGGCCGTGTTGATCACACGGATGTCGAGCCGGGTGAGCCGCACGTCTTCGAACGTCGCTCGGCTGAAGGCCCAGCGAATCAGGTCTTTCGCTCGACCGGCGTCGGACGATAGGTGCTCGAGCACGCCCTCCAATCGGTTCGCTCGCACGGCCGCCGCGGCATCGTCGATCACCTGTTCGACCTCCTCGCGCTGCGTCACCACGAGCTTCTCTACCAGCACGCCCGCACCGGTCACCAGCGCGATCGCCCCAATCGCAACCAGGAAGATCCCCCGCCCGGTCCGCACCAGCGCCGCCGCGCAGACGGCAGCGGCCAGAACGCCCACGAGGATGATCGGAAACGGGTTTTCCATGAGTGTGATCATCATTCAGTTTGCCCCAGAATCGGCATGGCGCGGTTGCGCGGCTCGATCTCGCCGGCAGAGAGTGCGCGGTCGGATTCTTCCTGTTTCGGTTTTCTCGCGTTCCAGATAAGCCCGCAAAAACGGAAACCGGTTCAAACGAAGACGGCACGCACGAAAAGCCGCTTCGTTGCGACCGCCGCCGCTTTTCGCAATTGCGCAGAACGATCCGCGATCGGCTCGGGACGACCGGCATTGGCCGTTGCTCCGAGCGTCGCCGATTCAACCATTCTAATCGTTGCAGCCATCACCGGCCATCCTCTTTGCGCAATGCGGACTTCTTCCCTACGCATTCAACTTTGGCTGGGTGCTTTTTCGATGCCTTTTGTCAACGGTGATGTATATTTCCTACACAGCCCAAAAGCTTCCGCCTTCCCCAACAACCCAACCACCCCACCACCGCAAGCAGACCAAGAACCCGGGGCTGCTTTGTGTTCGAGCAGTTCAAACAACGAGCCAAGCGAGGCCATCGAGGTATCTCGGCCTCAAACGAAATCTCCGCGGCCGGCGCCGGCACTCGCAGAAACGACAGCCATGCCCGGCGTTCGCCTTCCCAGTCATCACTCCCTGCCGCAGAAAGGTGTTTTTCGGTGTCCAAGTCCAACAATGCCAAGACGAACGTCAAGCAAAAACCCGCGTCCAAGATCCGGCCCACGGAGGCCGCGGCGCCCGCGCCCCAATTGTCGTCCGAGGCTTCGGGCGTGGTAACGATCGATCGCCGTCGCTCGGCCGACCGACGGAAAGGCGGCGATCGCCGACAGCGCAACGAGCCGGTGGCGGTCGAACGTCGCGTCTTTCAGCGACGGGAAAAAGTGGCCCGCCGACGCCAAATCGACCCGACCACTTGCGAACGCGATTATTCCGCCGACGAAGTGGAATTCATGAACGCGCTTGATCTGTACAAACGCACCAACGGCCGCATGTTTCCCACATGCAGCGAAATCCTCGAAGTAATCCGCAGCTTGGGATATGAGAAACGGCCGAACCCGTCGGCCCCGGCCATTTCGGCCGCCTCGACCGAAGCCCCTGCGTCAACCGCCGAGAACCCGGGCACAAGCGATCCGAACTCCGGCGACGAAAACTCCCAGATCGCGACGGACGCCAATCGGCCTGCCGACGGCGGCTGATCCGCCGCAATCGGCCAACCAGCCAGCCAGCCAACTGCCCCCAAATTGGCCTTGTGCCTGCCGCCGGTCGCTCGGTATCCTTCCGGCCGATTGTTGACCGCTGAAAGCGTTGCCCGCGACAACCACGGTGGTTCCCAACGGGGCATCGATCGGCGGTCGCGGTCGATGGGCTTGCCGGGTGGCGTCTGATCGACGATGCCGCGCCTACAGGATGGGCGGTCCATCATCCGGAGACGCGCACTCGCTATTGTTCACGCCGGCGGAGACACGGATGTTCCGCGCCGCAAACCGCATTGATCCGACACCTCCTTCGGCCATCGGCTCGGCGCCGATCGTCTGCTCGAATCGGCAAGAGCGACGCCCCATGGGCGCTCGGCGACAAGGCCGGCGGAGCGAACCTATCGATCGGCTTGTCGCTTGGTTGCTGGCGGCTGTTGTTACAGCGGGCGTTGGCGGTTGTGGCAACTTTTCTGCGGCCGGCAAGAACGCCGAAGGGGTCCGCATGTTCCAACAGGCCCGGTACGACGAGGCCCTTCGGCTCTTCCAGCAGGCTCGCTACGACGACCCGTCCAACGCCGACGCGCATTACAACATTGCGGCCACGCTGCACGAAATGGCCATGCGTTCTCAGCGAGTGGAAGACGCCCATCAAGCGGAACAAGCCTACCGCATGTGCCTCGACCGCAATCCGAACCACCGCGAGGCTTATCGCGGATTGGCCGTCTTGCTTGCGCGTCAGGGCCGAATGGATGAGGCGTTCGCCCTATTGCAACGATGGGTGGAACAGCAACCGACCTCGGCCGACGCCCGCATCGAACTGGCCCGCCTGTGCGACGAAACCGGCCGCAAGCCGGCGGCCGAGAACCTTGTGCTCCAAGCCCTGTCGATCGAGCCGAACAACGCCCGGGCGCTGACCGCCTTGGGCAAACTTCGGGAAGAAGCGGGCCGACATGCCGAGGCCCTCGCCGCCTACCAGCGATCGTACGCCGTTGACGACCGCCAAAGCGAACTGCCCACCCGCATCGCCTCGCTGCAAACCCTGTTGCCCGCGCCAACATGGGCAGCAGGCCCCGCCGGGCAACCGGCCGACGTGCCCGGCAATCCGACGGCCATCATGGCCGGCCGAACAACACCGTCGAATCGTGTGCCCGCCCCCGTCGGACCATCAAACACGCTGGTTGGCCAATCGCCCTGGCGCTAAATCGTTCCGCACTATTGCGCAATCGGCCGCGGTCGCAACGATGCGGTGCGGCGTGCTTGCGCGCCATCCCCGTTTGCAACCAATCTCCGTCTTTCGCGGCTATTTTCGACCGAGGCGATCCCTTCGGGCCCCGGCGACGAATCCCGCCGATCAACCGCTCGCGCGCCGCGTCCGACCAAGCCGCATTCCCGTTTGGGCGATTTCCCTGCGCGGTCTGCTTTCCCCACTCTCTCAATCTCTCACTTTCCCACTATTCCGCGATCCGCCGCCGCGGAATTGGCCTTTGCGCCGACGGGCTGTTTGGGCACAATGTGCCCCCGAATCGTTCGACCAACGATGGCCCGATTGCCGGAAGCCCGATGGCCCTACAACCGGCATCGTCGTTGCAATCGACCTATCGTTTGTTGCACGAACAATCGCACAGCCCGTTCCCAAATCGCAAGGAGATGACTGCTCTTTTTTGCCTCAGAGACTGTGTCTTATGACCTAGACTTTCAATGCTCAGGCGGAAAACGCCGCGCGCCGGCGCAGTTGCCGCACCCATCAGAGGGCGGCCGCTCGCGTCGCTCGGCCAACGCCTGAGCGGTTGGGCATATCTGGGTTCTTTGACGATGCGACTGAGGTATGAGCGATCAAACAACAACCAAACCGGCTGAAGACGCGGGCGCAGCGCCTGCCGCGAAGACATCGATGCTCGCCAAGATCAACGTATTGTTGTTCCTGGCCGTGGTGATTGTCGCCGAATGCCTGATTGCCTATTTCTATCTGCCGTCGGCATCCGCCACGGCAGCGGTTACCGCGCCGCCACCGCCGCCGGAAAAGAAAGCAACCGAAAAAGAACCGGACAAAGCCGCGCACGGCAAAGAAGCGAAGGAACCGGCGAAGGAATCAGCCAAACACGAGAAAACGGAAAAGGCCTCGGGCCACGGCAAGACGGAAAAGACAGAAAAGCACGGATCCAAACACGGCGAACCCGCTCCGGCCGAGGAAGCCGAAGAGGCCGAACCGCCCGACACCTTGGAAGTGGACTTGGGCGAATTCAGCGTGACGGTGTACCAGCCGGTCTCGAACTCGACATTGCGCGTTGACTTCCACCTGTTTGGAACCGTGCCGGGCGAGCAAGGCAAGGAGTTCGCCAAACTGTTCGAAGAAACGAAACACCGATTCCGCGATCAAGTGCTGATGATCGTTCGCAGCGCCGAAATGACCGACCTGACCGATGCCGGCCTCGGCCTGATTAAACGCCGCATCCAAGACCGCGGAAACAAACTGCTCGGCAAACCGCTGCTGCAAAGCGTAATCATCAGCGATTTCGCCTTTATCGAACACTGAACAAAGAACGAAATGCTCGGCTGGGGACCATACGATTCGACTGGTTGTGCGGCACGGGCGACGGAATTCGTTCGCCTTGCCGCGATGGCCCTCCGCACCGAAATCAATGGAATTAGGAATAATAGACAGGACAATCGCCCGCGACCGAGCAAACGTCGGGCGACCTGAATAATAAGACATCGCGCAAGGAAGCACTCGTTGCCGGCGGCGGAACAAGGCCGCGGCAACTCGATCTGAACGGAACCGAACCGTCCGCCGGCCGGAGCATCGCGGACGAACAGGGTTCGAATCGACTCCGTTTGACAGGAATGGAATCCGATCATGGCCGACGATTCCCTGATGAGCCAAGAGGAAATCGAGCGACTGTTGGCCCAAACGGCCGCCAATCGCCCGGCACCAGATCCCCAAGCCACATCGCCGGCGGCACCGCAGGCCTCTGCCGCCCCGCCGACGGCGCCGCCCGCAGCCGCTGCCGCTCGTCCTGCCGCTAGTGCGCCGACCGCCGGCGCGCCTTCGCCCGCGACAACGGCGGCCGTCAGCGCC
>CAZVZX010000041.1:0-39512 GCA_964631235.1 uncultured Planctomycetaceae bacterium | reverse complement strand
GTAGAACCATGCGGCTCTTCCCCGCACGTGCCGAAGAACTCTTTATACGAGGAGAGAATTGCTTATGACTCGCCCGTTGAGCAAAGTGGCTCCCGACTGGTGGGATTACACCACATTGGATCCAGAGCTTTTGGCCGATGCCGCGAGGCTGACGCCCGACGATTTGCTCGGGCTTTCGCGGCCGGGCTTCCGCGTGGTGTTCTATGATACGCTCGAAGATTTCTACCTTGCCGAGGCGCTCGAATATATCAACGCTTGGCGGCAATCGACCGACGACAATCCGGCGGGCATTTGCGGCCCGATCGGCCCGACGGAGCAGTTGCCGCTGGTGGCGCGATTGGTCAACGAACTCGATCTGGATGTCCGCCGCGCGCACTTCTGGGGGATGGACGAATGGGTGGGCGACGACGGCCGGCCCGTGCCGCTCGACCACCCGTTGAGTTTCGCCCGTGCCGACCGCCAGTTGTGCTTCGATCGGATTCGGCCCGAGTTGCGGATGCCCGACGATCACCTGCACTTTCCCACCGGCGACTTGGAGGCCTACAGCCGGAGCTACGATCAGATTCGCTGCGTGGTGATGCAGGGCGGCCAGGGCGAAGTGAAGCATTGGGCGTTCAACGATCCGCCGCGGCGTGCGGCTCCCTGGACGGACGAACCGCCTCCGCCGGAAGAATATCGAAAACTGACCACGCGGGTGACCGATTTGCATCCGATGACGATCATTCAAAACGCCCGCACCAGCGGCGGTGGTCAGGTGGCGATGGTGCCCACGCGCGCCGCGACGGTCGGACCGGTCGAAACCTTCAAGGCGGAGAAGGTGTCGATCTGGCAGGCAGGCAACCACGATAATCCCTTCGGCCAACGGTTGACTGCGTTGATGATCGCCAAACGGCTGCCCGACTCCGCCGTGCCGATGTCGCTTTTGGCCGATCATCCCAACGTGCAATTCAACTATTATCGCCACGGGCTGGGCACCGTAGCGACCGAAATGCACTGACCGCGACGCGGGGCTCCGAGACGACGGAGAAGGACGGACTGTTCGGCCGCGCCGGGCGGGGCACGGCGAGACGGGCGGCGTTGCCCGACGTGCGGGCTAATTGTTCGCACGTCGGGCCGAGGCAGTTGCCGTCGAGCAAAGGATCGAGACGATTACGGAAGCAGCGAATGATCACGCGCATTGTCGGAACGTTGGTCGAGTTGGGCGACGATTGGCTCACGCTTCGCGTCGGCCCGATGGACTACGAAGTCCTCATTCCCGAGTTCAATCGTCGCCAGTTGCAGTCGCGGCTCAACGAAGAGGTGTGTCTGCACACGATCGATTACTTGGAAGGCAATCCGGCCCAAGGCCGCTTGACCCCGCGGCTGATCGGCTTTCTCGCCCCGATCGAGCGCGAGTTCTTCGAACTGTTTTGCTCGGTGGACGGCGTGGGCGTGAAGAAGGCGTTGCGGGCGATGGTGCTTCCGGTGCGCGAGGTGGCCACGGCGATCGAGGAACAGGATGTCAAAGCGCTTTCGTCGCTGCCGGGGATCGGTCCGGCGATGGCGGAACGGATCGTCGCCAAGCTTCGCCGCAAGGCGCCGAAGTTCGCCTTGATGGTTGCGCAGCACGAACGGCCCGCCGCCGAGGTTGCGCCCGATGTCGTCTCCGAAACCTATCAAGTGCTGCGCAGTTTGGGGCACAGCGAAAGCGACGCCCGACGCTTGCTCGACGGCGTTCTCGCCTCGAAGAAGAAGTACAAGGACGTGCAAAGCATGCTCGTGGCGATCTACGACGCGAAAAGCGGCGCAAGCGGTGCGGCCGAGTGAATGCGACCGTGCGAACGCGACTGCATGAATGTGCGCCGTGCCGGCTTCGAAGCAGTTTCGAGAGAGCGTCAAGGCGGCATCAAACGGTCGTCTAACGACGTTCCCGGCGGGCGTTGGTTCAAGCGGCCGCGGGCAACGCCGCCATCGTGCGGGCTTGGTGTAGGATCATCTCGGCGACGTGTCGGGCGGCTTCGGGCCGGGCGAAGCGCCGCATGACGCGGCCCATCGTCTCCAGTCGTGCCGGTTCCGAGATCAACGGCCGAATCGCGTCGGCCAGGGCCGTATCGAACCGCGGGAAGTGGCCGCCCTGTTCCGCGGGGCATTGATCGACGACAACGGCCCCGCCTGCCCGCACTAGCAACTCGGCGTTGCGGCGTTGATGATCATCGGCCGCGTGCGGATAGGGAACGAGCACCGCGGGCGTGCCGGTGGCGGCCAGCTCGGCCAGCGTGGTGCCGCCGGCGCGCGAGATGGCCATTCGGGCCGACCGCATCCGTCGAGGCATGTCGGCGATGAAGGGAGTGATTTCCGCGTCGATTCCCAATCGGCGGTACAAGCGAGCCACGGCGGCCTGGTCGGCCTCGCCCGTTTGGTGAACGATCCGCCAGCCGTTCAAATGCGAAGCCAAGCGATAGAGTGCCTTGGGCACATCGACATTCAGTGCATGCGCGCCGTGCGACCCGCCGAGGACCAGCAGCACGTTCTCCTTATCGGCCGGCGCGAAGAACTCGGCCCGCAACGGGTTGCCGGTGGTGAGCACGCGAGTGCCGGGCGGCAGATGATTCTTGGCCGGCGCCCAGGTGAGGCAAACAGCGGCGGCGCGGCGGGCGAGCCATCGGGTGGCTTTGCCGGGCAAAACGTTCTGTTCGAGCAGCACCAGCGGAATGCCGAAGCGGAGGGCGGCCCGAGCCGTCGGCGCGGAGGCGTAGCCGCCCAGCCCGACGACTACCGCTGCTCGTTCGTCGGCCAAGAGGCGGCGGGCGGCCCAATAGCCGGCCAAGTTCTCGACGACAAACGGAACCCAATCGCCGACCGATCGCGGCAACGGGCGGCTGGGCAATGCCACATAGTCGAAGCCGGCGGCGGCCACGTGCCGCTGTTCGATCGCGCGTCCCGAACCGACGAAGATGATCTTTGCTTCGGCGGCCAGTCGGCGTACCTGCTCGGCGGCAGCCAGCGCGGGAAAGAGATGACCGGCCGTCCCGCCTCCGGCAAAGACGATCGAAAACGGACCGGATCGATTCATGGGATATTCTCGTGCAAAGGGATTTCATCATCGGGCGACTGCATCGCCGGAGGGCCGCATGGCGCAGCCAAATTGTTCAACGGCGCAGCGTTTCGTTAGGCGCTGCGGCTTCGGACCTCGCCAACGACGCCGTCGTGGCCGGATCGGGCCCGATGCCCGGCCCGATCGGCTGGTTGTCGTGAATGCGCATCTTCACCACACCGAAGGCCACGGCCACGCACAACGCAGTCGCGATCCAGAAACGAACGACGATTTTGCCCTCGGGCACGCCGAGGAACTGGTAATGATGATGCAGCGGCGCGCAGCGCAGCAGTCGCCGGCCCGTCGAACGGAACCAAACGACTTGGGCGATCACGCTGACCGCCTCGGCGACGAACACCCCGCCGATAATCAACAGCAACAATTCCCCGCGAGCGGCCAAGGCCAACAGGCCCAGCAGGGCCCCTAAGGGAAGCGAACCGGTGTCGCCCATAAACACCTGCGCCGGATGGCAGTTGAACCAGAGGAAGCCGGCCAGCGCGCCGATCATCGTCGCGCCCAGCACGGCCATCTCGCCGGCTCCGGCAACGGGCGTGATGGCCAGGTATTCGGCCCATTGGGCGTGACCGGCGCAATACGCCAGCGCGGTCAATCCGACCGTGGCGATGGCCAAGCATCCGCCGGCCAGTCCGTCGAGTCCGTCGGCCAAATTCACCGCGTTCGAAGTGCCTACCAGCACAAATACAGCCCAGGGAACGAACCACATTCCCAACGGAAGCACCGCACCGCCGGGCAGCGCCAAATCGTGTCCGCCGGGAGCGGCCTCCAGCGCGCCGTAAAGCAGCCACGCGACCGGGACGGCCGCCAGCGTTTGGCCGAGCAGTTTCGCACGCGACGAGAGCCCGCGACTTCGGCCGCGAAGTTTCACGAGATCGTCGAGCCATCCGACCAGCGTGAAGCCGGCAATCAGCACAGCGGCCGCAACGACGAAGCGATTCGACCATTGGCCGCAAAGCACCAGCGCGCCGAGCACGCCGGCCATGATGAACAGGCCGCCCATCGTCGGCGTGTACTGCTTGCCTTGGTGAAGACGGTTCAGTTCGGGCGAGGCACTGTCGATCCGTTCGCGAAACCGCGATTGCAGGAAGGCGATCAACCGCGGGCCGAGCAGAACCGCCAAGACGAATGCGGCGGCCGAGGCGACCGCGGCGCGAAAGGTGATTTTGCCCCAAGCCGCTGCGCCGGCCGGCAACCACTGTTCCGCGTTCTCGAGCAACCACAGCAGCATGTTCGCACCGGCGGCCGACAGGCGATTGTACTCCGAAGATACTGTGTTGAAGGGTCAGCGTGCGGAACACCGCAACCGTATGAAATGCGAGCCGGGCAACGATCGACGACTTCCGCAGCTTTCCGCAAGTAGCAAGAAATCTCCGGCGGTGCGCACTCGAGCGGGCGGCCGATCCTCCGTAAGAATCCCTGAGCTGCCGGGACGGCGCTTGGCGCGCCGCCCCGGCGCTCAGTCATTGAACGTTCGTCGGGAAGCCAACGCCGCGGCGGTTGACCCAGAAACCGTGCGCGGCGCCTGAAAAGCTCCTTACCCAAGGAGGGGAGGGTACGTGCCGCATTCCCGCAAACGCAGCACCGCCGACGAACGTTCACCCATGGACGGTTGGCGAAGGCCGCGGCCGCCCTCGCGTGTTATGCGATTCCTTACTCACCGTCGCGCATCGCGGTTGAAACAGGGCCCCATTATGTTGCACCTTCTTTCAACCCGCTCGGCCGACACCGCTGCGGCGGTGCGCGATCGGCGTCCTTCGTCGATCTCGATCTTGCGGTGCGATACGTACTGTAAAACGCCCCTTCGCGGCAAGGTCAATTTCTTGATTTCCCGCCGAATCGCCGAATTGATCCGCGACAGTCGATCCGCGACAGTCGCGCCACCGATCGGACGGTAATTGGCACTCAGGGCGGTCGGTCTTTCAATAGGGCTGGCTGGTTTTCCCCAAAGGATGCGTTTTCGCTTGTTGATCTTCTCTACCCGGTTGGCTCGGCGCGCAAGGCGTCGGCCACGCGGTCCATGGCCGTAATCCGCGACCCCTTGATGAGCACGGCATCGCCGGCGCGCACCAAGTGCGGAACGCGGCAAAGCAACTCGTCGGCAGAAGGGACGACGATCGTTTGCCGCTGCGGCAGCCCAGCCTGGCAAGCCCCGGCTGCCATCGCCGGGGCGTGAAGACCGCAGGCGATCAGAAGATCAACCTTTCCTTCGACCACTGCCGTTGCGCCCAAGCGGAAATGCTGCGATTCGGCCTCGATGCCCAGTTCGGCCATCTCGCCGAGAATCGCAATTCTTCGCTCCGCCGGCTCGACCGCGCCGAGCAGCTTCAGCGCCGCGGCCGCCGCCGACGGGCTCGAATTGTAGCTGTCGTCGATGATCGTCGCCCCGCGATGGCGGAAGACCTCGCACCGTCGGGCCACGGGCCGAAACTCGGCCAGGCGCGAGGCGATCTCGGGCCAAGTCAGGCCGAACTCGCGGGCCGCGCCGGCGGCCAGCAGGGCCGAGGTCAAATGATGTTCGCCCCAAAGCGGCAGATCGAACTTCTGCCCGTGAAGCCGAAAACGCAGGCTGCCGGGCCGATGTTCGACTCGATCGGCCCGCAAATGGCAATCGTCGCTCGTTCCGGCCATGATCACCCGGCAGCGACAATGCCGGGCGGCGTGGCGGAGGAAGTCGTCGTCGCCCAACAGCGCCAGCCCATCGGCCGGCAGCGCGGCGAGCAGTTCCGTTTTGGTTCGCGCGATGGCCTCGCGGCTGCCGAACGACTCGAGATGGGCCTCACCGATGCAAGTGATTACGCCCCAGTGCGGACGCGCCTCGGAGGCCAAATGGGCAATGTCGCCCGGCTGCCGCGCGCCCATTTCGATGACAGCGTAGTCGTCGTCGGGCCGAAGCCGGGCGAGAGTCAGCGGCACCCCCAATTCGTTGTTCCAGTTGCCCGGCGTGGCCGTGCCCTGAGCACACGAACCGAGCAAATGATCGATCATTGCTCGCGTTGTCGTCTTTCCGGCACTGCCGGTAACGCCGATCAACACCCCGGCGAAGCGTCGGCGGCGATACTCGGCCCAGCGTTGCAGCGCTTGGCGCGTATCGGCGACAAGGATTCGGGGGCCAATGGCCGCGGGCACTTCGGCCATCGCTGCGACGGGCCGACCACACGCCGATCCCGTTAAGTCGTTTGCGTCGGCTGTTGGAGGAAAGGCTTCGGCGGCCCCCGGTGCGGGCGGTTCGACGAGCCGTTCGACGACCGCTGCCGCCGCGCCGCGTCGCAAGGCATCGAAAGCGAATTCGTTGCCATCGCATCGCGTGCCGCGAAGTGCCCAAAAGATCTCGCCCGGGCGCACCGTTCGACTGTCGATCGCCGATGGGCCGACAATCGCCGACCGTGCCGCCGCCTGCGGATCGCCCATTCGGCCGCACGACAGCGAATGGCCGGCCGATGTTGGCCCTTCAATCCATGTGCCGCCGTCAACCCACAATCCGCCGTCAACCCATGTGCCGCCGATCGTCTCGACCAATTCGGCCAGCGTTGGACCACCGCCTGGCGTTGCACGATCGCAGAGGATTAGACGACGGCGCAGTGCTGAGCGATGGGACGACGTTGGGCGAAGACAACTCGTCATCGGTGCATGGTTTTGCGCGAGGGCTGCGCGATTCGAGGCGGTAGCAGCGACGCTCGTCAGGCGACATGATCGCTGTTCCGCCGACGACTTGCCCGTGCTACGCGGCATCGGCATAGGGGCAAACTTCGTAGAGCCATTCGCAGGCCACCTCGGCATCGTCGAAGGCGATGCGTTGGTCGCCGATCACCTGATAGCGTTCGTGGCCCTTGCCGGCAATCAACACGCAATCACCGGGCTCGGCGGCGCTGAGGGCCCAGCGGATGGCGGTGGCGCGATCGGGCACCACCTCGACCCGCTCGGTCGATTGGAAGCCCGAGACGATCTGGCGGATGATCTGAGCCGGGTTCTCGCGACGCGGGTTGTCGCTGGTGACAATCGCCAGATCGGCCAGTCGATCGACCGCGCGGCCCATCAGCGGCCGCTTGCCGGGATCGCGTTGACCGCCGGCGCCGAACACGCAGATCAACTTGCCCGCGGTCAGGCCCCGAAGCGTGGTCAGCACTGTTTCCAAAGCGTCGGGCGTGTGTGCATAATCGACGAACACACCGAACGGCTGGCCGCATTCGAGGCGTTCGAGCCGGCCGGGCACGCGCTTCACCGATTCGAGCCCGCGAACAACGGTGAGCAGATCGATCCCCTGGGCCAGCCCGACCGCCGCGGCCGTCAGGCAGTTGTACACGTGATGCCGGCCGATCATGCGAGTGCGCACCGGCACGGTTTCGCTGCCGGCCGTCAACAGGAACGTTTGCTCGCTGAGGCATTGTTCGACGATCGTTGCGGTGATGTCGGCCTCGTTCTCGACGCCGATCGTCAGTGCCGCGCCGTCGAGCATCGGCAGCAGCCCGGCCGCGCCGGCGTCGTCGGCATTGATCACGGCCAAGCCGTTGGGCTTCAGGTGCCGGAACAGTTTGGCTTTGGCCGCGCGATAGTCGTCCCAGGTGGAATGATAATCGAGATGATCGCGGCGGATGTTGGTTACGCAGGCGGCCTCGAAGTTCAACCCGGCCACGCGCGATTGGTCGAGCCCGTGACTCGACACCTCCATCACCGCATGCGAACAGCCGTTGGCGGCCATTCGGCCGAGCAGATCGGCGAGCACATCCGCCGGGGGCGTGGTCCACGAAGCGGGCTCGAGATCGATCCCATCGAAATAGCCGAGGGTGCCGATCAGTCCGCAATCGCAGCCGGCCGCCGAGAGGATTCCGGCAATCAGGTGAGAAGTGGTCGTCTTGCCGTTCGTGCCGGTCACGCCGATCAGTTTCAGTCGATCGCCGGGATTGCCGGCAAACTGTTGGCAAAGCCGGGCGTAGGTTTCGCGGGCACTCGCCACGCGAACCACCGGCAGCGTGGATTCGATCAGAGGTTCTTCACAAGCGATGGCCACGGCGCCGCGCTGAGCAGCCTCGGTGGCGAAGAGTGTTCCATCGACGCGCCGTCCGCGAATTGCGACAAACAGATCGCCCGGCGCTACCGACCGCGAGTCGCAGGCGCAGCCGTACACCCGAAGGTCGGCAGCGACATGAGCGCCGGCCTCGGGCAAAAGCTTGCCCAACGGCACTCCGCCGGTAATCGCGGAACAGAGTTGCATGGCCTCGGCCTCCTTGCCTGAAGCACGTGCTCGGAACCGTCCTTGCCGTGGAAATCACTCGGGCGGCAAGCGACCGGCATCGGGCGGCGAATAAAGCAAACCATGCCCGAGCCGCGGCCCAACGCCGAAGTCCATTTCGTCGTTGAATGCGGCCGCTGATGGTCGGCGGATTGTCTCGATTTCGGCGGCGAAGTCAAGCCGTAAATCGGCGTCGCGCGGCCCACTGCTTTTCGACCGCTTGGCTCATCGCCGCCTCGGCTTCGGCAATGCGGCCGGCCTTCTGGCAGATGATGCTCATCGACATAAAGCTAAACGGGTCATCGGGTTCCAGTTCGCAGACCTTTTTTGCTTCGGCCACGGCATCATCGTGCCGCTGCAAACGGCTGTAGAAAACGCTTAGGGCTGAATGCGCCAAGGCGAATTGCGGCTCGTCGGCCGCCAGACGCTCCAATTCGGCAACCGCTTCGGCCATCTTGCCGCTTTGCTGCAAGGCAATCGCGGCATCGTAACGTTCGTCGGCAGTGGGCATCGAATGCAACTCCTAACTTGTGAATGATTTAGGCTTCAGCGACCGCCCTGGGACGGTTGCCGGCCACGGCTCGCACGTTCGCAACAGCAGGGACGAAACAACAACTCCGCCTCGTTGGTCGGACGGTCTTCCGAACCCGCGGACAAAACGTCGAATATCGCGAGACGGCCGTTTCAGTCTATCGTCGCTGGCAATATCTCGCTAGTCGCCCGGTCGCCCAATCCGTCGGCCCCGCACGGAGGCACCGCCTTCTGCCGTCGTTGGCTTCTCCGCATGGCGGCCGGCTTGCCCCGCATCGCTACGGCGGTAGGATGGAATCAACCCCGCGAGCTCCGTCGGCGGGATGGCCGGCCGATGGCTGACCGCCGGCATTTCCCGCCGCATGGCCAATTGAAAAAGGTTTAAAATGCTCGATGTCCTCGTCATTGCGCCGCATCCCGACGATGCCGAGTTGGGCATGGGCGGATCGATCGCGCGGATGTTGGCCGAAGGGCTGGCCGTTGGTGTGCTGGATTTGACCGATGGCGAGCCCACGCCGCACGGTTCCCCCGAGCGCCGCCGCAGCGAGACACAGGCCGCCTCGCTGGCCTTGGGGCTTTCGTGGCGCGAGAACCTCGGGCTGCCCAATCGCAGCTTGCTCCCGACGCTCGATGCCCGCGCGCAGTTGGCTGCCGTGATCCGTCGCGAGCAGCCACGTTGGCTGTTCGCCCCCTACTGGCACGATGCCCACCCGGACCACACCGCTGCCACCGAACTGGTCGAGGCCGCCCGATTTTGGGCCAAGCTCACCAAAACCGACTTGCCGGGCAAGCCGCATTACCCGGAACGCATTTGGTACTATCTTTGCGTTCATTTGCGCGTGATGCCCCCGCCCGCGTTCATCGCAGACATCAGCGACTATTGGCCGCGAAAGCAGGCCGCCTTAGAGTGCTACGCGAGCCAGTTCTTCGAGGGTCGGCCGCCGGGCGAGGCAACGATCATCGACCGCTTGCGCGAGCAGGCGGGCACGCTTGGTTGGGCCATTGGAACCCGTTATGGCGAGGCCTTCTACAGTCGCGAGTCGGTCGGGTTGACCAGTTGGCGGGGGCTGCGCTAAGCGGCGACGGCCCGCCCGCGACGGAGTTCCCGCGTCAGTCGCCGCGGGCGCTCCGGCAAACACTTGCCGGCGGGCGATCTGGAAAGCTCGAATCGATGCCCGACAGAAGCGAAATCGTCGCCAAATCAAAAAAGACTTGCTTTTCTTGGTCGGCCGCACGATAATAATGCCGTTGACCCGCCCGAGTGCTGCCGCGGCGATGATTGTTCGCTGCTGGTCGCTGGGCGAGAACAGAACGTTTTCGGCATGTTGCACACCGCCTACTATTTTTGGTTTTATTTTACCCCCGCAGGTCGAGGGGTCGGAGGCGGTTTGTAGCTAGCTGAAATCAACCCGCAACGGACAAAAGCCCCGAGACCTGAACGGTCGCGGGGCTTTTTTTATTGGCGTTTTGGGAACCTCGATCGCCATTTCGCGATCACCGTTGGGAGAATACCATTGAGTACCGCGACTGCCCTGCCGTCGTCGAGCGAGGCCGGCCCGAGCCGAGCCGCTCGAAGTGCCTCGATGTTCCACCCCGCGCAACAGCCGTTGCGCCGCGCAGAGCCGTCGCCCAGTTATCGAAAAGGAGCGGAAGGAATGATTGTCGTGATGAAGAAGGGGGCCACGCCCGAACAGATTCAACACATGATCCGCCGGATCGAGGATTTCGGGCTGAAGGCCCATCCGATCTACGGAACCGAGCGGACCGTGATTGCGGCCATCGGCGAGAAGCGCGACGAAATGCGACAATCGCTGGAAAGCGGCCCCGGCGTGGCCGAAGTGGTGCCGATCCTCGCGCCCTACAAGGTGGCCAGCCGCGAGGTAAAATCCGAGCCGACCGTCGTTCGCGCCGGCTCGCTCTCGGTGGGCAATTGCCACTTGGGGGTGATCGCCGGCCCTTGTTCGATCGAGAACGAAGAACAAACCATCGCGACGGCCCGGGCGATCAAGGCCGCCGGCGCCACAGCCCTTCGCGGCGGGGCGTTCAAGCCGCGGACCAGCCCCTACAGCTTCCAGGGGTTGAAAGAACGCGGCCTGGAAATCTTGGCCGCCGCGCGCGAAGAAACCGGGCTGGCCGTGGTGACCGAAGTGCTTTCGGAAGTTGACGTGCCGCTTGTGGCGCGCTACGCTGACGTGCTCCAAATCGGTGCGCGGAACATGCAGAACTACCGGCTGCTGGAAAAGGTCGGCGAAACCGATCGGCCCGTGTTGCTCAAACGCGGCCCCAGCGCGACCCTCGAAGAACTGCTGCTGGCCGCCGAGTACATCCTCAATGCGGGCAACAAGCAGGTGATGCTCTGCGAACGCGGCATCCGCACTTTCGAAAGCCACACCCGTTTCACCCTGCCGTTGGCCACTGTCCCTTGGCTGCACGAACGGACCCACCTGCCGGTGGTCGTCGATCCGAGCCACGGCACCGGCCACACGCCGCTGGTGGCGCCGATGGCCGCTGCCGCAGTGGCTGCCGGGGCCGACGGCCTGATCGTCGAAGTCCATCCCGACCCGGAACACGCACTGAGCGACGGCTACCAATCGCTCAACTTCACCCAATTCCAACAGATGATGCAGCTTTGCCGCAAGGTCGCCGACGCCGTGGGCAAACTCCTGCCTTAGCTGCGAGAATCGATCGCCCACGAACGACAAAAGAACCGTCCGCGGTTACTCGCCGTTTCCCTCGATCGTTACAAAAGGCTACCGTTATGCTTCGAAGTCTCGCACCGATGGCCTTTGGCCTTATTGCGGCCCTGATCGGCCAAAACGCTCTAGGGGGCGACGAATCGCTTCGGGTCGTCAAGCTCGGCGATCGTGTGGTTGATTCGCGGGCGCTGACCATCGTCGGCGGTTTCGGGCAGTGCATCAACGGGCTTTCGTTCCAACAAGACGCCGTGGCGTCGTGCAAGGGATGGCAGTACGTCGCCTACTACAATGCGGATCGGAAGGTATGCCTTGCGCGCCGCAAGTTGCCCGACAGCCCATGGCAGATCATCCGTTTCGACGATTACGACTTCCGCAGCGACGATGCCCACAACACGATCTCGCTGGGCATTTGTCCGAACGACGGTTCTATCCATTTGGCCTTCGATCATCACGGCCACCCGCTGCACTATCGCAAGTCGCGGCCCGCCGTCGCCACCGAGCCGGCGAAGCATGCTTGGGAGCCCGGCCTTTTCGGTCCGGTCACCGCCGAACTTCAGCCCGGCAAACCGTTGACGCGGGTCACCTACCCGCGTTTCTGGCGCACCCCCGAGGGCGGACTGCAATTTTGCTTCCGCATTGGCACCTCGGGCAATGGCGATCGGATGCTGGCCGACTACTGCGAAAAGACCGGCGCATGGAACGACGTTCGTCAGATCGACTCCCACGCCGGTACGTTCCAAGATCGATTCAACACCAGTCCGTCGCGGTGCAGCTATCCGAACGGCTACACCTACGACGCTCGCGGCCGGCTGCACGTTACCTGGGTGTGGCGCGAGCGAACCCAAGGGGCGAACCACGATTTGATGTACGCCTACAGCGACGATCGCGGCCGCACTTGGCGCAACAACGCCGGCGAGATCGTCGGCGACAGCGAACCGAACGGAAAACGCATCCGCTTGGATTCGCCGGGGATCACCGTCGTCGAAATCGGCCGCCACCTATTCCTGATGAACACGCATGGGCAGGCGGTCGATTCGCACGGCCGAATCCACACGGTGATGTGGCACGCCACGGAGGAGAGCTTGGCGCAATCGCCGAAAGGATCGCGCGAGCAGTTCGGCCCGCCCGAGGCCCGACGCTACCATCACTACTGGCGCGACGACGACGGCCGCTGGCAGCACACCGAGTTGCCCGGCCGAGTCGGCAACCGTGCGAAGCTCTTTTTCGATCGCCGCGACAACGCGATTCTGATCTTCAATGCCCCCGATTCCGAGGCAACGTGGGACAGTCGATCGGTTTTCTACCGCCGCGGGAATCTGGTCATCATGGCGGCCACGGCCGCGCAACGCTGGCGCGATTGGCGCGTGATCCACACGGAAGCGGGGCCGTTCGTCAACGAAATGCTCGGCGACCCGTACCGCTGGCAAGAGGAGGGCGTGCTGTCGGTGATGGTGCAAGAGAGCCCGTCGCAACAGCGCGAGCCCACGCCGCTGAGGATTGTCGATTTCGTTATCAAGTCTTCGTGAATTCCAGCGCGGGCGGCCGGCCGAAGGCAACGCCGTTCGCACGGCCAAAGTCCGTCGACCGTTCCCGATGCTTCCCCGCCTTTGCGGATGCGGCCGCAGGCAAAGCGGAGCGGCTCTCTTGCGTGCCGTCCCCGTTTCAACCCAACCGCTTTCCGTTCCTGCCGTTTTTCAGCGACTACGTCGCCGCACCCCGAACCAGGCCAGGCACGCCCCGGCGCAGGCGAGCAACGCGAAGCCGGCGGGTTCGGGCACCAGATTGTTGGCCACCAGCCCGCCGATCTCGCCGCTGGTCAGCGCGCGGTCGAACACCCAGAACTCGTCCATCAGCCCGTTGTAGTTGTAGTGGGTGTTGCCCGAAAGGTCGCGGGCGAACGTATAGACGCTGCCCGCCGGACCATAGGGAACGACCGAGGCGGCCGTCACGTTTTGCGTGCCCACCAACGAACCGTTGACGTACCAGTTGGCCACGGCGGTCGTCGGACCGAGTTGATCGTAGGTGACGGCCACATGCTGCCATTGATCGGTAACGATCGAGCCGTAGGTGCCGTTGACCAGCCGTGAACCGGAGCCGTTCGCGCTTAGGATGAACGTCAGGCCATAGGGCGATTCACTATCGGGCTTGGTCAGTCGCATCACGAACGACTGCGAACCGAGGCTCGATCCCCAGTCGGCGAAGAGCGTGGGCACGTTGGTCAGCGTTTCCGGCTTGATCCATCCGGCAATGGTGAAGTCGCCTGCAAGCATCCCGCTGATCGGATCGATGTTGATAAACGACGTCGACGAGCTTCCGCCGGCGAAGCGGATTCCGCCCACCGTCGGGCTGCCGAATTGGCCGGGGAAGTCTTGCCGCACCGCCGTCGAAGTCGAGGTGCGCCAGGCGTCGTAGTTGCCCATCGCGTCGGCGGCCACAAAGTATCGCTCGGATCCGTCGGGCACGGCGCTTTGGGCCGATTCTTCAAAATCCCAATGGGCCAGAATGTCCGCTCGGGCAGGTGCGGAGAATGGGACTACTGCCGTCAGCAGTGCCAACGATGTCATAAACGGCAACGCAGCGAAGAACATCGCCGTGAGCCGACCATGCCTCGCTCCCACCGAACACTTGGCGAAATCCGCCATCTTCATCGTGCAATCCCCCAAATGATTGATTCACCTTCGGTACAAGCCACATTACGGCGCGCATTCCAACCGCCTTGATTGCCGCCCACGGGGCGAAGCGACTGGCCGGAATGCCCATCGCTCGAACAGAACGCCGCTGCGTTGCGGCCGCACGAAGAAAAGCGGCGTTCGCAACGCAAACCCGAATAGATCCTGGAAAAACGGAAACCGATCTGCGCGGCGACACCGGGCGACAGGCCGATCAGTCGCCACCGCGCTGCTAAAGAAACGGATCTATTCAGTCGGCTGGGTCAGAATGCGAACGCCTCATTGATCGGATTAGGTGAAACAGACACCAGATTAACCACGCATCGTTTGCTTGTCAAGCAATTTGCTCCTCAGCTCGCCGATCCCAGCAGCCCCCAAAAAACAGAGATAAAGCAGAGATTTTGCCGGGCACAAAGGATCATCGAAACCGGGAACCATGACGGAGGTTTGAGGCAGGCAGCGTCGCACGGCCGAAAACTGTTGACCGCGTGCCTCGGGCCGAATAGCTTCATGGATGCCGAGGGGCTTTTTCGAACAAACGTGCCGCGCCGGCTCACTGCGCAATCGCGCCCGAGAGGTCGCATCACCCCCGGGGCGAAACGACTTTTGTTCGACGGACCCGACGCCGATCAAGACAGCCCCGACGCTGCTTCAGCGCCGCGGGCAACAAGAACCGACCTGCACAACTGCCGAAGCGATCGTGGGCCGCAGCGTTACGGCTCTTTTGCGTGCGGTTCCCGCTTGAACTGCGTTCCGTTGTTCGCGGTTTTATTTGTCGCATTGCGCTAGCCAATGAGGGGATAGTCATGAATCAACGCATTGGTCGCCGCTGTTTTCTCGGGGCAGTGTCGCTGGTTGCCGTCGGAGCGATTGGTGCCGCCTCGGTCGCTTTGGCTGCGGACGGTCTGAAGGTGGGCGTCGGCCGCACGGTCATCACGCCCAACGAACCGATCTGGATGTCGGGCTACGCCGCGCGCAGTCGGCCCTCGGAGGGTGTGGTGCATGATCTTTGGGCCAAGGCTCTGGCGTTCGAAGACGCGCAAGGCGGCCGGGCGGTGATCGTCACCTCCGACATCATCGGCCTGCCCGGCGAACTGACCGACGAAGTGGCCGCCCGCTTGAAGGCCAAGCACCAGTTGGAACGATCGCAGATCGTATTGAACTCGTCGCACACGCATTCCGGCCCCGTCGTCTGGCCCAATTTGCGGAGCATGTATTTCCTCGGACCGGAGGAAAACGCACGGCTCGAACGGTACGGCAAAAAGCTGGTCGATGACTTGGTGCGCACGGTTGATGCGGCACTAGCCGATTTGCGTCCGGCGCGGGTTTCGTCGGCCCACGGAAAGGTGAACTTCGCCGCCAACCGCCGCGAGCCGTCGCCGAAGGGCATCCGGTTGGGCGTCAATCCGGAAGGCCCGGTCGATCACGATGTGCCCGTCGTCAAAGTAACCTCGCCCGACGGCGCCCTCCGGGCCGTGCTCTTCGCCTACGCTTGCCACTGCACCACGCTCGGCGGCGACAACTACAAGATCAACGGCGACTATGCAGGCTTTGCAACCCTCGAATTGGAAAAGGCGCTGCCGGGCGCAACGGCGCTGTTCGCCAGCCTCTGCGGCGCCGATCAGAACCCGAACCCTCGCGGCACGATGGAATGGGCCGAGCGACACGGCAAGACGCTGGCCGAGGAAGTCCGCCGCGTACTGAACGGCGAAATGCGACCGGTCGGCGGGCCGATTCGTTCGGCCTTCGAGATCACCCAACTCGATTTTGCGCCGCACGAGCGAGCTACCTTCGAACAAGATGCCGAAAGCACCGACAAGTATCGGCAGGCGCGGGCGAAAGCCATGTTGGCCGCCTACGATGCCGGCAAGCCGGTCCGCTCGATGCCCTACCCGGTGCAGGCCGTCCGTTTCGGCAACGACCTGACTTTGGTCGCCCTGGCCGGCGAGGTTACCGTGGAATACGCCTTGCGGCTGAAGCGAGAGCTTTCGAACGAGAATCTGGTGGTAATGGCCTACAGCAACGAAGTGCCGTGCTACATCCCGTCGCTCAACGTGCTCAAGGGCGGCGGCTACGAGCCGGTGGCCAGCATGGTTTACTACGGCAAGCCCGGTCCGTTTGCGGAGAATGTCGAAGAAACCGTGATTGCCGCCTGCCGCAAAGTGCTCAAGGCCGTCGGCGCAGAGCCGTAAGGGCGCCGCCGCGGCACGGACCGAAGCGATTCGCCGATGGTCGCGGAGGGTAAGCGAATTGCGAAACGACGTTCGGCAATGGCAGCCGCCGAACGGCCACCGAACAACGGTGACATGCCGCCCTACGGTTCGGCACCGACGGCGATCATGTCGATCGTGATCGTCCGGCCGGCTTGGCCGACTCCATGCACCATGACCTTCGAGGCCGCGGGCGGACGCTCGGGATCGAAGAACTCGGGACGCACCTTGTTCAACGCATGACTGGCGTTGTCGGCCGAAGTGTAATAGGTGCCTTTGGCCAAGTGCCCCATATCGCTGCCGGCCGCAGCGGCGATCTCTTGCAACTGGCGGAAGACATCGCGGGTTTGCGCGCCGATCGTGCCTTCGATGCGCGGCGACAGGCCCGAGGTGAAGATCTGCCTCGAACTCCGAACGAGGGCCGCGCGGCTGAAGCCGGGCGACGGGCGGAACTCGGCCGGCGTGAAGTATTCCAGGGCCGGTTTCGGCGTCGCCTGCGGCGGCAACTGAGCGACCAGCTCGATTTCCACGGGCACCGAGGCGAGCCATTCAACGAACGTCACTGGCGGCGTCGGTTGGTCGGCAAAAAGCGGATCGATCTGGCGAAGAACGTCCTCGGCCGAGGACGCCGGCGAGAGAAAGACCTTGATCTGAACAATATCGGCCGGCGACAGATTCAACTGCCGCAGCGTGCCGAGCAAGATGTTCATCGCCTTCGTTACGGCCGATTCCGTCAGACCGCCGGCCGCCGGCACGCCCGAAAGATAAGCCACGCCGCCCGGGGGCAGAATCGCGGCATCGGCCCGAATCGCCTTGCCCGCCGGCGCAACGTAGTCGGCGGCAACCACTGGGGCCACGAGCGTTCGGCCACGACTCGCCGCCTCGGCGACGGCAATCGCGTCGGCGGCCACCAGGGCCTCGCGGTGCGGCAGCGGCGTGAGAACGACCGTAACCGCGGGCCGGACTTCTGGATCGACTCGTTTGCGCAACTGTTCGACAACACACTCGGCCGCCTCGTGCGACAGGGCATAAACATGCAGCCGCACAAGCCGGTCGAGGCCGGAGCCGGCGGCCTTCAGCACGGTTTCCAGGTTCGTCAGTAGTTGCTCGCTTTGTTTCTCGGCCGAGCCTACGCCGACAAGTTTGCCGTCGCTGCCCGTGGAGAAAAGCTGTCGCGTAAAGACCAGCGGCGCTCGATCGACGACGACGGCCTGCGATCGTCCCGCCGGTGCGCCCAGCGGCAAATAACGGATCGAAGATCGAGCCGCAGAGTCCGCGGCTGCGGCCGAGATTGTCGCTGCGGCCGCCAAGGCAAAATACGACGCCGAAAACGCAACGACCGAGAAGAATCGCCGTGCCATAAAATCCCTTCTCTTGCCTTGAACGGACGAGGCGTCGATTGACATGCACTGCATCAGATCACCTCTGGAATCTCGTAGCCCTTGCGTTTCGGGCAATCGAGGTGCTCGTTGGCCTCTTCGTCGCCGGGGAAGACCTCTTTGACCGGATCCCAGCGGAGGCGCCGCCCGAGCCGGCGGGCGATGTTGCCCAGGTGGCACAAGGCCGCCACGCGATGGCCGTTTTCGACGGTCATAATCGGGTCTCTCCGCGAGCGGACGCATTGGAAGAAGTTGGCCATGTGGTCGTCGCTTTCGTACACGCGAACGGCGTTGGGCGGCAACGGATCCTCGTCGAGCCCCTTCGGCTCGCAAACGTATCCTTCGCGGAAGATGGTGATGCGGCCCTTTTCGCCGATGAATGTTCCGCCGCCGCCCAGCCGCTCGTCGATGCCGGCCAACTTCAACACCACGCCGTTGGCGAACCGGTAGTGAATGACCGTCCGGCTGCACGCGGCATCGCCCCGATCGCGGGTTTCGGGACGATCGTACACGACCAGCGGGAGCTTTTCGGCAGGTTCCACCCAAATCTCGACCGGCCCGGTAGCGTCGGTATCCAATGCCCATTGCACCATGCTCAGGCCGTGGCAGCCCCAATTGGGCAATTCGCCGCCCGAATAGGGCCGAAACGACATCCAGCCCGGGCCGACGGCGCAGCGCTCGGCCGGTTCGGCGGGATAGTCATCGCGAACATACGGGATGCGCGACAGGTAAAGATCGGTATGGTACGGGACAACCTCATTCGGCCCGCACCATCGGTCCCAGTCGAGCCCGTCAGGAATCGGCTGAGCGGGGAAGTTGCACTCGAAGGCGCTGGGGTAGTTATAGCCGATGACGGTATGAACCTTTCCGATTCGCCCATTGCGGATCAGCTCGACCGCTTTGCGCGTAGCCGGATGCGATCGCTGCTGTTCGCCGGTTTGAAACACCCGTTTGTACTTCCGCACGGCCGCCACCATCGCCTGCCCTTCGCGGATCGTATGGCTGAGCGGCTGCTCGCCGTAGATATCTTTGCCGGCCTGCGCGGCATGGATGCAGGGCAAGTAGTGCCAATGCTCAGGCGTGGCGTAGATTACCGTATCGACATCCTTGCGATCGAGCAGGCTGCGATAGTCTTGGTAGGCCGGGCATTTGTAGCGTTCGCCCCACTGTTGGGCCCGCCGCAGGTTGACATCGGCCACGGCGACGATGCGGACATCGTTGGGCAGAAAACCCTGGCCCCCTTTGCCGGTAACAAGCTGCCCATTGCGCCGCCCGCAGCCGATGATGCCCACGGTGATCTGATCGTTCGGGCCGGGGACGCGGGCGGCTGATGATGCCGATTTGCCGGCGACGGGCTCCGCGCCGCGCGCCGTATTCCACGAGACAAACAGCGGTACGGCGACGCCTGTCGCAGCTCCCAACGCCTGCCCAAGCATCCGACGGCGCGTGATTCTCTTTGCAGACATCAGCCCATGCTCCCGAGATAAACCTTGCGGATCGCCCGTACGATGTCTTGAAGATCGTTCTCTGTGTACTTCGGATCGATGATCACCCCGCCGGTGCGGCCGAGAATGTCGATGGTCCGGGGGCACGATTCGGCTCCGTACCGAATCGCTTTGCCCTGCGGCGTGTTGAACGACGGCCACTGGGGATGAATAGTTCTCTTTTCGGCGATACGCGGGTCGGCCGGCAAGACGACCGAACCGCTCGGCGCCGTGCCGGGCACACCTTCGGCCGCCATGGCGCGGAGGAAACGGTCGCGGCGTTTGCGCGTGCCGAGGTCGATGAAGACGGCCACGCCCAAGTCGCCCTCGGGATCGGCCGATTTCCGCAGCTTCAACCCGGGCAAATCGGCGATTCCCTCGCGGACGATGCGGGAGTTCTTCCGCAGAGCGGCGCAGATCGTTTCCAGCTTCTGCAATTGCCCCTTGAGCACCGCGCCGGTGAACTCGTTCATGCGGAAGTTGCATGCGGCGAACGCGGCCAGCAAACCGTTGTTCAGTTGTTGCGTGTACGGCGCGCGCAGCGAGCCGACATCGTGAAATCGCAACGCGCGTTCGAAAAGCGTCGTGTCGTTGGTAACGACGGCACCACCTTCGCCCGAGGTGATCGTTTTACTCAATTGAAAGCTGTTGATACCGATGTCGCCGATCGTGCCGACGTATTTCCCTTTGTAGCGCCCGCCGGCACATTGGGCGCAGTCTTCCACCACGCGCAGATTGTGTTTGCGGGCAATGGCCATGATGCGATCCATGTCGGCCACGCCGCCCTGCAAATGGCTGGGCACAATCGCCTTGGTTCGCGGCGTGATCCGCGGCTCGATATCGTCGGGGTCGATCGCCAGCGATTCGTCGATTTCGGCAAACACCGGCAGCGCACCGCAAAGCACCACCGCATCGTAGTCGGCATACCATGTCCAGGCGGGCAAAATCACCTCGTCGCCCGGTCCGATCTCCAGCGCGGCCATCGCCGTGTAGAGGGCCGTTGTGCCCGAGGTGACGGCCAAGGCGTGCTTCGCGCCGATGTGGGCCGCATACGCTCGCTCGAACTGCAACACCTTCGAGTCGCCGCCCCACCAGCGGAACGGATACTTCGATTCGAGCACTTCGAGCAGCTCCTTTTTCTCGACATCGTCGTAGAACTGCGGTCCGTAGGGGCGAGATCGCAAGGGAGTGCTCCGCACGGCCGCGCCGCCGTCAATCGCCAATTGTTCCGAACCGGCGCCTTCGGCCGCCGTTGCCGCCGCCGACGCCCCCAGAGAGGCCGCGCTCAATGCCCCGACCGCCGCCAGAAAGTCTCGTCGCGTTTTCGTCCGGCAAGTCATCGCATGTGCCTTTCCTGCTATGATCGGTTCGAACACTCAACACCCGACGCCCATTTCGCCGCTGCTGCGTCAATCGCAGCAACGGTTGCGATGTTCCGTTGCGACGTTGCGATCGATTGCCCACAAAAGGTGCTTTTTCGCCCCCGCGCGACATGCACCTTACGGTGAGCATATCGCCGACGTGCGAACGGTTGCAACGCGCGGGCTACACCTTTGCCAGTGCCGCGGCATGGGCGCGGATCTTCCGCACGGCGGCGGCGATCTCCTCCATGTCGCTTCTCGGACCCAAAAGCAGATTTTGCATCAACAACACCGCTTCGTTGCACAATTGATCGTTTTCGGGGCAGCGATTCCGCTCGGCCCATGCGTCGATCGTTTCTCGTCCGTAGATCCGCACATAGTGACGCGAGTGCAGCGCGTCGCGGAGGAAGGGGGCTTCGTTCAATCGTTCGTAGCCGGTGGAGCAGGGAATCCCCTCGGCCCGCAACGCACGGACGAACTTGTTTCGCGGCAATCCGTCGAACGCATCGCTTTGATAGCGGAACATATACATGTGGTATGCGTTTCGGGTTGCGCCGTCGCACGCCTGCGCGGGCACGATGCCCGGAATGTCGCGGAGCAAACGGTCGAGATAGGCGGCATTTTCCGATCGGGTTCGCGCGCGGGCTTCTACGCCCTCGAGCTGCGAGAGCAGCAGCGCGCCTTGAAACTCGGTCATGCGGAAGTTCGAATTGCGGCCCAACCGATACTCGCTTCGGCCGCCGGGACGTTTTCGGCCGCAATTGTGAAACGCATAGCAGGCGTCGGCCATTTGCGGATCATCGGTGAGAATCGCGCCACCCTCGCCCGAGGGCAGGTTCTTGCTCACCTGGAAGCTGAAGCAACCGGCCGCGCCCCAAGTGCCCACCGGCCGATTTTCGACCGCGGCCAGATGCGCCTGGCAGGCGTCTTCGATCACGGGGATGTTCCGGTTTCTCGCAACGGTTAGTATCCGCTTCATGTCGCAGGGCGCGCCGCCGATGTGAACGGGAATGATGGCGGCGGTGCGCTCGGTAATGGCCGCATCGAGCTTGTCGGGATCCATCAAGAACGTACGGCGATCGACATCGACGAAGATCGGCAGGGCATAGTGCATCAGCACCGCGCTGACCGTGGCCAAAAAGGTGTACGGCGGCACGATCACCTCGTCGCCTGGCCCGACACCCAGCGCCCCAAGCGACGCGCACAGTGCCGCTGTGCCGCTAGAAACAGCGATGCAATGCTTGGCCCCGTTGATCCGCGCAAAGGTCTCTTCAAACTGCTCCACCGATCGGCTGCGATACCAGCGGCCGCTGCGGAGCGCTTCGAGAACGCCGCGTTCGTCGGCGGCCGTCGGCACCGGCCACGAACCGTAGCCGGCGCTGCGCACGGGCTTCCCGCCGAGAATTGCAGGCTTCTCTGAGCCGCCGGCGATGCGGGAATCGCCGCCGCCGCCTTCGGCTCCGCCGAGCGCGGTGCCTGCACCTGCCGCGGCGGCCGCGGCGATGAACTCACGACGATCGATTTCTCGTCGCATGGCACACCTCCAACGCGCGCGTTGTGTTGCCTTGGTCCTCAGGGGAATCAATATGTTTCGATCGCCCCGGCATCGCGGGCGCGGCCCAAGGGCTTGATTCCGCGATAATCGCGCAAGGCCGGGCCATCGAATTGCCAGGCGTAAAGCTCTTCGATCGTGGTATGCGCGTCGGCCAGCGTTCCCCGCGCGATCCGCAGGAAATCGATGGCGCCTTCAAGATACTCGCCCGAGGGCGTGCCGCCAACAAAAAGATCGGCGTCGTTGGCAAGCGAGACGGGCCCCAAGCCGTCGCCCCGAGAATCGAGCTTCCCGTCCACGTAGATCGACAGCGACTTTTTTTGCCGATCGGCCTCGACGATCAGATGATGCCAGCGGTCGTCGGCCACAGCGGCCCGCGAACGAACCGAGGCCTGTTGGCCTTCGCCCACAATGGTGAACTCGACTCGGCTACCGACGACGCGCACGCGGTAGCCCGCCTTGTCCATCTTCGAAATCAACAGCCCGTCGGCCGAGGCCTTGAAATAGACCTCGACGAGCAGGTTGCCCGCGTAAATCTGCGGCGTCCGCAAGTCTTCACCCGCGATAGTGAACTCTTGGTAGTTCGGGTCTTGGCCATGGCGTGCTTGGGTGGCCAGCTTGACGCGATAGAGCTTCGTCAGGTCGGCGTGGCTTGCCGTCGCATATGTCTTTTTCGTTGCCGAGAACCGCAGCGCGCCGCGAACGTAGTTCTCCAACGGCCCGACGAAATAGTCATCCTCGGCCACATGGACGGCCTTGAGCGGATAGGTGGGGCGAAGATGATAATGGTCGCGGTCGGTCATGTAGTCTTTGGCGTACCAGTGCTCGTCGATCAGGTCGGCCGGGTCGTTGCCGGCATGGTAGAAGTTCCACTCGGCCACCACACCGGAAAGAGCCCACGGCACGAAGACCACGGCCCCGCGATCGACTGCCGGCGCATTCGGAGCGAGTCGGAAATCGCCTTCGGCCGGATTGCGCAGGATCGAGGCTTCGGAATTCTCGCCGGTCTGCCAGACCATTGCTCCGCGCTGCCGCAAGGCGTCGCGGAATTGATCGAGTCGATCGAGCCAACGGCCCGAGGGTTCGAACACGCCCATTTGAGCAACATCGTAGAAGAAGTTATTCGCGTAGGCGTTCGAACCGTAGTCGTAATGTTCTTTCGGCGGGCCGGCATCGGCGGCGTTTCCGTCGGCGGCTGTCTTCGCGGGGTCGGCATGGCGGAAAACTCGTTCGCCGATCGACTGCCAGACGTTGCCGAGATACTTGTTTCGTCCGGCATGAGGAGCCTGCCTCCGCGACCCGGTGTAAAAGTTATATGCCGTGTTGTTGAAGAACACGTTCTGGTAGCTGATGATCTCTTGGAACGCGGAGCAGTTCACCAACGGGCTGGTCGGATCATTGGAAAGCCCCCAGGCGATGTTGTTGAAAACGTAGTGTTTGAATCCCCCATCAAGATAGTAGGCATGGCCGAAGCCCGGACTTTGGCCGTGAAAAGTGCGGCGATCTTCCCATTGCCCGCGGGCATCGAAGCTGAGATTGTTGAAGATATAAACCGGTCCGTGCTGCCAGCTTTCGATCCCGCCGAAGTCGTTGGCGTTTTGCATCGTCTTCCACGCTTTGTTCTGGTGGATCAGCACGCGCACCAGCGGCACATCGCCGCGATACGCGCTTTTGCCGCCGACGACGTTGATCGCCTGTGCCCCGCACCGTTCGATCACATTGCCGGCGATATGGGCACGTTGCGGATGCGAGAGATCGAACGTGGTGCCTCGCTGGTAACGAAACGGCCGAAAGCCGATGTTTTCCGCCCGATTGCGATAGATCCGCACGTCGTCGAGCACTCCGACCGGTTCGGCGAAGCCCCAACCGGCTCCATCGCGGAGATGCGCCGCCCCGACGTCGGTGTTGCGGAACAGGTTGTCTTCGATGGCGATGTCGCGGATCGGCGATCCGGCGCCCACGGCCTGCATCTGGATCGGCATCACCACGTCTTCGAACACGCAGTTGGCAATGCGCACATGCTCGCCGCGGCCCCAAATGCGGATGCAGCCGGGATGGGTGTCGGGCCGATAACCAAACGGCTTGGTGCGATAGTCCCATGCAGGCAGATCGAGTTCCCATGTCGGCGATGTCCAGCGGAACGTCAGCCCGGTGATTTCCCAGTGAGACGCGTTGTCGGCCACGATCAGGTCCGAATATCGTCCGGCCTCGATGGCCGACGTGTTCGGGTCGGCGCCCGCGGGCAGACGCAAGTAGAGAATGCCGCCGGCGCCCTTCTTATCGAACCAGAACTCGCCCTGAGGATCGTCGAGGTATTGCGGCTTGTCTTCCAAATAGTAGCGCATTCCGCGAAAGATGACCGATGCGTTGCCGCCGCCGGTCCAGCCCTCGAAGCGTACGGAACCGTCTTGCGGGTCGAAGGCGCGCACTCGGGTGGGATAGGGTGTTCCCATGACCCATCCGAACTCGGAGTAGATCAGCGCCCCCTCGACGAAGTCTTTGTCGCGGCCCTTGAGATTCTTCGAATCGTTGGCGCTGAAACCCGATCGCGGCCGAAACGGATGCGGATCGTTCGTCCAGCGGAACCATTGCTGCTTGTGGTCTTCGGGCTGACTAGTCCAATTCGGATGCCGGGCGAGCGGAATCCGTCGCCAACGGCCGTCAGGCTCGACGATCCACACGCTGCGCGGCGCAAAGTCGATCGCTGCGCGCCACACCGATTGCGGGTCGGGAATCTTCGGATGATCGGCGCCGCGCGTCCAGCCGGAAATCCGTTCGGAACCGGCAAGCACGGCCGGCCCATTACCCCAACGGGGATCTCGGGTCAAACGGATCGGGGCGCCCTGGCGGCCGTTCTGGTTTGCCGACAGCAGGCCGCGATAGATCACGCCGCCTTTGAACACGTAGGTGTCGGCATCGCCGGGCCGTGCCGCGTTTTTCGAAGCCCTCTTGTCCCACGGGTGATGTTTCCAGGGACGCTGCGGCGATGTCCCTTCGTTGCCGTCGTCGCCGTCGTCGAAGTCGATATAGCGCACGCTCGCGCCGGGCGTGTAACAGAACTCTTGCGGCTGCCAGCGGATGTCGCCCGTTTCGAGCACCTGGGCGTAATTGCGTTGCCAAGCGAACGGTTCGACGGCGTTGGCCGGGGGCGAATAAACCAGCGCTGCAATGGAAGCAATCATCGCAACGAAGATAGCCCGCACAACGGCACGAGCAGCCGAGATCGAATCGCCTCGGCTGCTGGCCGATGACCGTCGAGCGAACGTGTAGGAATTCCTCGCCGTTCGCTCGCGTCTTATTGTGTTTCCAAATGGGCCGTTCCCCGTAACAACTCGGCTCGTTCGCGGACGCGATGAGAACAATAAGCACGACGAGAAAGTATCCACGTCGCGACGCCACCAACCGGCCTGCTTTAGGGCAATTGCGTGCTGCGGGAGATTCACCCACCAACAACTCAACCAGTGGGAGCTTGCGCAAACCGAGGGAAGAACCGTCTCAACGGTAGGCATCGTATGAACCTTATTGGGCAGGCGAGTTCAGGATGGGAGGGATTGCCAACGCGGCGCCGTTTACGGACACATCGCCGTTTGCTGCGAACGAACGGCCGGGCCGTATCTCAACCGGCGGCGACCACCGCGCAAACTCGAATCACAGGGAACCGCGGAATGCCGCGCCTTATTTCAAGCGACGGCCGCTCCGTTGTCAAGAAATTCACCCCCGCCCGCACCGCCGCGCGGCAGGCTCAGGACGGCTTGTCCACGCGACTTGAGGCCCATCGAACGGGAATGCGCCCACGGATTCAGCCCGCGAATTCGGCGGAGATTGCACACGGCGGCCAAGCCGAGAGAGACTCGTTCAACAGGCCGTTAGCGCATTCACCCCAGGGTCTTGACACCAAATGCGCTCGAGGCCGCTACGGCTCCTGCCTGCCGCGCAAGCTGTAGTAGCCGCGCGTCAGATACACGATTCCCAGAAGTACCAAGCAGCCGGCGGCGATAAGGGCCAAGCGATCGTTGGGGCGATAGAGCACCAGTCCCACGGCCGCCGTCAAATCGAGAATGCCCAGCCCGATGCGCAATCGCCCCGCCATGGGCGACGACGTGCGGCACACATCGCCGACGGCATGGTCGTTCTCCGCTCGATGCCGCTGGTCGGCCATGGTCGTGCTCCTCGATCCCGTGAGATTGTGAGTTCGGGTCAGACGCTCTTCTTCAGCCGCCGAATTGCGAATGCACCCTGCATCTGCGGTCGGAGCGTCAATCCAACCAACGAGCCAAATCTTTTGCCCAATACGTGAGAATAATGCCGGCGCCGGCCCGCTTGATGCCCGTAAGCATCTCGACAACCACCCGAGGTTCATCAATCCAGCCCTGAGCGGCCGCAGCCTTCACCATGCTGTATTCGCCCGATACATTATACGCGGCCAGCGGAACGCCGGGCCATCGCTGATGGACCGCCCGAATGATGTCGAGATACGCCATCGCCGGCTTGACCATCACGATATCGGCGCCCTCGGCCAAGTCCAATTCGACTTCGCGCAACGCTTGCTCGGCCGATGCCGCCGGATCCATTTGATAGCTGCGCCGGTCGCCGAATTGCGGGGCGCTCTCGGCGGCATCGCGGAACGGGCCATAGAACGCGCTGGCGTACTTGGCGGCATAGCTCATGATGGGCACATGGGCGAAACCGGCTTCGTCCAACGCTCGACGCACTGCGCCGACCATCCCGTCCATCATTCCGCTGGGAGCGATCATGTCGGCTCCGGCGCGGGCATGAGCAACCGCCTGTTGACCCAACAGCCGCAACGTTGCGTCGTTATCGACATCGATCCGTCCCGTGGCATTGGTCGGCACGCCGCAATGCCCGTGATCGGTGTATTCGCAAAAGCAGAGGTCGGTAATCACCAAGACATCGGCGGCCGTCTGTTTGGCCATTCTCACCGCCCGAGGAATGATCCCGTCGTCGCTGGTCGCCTCGCTGCCCACGGTGTCTTTGCGATTGGGAATGCCGAACAAGATGACCCCGCCCAGCCCCAATTCGGCGGCTTGGCTTACTTCGTCGGCCAAGAGGTCGGGCGAGATTTGGGCCTGGCCGGGCATCGACGCAATCGGGTTGCGCAGGTTGCGCCCCTCGCGGACGAACAAGGGTTGAATCAATTCGGCCGGCGTCAATCGCGTGGAACGCACCAATTCGCGCACCGCCGGATGGTGGCGCAATCGCCGCATGCGCACGGTGGGAAACCTGCCCGCGAAATCCGTTGGTGGACGCTGGTTTTCGGACATGATTGCTCCGCTGAGACAACTGACATCGATCGGCAAGCACGCCCCCGGTCCGTGTTGCCCATGAAGAAGTCATCTTCTTTGCGAGTTCCTCTTGGGGTCTTCTTTGCGATGAAACCCGACTCGATTGTAATGGCCGTGCTCTTCGGCGACAACGTGACCGAATCGTGTAGTGCGACACCTTTCGCGGCCGGCGATCAGTCGTTCCGGCTTTGCAGCAATGCCACTTCCCGCCTGCGCGGTGTATAATGCTTCCGGTTGCGGCATTCTGCCGTTCGATGGTGAAACGCAATAAGCAACCTGCACCACCAACCGCAATTTCTCGGTTTTTCCACAAGCAATCCAGCGACCGATGGGAGCGGGTTTTCGGCCGGGTGCGGTAGCACCGATTGGCCGGCGGCCCTGCCGCCATGTACTGCTAATTCAAGGGTTCTTGTTCTCCCGACAAGAATTCCAGCGACCAACGGGAGCGGGTTCGCGGCCGGGTGCGGTAGCACCGATTGGCCGGCGGCCCTGCCGCCATGTTGCATACGCTTCAGTCAACGCTGACCTTGCCGCTGCCCCTGGGGCAGGTGTTCGCGTTTTTCGCTGATGCGGGCAACCTCGAGCGAATCACGCCGCCCGAGTTGCGATTTCGGATCGTCACGCCTCAGCCGATCGACATCCACGAGGGCACTCGGATCCTTTATCGATTGAGCCTGTTTGGCGTTCCGTTTTCGTGGGAGACGCTGATTTCGCGGTGGAATCCGCCCTACGAATTCGTCGATGAACAACTGCGCGGGCCGTATCGGCAATGGGTCCATACCCACCGCTTTCGAGAATGCGAAGAAGGCACGCGCGTGGACGACGAAGTTGTCTATCGCTTGCCGCTCTATCCGGTTGGCGAAATCGTCCATCCGGCCGTGCGCCTCCAGCTGAATCGAATCTTTCGCTACCGCAGCGAGGCCATCAGCCGGATCCTATTGGGCGACAAGAATGAAGAATTCGGCTGCGACTGCGGACGTTGACCGATCGAACGGGTTTCTCAAGCAAACGGCATCCTTCGCCTGTTGTTTTCGACGCCGGGGGCACGTTCCCCCGAATGAAGCATGACGCGAATGGTCCCTTGCTTTCGCGGTCTGAAACATGGCGACGACACGATTGTGCGGCAATCGTTGAGTAATGATCCTGATCACTGGTCAGGCCGTGAATTGGTCGACGGCGTTGATTGCGCTTCGCCGTGCGGCAATAATCAAGGGCCGTCGATCTGTTGCTCGCCCATCACCCCCTGCCGTTGGAAAGCTGCACATGATGAACAAGCCGTGGTGTGCCGTTCTGTCTGTCGTTTTCGGTCTTGCGGCATGCACCCTTGCGGCGGCCGAAAAGCCGGCCGCATCGATCCTGCCAAAAGGCAAACAATGGCAACTCACGTTCCAGGATGAATTCGACGGAAAGCAAGTGGATGAGAAGCGTTGGTCGCTGCACGACTACGGCGAGTTCATTCGGAACAACGAGTTGCAGGCCTATGTTCCCGAGGCGTTCTCCGTCGCCTCGGGGGTGTTGCGGGTTACGGCGGAAAAGCGCGAGAAGAAGTATGCCGGCAAGATGCAGCAGTACACCTCGGGGATGATGATCACCAAGGGCAAGTTCTCGCAGCAGTACGGCTATTTCGAAATCCGCTGCCGTTGCCCGGCGGGCAAAGGGCTTTGGCCGGCGTTTTGGCTTCTCGCAGACCGCAATCCGCAGCCCTGGCCGCCGGAAATCGACGTGCTCGAGTTCCTCGGTCACGATCCGAAAACGATGTATTTCACGATTCATTGGAAAACGAAGGAATCGAAAAACGGGCGCAAGTCGTCCGGCGGTAAGGCGGTCGGTCCCGACTTCACCAAAGAGTTCCATACGATCGGCTGCGAATGGGATGCGAAAGAGGTGAAGTGGTACTGCGACGGTGAGGTCAAACATCGGTACTCGGGCGAGGGTGTTCCGCATGTGCCGATGTACCTGATGGTCAACATGGCCGTCGGCGGCAACTGGCCCGGGGCCCCCAATGAGCACACTCCCTTTCCCAGTGCGTTCGAGGTGGATTTCGTCCGTGTCTATCAGGCCGGCCAGTAGCAGCCTGTTGGATTCGATGGGAAGCAAGGCCGACTTCGGCCTATTAGAAACGGCGCAAAGACAACAACCTTTTGTGCGTTTGGGGCGGGGTTGATGAGGTGTTGATGATGATCAGGCGGCCGGGTGATCTGCCCATGGCGGGCAACTTCGGCTGCGACAAAGCGTACGACCAAAGCCGTGGCCACTGCAATTGCGTCGGAGCACTTTTATGAAACACGAGACAAGAACTGGGCGAATCGAAAGGCAGGTCGGCTGCCAGTTGCGCGCCACCGGAAGAAGTCTGCTGTTGACGGCGATGTTTTCCACGGCGCAAGGGTGTCTCGTTTGGGCAGCAGCGACGTTGATAGCATGTTCGACGGCCCAAACCGCGGAGAAAGCGAAAACCTACCGCAGCATCACTTGGGAGCAGCTTCTCAAAGCCGGGCCGCCCTTGGAACAAGTGGGATGGCTTGCCACCCGTCATTCGAGAGAGATCACGGGGTCTGATTGGTCGATCGGCTGCGAAACGCTCGACCGCGATCAAGCGAAGTTCAGTGTTTACAAAGATTACGTCGGCCAGTTGGGCGCCAAGCACGGCCGACTGCAAAGCGGTTGGGCCAAGTGCGAAAAGCAAAAAGGCGTGTATCAATTCGAGTGGCTCGACGAGTGCGTCGATGGTTTGATTCAACAGGGCGTGGAACCTTGGATGTGCCTTTGCTACGGCAATCCGATCTATGGGTCGAACATCCAGCTTGGCTCCGCGTTGGCGCCGATTGTGCAATCCGAAGAGGCGATGGCGGCCTGGCTGAAGTATGTCGAGGCGACGGTTGCGCGGTATCGCGGCCGCGTGAAAACGTGGGAAATCTGGAACGAGCCGTTCGGGCAAGGAAAAGACTATGCCGTCTTGCTTCTGGCCACCGCCGAACGGATCAAAAAAATCCAACCCGATGCGGTGGTCATGGTCACGGCCGTCTTGAGTACCGATCGGGCGATTCTTCTGGAAGCGTTGAAGAGCGCAGGCAAGCTCGATCTGGTGGACTGCTGGAGTTACCATCCCTACGATCGCAATCCCGACTCATCGTATGCCGCCGTCGAAAAGATGAAGGCCGAACTGGCCCGATATAGCCCGAAGTACAAAGTCTATCAAGGAGAGGCGGGCTGTCCGGCGATTTTGGAATGGACCCACGCGCTGAATCACTACCCTTGGACCGAATACAGCCAGGCCAAATGGAACCTTCGCCGCATGGCCGGCGACCGCATTCGCGAGATTCCGTGCAGCGTATTCACCATCATCGATTTGAAATATCCCGACATGCTTCAATCGTTCGGGCTGATCCGTTCGAATCTGCGGAATGAGTTCATCTACAAACGGCCCACGTATTACGCCGTGCAACACATGATGAGTTTCTTCGACGACTCGGTCAAACCCGTCGGATTTGCGGCGCTCGAATCGAACTCGACGCGCCCGTTGACCGTCGCCCGCTTCGAAAAGGCGAATCGTCCGATCGTCCTGTTGTGGTATGGCGATCGAATCCCCGACGATCGAATTGAATGGGACTTGGTCGATATCGTGCTAAAAGATGTCGTCTTTCAAAACCCGGTTTATACCGACATGCTTACGGGCAAGGTGTTCGCGCTAAAAGACGGAACATGGCGACGCGACGGAGCTAATGCGATCATCAATCAATTGCCGGTTTGGGACAGCCCGATGATGCTCGCCGAACGCGAACACGTTGTCCTCCGGGCAGTCGAAGCAAGCCCGTCGCGTTGAACCAGTTGTTGAGGTTTGGCCGTCGGTTGGGCGCGATCGCAAGTGTGGCGCGGGTGAGACCAAGAATCATGCTCGAAGGCGGTCATCGGCTCGCCCGACGATTCGGCGCAAGACGGACGGTTGCAAAAAATCCCGATTCCCGACGGTATGCGGCATGGGCCGAACGCTCGCCGCGGACTCTGTCGGCAGCAAGTTCACAACGCGGAGGGGCGGCTTGGGCCGGGCACGGCTGTTCCGAGCCAGCCCGCCCCACCTCACCGAGAGAGGCGCAATCATGCAACGACGGCAGTTCATCAAGGTGGTTGGCGGAGCAGCGGCAACGAGCGCGGCCGGTGCAAACTGGTTGCAGGTGGCGACGCCGGCGACTTCGCCGTCGGCCGTCGATGGCGCGGCAGCAGCCGGCTCGGCGTTCATCCGCAACCGCATCGCTGTATCAACCTATTCCTTCTGGCGGTTCAAGCCCGAGTTTAAACTGGCGATTGAAGACTGCATTCGTCAGGCGTCGGCCATGGGGTTCGACGGCGTGGAAATCTTGCACCGCCAAATGACCGGCGAGGATCGCGACTACCTCCAGGGGATCAAGCGATGCGCGCTGATTCACGGGATCGACCTTTGCGGACTGTCGATCCACCAGGGGTTTCTCTCGCCCGATCCGGAGGTTCGCCGAAAGAACGTCGAACACACCGTCAAGTGCATTGAGCTTGCCTACCAATTGGGGATTCCAACTGTTCGAGTCAACACGGGGCGATGGGGCACCATCAAGGATTTCGACGAGCTGATGAAGAATCGGGGCGTCGAGCCGCGTCTGCCTGATGTTACCGACGACCAAGCCTTCGGCTGGGTGATCGACGCCCTGAAGGCCTGTTTGCCCGCGGCGCGGCAGTGCGGCGTCACGTTGGGTTTGGAGAATCACTGGGGCTTGGCGCTGACGCCCGAGGGCCTTTTGCGAATCGTCGATGCCGTGAACTCGCCCTGGCTTGCCGTGACGATGGACACGGGCAACTTCCTGGAAGACCCCTACGACCGTTTAGACGCCATCGCTGCCAAAACGGTCTATGTCCATGCCAAAACCTATTATGGCGGGGGCATCTGGTACACCCTCGACTTGGACTACGAGCGAATCGCTCGAATCCTTCGCAAACATGACTACCGCGGATACGTCAGCTTGGAATTCGAGGGGAATGCGGATTATCGCACCGCCCTACCACGAAGCCTGGCCGTTCTCCGTAAAGCATTTGGCGGGTGAACGGTCGACGGCCGTGGCCTGCTCGCGGCACACAATGGTTGCGCACCACGAATGCCCGGTGCGTGCTGGGTCGGCAATGGTCGAGCGATCGGCAACGGAAGCATCGATTCGTCGGTTCCCTACGCGCGGCCGCAGCACAGCGATCGTTTGCGATCGTCGATCGGTCTGTATGGCTACGGTTCGATCAGGAACGCTTCGTCGCCGACGGCCAGGAGCACCGGCTCGTCGAAGGCCAGGTATTGGGCCAGCGTTCGGCCGTGGCGGCGGGCCAGTTCGAAGTATTCGTCGCTGAATTGCTTGATCCGTCGCGCCTGTTTCTCTTGGTCGGGCGTGATCCGCGAATCGATCCACTGCTTGTCGCGGCGGTAGAACGTGCGGTTGCCGATCTGGCGGACGTTCTGCACGACGGCGTCGGCCTCGCGCTTGCTCTCTTCGGCCAAGCGGTATGCCCGATTGTCGCCCGCCCCGCCCCTTCCGGCGGGCGCGGCGGCGGCCTCGGCGGCAAAGCGCTGCAGCGACAGATCGGCGGCCGGCGCGGCCGGGCCCGCGGCGCCCATCCCTTGCAGCCCGCCCTTAAGCGCCCGTTGCGCCACTCCGGCCGAGCCGTCGGTGGCGGCCAAGGCCTCGAGCCGGTCGGCGGCGCGGCGAACGTTCTCGGCCGTGCGATGGATATCGACCGAGTCGTCGGCCATGAACGACGTGTACGGAGTGAGGATGCCGTGCCGAGTGGAAAGCGCCACCAGCTCTTTGATCAGCTCATCGTTCTTGCCCTTCAGGTCGATCTCGTCGAGGATTTCGCCGATCCGCCGGCCGGCCCACAGCTTCTCGATGAAACCGTTGGTTTCGTCGGTGCTGTGCTCGACGAACGTGGCCGGGAAGTCGAACTTCTCTTCCTTGTCGCCGATTCGGCCGCTGACCGCCACTTTGGCCGTGCCCGGCTTCTTGTAGCGGCCCACCACCACCAACTGCTCGCCGGCGAACAGGTCGAACGACCCCTTCGGATAGACGCGGTTGACCACCGCGCCTTCTTCCGGCTTGGCGTCGAAGGCAAAGTCGAGCTTCACGTCGGTCAGCACGGGCGACTCGATCCGCGCGTAGAGCTTGCCCACGTGGGCTTCGATGTCTTCTTCGGGGCGAACGTACAGGCTTTGCCCGAAGCTCTCTCGCACCAGTCGATCGAGCAAGCGGCTGTTTACGTCGTAGCCGACGCCGAAGCTGAACACCCGCGCGCGAACCTTATTTGCACCCTTGGCGGCCTCGACGATCTTCGCCTCGTTCGTCTCGCCGGCGGTGGGCAGCCCATCGGTGAGAAAGATCACATACGTGGGCCGCTTCTCGTCTTGCAGTTGGGCCAAGCCGGCCTTCAGCGCGCCTTCGATGTTCGTGCTTCCCCCGGCATAAAGCCCCTCGACGAACCCCAATGCGGCCTTGCGCGTGTTTTCGTCGAATCGCTGCAACTCGGGCCGAAACGCCTCGACTTGGCTGTCGTAGGCGATGATGTTGAACAGATCGCCCGGCCGCAACTTGTTCAACACGTCTTTTAACGCCGCGCGAACTTGCTCGATCTTCTTGCCGCTCATGCTGCCCGATCGGTCGATGATGAACAGCACGGTTTTCGCCGGGCGTTCGGCGCCCGGAGCCGCGATTTGCGGGGTGGTCAACAGCAAAAAGTAGCCGTCGTCGCCTTTGTCCGGCCGATAGCTGATCACCCGCGTGCTCAGCTTCTCTTTGCCGACATCGAAGAACAGCCGGAAGTCGGCCGTGGGCACCTCGTTCTTCGAACTATACGTAACGACGGCGTGCTTTTCGTCGGGCCGCTTGATCTCGACCGGGTGCGTGGGGCTGTAAATGTTCTTGATGTCGTCGGGGCTTTCGATCGACACGCGAAGATCGATCTTCTCCACCGGCTTCGAAGAGTATTTCGCCGGGCTGAGCGGAAAGATGAAGTCGGTCAGCCCGTCCGACTGCCGCAGCAACTGGCTGTAGCGGAGTGAAACGGTGCGCTTCGCCCCCGGCGGAATCGGGAACACGCTCGTCTTGAACATGCCCGTGCCGATCCACTCCAGCAGGGCCGGGTCGCGGTTCTTGCGAACGATGTCTTCGTAGATCCTTCGGGCCTCGTCGGCCTTGAGCAGTTTGGCCGGGTATTCCTTGCCATCGACCATGAGCGTCATCTGCTCGATCGCCCCATCATAGGGCAGCGGGAAGACGAACGAGGTTTCGATCTGGCGGCTGCCCGTGTTCTCGAATGTTTGCGAAACCTGGACGGAGGCCACTTGATTGGCGATCTTCGCCTGAACCTCGACCTGGTTCACTTTGTAGCTGGCCGGCGGCTCGGGCCGAGGATGCGGCCAAACGGGAGGAGGATACGGCGGGTGCGGGGGATGGGGCGGATGCGGCGGCCAGATAATGATCGGCCGCGGCAGTGGCACCGCCACATCGGAATCGACCACCACCAGCACGCCTTGGCCGAACGCCAGCGCCGGCACCAAGGCGGCCAGCACCGCCACGATCAATAGGGATGAACGAGCCATAACCTTTTTCCTCCCAATCAGTTCCGCACTGGCTGCCGCCGTTGCCCTCGAAGGGATTGCCGTTTTTCTCGCCGCTTGCTGCGGTCGGATCGGGCCGACCGGAGACCTGAGCACCGAACAATCCGCCAAACAATGGGCCAGACAACCGATCGAACAACCGCGAGCGATAACGGCCTCGTTCTTTTCGACGAAGGGAGCTCGACGGAAGTTCCCGACCGATGCAAGTTGCCCGGCCGAAACGTTGCTTTCCGTTCTCCGCGTGAGCCGGGCCGGAGATCGACGAATCGACAGGATTCCGGCTCAAAGAAGCGTCCAGTCTGACCGACGGCTGGTCGGGGTAATTCTCCGCGGCCGCCGTTGGCCAAATTAGCGGTCAAAGAAGCGACCAGCCCGAGCGATAGACGCGAACAAGTTGGGCCGTGGCCTCGTCGTCGCCGGGGCACGTCATCGCCGGCGGGTCGAACTCGATGGCCCGATCGAATTGCGAGGCGATGTTGCCCAGCAGCACCAGTTCGGTGAGCACCCCGCCGTAGCCGAAGTTCGACATTGCCGCCGGGCCGCCGCGGCAGGCCGCCAGCCATTCGCGCTCGTGGCTTCCCGATCGGGGCAATGTCGGCTCGGGCCGCCGGGCGTTGCGCCAGCGTTCTTCGGGCAGCAGTCGGTAGCTCGAATTATGCCCGGTGGCGTGCAGCACGCCCTCGCTGCCGATCAGCAGGCAGCCCGAGTCGTCGAGCCAAGGGCCTTCGCCCCCGCACACCAGCTTCCGCTGCAAGTGCGGCTCGATCGCGTCGCGGAAGCCAGGCGATTGGATGCCGTTGCACCACAATAGCCGCACCGGCGGCATCGATCCACGGGCGGGAAACTCGTAGCGGATCATCTCCCAGTTGGGAAAGCTCACGCGATCCCGCACTGAAGCGGTGGCCTCGACCTTGATCGTCGGCCGACGGTCTGCCGCCGGCTCGTCCTTCGGTTTCTCGTTCCACAGTTCGTAAAGCCGCAGGGCCATGCATGGCAGATTGGCGCTGTGAATCGCCCAGTTGCCCAACTTGCCGGTGCCGAAGTCGCGCCACGATTGCCACTGCATCCACGCGCGGTGGTACTCGCGGGCCGGGGCGGGGCCGAGCCAAAGGTCCCAATCCAATCCCGCCGGCACCGGCTCGCTGCCCGAAGGGGGCATGCGCCGGGCGTTGCCGCCGCAATTCCATACGACCACTTCGCGGATCGGCCCCAACATGCCTGCCTGCACGATCTCCACCGCCTCACGGAAGGCGTGCGTGGCCGTGCCCTGATTGCCCATCTGCGTGGCGACCTTCGTTTCGGCGGCCAAGCGGCGGAGTGTTCGAGCCTCCCAGATGCTCGTGGTCAGCGGCTTCTCGCAGAAGACGTGCTTGCCCCGACGCATCGCGGCCGCGCTGATCGGCGCGTGATTGTGGTCGGGCGTGGCGACGATTACGGCATCGAGCCGGCGATCTTCCGCATCGAGCAGTTTGCGGAAGTCGCGATACTTCGGCGGCTCGGGCAGCTTTTTGAACGAATCGGCGGCTCGGGCATCGTTCACGTCGCACATCGCCACAACGCGCTGGCCGATGCGCGGAATCGTTTCGACAAACCACTGCCCGCGCCCACCCACACCGATCAACGCGATTCCCAACTGCTCGTTGGCGGCATAGCCCAAGGCCGACGCCGGAGCGAGCAACAGCGGCCCGCACGCCGCCGTCGCCACGGCAGACGCCGCCGCCAGCGCCGACGAGGCCAACAGTTCCCGCCGCGAAACCCGGCCGGCAGAATCTTCGAAACGAGCCGAACGGCATCCTGCCGCCGACGCTGACGTTCCCTTCCGATGAACTCGTCGAATCGGCTCGCTCATGGCGATTACCTCCGCGTCTGGGTCTCACGCTTCGCAACTTGCGCGGCGAGAAACGACTCGCCTTTTGTGTTCTCGCCGCGGCCTGGTTCCATTTCTCGTCCTTTTCTTGCCAGCCCTGTCCGCAGGCAATATAATGCTTCGGGCCGCAAGGTGCGATCATTTTTCTCGTTCGGCCGCGGCTCTTGGGCCGCGGTCGAGTCCCCGGATCGCTTGCCCCCTGAAAAGACAACCGCGAGAACACAACGTCGCAAAGACGAAGTGGCGGAGGCGCCAGCGCATTCGCATCGGCGCAAACAAGCCGAAGAGCAATGGGAGAACCGGCGACGGGCTTCTTGCCCAGGAAAGACGCCCATGATGATCGATCGAATGTTTTCGTCCGCGATTTCGGGCCGCGCGATCGTGTGTCTCGCCGGCGCGATCGTCGCGGCCGGCGCGTGCCGGGCGCAGGCCGATGCGGCCGCCGAGCGAATCGCGAAGGTGGCCGCAACAAAGGGGTTGATCGCTTTCTGGGATTTCACACTTAGCGAGAACGGCCTGTGGACTTCGCACTTTGATCCCGAGGCGGTCGATCGGCGGTTTCCGGTCGTGCTGCGGCGCATCGGCGACCCGAAAGCGTACGCCCCGGCCGACTGGCCCTACGCCGATGACGATTCGAAGCTGCTCTACGACGACACCGGCCCGTTCGGCCGTGCCGTGCGGTTCAACCAAGGGTTCATCTTCGGCGAGGTGCCACGAAGCCGGTTCGATCGAACGGCCCTCGATCTCAATGGGCGAAAACCGTTCACGTTGATCGCCTGGACCAAGTTCATCGGCAAGCGGCACTTCGTGGTCGGCATCTGGGACGAAGGCGGCTGGCAGAAGTACGGCGGACGCCGCCAGGCCGCGCTGTTCGGCGGGTTGTTCGGCTCGCAAGGAGTCATTGGGCACATCTCGGCCACCGGCGCATCCAGCTATCCGCAGTCGAACGCTCAAGGTTCACAATATGCGCGGCTGAGGGCGATCGACGGACAGACCTTCGCAAACAACCGCTGGGTGGCCATGGCCATGACCTTCCGGCCCGAACGCGATGAAGTGATGGTCTATTGCAACGGCAAGGCAACACCCACCCGAATTACCGACCCGGTGGCTCAAGACGTGTATCAGTATGCCGAGCCGGTTTCGAGCAATCCGTATCTCTTTCCTTGGCCGATCTTCTCGCCGCGGAAGTTCATCTTGAAGTTCAACGGGTATCATGTTTCGACCTCGGGTGTGTATGAACACTGGCTCGAGGTGGATGCGGAAAGCGGCCGCGTGGTTTACGACCGCGCGCAGCGCGAAACGCAAGCCGCCTTGCCCGCGCATCGTGTTCGGTTCGACGTGTTCCGCCAGGGTCGATCGCTGCTGCCGACGACAATCGAGCACGCGGCCGAGCCGAAATCGAGTTTCCGTTTGCCGGATGCCGCGCCCCTTCAGCCCGGCGACGAGATCATCGCCTCGCTGTGGGAGCAGCGCGACGACGTTTGGCGTCGTCTGGGCGACGAGGTTCGCTACCGGCTCCGCAAGGGCGCGCCGTTCACCTTCGGCCGTGCGCTGGGATTGGGCGACGAGCCGATCGCCCACGGAGCGCAACTCTGCCTCGACGGCGCAGCCGTGTTCAATCGCGCGCTTACCGAGGCGGAACTTGCCGAGTTGAGCTTCGTCGATCGGCCCTAAGCGGAAGACCAGAAGGCGGCGTTGCGGCCCAACGACCCCTTCAGCCTCGATTCCCGCCGATCGGTCGAGCCGCCTCGCTCACTTTGCCCCGCAGTTGGCGGCACTCGGCGACGAACTGTTCGGCCCGCTGACATTGATCGAGCAGCTCGCGGAATGGGCCGTCGCCTCCGCCCGACTCGCGCGCCGCCAATGGGCCGCGGCGGAGTTGCTTGGTGATCGATCGCCGCAATCGGCCGCTGAACGAAAGCATCAGAATCGCCGACCACGCGACCACCCAAAACACGCCCGCCAGAAAAGCGTGAATCCCTTCGATGGGCGCGGGCTGGGCCGGCCACCACGAATCGTAGAAGAAGTTCATTCCCAGCCGGAAGAGCACCAAACCGACGACGCCCAACCAGGCGCACTCGTACACCCCGCGAATGAACCAGCCCGAATTGCAACGAACCAGCGCATCGAGCGATTCGTCCACCCGGCGGCGCATTCGGCCGACGGCCGCTTCGACGGCTTTTTCCGTTTCCCGAGCCAGGGCGTCGCCGTGCAATGGTTCGACCGACATCTCGGCCTCGCCGACAAACCCGCGGAGCACGAAGGCCGATTCCCGCAACTGCGGTTCATCGATATATGCGGCCGCCAACTCGTCGAGCGATGAAGACGATCGCAAACCGCGACGGACCTTGTTCCAAGCGGCCATTCCACCCCAAAAGGCGAGCTGAGCGACGGACCGTGCGCGGGCCGCGCCGAAGCCGAGCAAGATGGAACCCAACGATTGATAGATGCGAATGACCATCGTAAACGGAGTCGCGCCCCAGCGCTGAGCGATGCGCGACAGCAGCTCTTGCTCCCAGCGCCG
>CAZVZX010000040.1:0-41312 GCA_964631235.1 uncultured Planctomycetaceae bacterium | reverse complement strand
ACTTAGACGCTTCAAGAGGCTCAAGAATTCCCTCCCAGGTGCGCAATCCGGGTTAGCCAGATCGCGGAGAATCTGAAGTAAGAAGCGCTCGGGCATCTGGCCTTCGTCGGCCAACTTGCCGCACGACAACGGCGTTCGCCCGCCTTGCTCGGCCAGACGCACCGCGGCATTGACGGCATAGGTAGCGCTTTGCGAGAGCTTCATACCGATGGGGCTCCTCTGATCGACGACTGACAAACAAAGGCGAAAATTTGCGCAACAAAACGGCTCGATCTGTTTTGTTTGCTATCAAAAAGGCGAGATCAGACTCTTTTGCCCACGGCCGTTGCCCCATTTTTCAAACTCAGCCGTGCGCCGAGAGCCCGCCTATTCTTTATCGTGCAACGGCCACCGTATTCCTCACATCCCCTGTTAGGAAAAACGAAAATCACCATGTCTCGGGGGGGGCGACCATTCTTCCTGGGAATGGCACTCATCGGCACAAATCGGCCATTGCGACATCCAGCCGTTTGTCGCGTGGGAAACGAACGAACCGCGTCTCGTATGGTCCAGAATTGTCCGAGCAGATTTGCCCGCCGAGCGCCCGACAAGATTTCCCGCATTGGCACGTCGATCATGCGGAATGCCTTATTTCAGCAAGACTTATACGAGGCAACCCGTTTATGATCGTATCTGATTCAACGAGCGCCTCGTTCTTCCCGGCGCTGCCCGACTGAACGGACCGGGCTGGCAACACTCACTTCAGGAAAAATACCTTTTGACATCTCAGTAACATTCGATCACCGGCTGGACCTCCCCCGACACGATAATCGCTACTATGGGGGGGCGAGAAAAAACGCCTCCTTCTTAGAAAGAGAACACCTGTTCTCTACCTTGCCTCCGGCCTCTGTCCCGGTATTGGCCGCCTCGCACGATAGGCGGATAGCCCAATGTTGGGCCGCGCCAAGGCAAGCGCCGCATTTGCCCGATGGCTTTCGGCGAACTTGCGCCAACAGAGATGCGTAAATCGATAAGTGGCTCATTCGGGAGAGGTTAGATCGTTCGTTGCGGAGCGGGCCGGGTGGCCACGGCCGCAGCGAAGCCCGAACTCGCTTCAGCTTTCGCTGCATTTCCCTTATCATCAGGCCATGAGTCGCCCCTTGCAGATCGTCGCATCTTCGGTCGTCCGCCGGCTGCTGAGCCCTTGGCTGCTTTTCTGGGGTCTTTGGGCGGGGATTGTCGCGGGCAGCGCGCCGCTGTTTCTCAACACGCCTGAAAAGACGGAATGGGCATGGGTCTATCGCCGCGCCGCATTGCGGATGCAGGCGGGCGAGCCGGTCAACGTAATCGAGCCGGTCGCCTACGCCTATCCGCCGGCCATGGCCTTCCTCACCGTGCCGTTGAGCAACGGTTCGCCTCGGCTTGGCGCGCTGGCATGGCTGGCAATCAACGCAGCCGCATTGGCGGCGTTGATGACCGGCTGCGTGCGGCTTTGCGGCGGACCGAAGCCGTTTGAATCAATCAACGGCCGCTGGTTGCTCGTCTTGCTCATCGCCATGCTGCTCAACCTGCGGTACACGATCGCGCCCTTGCAGCATCAGCAATTCGACTTGGTGATTGCCGCCTTGGTTGTCGGCGGATGCTGGGCGTTGGCGACCGGATGGAAGGCCGCGGCGGGAATGTGCCTCGGGGCCGCGACCGCGATGAAATGCACTCCGCTGCTGTTTTTCCCCTGGCTTCTGTGGCGAAGGGAATGGAAGGCGGCCGCCTTGCTGCTGACCATCGGCGTGGGCCTGAACCTGCTGCCTGACGCGGTCTTTCCGCAAACGAACGGCCGCCTTTATAGTCAAGACTGGATCAATTCGTTTGCGGCGGCCCCGGCGCGGCACGGCCCAGGCCAGTGGTTCACCGAGCCTTCTCAAAATCAGTCGTTGGCCGGCACCCTGGCTCGGTGGTTCGGCCGGCCAGCCAACGCCGGCCCACCGACGACTGATTCCGCGCCAACGTTGCCTTCCGCTCCGGCCGACGGTTCTGCTGCGGCCGAGAATGACCGATCAGGCCAGAATGCCACCGGGAATCAACGGCTCTTGCGACTGCTCGTTTACGGAACGGATATCCTCTTGCTGCTGGCAACCGTGGCGGTTTACGGACGCCCGTTGAAGCCGCTGGGCAAGCCGTTTGGCGAAATGCCGGCCGAGCAGCCGGTCGGTAGTTCGACCAGCAAACGGCTCGAAGGCGGGCCGAGCCGAAACGAGCATCGACAACGGCCGCAGCCTACCGTGCAGTTGGCCATCGAAAGCTCGGCCGTCTGTTGCCTGATGCTGCTGCTCAGCCCGATGACAGGCAAGGCCCATTTCGTGCTGATGTTGTTGCCGTGTTTTCTGCTGGCGCGCCTTGCCGTAATCGAGGGCGACCGTCGCCTTTGGTTCGTGCTTGCCTTGATGGCCGTCGCAGGGCCTCTGACGACCAAAGGCATCTTGGGCCGCGATCTCGGCGGGGCGGTTCTCGATTGGGGCCTGCCGACTTTTTATCTGATCTTCGGCCTGGCAGGCAGTTGGTTGGCGGTTCGGCATCGCGATCAGCCGATGACGATCGCTCGTTGATGCGCCTTGGCGCAACTCTGCTGTCAGAAGCGTGCCGTCACGACCGCCGATCGCCTCCGCGCAACCATTGAGCGTCGCGGCACAAGCCCGAATCTCAAAAGACCGAACATTGCGCGTTATAGACGTTACAATCGTTACACAGCGACAGAATCTACGTCAGCGCGGCAAGGAATACCGGTAAAGGCCGATTTCGCGTCAACATCGTTTACATGCAAATACGATGAATAAACAGCACGCGAAGACTGGAGAGAGTCGTCGCGAACAATGGCGGGCAGTCGTTGCGAACGCAATCGGCCGTCGCCGAGTTTGATTTGACTGGTGCCGCGGTTGGCCCCCCCACCGCGATTGCGGGCGTTTCCGGATGCACCCGGCCATGTCCCCCAACCGTCATTTCGAACTCGGCCGAGCGCAGCCCGAACGTTTCGCAACGGTTTGGCACCGGTTCATTGAAACCCGGAAAAGCCATGCACCGAGGCCGACCATCGCCAGGCCGGCTTCCTCGGCCGACACCGAGAGGCATTGCTTTTCCGAGGATCAATGAAAATGGAAAGGATCAGCGCGTTTTCGCGGCAGGACACGAGAAGACGCGCCCCTTTCTCGAGCGAACGATCACCGGTGCCCCATTGCTTGCGCGGAATAGGACTATCGACGGACCATCGTCGGCGCTTCAGACGGAACTCGCTTCCCCGTCGGCCACTGGGCGGCCGCGAAGACCGACACGCGGAGTCGATAGTCCTGTTGCGTTTCTTGGGGCTATCGGGAGGCAACCAACCGATCGTCCCGCTGGAATCGGCCCCGGTCGATCATGCCGCCGACACCGGCGGCGAGGGGCCGGCGAAGGTGCCGCTATTCGCTCTCGGGTGAGGGTCGAAGCCTGCCCGAGCCGCGGCTCGCCTTCTCGGCAAGGCCCGAGGTTCCAAACCTGCGCATCAGCTCCTCTTCGACGGCGGTCCAAGAGACGCCGGCGGAGGCTAACGCCACCAGCATGTGGTAGAACAAGTCGGCCGCTTCGTGAACAAGCTCGTTTGGCGCAATCGGGCTTCCGTGCAAGGCTCGGCCCAACTCGGCGGCCTCTTCGCGTAGTTTGGCCTCGATCGCCGCCGGGCCGCCTTCAAGCAGCCGCGTCGTGTACGACTCGGCAGGGCGATTTCGGGCTCGATCGGCAATCACCGCATCGAGCCGCGCAATGATCCCGGCGCGATCCGCGAACAGCTTCTCTTCCGCCATGTCAAACACCTCAATCGGGCGCGCCGTTGCGATTCTGACGCAAGACGGGCGTACGTCGCAGCACTGCGTGCCGCACGTTCGAGCGGGGCCGGCAGACAACCGAGCCGTCGTTGCGCCGGCAGGGTCAAGACAAAACCGCCGCCCTCGGATTATAATCGCCTCGGACGAAGGACTGAAAGAAGAAAGGACGAAAGAGCGTGCGCCCGTGCCCCAGTGCGCAACGGCCACCGACAAGGTTGCGTGAACGAGGTTGCGTGAATGACGGTTTTCGCGGAACGATGCTGGTTCTTGACTGGGCCGACGGCCTCGGGCAAGACCGAGGTCGCACTGGCCCTGGCCCGGCTGATCGACGCCGAAATCGTCGCCATGGATTCGATGACGCTCTATCGCGGCATGGACATCGGCACCGCCAAACCCACGCCGGCGCAGCGAGCGGAGATTCCGCATCATCTGGTGGACATCCTCGATCCGCACGAAGAATTCAGTGTTGCGCAATATCTCGATGCGGCGACACAAGCATTGCAAGCGATCGAAGCGCGCCGGCGCCGCGCGCTGTTCGTCGGCGGAACAGCTCTTTACCTGAAAGCATTGCTGCGCGGGGTATTCGAAGGGCCGGCCGCCGACTGGACGCTGCGGGCCGAGTTGGCCCGGCAGGCGGCCGCGCAGCCGCCAGGTTGGCTCCACGCGCAATTGGCGGCTGTCGATCCGCAGTCGGCCGCAAGGCTGCACCCCAATGATCAGCGGCGATTGATTCGCGCGATCGAGGTCTTTCGGCTTACGGGCATTCCGATCAGCCGCCATCAACGCCAGTTCGAAAATGCACTGCCGGCCGAGCGATGCCGGGTATTCGTCCTTCAATGGCCTCGCGACATTCTCCATCGGCGGATCGACGCGCGGGTCGATGCCATGATCGCCGCGGGCCTTGCCGCCGAAGTGGCGACCATTCACGAGTCGTGCGCGCGACAAGGACGAACGATGAGCCGCACGGCGATGCAAGCGCTCGGCTATCGAGAGCTGACGGCTCACTTGCAAGGAAAGTGCGATCTGGCCGAAGCAATTGCCGCCGTAAAGACCCACACCCGGCAATTCGCCAAACGGCAAGAGACGTGGTTCCGCTCGCTGAGCGAGTGTCGGTTCGTGCCGATGAGCGAGTGCAACCGAGCCGACCGGATCGCGCAGCAGATTGCGGAAACAGCGGGATCCTCGCAGCCGTCGGCCCCCTGAGGAACCGTTAACCGCCGGGCGTCAGACGCGCCGCCGCAGCCGGCACCGCGGCACGAGATTATGCGATTCGTTCCTCGTGAACCGAGGAAAGGGCCGACTTCCAGGCATCGAGGTGTTCGGCGCAGGTCAACAGGCCGCGAATCACGGCGTTGGCGGGATCGACGGCCAATTGAACGGGAATCCCAATCTGGTCGGCCAAGAAGCGATCGAGTTGCGCCAACTGTGCCGCGCCGCCGGAGAGAGTCAGCCCCTGCCGAGCCAAGTCGGCCGCCAACTCGATACCGATGCTTTCGATGACCTCGCGCACGGCGTCGGCCAGTCTCAACAGCGGTTCGGCCAGGGCTTGGGCGATCTCCGCCTGCGAGATGGCCAGCGTTCGCGGCAGGCCGGTAGCCGCATCGACTCCGGCCACTTCAGCACGTGCTTCGTCGTCGTCGCTTCGAGCAGAGCCGTAAGCGATGCGCAACTGCTCGGCGGTGGGCAGGCCGACGCGCAATCGACGGTGCCGCCGCAGGTGCTCGCAAAGCGTCTGATCGAAGGTCCGGCCGCCGAGGCGCACGGCCCGGGCAGCGACAACCCGGCCCAAGCTGATCACGGCGATTTCGGCAGTGCCTGCGCCGATGTCGCAAATCGCCGAAGCCGTCGGCTCGGCAACAGGCAGGCCGACGCCCACCGCGGCGGCCATCGCCTTGCTCCAACCGAACACCCGCCTTGCGCCGGATCGAACCACGCTGTTGAAAATCGCCCGGCGCTCGACCTCGGTTGCCGTCTCCGTCAAACCGACCACCGCCCGCGGCGGCAGACGCAGCCGGGATTGCCGGGTTTTTCCCAGCAGGGCGCGCAACATGGCCTCGCAAAGCTCGAAGTCGGCGATTACGCCCTCGCGCATCGGGCGATGCACTTCGATGTCGGAAGGCGTGCGACCCTCGATTTGCTTCGCCAGGTGGCCAACGGCCAACCCCCGCGCCGAAATGCGTCGCGTCGCCCGATCGATCGCGACAACCGACGGTTCAGAGACGATCACCCCTCGACCCGCAACGGCAATGCGCGTCGTTTCCGTGCCGAGGTCGATGGCAACGTCATCGCTTAGCGATCGCAGCAATCCGGCCAGCATCCCTGCCTCGGAAAATAGAGAAGTGATCGAAGTGCCGCGGCGGCGATCGACCGACGGCCGTCGCTGGTCGGCCGAGCACCGACGGTCGGTGCCTCGCGACATCTTGCTCCGCCACGCCCCGAGCAATTCGGCGGACCGTGCCAACGCGGGGCAGTGCTCTGCCGGCACCGTTCGCCAATGTGCCGGCTCAGCTCAAAGGCAAAACTGCCGCGGCCCACATTCAGAAAACGCCGGCCGGGCGAAGATCCGGATTCCGCGCCGGCCGCCACTGTTGGCCAACAGGCAAACCGGCCAAATCCATCTCGGCCGAGGCCGAGACGGTCGGTCCGCCCTTGTACTTCCATTCGTATTCGGCGTTCTCAACCCAAAGGCAGAGGATGCCCACAATCAACGCCAGCAGCGCCAACACCAGCATTACGGTGTAAACGTCTGCTCGCGGTTTGCGATATTGCGGCACCGCCGAGGATTCGTCACTGGAGCTGAGAGACGACACGGTCACCCTTTACGATATTGCTTTTGGCCCATTCACGCAACGACTTGCATACAGCGCGATCGGGCGAGGTTCGAACGACTTCCACCTTGCCGACCAGCGTATTCAGCGTGCCATTGGTGCGGTAGAGGTACAACTGATGGCCCGGGAGCAAACCGTCATCGGCCCCGATCGAGATCTCGACGACTCCCTCGGCCGGTGTCGCCGTTACCAAACCTTCGACCATCGGCGGCACATCTTGATATCGCTCAGGTTCGGGCACCTTGCCGAACTTCCGAAGCACCTCGAGCGCCCGTTCATGCTGCTCGGCGAGGCTCTTGTTGAGTTCCTTCAGCCGCGTCGTTTCGTTGGCGGCCTGATGCAGTTCGTCAGTGAGGCGAACGACTTCTTTGAAATGCTTGTCGCGGTCGGCCTGGGCATCGCGGATGTCTTTCCGCAAAACTTCGACCTCTTTGCGAAGATTCTCCAGCGACTGATGCGTCGCCTTGACCTCGGCGATTTCCGTGCGGAGCTCTTTTTCGAACCCCTCTTGCTTCTTGAGAAGCTCGTCGCGTTCACGAAGCAGCTCGGCCCGTTCCGTCTCGAGCTTGGCACGGGCCTGGGCCGCGTTGGCCTTTTCTGCTTCGTAAGTGCGCTTTTCCTGATCGAGCTGCTCGCGGAGCCGCTCGTTTTCTTCCTTCTGGTCTTGGAGTTGCAGCGCCAACCCCTTCGGCCGGCCCACCGAGGCCTCTTTGTTCTCCACGAGCAAACGCCAGTTCTTGTGCGTGGCGTAAACCATCACGGCAAACGACATGAAGGTCAAGCTGAGCACGAAGATCAGAACGGTGAAGATCTTGCCGACAAGATTCATAAAAAGACCTCTTCCGCTGCCGGAAATGAGAACGCCCGGCCAAGCTGGTGCGAATGCTCCCCTGTCAGGCTAGTATAACTTCGCCCAAATTACCATGTCAAACGAATCGTGCTAACCCTCCTTTTTTGAGGCAAACACGCGAAACGGTTGTAAGAGATTTGCGGAACATGAGATAGCGACAACCCGCTCGCCCGTGACGACAAGACGGTGTTTGTCTTTGCTTCTCCCGCCGGATCGCGTGTTGGCGATGTTATCGACCGGGAGAGCACTCGGCTCCCGTCGCCAATGACCGCCGTCGGCTCCGCAGCCAAGTCGCGATGCCGCACAGCGCGATCCCGCCGCTGGTCAGAGAGCACACGAACGCAAACCAGTCCCCCCACAACAAGTAGGGGCTGCCCCGGCCATCCCGAGCCAAATCGACGGTCAGCACCACGCATTGGCGTCGCGGTCCCCGCAACAGAATTCGGCCGTCGCCATCGATGGCCGCGGAAATGCCGGTGTTGGCCGCCACGAGCATCGGCCGCCGGAACTCGACGGCACGGAAGACGGCGCACATCAAGTGCAGTTGCAGCTCGCTCGATCCCCAGAACCAGCCGTCGTTGGTTAGGTTGACCATCGCATCCGGTGGAGTGTCGCCGGCAGCGCCGAGCAATTGCCGACGGATGACGTGCGGCAGGACGTTCTCGTAGCAGACGCTGGGAGATAGCCGCAATCCTCGATGCTCGAACACCGCCGGCTGCTCGCCGGCATCGATCGAAAACGGCAACGGCGTAAAGCGTTGAAGCATCGGGAACCGTCCGGCCAGCGGCACGTACTCGCCGAAGAGAACCAAGTGCATCTTGTCGTAGCGACCGAGAATCTCGCCATCGTTGTCCACATGGATGGCCGAATTGTAGCGCCGCAGGCCGTCGCGACGAAAATGCCAAAGATCCACGCCGATAATCATCGGGGTGTCGAGCCGGCGGACAACATCGGTGAGAAACTGCCGATGCATGGCGGCACGCTGCTGGTAGTCGGCAACGAAGCTCTTCTCATCGCCCTCGAAGCCCTCGGGCCGAACGGCGTCGTCGTCAACAATCAGCAACGGAATGCGGAACATCGTTTCCGGCCACACGAGCAAATCGGGAGGATTCGGCTGATTCACCGCACGACGCGAAAGCATCAGATACTGTTCCATTGCTTTCTGCGGGGTGTCCGCGGGCGCGTCGAATTGGGTGTCGATCGATCCTTGAATCAATGCGACCCGCGCACTCGGCTCCCGCGACGGCGGCCCCTGACGGATCAATCCATACGCCAACGTCGCTCCGATCAAACCGACCAAAGGAACGATCGGCCAAGTGTTCAGTCGCGATCCTTGGTATGGAATGGCCTGTACCACACACGCCAAGGCGGCGATCATCACAAATCCCACCCCGTAAAAGCCGACCAAGTCGGCAATCTGAATCAATTCGATCCATCGGTATTGGGTGTAGCCGATCGCTCCCATGGTGATTCCGGACAAGAGATGCGCGCGAAGATACTCTAACCCGGTCCACACCACCGGAGCCGTCACGAACAGCGGAATGCCCAGCCCATGAACGCCTGCACGGCTGATCGCAACGAAAACGGGCAAATAGATCGAGTGATAGACCGCGATGGCCAGCCATCCGAAATTCGTGGCCCAATGGGGCAATGTGAGCCACCAATACAGCCCTAGCCAAAAAACGAATCCGGCGGCCGTCAGCGCCCAATAGGGGCGTCGCCCAGCTAGGCGGTCGCGACGAACGAGCAACAACCAGCCCGCCGGCGCAACCCATGCCAGCGGATACCAGTCCAACGGCGGAAAGCTGGCGAACAATGCCAGAGCACTGGCAAAGGCCGGCAAAGCGGTAGGGAACCGATGATACCAACGGCTAACGAGGCTATTCATGCGGAAAAGGTTACGCGCCGCCGACCACGAACACAAGCCCTATTCCGCACCGCGGCCTTGGCCGGAATTCAGCGGAAGGACGCGCTCCGTCGCGTCCGGCGTTCCATCACGTTGGAAGGACGCGTTGCGTCGCGTTCGGCATGTTGGACTCAGGCGCGCCGCTCGCGCCGATTCGCGGCCACGACAGAGCGCGGCCCTCCATTTCGGTTTTGGTTTCGGGTTTGGCCACAACGGAGAGTGGCCCTCCGTATCGCCGGAGAACGTGTGCGTTTCCGACAGGCGTTAGGGTTGGCGCCGGAACGAAGTGATGCCGCCCGATAGATTGCGCACCTTTTCGAACCCATGCTGCCGCAGAATGCGGTTGGCAAGATACGATGTCATGCCGACGCCGCAGTGAACCCAAATCTCTTGATCGCGGGGCAGTTCGCTCAATCGCGTTCTCAACTCGCCCAGCGGAATGCGCACCGTGCCCGGCACCGCATCTTGGGCTACGGCCGACGGCGGTCGGACATCCAACGTCAGCGGCATTTTTCCGGCGGCCGCCAACGATTTCCAATCGTCCCAATGCGCCAAGGCGACATCGCCCCGTTGGACATTGGCGGCAACCATGCCGGCAATGTTCACCGGATCCTTCGCGCTGCCGTATTGAGGCGCGTAGCACAGCTCGGCCTCTTCCAAATCGAAGACCGTCATGCCCGCTTGAATAGCCGTGGCGAAAACATCGATCCGTTTATCGACGCCCTGTCGGCCCACTGCCTGAGCGCCAAGCACCCGACCGTCTTTCGGCGAAAACAAGAGCTTGATGGAAATCGCCTGCGCACCGGGATAGTAGCCGGCGTGATGATTGGAATGCGTGTACGATTTCTGATACTCGATGCCCGCCTTGCGGAGCGTTTTTTCGCTCGCCCCGGTGCAGGCCAGTGTCAAATCGAAGACGCCGACGACGGACGTTCCCTGCGTACCGCGAAAACGGGCGTCGCGTCCGCAAATCGCATCGGCGGCAATGCGTCCTTGCCGGTTTGCCGGGCCGGCCAAGGGAATCAGCGACGGCATGCCGGTAACGAAGTCGCGGACCTCGACGGCATCGCCCACGGCGAAAATCTTCGGATCGCTGGTCCGCATCTGCTCGTCGACGACGATGCCGCCGGTCACCCCAATCGCCAGCCCCGCTTGTTGGGCCAAGGCGGTCTCCGGGCGCACGCCGATGGCCAAAATCACCAACCCAGCCAAAAAACGTTCCGTCTGGTGAGTAATCACGGCAAGGGTATCATTCGGACCCGGCTCCAGCGACACGACTTCGCAGCCGGTGCGAACATCCACCCCATTCCGCTGCAATTCGTCGGTCAGCGGGGCGACCATCTCCGGATCCATCGGCGGCATCAACTGGTCGAGTTTCTCCAACACCGTCACGCCCAATCCGCGACGTTGGAGGTTCTCGGCCATTTCCAACCCGATATATCCGCCGCCCACCACGACCGCCTTGGTGGGATGCTTCTGATCGATCCACGCGGCAATCCGATCGGCATCGTCGAGACTGCGCAACGAGAAGACACCGGGCAGTTCGATCCCCGGCCATCGGGGCCGAACGGGCGCAGCCCCGGGAGCCAGCACCAACGCATCGTAAGGATGCTCGGCAACCTCGCCGGTTTGCACATTGCGCACCCGGAGAACCTGGTTTTCGCGATCGATCGCCACGGCCTCGCGACGGGTGCGGACTTCAACGCGAAACAGGTCGCGAAACCGCTCCGGCGTGGCCACCAGCAAATGCTGCCGTTGCTTGATCACCCCGCCGAGATAGTAGGGCAAGCCGCAATTGGCGAAGGAGATGTCCGCCCCTCGCTCAAACAGGTAGATTTCGGCCTGCTCGTCCAACCGCCGCAGACGAGCCGCACAAGAGGCCCCGCCCGCCACGCCGCCCACAATCAATATGCGTTTACCCATGGCATTTCTCATTGCTTTGCGAGACGACCACCCCAACATCGTTCGGCCCCCGAACGAACCGGGACGATGTTTCCACCGTTTTACACGTTTGACGTGGAAGCGGCAATCGGACCAAGCATCGATCCCCGAGACCGCTGCCTGGCCGTGTGCCAACGGATCGCCTCTTATCAAACCGCACCGCTGCTTGCTTGCGAGTGCCGCACGCAGCGGCAGCGATCATTCCGCCGAGCTGCTTTCTCGCGAGAAACGCATCGCTGAAAAAGCGCCGGCGCCACTATCGGAAAAACGGTTCTTTTGGTTCAACCGAGAACCGCCTTGACAAGTTATGAGCATATGCTCATAATAAGCATGTAACTGCGAGATTTCATCATGCCTCGTCCGAAGCGTTGCCGTTGCGTCGCAGTGGTGCCCGGCCAAACGGTCTTCAAGCCTGCGGGAGTGCCCGCGAAACAATTGCACGAAGTGGTGCTCTCCGTTGACGAGTTCGAGTCGCTGCGGCTGGCCGACGACTTGGGGCTGTATCAAGAACAAGCGGCCCAACAGATGCGTGTTTCGCGACAAACATTCAGCCGAATCGTCGAGGCGGCACGGCAGAAGATTGCTCGGGCTTTGGTCAATGGCTGGGCGATTCGTATTGAAGGAGGACCGATCACCATGGTGGAAACGCGGCATTTTCAATGCGCCCAATGCGGCCACAAATGGGACGTCCCGTTCGGCACCGCCCGACCGACCGAGTGTCCTTCGTGTCGGAGTGCCGATGTGCATCGCGCGGTCGATGCGCCGGGGCAAGGCTCGGGCGGTCGCGGCCGCTGCCGGCGCGTCGGAGGAGTCGGCGGCGGAATGAATCGAGGCAGGCGACGATGTGCCCGCGGACGCGCACTGATCGACGGCGCACAAACGGAGTAAGCAGCGCGCCGGCCTGGTGCGATATGCGTTCGACCGCGCCCGATCGCGTCCCGTTGCGGAATCAATCGGTTTGGTCTTGAAGTGCGGGCGGCGATCCGCAAGGAATAACCGCCCGAATCTCGATGCGACCGAATCAGTCGATGCAGAAGAACGAGTGGCCGGCAACGCAGCAGACCGACGGTTTTGCCCGCGGCGTTCGCTTGCCTTAGCTCACTTCACCGCGATTTCATGTCGGCTGTGAACCTTGCACAAAAGGGATATGAGGTATGAGAAAGATCGCCGTAGCAACGGAAGACGGACAGACCATTTCGAACCATTTCGGTCGATCGCGGAGCTTTCTCGTGTATGAAGTCGAGAACAATCAGATCGTCGGCATGATGCTCCGAGACAATCAATTCACTGCGCATGCATTGGGGCAGTGCGGCCAAGATGGCGAAGATCACCACCATCATGGCCACGGAGCGATCGTCGAGGCGCTCCGCGATTGCGAGGCCGTTCTGTGCTACGGAATGGGCTGGAGAGCCGCAGAAGACCTGAAACAAGCGGGAATTAAAGCGTTTCTCCTTCCCGGTGAAACCTCACCTGACGGTGCCGTACAGGCCTATCTCAGCGGCGCGTTGAAACCCGCGTCAGGATTCTGCCGCTGCCATCAGTAAGCACAAACCGCGAAAGACGGAAAGCGGTTCCAACGGGGATGGCTCGCGATCGGCCGCGTCGTTGCGACGGCGGACGCTTTCGCAATTGTGCGGAGCGACTTGGCGGATTTTCAGCCGCTGGCGCCCAATCGACTCATCCTTTTTGCCGAAGCCGATCGGCGATCCATTTTCGCCAGCGAGGCTCGAACGAATCCAGGTCGGCACCGATCAAGCGTCCGAATCGCTCGGACGGAAGCGCCGACGCCGATGCCGGACAAACATAGTCATCGAGTCGAGAGGCGGAAATACTCCCCGTTTCAAAGGCCAAGTAATAGGCCAAACCGTAGGCGTAAAGGTAGAACCGCCCTCCGCGCTGCCGATCGAGAAAAGACTCGGGGCCGGCGGCAAGCACTTCGCTCAACGGCAGCGGATCATTGCCGGCGAGGTCTGCCGCCAGTCGGCGGAGACGATTCGAATCGATCGCGTCAATTCGCAGCGTGCCCGCCTGCGGCTCGGCCGATTCGAAAAGCTGCGCTATTCCCTCGTTCAACCAAAGGGGTACGGCGAACTGGTTCCGCGGATAGACGTAATTCTCCAAGTAGGCGTGAAACGCCTCGTGATACAACTGAGCGAACATCCGCCCGGCCAAGCGACTGAAAAGCTCTTCATTCCGTCGATCGGCGCGCTGCACTTCCGCGCGTTTGTCGGCAATCTCTTTTTCGAGTTGTCGGCGCGTCGCGGCCAGGCCCTTGGCGATTTCGTCAGGCGAAACGCCCGCCCGTTGCATTCGCCCCGCCGAATCATTCAGCCGCGGCCGAAGATCGCGTTCCAGCCGCCGCAGTTCTTCCAAGAGCCGAGCATGATCTTGCCGAAACTGCTCGAGCTGGGCCGCCGAGCGATTCAAATCGCTCCCGGCCGCCACGAGGTTCTGTTCCGGCAAGAACAGCGCCGAGCGGTCGTTGCGAACGCCGCGCCGCGACAGAAAGTCGTGATAACCCGACAACGTGCCGAAAACAGCGATTTCCGGCGGACGGGCCGGCTCCGCCCGCGGCGGCAGCATCTGCCGATAGGCCGTGAACACCTGTTCGAGCCGCACGACCACTTGCCTCGAAACGTTCTCGGGAAGGGACGTGCGAAGCGAGAACCACTTGCCGTCGTAGCAGAAGAACGATCCTCCGTCGCGCGATTCCACGCGCAACGGCACGCCCTCCATCCGCGCCGCCTCGATCGATGCTCGATGGCGGAAGGCGTTAATCTCCTCGCGCAACCGGTCGCGATCGGCCTGTTGGGCGTAAACGATCTCGGCCACGCGGCCTCGTTCGAGGGGACGCACGACCAGATGCGTCCGTTTATGACTGCGATGAATCTGGATCAAATGCACCCAGAGATCGTCCTGCGATTCGACCAGTCCCTCGTAGGTCATCTGATCGCGGGTGCGCACGCGATCGGCCGCCGCGCAAACCGACGCCATTGCGGCAACGGCCGCCATGCCGCACCCGACAAGAAACGCGCAAACGAAGCGGACAGCGCCTTGGTGCAACGAATCGCCCTCGACGAGTAAATTTGCGCCGCGAACCGAACCTGAACTGCCGCCCCGAGCAGAAGCCAACTTATTCTACGGCCTTTTCGTTCGCTCAGGCAACACGGCGACGACGAAGAACGACTTATACGCGTCTTCGCCCGACATTGGCCGCATTCGACCCGCAAGCCTTTTCAAAAGCAAACCGACGCCGCGTCTTGGCAACGGCTTGTCCCAGCGGGGAGATGCGATCAGTGCGACCGACCGCGCAGCAGTCCGTCCACGGCCGCCCGATGCCGCAATTCAAAGCGTTTGATCTTTCCGGTGGCCGTTTTCGGCAAAGAATCGACGAACACGACGGCGCGCGGATACTTGTGGGGGGCCGTGTGCGTTTTCACGAACTGTTGAATCTCGGCCGCCAGTTCAGGCGATGGGCTTCGCCCTTCTTTGAGCACCACAAAAGCGACCGGTTTGAGCAGGCCCTCATCGTCGGCCGCGCCGGTCACGCCGCTTTCGAGCACCGCCGGATGCTGCTGGATGATTCCCTCGACCTCGCTGGGCCAAACCGCCTGCCCGCTGACCTTCAACATGTCGTCCGCCCGGCCCGAGTACCAAAAATAGCCGTCGTGATCGACCATGAACTTGTCGTGCGTGTTGATCCATTCGCCGCAAAACGTGCGTTTGGTCGTCTCGTGCTGGTTCCAGTAGCCGGCGGCGATGCTGTCGCCGCGGATCATCAACGTGCCCACCTGCCCCGGCGGAAGCTCGATGCCGTCGTCGTCCACGATTTTCGCCTCGTAGCCGGGGACGACCTTGCCGGTGCTGCCGGGCCGGGCGGCCCCGGGCGGATTGGCGATGAAAATATGCAGGATCTCCGTCGAACCGATCCCGTCGAGAATCTCGATCCCGAACCGCTCGTGCCATTTCTCGAACAGATGCCGCGGCAAGGTCTCGCCGGCGGAAACACACATCCGCACTCGCCCCAAGCTCGTCCGCCCCTGCTTTTCCGCATGGTGTAGAAGAGCCACATAGCTCGTCGGAACGCTGTAAAAAACGGTGGGCTGAAACCGGTCGATCACGTCGAAGACATGCTCCGGCGTGGGCCGCTCGGGAAGCAACACCGTGGTGCCGCCGGTGCGAAGCGGAAAATACAGCCCGTTGCCCAACCCGTAGGCGAAAAACAGTTTCGCCACCGAAAACGACACATCGTCGGCACGCAGCCCCAAGGTGGCTACGGCATAGGCGTCGGCGGCGTAAAGCATGTCGTGTTGCAGGTGGACGGCCGCTTTCGGCTTGCCGGTCGTGCCCGAGCTATAAAGCCAAAAGGCCATGTCGTCGCGATGGGTGTCGGCCGGGGTCAGTTCAGCCTCGGCGGCCGCCAAATGAGCCGCAAAATCGTTCTCACCCTGTCCGCCCACCACCAAGATGGCGGCCAAATGCGGCAGTCGCGATCGAATCGGCTCGATCCGGTCGAGCCAACCGGCGTGGACGATCAGAACCCGCGCGCGACTATCGCCGAGCATGTATTCGTAGTCGGCGGCCGTAAGCAATGTGTTCATCGGAATCGCAACCGCGCCGATCTTGATCGCCGCCAAGAAGGCGACGACGCACTCGGCGCTGTCGGGCAACAACAGCGCAACCCGCTCCTCCATCCGCACCCCGAGGCCGCGCAACACGTTTCCGCAACGATCGACCGCTGCGGCCAACTCGCCGTAGCTGAGCACCGTCGAGCCGCAGACAACCGCCGGGTGATCGGGACGTTGCTGCCGATGCTCGTCGAGCAGCGCCACCGCGGCGTTGAGCCTCAGCGGAAAGCGAGAATCCGTCATCGACCGTCCTTTCCGGTATTCTCTTTTCTCTTTGAATGAGTCCGCGGCGCGCCGATAAGCCCAGCCGGCCCGCAATGCCATAGGCGATGATTTCCATTTCGCATGCGAACCGCGCCGCGCCGTCCCGTCACCTTTTGCCAGCCGCTATTCGTCTTCTTCCTCGGCCAAATGATCGAACAGCGCCACGGCGCGCACCGGATTGATTCCGTGGCGAGCCAGGGCCAGAACGGCCGCATCGAGATCGTCGAAGTCGAAAAGCATCACCGCCTGATCGCCGCGGCGTTCGGTGATGGCATACATGTACGCCACGTTGATTCCGGCTTGGGCAAAAATGTCGAGCAGCTCCAACAGCCCGCCCGGCTCGTCGCGGACTTCGACGGCCAGCACGTCGCCAACGGTTACCGACAAGCCCGCGGCTGTCAGAGCCTCCTGCGCTTTGCGCCAATCGCGAACGATCAACCTGAGCGTGCCGTGATCGTCTTGATCGGCCAGGGCCAATGTGAGGATGTTGATCCCGTGTTGGGCCAAAATGCGGCAAGGCTCGACCAAGCAGCCCGGCTTGTTGTCGATGCGAAGCGCCAGTTGCGGAACTCTCATGGCAAGCGTTCCCCCCAAAGCATTAAACGTGGCGAAGACGGGCACGATCCCCTGCGAAGCGAGCGAACAACGAACCGGACGATCGAGCGCTGGGCGGCAAGACCGCCGCCACAACTGCGCGACCCCACCCGGCCGAAAACCCGCTCCTGTCGGTCGTTGGTGTTTGTTCGGAAGAACATGAAGCCCGGGACTAGCGGTACAGTGTATTCGCCAAAGCAATCCGACTGCAACACGCTTGCCGCATTTTCCCAACGGCGAGCGTACACGGCCGGCCGGCGGCTTCTCAACGGCCGTCCAGACGCGGCAACGATTGCAGCGAGGCGGTGCTCGGAAGCCATCGTCCCACCGGCCGCGAACGGCCATCGAACAGCTTGGCGAACGGGTGGCTGCCGCCCTCCGGCAACTCAATGAAGGTCAGAATCGCCGGAGCACCAACCGCCAGCCGTCCCGAGGGAGGCGATCGTCCCAATGCCTCGGCCCCCATCGCCGTGCCCAGGGCCAACACTTGGGGCAACGGCACTTCGGGATACTCGGCGGCGATCGTTTGCAGTTCCGCCCAAAGGTTCAAGTCGGGCGACGACGCACGACTATCTGTTCCCACGGCCAACGCAACACCGCAAGCGAGCATTTCGGCCAGCGGATAGCGACGATGCCGAAACCAACGATGCGTGCGCGGGCAGAAGACGACGGCTGCTCGATCGCGCCATCGCGTCAGCAGATCGAGCGAGTCGGCGTCGAGGTAATTGCCGTGAACGATCAACAGCCGATGCGCGCTCTCCAACATCCGAAGGTAGTCCCCCGGCCGACACGGCCCCGGCCACAAACCCGCCGACCAAGCCCCCCGACTCTCGAGCAACGCGCGCAACGGCCCGTCGCCCGAGGCCATGAACTCGACTTCTTCCGGTGATTCGGCCAGATGAACGGCCAGAAGTTGCCGCTGCCGTTGCGATTGCCTCGCGACCGCTGGCCAGAGTTCGGGCAACACTGTGTAGGGAGCATGCACGCTAAGCCCCCGCCGGTATTTCACCCATTGAGAGTGAGACGAACTCACATGAGAGCCAAAGACGCCTTCGCCGCACGGCCTCGAAGTTCCGTTTGCGAAGGACGTCGTTCCATCGAGATGCCCGCCGCTGCTCATCGGCCCATCAATGGCGCCCGCTTCCGTCGCCGTCGGCGAGCTCAAGCCGAACTCGGCCGCCGCATCGGGCGGCAGGCCGGCCAGCCGCTGGGGCGTTGGGGCGATAAGCTCGCGGCACACGACGCAATCAATCGCATCCCCGGCCGTCAGCTCCGCCGGCCAAGGCTGTGCGGCGATATCCGCCAGTTGCGTCACCCCGCAACCAATGCTCTCGACCAGCCCGCGGCGAACCGCTGCCCACGGCTCAGGCTGATCGACGTTTGCCTCCGCGACGGCCGCGCGCGAGTGCTCGCGGCACGCGAGCAACAGCTCGATCCACTGCGCCATGCCGATGCCCGGCCAACCGATGGGACGGTCGAATCGGGTCAGTTCAAGATGCGCATGGGCGTTGACCAGCCCGGCGATGATCGCCGCGTTGCCAAGGTCAACGGCTTGCCGCTCGTGTCGCGCTGCGCCGATGGCCGCAATCACACCGTCCTCGATGCTCACCATGCCGTTGGCGATCGGTTCGCCTTCCGATGGGAAGACCAGCGCGGCTTTCAAGTGGTGCGTCATGGCGCATCGCTATTCCGGTTCGGCAACGCGCCCCGCAGTGAGAGTGCCGCCCACGGATCAGTCGATCGCACGGCCAACCAAGCGATCACTACCGCGACGACCATCGCTCCGCCAATCACCACCGGCAAACGGTATTGAACGCCGCCATCGCCGGGCGGCAACAGAAGCCAGTCGAGCACCGGCCACCGGCTGCGCAGTTCGACATCGACGCGAGTCAGGCTGACGGCCAACGTATTGTGAATCAAGTGGAACACCATTCCCGGCAGCAAGCTGCCGCTGCGAATGGCCAGGAATCCGACGATCAAACCGACCACGCTGGTGATGATCGTTTGCTGCAAGAATCCGTGGGCGAATCCAAACAGCAACGCGCTGAAAACCACGGCTCGCGCCGGGTGCCCCAAGCGGCGAAAGCCGGAAAGGATGAAACCGCGAAAGGTCGCTTCTTCGCACACTGCCGGCAACAGCGCCATCACCAAGATCAACTGCCACAACGGGGCCTGCGAGATGATTGCTTCGAGCCGGCGAAGGGCTTCGACGTCGGGCCCCATTGGATAAAGCCACATCACCAGTGCTTGCAGCGACACCACCACCGGATGAAACGCCACGGCCATCACAGCGGCCGCCAACACCGGGCGCGCGCCGGGCCAGAAGAGCAAGAACGTTTGCCGGACTCCCCGAATCGAAACCGCCGCAACCAAGGCCGTCGGCAATCCGATCATCAACAATTGAGTGGCCAACGTTGACCGCGCAAATTGGGCGAAATCCGTCGGCAATTGAGCATTGAGACTCAAAAAGAACTTCGCCAACAGTATCAATACTCCGCACCATGCGGCCGCAGCCACCGTCGGCGTCGGCCCACGTTCGCGCCAGTATTGTTTCGCCCAAAGAATCAGGTCGAGCCGCTCGCCCTCGCGGAAAAGCACGCTTTCCGAATTGAACTGCTCTACGGCCCAACGAATCGCCAAGTAGCAGCATGCCACGGTAACCGCCGCCACCGGAGCAAGCATTGTCAGCGCGGTCGTCGTTTGGCCCTCAAGCAGCGTGCGCAGCAGCAGGCACAGCCCGGTTACCGGAATGATGGCGTTGCCCACGGTCAACTCCAAACTGGGCGACAAGGTGGCCAACACCAGCGGCATGGTGATCAACAGCAAGGGCATCAAATAGTATTGCCCTTCCTTGGTGCTCCGGGCGAAGGCCGCCAGCGCCAAACACAGCGCGCTAAATAACGCAGCCACCGGAACCAGGGCCACGGGCAGCCAAATCCAAGCCTGCCACGGCGGCGGCCCCACATCGGGCATGACGCGCACCACGGCCAATCCGGTCGCCGCCACGCTGAGCAGGTTAAGCACGCTCGTCGCCATGCTGAACAGCATGATCGTCAGCAGCTTGCCCACGACGATCTCGATTCGCTTCGCCGGACTGCTCAGCAGGGTTTCCAACGTGCCGCGCTCTTTTTCGCCGGCACAAAGGTCCACGGCCGGATAGAACGCCCCGGTCATCGCCCACAGCACCATCATGATCGGAAACAACTGCGCCCACATTCGCGCGCTGCGGCGATGCTTATCTTGCTCCGTCTGCTCGACCGAAGGGGTGAACGGCCGCGCGGCCGCGACCGGAACCCCGCTGGCCTGAAGGGTAACTTCGCCGATGCGATCGCTCCAGGTGCGCAGCACATCGCGCAGCCAAGCGGCCGTAATCTCTGCCTTCGCCTTCGACGAGTTCAACACGATTTCCGGACTGGGAACCGGCTCGGGCACAGCGGCCGGCTCTTCTGCTGCCGAACGTAGCGCCGTCATCTGCCGCACCCGCGACAGCCGCACGCTGAAATCCGCCGGAAAGACCACCCCAGCGTCGAACCCGCCCTGCTCCAACGCACGTCGGGCCCAATGCCGTCGCTCCTCGGGATCGGCCGGCGGCGGCGAACCACCCTCGCCGGGCTCTTCGCGAGCGAAGCTCAATTCCAAGAGATCAGCCTCGCGATTGCCGCTGAAAAGGGACGGATGAAATCTCGCTCCGTCGAAAAGCGGCGGATCCTCAGGCAGTTGCCGCGCGCCAATAACGAGCACCCGCGACGGCTTCTTCAAGAGAAAATGCGAGAACTGCATGAAGCTTACGCCTAGCAGCGGATAAAGCAGCAACGGCAAAACGAAGATCATGAACGCCGTCCGGCGATCGCGCAATTGATCGCGGACCTCGCGAAGCAAGATCAATCGGACGTTCTGCCAAATCATATCTCATCCATCTTCGGCCGCGCCGCAGCAGCGGCGTCTTCCCGTGCCGCAAATGTCCGTCGCACCGACGCGATCAGTCGCACCTCGCCGCCTGTTCCGTCTCTTCGTAACGCGAAATCAGTTGAAAGAATAGCTCCTCCAAATCACTTTCGCCGTACGCGCGGCGGAGGTCGTCCAAACTGCCTTCCGCCAGCGCGCAGCCGCGGTGCAAGATCAGAATCCGATCGCACAACTTCTCGGCCTCGCGCATGATGTGCGTCGAAAACAAGACGCACTTCCCCTGATCGCGCAGCTCGGCGACGGTCTTTAGCAGCGAGCGGGCCACCAGTACATCAAGTCCGGCCGTCGCCTCATCGAAAATCAACACCGGCGGATCATGCACCAGTGCGCGGGCGATCGACACCTTCTGCTTCATGCCGGTAGACATCTTCGCGCCGAGCATGTCGCGCAACTCGTTCATCTTCAGCCGCTCGAACAGCGTTTCCATTCGGGCGGTCAACACCTCGGCGGGAAGCTGATGCAGCCGGCCGAAATACTCGACCATCTCCCAACCGGTCATCCGGTCGTAGATCGCCGTGTTGCACGAAACGAATCCGATGCGGCGACGGACTTCGTCGGGCTCGGCCACCACGTCGAACCCGTCGATCGAGGCCGTCCCATCCGTCGGACGCAACAGGGTGCTGATGATCCGCAAGATCGTCGTCTTGCCCGCGCCGTTGGGACCGAGGATGCCGAAAATCTCGCCGGGGCGCGCCTCGAAGGTCACGTTGTTCAGCGCAGTCACCCGCCCGCGACGCAGATCGCGATAGTGCTTCGAAAGACGATCAACGCGAATCATAAGGTCTCTCGCGCGGCCCGGAGTTCCCGTTATTGTCTCGAAAACAGAACCGCTCACAAGGCGGGGAGCAGAATATCTTCGCTTCGCGCAGCTACGGCGGCGAGGCCTCCCCGCTGACACAGGCGGACGGCACGCACAACCGCCATCTTCCGCCGGCCGCGCAATCATTCGCGCGGCGCAGTCATTCAAACGAATAAGCATGCATGTAGAGCGCGGCCGGGTCGCGGCGCATGGCCGATCAGCTCACTCCGCCTCGTTGCGCAGCCGATAAAAAACGTCGCGACGCCGCGGGTGATAGCCAGCCTGTTCGATGGCGCGGCGGATTTCCGCCTCGTCGGCCCGAAACCGCGTGCCCGCCGCGGCCACCACGTTTTCTTCGATCATCACGCTTCCCATGTCGTTCGCCCCGAAGCATAGCGCCAGCGAACCGATGGCAAGGCCCTGTGTTACCCAACTGGCTTGAATGTTGTCGAAGTTGTCGAGGTATAAGCGGCAAACGGCAAGAGTGCGAAGGTAGTCGAACGCCCCATGCTTGGGCAGATGCGCCAACTTTGTGTTGCCCGGCTGAAACGTCCACGGGATGAACGCCGTGAACCCGCCGGTTTCGTCCTGCAACTGGCGAATCCGCTCCAAATGCTCGATCCGCTCGGCCGGCGTTTCCACATGCCCGAACATCATCGTCGCCGAGCCGCGGCCGCCCAGGCGATGCCACTGGCGGCAGATGTCGAGCCAGCGATCGGTTCGGGCTTTCCGCGGGCTGATCTCGCGGCGCACGCGATCGACAAGGATTTCCGCGCCTCCGCCGGGCAAGCTGCCCAAACCGGCCGCGCGAAGCCGCTGCAACACCTCGAGCGTCGAGCAGCACGACACCTCTGCAATGTGCTCGATCTCCGGCGGGCCGAAGCCGTGAATATTCAGCCGCGGATAGCGACTGCGAATCGCTCGCAATAGGTCTTCATACCACGAAAGCTCAAGCGACGGATGAAGGCCGCCCTGAAGCAAAATCTGATCACCCCCGAGAGTAATCGTTTCGTCGATCTTGGCGAAAAGCTCTTCCCGCGAAATGACATAACCATTCGGCGAATCGACCGCGCACGAAAAGGCGCAAAAACGGCACTGGCCGACACAGATATTCGTATAGTTGATATTGCGATCGACGTTGTAGGTGCGATACGGCTCGGGATGCTTGCGGCGGCAAGCGGCGTCGGCCCCGGCGGCCAACAGGGGCAACTCGTCGCAGCCGATCAGTGCGATGCCTTCCGCCGGCGTCAATCGCCGCCCGGCAGCCGCTTCTTCAACCAACCGGCGAAGGGTAGAAGACAAGGCCGGCTCCTCGCGGGGCAAGTTGGTGTTTGACTGCATAGGCATGGAAAAGCCGTAGCGCCTCGTGCTCTCGAGGCCCAAGCTGAAATCGCAGTGTGTCGCGCAAGTAGCCCAGGCAATCCTCGGCGGTCAGGCCCAACCGCGGTCCGTCTGCGGCCGCGATTTCCGGCAACCGCGACAATCCCGCGGCGCGGGCGGCCGAAAGAATCTCGGCCAATCCGTCAAGCGGGGCATTTGCCCGGGCCAACCACAGGGCGAACACCATCGGCAACCCAGTCCAAGCCGTCCACAGTTCGCCGAGGTCGTGCTGCTCGTCGAAGCCGGGCGGCCGCGATTGAAGGCAGCGATCGCCGATCAACAGCACCGCATCGACGCGCAACGCATCGAGCCGCGCGCCCAAGGGCAACGGCTCGATTCGAGGCCGCCGCTCGAACCGCTCGCGAAGAATAATCTGCGTCAAAGCCGCGCTGGTCCGCGAGCCTTCGTCGAGGGCGACGGAATCCACTCGTTCCAAAGGAACGCGACTGAAAAGCTTCACACTTCGCACCGGGCCGCGGCTGGCCACGCATACATCAGAGACCGCCGTGTAGTCCGCATGTCGAAAACTCTCGATCGAAGGAAGCAGCGCGACATCGATCCGCCCGGCAGCCACGCCGTCGGCCAAGCGGCTGGGCACATCGTACACGATGCGGGCCGAGGGCGCGACGGTCGGAAGCGCCAAGGTCAACGGCCGCGAATTCAGGTATCGAATCGCGCCGATGACCAACGGCGCTGAATCTGCGCGCGACATTTCTCTCCTGCTTTCCCTTCGTTTTCTCGGACATCCCCGGTATGACTGCGACGGCCATGCGACAGCCGCCGTGGCGACACAACGCGACGACGGCCTCGACCGCAGCGAGCTTTCCGACACACGGTAACTGTTTATTTTACGCTCGCTCGGTAAACCGTCAAAGTCCCTACAATCGCTACGTCAAACGCCGAATCGAAGTGTGAAACGACTCCCGCAAAATCTGGAACATGGCCGAAGCCGACGCGATGCAGCTCTTTGCCTTTCGCCCGTTCCAACGGCCTTCCGCATCGTACAGGGGTTATCAAGATTTCGCTTTTGGTTCGCTATGTCGCAAGGCGACGATGGTTCGCCTCTGCCACCGCCGTCAGCCCATTTCGGCCGATTGGTTCGCTCAGCGGACGTGGGTAATCGGCAGCGCCGGTTCCCCAAGAAAGCTAAGCTTGTAGTGGTCGCCGCCGAGGCGCCGTCGAGGCTTAAGGCCATTGCGACGCCATACGGGCCCGCCCTGCCGCGCCGAAGCCGCCAGTGGAATGAACACCGGCGATTGCCGTTGGCCGCTAGGCGAAGTGCGCGCCGTCTCGTGCTGTTGTTTCGTTGCGATTCGAGAATCCGCAGCCATGATGCATCGCGATCTCCCCAACATGCACAAATCATCCATGCCGACCGAGCAGGCGGCAGCGGCAGGCCCAATCAGCACTCCTTCGATTCCATTGCCTCCATCGCCCGACAAACAAGCAGCCGACGCCAAATTGGCCGAGCTATTGGCCCGATTGCAGGGAATTGCCAAAACGTCCTCTGGTCTCGCCCCGTCTTCTGCGTCGGCGTCCGGCACGATGCCGCACGCGGTCGCATCTCAACACGAGTATCGTGCGGGTGATTCGACGCCGATGGGAACCGGAGCAGAACCGGCGCCGGTGGACTACGGCGACTCCGGGTTCGTGCCGATCGAGCCTTCGTCCCTCGATGCGGCCGGACTGACCGAGAGCACGGTCGAGTCGCTAACGCTCAAGTTCCTGCTTGCCCGCGGCGATGCCAGCGGACGGGCCATCGCCGACCAACTGAAACTTCCGTTCGTTCTGCTCGACGAACTGCTGCGGCGAATGAAATTCGATCAGTTGCTCGCCCATCGGGGAGCCGCCCCGATGAACGACTTCGTCTATCAGCTTACCGACTTGGGGCGCGAACGGGCCCGGCGATTCTCGCAGCATTGCACCTATTTCGGGGCCGCGCCCGTCTCGCTTTCCGACTATGTGGCCAGCGTGCATGCCCAGTCGCTGACGCAACAACATCCGTCGCCGGCCGACCTGCACCGAGCGTTTGAAGACTTGCTGCTCAACAAGAAGATGCTCGACCGGCTCGGCCCGGCGGTCAATTCGGGCCGCGGACTGTTTCTTTACGGTCCGCCCGGCAACGGCAAAACCAGCATCGCCGAGCGAATCACTGCCGCATTCGGCGCAGTGATCTGGATTCCGCGGGCGATCGGCGTCGATGGCGAAATCATCCGCCTCTTCGACCCGCTCAACCACGAGGAAGTTCCGCTGGAATCCGCCGGCGGCGTGTACGATCATCGGCGAATCGATAAACGTTGGGTCCGCATTCGCCGACCGACGATTGTCGCCGGCGGCGAACTGACGATGGCCCAACTCGAAGTGACGATCAATACTTCGACCGGCATCAGCGAAGCACCGCTGCAAATGAAAAGCAATTGCGGCACGCTGGTGATCGATGATTTCGGCCGGCAACGGATGCGGATCGACGAATTGCTCAACCGCTGGATCGTGCCGCTGGAAAAACGGATCGACTTCCTCAACTTGCCCAACGGAAAGAAGATCCAGGTGCCGTTCGACCAATTGGTCGTCTTCTCGACCAATCTCGAACCGCGCGAACTGGTGGACGAAGCCTTCCTGCGGCGCATCCCGTACAAAATCGAGGTGATCGATCCCACGCCGGAGGAGTTTCGCGACCTGTTCGTCTTGATGGCCGAGAAGCTCCACGTCCGCTTCGACCAAGCCGCCTTTGAATACCTGATGGAACACCACTACCGGCGAGTGAACCGCCCGTTGCGATTCTGCCAGCCGCGCGACCTACTGCTGCAAATCCGCAACTACTGCATCTATCATAATGTGCCGGCAGCCATGTCGCCCGAAAGCATCGACCGCGCGGTGGAAAACTACTTCGCCGTGATGTGATCGATCGGCGAACCGCCCCCGGGGCAATCCGGCCGCCGACGTTGGCCGCCCTCAGCAACTATCCGTGCGACCATTCCAGACCGAAGGGAAGCTTTCCCTGCGGATCAGGCGCTCGTTCGGGCGCCAGCTCCTTGAAAAGCAAGCTCGGCTGGATGTCGGTATTGTGCTGGTACTTATCGCTGGCGTACTCCAAAAAGTCGCCGCGGATCTCGTGATAGAAAATCTGGCAAATCGCCACGCCGGGATAAATGCGGATCGGCTGAACGGCGAACATCTCCAGCGTCCAATAGCCGCAAAATCCCACATCGCCGAATCCGGCCGTCACATGCACAAACAGCCCCAACCGCCCGATCGACGATCGGCCTTCGATCATCGGCACCAGATTGCGCGTTTCCGTGCGTTCCGCCGTGCGGCCCAAGTAAAGCTGATTGGGCTGTAGAACCAGCCCTTCCTCTCCGATGGTAAGCCGCCGGACCCGGTTGGCCCGCCGCATGTCGAGTACAACCTCTTCGTACACCATCAGCTCGTGGTGCAGCGTCAGGTTGTAACTGTTCGGGTTCAACCGAGCGCGATCAAACGGTTCGATGACAATGTCGCCGCCCAACCGCTTCTCGATCTCTAGTCCGGAAAGCACCATCGCCTTCGTCCTTCGGCCCGCGGCCGCGCATTCACCCTTTTTTCCTCTTGCCCCGGTTCTCACGCGACGGCTTCGGCCTCTTAGCCGCCAGCGTTGGCTCAGCGCCGCCGACCGACTTCTTGCGTCGGCCGCTTGCCCGAGCCGGCTTCGCTTCGCCGACACCGATTCGCGGGCAAAGATCGTTGATCGGGCACTGATCGCACAACGGTTTCCGCGCCGAGCAAATGCGGCGTCCGTGCTCGATCAGCCGATGCCCCAACGCAATCCATTCCGCTTGCGGAAAAACCCGCATCAGGTCTTCTTCGATCTTCTCCGGTTGCGTATGCGCGGTCAGTCCCATCCGTTGACTCAGCCGCGAAACATGCGTATCGACCACCACGCCGGTTGCCAAGCCGAACGCCGTACCCAAAACGACATTCGCCGTTTTCCGGCCTACGCCGGGCAAACCGACCAACGCATCGAGATCGCGCGGCACCTCTCCGCCGAACTGCTCGCAAAGTTGCCGGCAGCAATTTTGAATGGCAGCGGCCTTGGCATTAAAGAAGCCCGTGCTGCGAATAGCGTCTTTCAGCTCATCAGGGTCGGCCGCGGCAAAGGCCGCGGCATTGGGATACTTGCGGAAGAGCGCCGGCGTTACCTGATTGACGCGCACATCGGTGCATTGCGCCGAAAGAATCGTGGCAATCAGGAGTTCGAGAGGATTGCTGAAATTCAGCGCGCACTGGGCATCGGGATAGCACTTCTTCAGTCGAACCGCGATGGCCGCCGCATGCGATTGACGCGAATCTTGCTTCGTCATACGGCGAATTGTCTCTGCCGATGCCGAAGACTGTCAAGAGGCGGTCTGCCCCCGGCGCGCAGCAGGCCCAGGACTGCTTGCCCATGCGACTTAAGGCCCACAAAACGCGAATGCGTCCTCTGCCACCTCCGAAGCCGGCCTGATCGCTGCGCGAAACGGATGACAGATTCCCGCACCTGTCCCTGGCGGCGATTCTTGTTCCGCCGGCCCGAACAAAACCGCGAAAAACGGAACGCAACGAGAACGGGGATTGCCCGCACGAGAACCACGACATTCCCATCGCGGCCGCTTTCGCGATTTTGTGGGACTATTCAGCGGCCGTTCGCGGCCCGTTGACAAAGTCTGTTTTTATTCGCAGACGTGTGCTTTTTCTTCAAAAAATCGCGGGCTGAATTCGCTGAAATCGCGTTCTTCAATGGGCCGTTAGTACACAATGTCGTCATCCGTAGAACCGCTCGCCCGCTTTTCACTGCGCCGCCCCGTGGGCGGCACAACGGGCAAAATCACCTCGAATGTGCTGCCGACGCCCGGCTTGCCGCGCGCAGTGATTGTTCCCCCGTGCCGCTCGACGATCCGCCGGCAAATCGCCAGCCCCATGCCTGTCCCCTCGTAGGCTTCGCGCGTGTGCAAACGCTGGAAGACGCCGAAAATCCGTTCGGCATCGTCGTTGTCGAATCCAATTCCGTTGTCTTCCACGACGATCCGCACCGACTCTTCTTCCGGACGGCTGCCCGCGGGCCGCTCGCCCCGACGATGCACGAACCGCCCCGAAACCCGAACCAGCGGGGGTTCGTCGGGCCGACGAAACTTCAGGGCGTTGCCAATGAGGTTCTGAAACAGTTGGCGCATTTGCAGCGGGTCGGCCTGAATCGTCGGCAGCCGTTCAATCTCGACCCGCGCATCGAGCCGCTCGATCTGGACTTCGAGGTCGCCGACCACGTCGCGGGCCACTTGTTCGAGATTTACCGGCTCGAACTTCAACCCGCCGGTCGCCACTCGCGACAGCGTAAGCAACCCATCGATTAACGACTGCATCCGCACCGCCGCCGACTGAATGCGTTCGAGGCTCTGCCGTCCCAGCTCGTCGAGATGTTCGGCATGCTGCTTCCGCAATCGTTCCGAAAAAACCTTGATCTTCCGCAACGGCTCCTGCAAGTCGTGCGAGGCCACGTACGCGAATTGCTGAAGATCTTGGTTCGATCGTTCCAGCTCGGCCTCGTGGCGAGCGCGCTCGGCCGCATCCGTTTTGGCTTGGCTGATATCGCGGATGAAAAAGGTGAGAATCGGCAATCCGCCCTCCTGGCTGATGGCCATCGCCAGTTCCGCCGGAAAGGTCCGACCGTCGGCCCGGCGCGCGACGATCTCGGCCCGTTTCCCCAACATCGAGCCTTCCTCGGCCGCCAAATAACGATCGATCCGCTTTTGCTGGTCCTCCGCCAATTCGGGCGGGAAGAGAATCTCCGCCGGACGAGTGCCTAAAATCTGATGTCGCGGATAGCCGAAGACCTGCTCGGCCGCCCGATTAAATTCAATGATCACCCCTTCATGATTGATCGAAACAATCGGGTCAAGCGACGATTCGAGGATCGAGCGTTTCCGAGCGCGGGCCTCAGCCAATGCTTCGGCGCATTCACTCTGATTCCCGGCCGGACGATGGGTGATTACCAGCAATGGCCCGTCGCCCGACTTCACGGCAAAGACGCGAACCTCCGTTTCGATCGGCGCGGAACCGTCCGTCGCGGAATCACCCGCTGAAGAATCATCCTTCGCCAACGCAGCGCGAATCCGCCCTTCCCAAACCGCCCCCCGCAACGCCGCCGGAAACGCCTCGTCGCGCAACCGTTGCTCGAAGGCCGCCGGATAGATTTGTTCTAGCGACGCATCACTCGGCGGAAAATCGCCCGAAATGCCGAACAACTGTTGAGCCGCGCGATTGAGAAACCGCAACCTGCCGCGAGCATCGTAGAGCACCACCGCATCGGGCCAGTGCGCAACGACGGCGGCCCAGTCAATCATTTCAGCGGCATTGGAACGACCGGGCTGGCTCATCGGTCTCTTTCGGCGCCTGTGACTCTTGTGCAACCTCGATTCTCTCGCGCAAGCCATCCGAGGGCAAGCACGCCCGACGCGTCGCGAAAACACAGGAGACGATGCCCCGAGAAACATCGAGCCGCGCGGAACAATTCGCTCCGGCGGCTCGTTCTCGTCGTTGCTGTTGCTGCTGCCCAGATCGCGGGCGCGATCACGCCGAAAAGCCGAGAATCCTGCACAGCGCGCGGCGCACAATAGCTATTTTCTCACCGAAGAAAACTGCTCGTATCGTCGCGCACGCAAAAGAACCCGCTTCCGTGGGCGAAGTTGTCCGCCGTCGCCTCCGGCCTATTCGCCGAACTGTTCGGCCAACCCCTCGCCCCAAAAAACCGACTTCGGCGGCGGCGATTGAATTAGCCCTTGCAGCAACCCGGCCCGCAGGGGCCGCTCTTGGCCTTCTTCGGCGCGGCCTTCTTCGGGGCGGCCTTCTTGGCAGCCTTGGGGGCGGCTTTCTTGGCGACTTTCTTCACGGCCTTCTTGGCGGTCTTCTTTGCCACGATCACATCTCCTTACATCCGGTTCTTTCTCCGCCGGCGCGCCCGGGCATCCTCCGCCCAACGGCCACTAGCGCCGACGAACAACAAGCGAACACAACCGGACGGGCCGCCTCGCACCGAATGAACTCGGAACGACAAGACAGATCGCCGTTGCGGCAAAAGGGCGTAGCTTGCTTCGCGAATGATCTCGGCAATCAAGCGATCGGGTCTCGATCATTCTTCGGCAATTCGACGCGTGCCCTAAGAACTGTCTTGACGGGTGCGAAGCGGCATGCGAGTTACCGTCCGTTGCCCTAATGTTCTACCGTTTTTTTTGAATCTGACAAGTCTATTTGGCGGAAGGATGCGATTGTCGGCATCGCATCGAGCGCTTGGCGCGCGTGTCGTTACGCGCCTGATCGATGCCGCAACACCGTCGCAAGAATCGAGCGGCACGCAGAGGAAGGCATGCAATTGATCGACCACGTCCGCGAGAACAACAGCGGAAGCCTTGATCGAAACTATGTGGGCCGCATTCGCCGATTCACCACCGGCTGCCGCGACGATAGGCCTCGAGAATCTGAAAGCTTTGATAAGCCAACAAGCCGAACAAGAGCGCAACAAACACGCTCTTCCAGGCCACCGCGGCATAAGCGGCCAACCCTGCGGCAACAACGATCGAAAGCCGCAGAGACATCTCGATGCCGCGGGCCGGACTGACACGAAGCAGAATTTCCCGAGCGATTTGCCCGCCATCGAGCGGATAAACAGGCAGCAGATTGATCAGCCCCCAGAAGACGCTGACGAACCAAAAATTGTTGATCAGCCGTTGAAGCGATTCTCGCTCTAATCCGATCGTCGCCGGAGTTACGGACAGCGGCCCGTAAAACACCAGGTTCTCCGCTCCCACGGCGAGAACGACGACGCCCACGAGAACATAAGCTGCGGCAAATCCCATCAGCGGTCCGGCGGCAGAAATGATCATTTGGGCCGTCGATCGCATGTCGGCGGCGCGGCCGATCGATCGCGGAATCGTCAGTCCGCCCAACCAGTACAGCACGATATCGGAATCGATCCCGAACCGCCTCATCGCCAGAGCGTGGCCCAACTCGTGGATCAAGATGGCCAAGAACAACGCCGTGACCCAACTGACGTACTCCGGCAGCATTGCGTCGGTGCGCAAATTGAGCAGCACGGCCAGCAGCCAAAACCCGGGGTGAATACGGACCGCGAACCCCAACAGGTGGAAACGCAGGTCGAACGGCGTGGGTTGTGGTTCTTGAAACAAGGCGATTCGCCTCTCTGAATTGATTGCCGCACACAACGGCCGATCGTCGGTCTTTCTTCGCCCGGCCGCGGGAACGCTCGATTGCCGCACGAACCGGCCTCGCCAGTCGGTGGTTCCGCCCTCAGCCGCAGCTATTCGGTCACGCTGCCGCGGCATCCACATCGGCTGTCGGAGCGTCGCCGGTCAGCTGGCGCCAATAAGGCCCCGACAACGGACCGACGTGCAACGTGGACAACAGGTACTCGGCCGCCCGCGCCGACGCCCCGCCGTGAGCAACCCGTTCTTTCAGTTGCCGCAACCGCTCGACCAACTGCGCATAGCTCTTCCGATCTTGAAGCCAACCGACGATATGCGTCGCAATTTCCGTCGCTCGATCTTCGCACGTCAGATACTCGGGGAACAGCGCCTCGGCGGCGTCCGCAGAATTGGGATCGTACAGCGCCAGATCGTCTTCCGCCAGCGCATCGCCGGCCAATAGATTGACGAGCGTGATGTACTTCACCTTGCGGAAAAATCCCTGCACGAAGAACGCCAAGCGGCTGATCCGATAGTGGATCACCGTGGGTTTGAGGTGATAGAGCAATTCGAGCGAAACCGACCCCGAGACGGCCATACAGCAGTCGGCCAACTGAATGAGTTCCGGCGTCTTGCGGCAGAACACCTCGATCGGCAGGCCCGTAGCGGCCGCCCGCGGCCGAGCGTAGTCGGCATGCTGGGGCTTGAAGCAGGCAACGGCAAATCGGACATTCGGCACCGCCTGATAGATCTTGCGACAAGCGGCGAGGAACGTATCGAGATTGCCCGTCACCTCCTGATTGCGCGACCCGGGCAGAACCACGACCAGCGGCCCTTGCGCGCGACGCTGTTCGGCCAGAAAGACTGGATCGCCTTCATGACGGCATGTTTCATCAAAGAACGGATGCCCGACAAACACTGTCCGGCAACCGCGTTGGGCAAACCATTGGGCCTCGAAGGGCAAACCGCAAAGCACGTGATCGACCCAACGACGCATCTTTCCGATCCGCCACCGCGCCCAAGCCCAGATCTGCGGCGGCATGTAGTAGTACACCGGAATGCCGTGGCGCTTCGCCGCTTTGGCAATCCACCAATTGAATCCGGGATAATCGACAAGCACAACGGCGTCGGGCCGATGCGTCTCGAAATAGCGAGCCGCCTTCCGATAAAGCCGCCAGAACGTGGCGATATTCAGCAGCACTCGGCCGAACCACATCACGGCCAATGCCGTAAGGTCGTACATCAAGTGACAGCCGGCCCGGGCCATGTGCGGCCCGCCATAGCCCACCGCGTGGACGTGAGGACACCGCGACTGAATCTGCCGAATCAGATTGGCTGCGTGTACGTCGCCGCTCGGCTCGCCGGCAGAAAAGAATATCTTGAGAGATTGCGTTCGATGAGGCATGACCGCTCGGCTCCTTCCGCACGGATCATCCAAGAAAATGGCGTAACACCCTGGCAGACGGCTCGGCCATCTGCGGGCCGCAAGTATCGCATAGCTTCCGCCGGCAGAGAAGACGAATTCCCCAACGCCCGCCCGGCTGCCCGGCTGCGTCCGTCGCCCGCGTGCCGCGCGACTTTCGACGCAGCCCTGCTCTCTCAAACCCAATCGACGAATCAACATATGCCTCGGCAAACTGCTCGATTCGACCGTCGTGCGGGAGAAACCCATCTGACTTTAGGATTGGGCGCAGACGAAATGAGGCTATCTTCAGGCAGTAAAGGCAGGATATCTGCGCGTTTTGCACAAATAGCGCACGATTTGATGGGGCATCAGGCGGGGTTCGTGCCCCTTGGCGTTGCCACCGTTATCCGCAAACGTCGGATTGTTCGCGAGAATCGGAGCGATTCTTATCGCCCTTACATTTTGCCCAATTGCGCTAACCCTCATAGCAGTTGGCAACCGATGGCATTACATTATGGGGGTCCTCTGCGCACATTGAATGCTCGGGACAACGGACTGATCAACGCATTGTGTAAGGAGTGCAGGTCGTGCGTCGAAATCTGGTACTGGTGTTAGTGTGGGCGATCTGGGCAGTCTTTTCCATGCCAGTGGTTGCTGCCGACGGAGTCCGTCCGAGCGAAATGTATTTGCCGAATACGACCGTCGGCTTCATTTCGGCGGCAAACCCGGAAATGGTCGTCGAACAGTTCCGCAAGACTCAGGTTGGCCAACTCGTGGCCGACCCCGTGATGGAGCCATTCATCAAAGACATTCAACGTCAGTTCGAAGACCGCATTGCCAATATTAAGGACCACCTGTCGGTCACGATTGAGGATCTCAAGGGCGTTGCCGGTGGTGAAGTCGCGTTGGCGGCCGTGCGGCCCGCTCCGGGCGTAGCTGCCATGGCGCTGACCGCCGACGTGACCGGAAAGACGGACAAGGCGAAAGAACTGCTGGGCAAGATCACGGCCAACCTGACGGCCGAGGGAGCGAAGAAGACGGAGCACTCGATGGGCGATGTGAAGGTGCTCATCTTCGAGCTGCCGCAACCCGAAGGCGCCGACATGGATGAAGAAGGAAAAGAAAAAGGCCCGCCGAAGCCGCGTCAGGCCGTGTATTGCCTGGTAGGCGATTTGCTGATGGCTTCCGATCGGCTCGACATCATCGAAGGAATGCTGGCGCGGGTCGTCAAGCCTCAAGACGATTCTCTTGCCGACCAGCCGGCCTTCAAGTACGTGATGAACCGTTGCACGTCGGATGCCAAGGACGCTAAGCCTCACCTTCGTTGGTTTGTTCAGCCGTTGGGGTACATCGATGTATTGCGGGCCGGTACGCCGGAACACCGTCGCCGCAAGGGGAAGAACATCGTTACTGTGCTTCAAGATCAAGGGTTTGCGGCATTGCAAGGCGCCGGCGGGTTCATCACATTGGCGGACGAAGGCGCCGAAATACTGCACCGTACCGCCGTCTATGCCCCGCGACCTTGGGAAAAATCGATGAAGCTGCTGGCTCTGCGCAATGCGGAAGACTTCGCCCCGCAGTCGTGGGTTCCGCGCGAAATCGCCACCTATGCGACGCTCTATTTCGACATCGTCGCAGCCTTCGACAATTTCGGTCCATTGTACGGCGAGGTCTCCGGCCTGAAAGACGAAAAGGCGTGGGCCGAGGCCGTCGAGGGCTTGGCGATTGACGTAAACGGCCCGCGGGTGCATTTGCGAAACGACCTGTGCGCCTACCTCGGTCCGCGGATCACCATCATCAGCGACTACCAAGTACCGATCACCCCCAACAGCGAGCGGTTGCTGTTCGCGGTTGAAACCAGCAACGAGAAAAGCGTGGCCAAGGCGATCGAGAAGTTGATGAAGGCCGAAGAGGGCGTCAAACGTCGCGAGATCGACGGCTTGGTCGTCTGGGAAATGACGCCGCCGACCGACGATAGCGGTCAAGAGATTCCGGTCGTTTCGTTGCCGACGATCGGCGGGCCCGGCCTGGAGCTGCCCGGCGAGGCGCCCAAGCCCGAAGAGGAAGAGCAGCAAGTGAAGCTGCTTCCCCACGCGGCGGTTACGGTGGCGCACGGGCATTTGTTCTGCGCTTCGCACATCGACTTTTTGATCAAAGTGCTCAACACCGCCAAGCAGCCGCAGCCGTTGCAACGCGACCCCGCCTACCAGGCCGTGGAAGAGATGATCAACTCGTTCGAACTCAAGTCGCTCTGTGCGAGAACCTTTTCGTTTACCGACGAAGAGGTTCGCCCAACCTACGAGCTGATCCGCATGAACAAGCTGCCCGAGTCGGAAACCATGCTCGCCCGCGCGATCAACACGTTTTCGCCCGACGCCAAGCGAGGCCAAATTCGCAAGGCGAAGATCGACGGCCGCGAGCTGCCCGAGTATGATGTCGTCCGCCGCCATCTTGGGCCGGCCGGTATGGCAGCCGCGTGCGAAGACGAAGGCTGGTTTATCAAAGGCTGCTTGCTCAAGAAGCAATAGCTGCCTCGAAGAGGGCGGCAACCAGCAGCGACGACAACAGCCGGTTCGTTAAAGGCTGTTCGCTCAAGAAACAATAGCCTGATGGGCGAGAGCGCCCGCAATAGCGAAGACGAAGGCTGGTTGATTAAGGGCTGTTTGCTCAAGAAGCAGTAATCGGCCCAGCGAGGATGGCGGCCGCGGGCAATCCGGCCCGAAACCATAAGGCACGGCGAACTGCCAGCGACGTGCGCCGGGCCCCTTGCAAGCCGTCCATCGCCGCGATTGCTTGCCGCTTGATCGCCAAACCGTCAATCTCAATCCGCTGACTGCCGACCGGCCGCGAGGAACCGGCCCGTCGGCGGTCGCGGAAGATCGCGCCGGAGGCTCCTTATGGAACTTGCTCCGTTGGCGGTGCTTGCCGTCGGATTGTTCGTCGTCCTTGGCGCGATGCTCGTGCTGCGGCTGCACGCGTTCCTTTCTCTTCTGATTGCGGCTATTGTCGTTAGTCTGCTTTCGCCCGGCGCCATCGATCTTCGCGTTCGGCGCGTCGTCGAGGCGTTCGGCAGCACGGCGGGCAGCATCGGAATCGTCATTGCTTTGGCGGCAATTATCGGCAAATGTGCAATGGATAGCGGCGCGGCCGACCGCGTCGTTCGCACCGCCTTGCGCGTGTTTGGCGAGAAACGCGCGCCCTCGGCACTATGCTCGGCCGGTTTTCTGCTCGCGATTCCCGTGTTTTTCGACACGGTGTTCTATCTGCTTGTTCCGCTGGCGAAATCGTTGTACCGGCAGACGCGCAAGCATTATGTGCTGTACGTGACGGCCATCAGTTGCGGCGGCGCGATCACGCACACCCTCGTGCCGCCCACGCCCGGGCCGCTGTTCATGGCCGAACGGTTCGGCATCGACCTGGGGATGATGATTCTTGTGGGCGTGTTGATCGGCATTCCCACGGCGGTTGTCGGCCTGATGGCGTGCCATCTTCTGAGCCGATGGACCGATGTGCCGATGCGCGGCGACGACTCGGCCGGCTCGGGCGATGCCGCCACAGACGTTGTGCCCGACGAGCAGTTGCCGCCCTTGTGGTTGGCGATTGCTCCGGTGCTGCTGCCCGTGCTGCTGATCTCGCTGAACACCTTTGCCGCCGCGCTGGCCGACGGCGAAAGAGCGGCAAGGGTTTCGCCGGAACAGATCCGCCGGCCCGAGGTGTTCTTCGAGGCAACCGCTGCCGCCGCCCCTGCACCGAGCTCGGCCGACGCTTGGGCGGCGAAGGTCGCCCGCCACGTTGGGGCACGGCTTAAGAATGTCTTGTCGGCAGATCCGGCGAACGTGTCGCCCGAAACCCTCGCCGATGCCCTCAATCAACTTTTGGGCAACCGCCAACTGTTTGTCGGCGAACAGTGGTCGGCTTTGGTTTATCCGCCCGAAGCCGAGCCGTTGCGACGCAAGGGGCTCGATCGATTGACCGCCGCGGAAGTCGAGCGACTGAATCGGCTGGTGATCGAATCGTATTTGTCTGAAGCAATCGCCCCTCATCAATGGGAAACGCCTCGTCGAAAGCTTGCGCGGGCAACCGCCGTGCTGGGAGATGCCAACTTGGCGCTGCTGATCTCCGCTTTGATCGCGCTTGCAACACTGAAGAAATACCGCGGCCTAGATCTGCGGCAATTGACCGCGGCCAGCGAAGAGCCGCTGCTCAGCGCCGGAGCGATCATCTTGATCACCTCGGCGGGCGGAGCGTTCGGGGCAATGCTCCGCGAAAGCGGACTGCGCGAAGCGGTCGCCGCGGCGTTCGGTGGGCAAAGTGCCGGACTCGGCGTTATGGCGGCCGCGTTTGCCATCGCCGCGATGCTCAAAGCGGCGCAGGGGTCGAGCACGGTCGCCATCATGACGACCACGGCCATGTTCGCCGCAGCCGGAGTCAACTCGGGCGATTTGGGCTTTCATCTCGTCTATTTGGCTTCGTCGATCGCCGGCGGCTCGCTGGTCGGCTCTTGGATGAACGACAGCGGCTTCTGGATCTACGCCCGCATGAGCGGATTGACCGAGGCGGAAACCCTGCGCACCTGGACCATCCTGCTGGCAACGCTCGGCACCACCGCCTGGCTGGTCAGCATGGCGGCAGCGGCCGTGCTGCCGTTGGTGTGAACAGTGCGACCGCGTGCTCTCATCGGCACGAAGACCTCGCCGCAACGGATATCTTCTGAAGCGATGCGACAGACGACGATCCCGCGATCCTTCGCGTTGCTCGGTCTGTTCTTCCATCCGATCGGATAGCGGCGCAGCAACAGCTTGCGGTCTGTACGCTGCGGTAGCATCCGCCAATAAGCCGAACGGCCGCAACGCTATCGATGCCACGGCGGGGCGAGCCATCCGGTCGCTTCGTCAAAAGTCGCCTTTCGGCGAAAATCGACAGCCGGATTGTAGTCGGGCACGTTCGGGTCGGGCTGAAGCCAGCGCGGATGCTGCCGGCCGAAGTAGCTGCCGTAGAACTGGTAGTTCGTGTCAATCCAGCGGAAGAGAACCATCAGTTCCATCGACGTAAGCATCTTCGTATGATCGTGCTGGGCATTCTTGGGGTGATCCGGTTTGGTGAGCATTTCGGCCAGTGCGCTGGCGTAACAGCCCAACCGTTTCGGCGGCAGATAGGCCCCGTTGTAATTTCCCTGGTCGCCTCGGGTAAACGAAGTGAACTCGGCGATGAGCGGGCCGGCGAGTTCCTTCTTCGCCAGTTCTTCATACGACGTGTTGTAGAACTGCGTGACCTCGCCGGTCAATCGAAGGTCGCCGGCAGGCTTCACTCCGCTGTGGCATTCGACGCAGCGGCGATCGAAAATCGGCTGAATATCGCTCGGGTAGTGAATCACTTGCCCGGCGCGGCCGTCGCCGCCGTTCTCGGCCAAGTCGCACGGTTGCGGTTGCGGACGGCTTGCGGCGCGCGACAACGCCAGCAACGTCGGCACGAATTCCGCGGTGCGATGGCCCTGCCCATGACAACCGGAACACGACCGCACCTCGCCGGGAGCGTAGTTCACATAGGTCCGCTCGCGTTGAATCTCGCGGAATTCGGCGTCGAGCGCCTGGAAGAAGATCGCCCGATTCGCCGGGACGACGAAATGGGCCGATCCGTCCGGCTCCACCGGCACCACGCCCCACTGCACCCGCGGCCAAAGGGCCGCCTTCCAACTCGAACTGCTCAGCGAGGGCTGCCAACGGCGCGACGTGGACCAAAACCGAGGCAGGGCCTCGTTGATGCGCAGCCACTTCACCTCGCCCGGTTTCACCCCTTCCAGCCCCTGATACACGTTGTTGACCACGCAAACGGCCAGATTCTCGGCCTCAAGCTTAGGGTCTCGATCGACGACGCGTACCGGCGGCACCGGCCGCGGGCGCACCGGCGTCGGGTGCCAGCACGAGAGTTGGGGATCGGCATGAATCACCTGCCGCAAACCGCGTCCGTCGATCAATGCGATGGCATAGGCGTTGGGCGCGTTCTTGTAGTGGGCCGTCGCGTCGGTCTTGGACGAGACGAGCACCAATTGATCATCGACCGGAAATGGATGAGTGAACAGATGCCCGCTCCGGCCGTCGCGATCATCGACAAACTTCCCCTCCGGCGTGCGAAAACGCCAACCGGCCTCGGCTCGCCGCTGGACAAAGACCTCCGGCGTGAGAAAGGCGACCGGATAGCGCGGATCGTCTTCGCGGAAGTCGGGCTGATCGGGGTCAGGCCCGCGCTGTTGCATCCCAACGCCGAGATTGACGCGCAGAATCGTGCCCAAACAACCGCCCTGTGGATAGTGGCAGGTGCCGACGCAGACAAACTGCTCAGGCCGACCGGGAATCGGCTGCGGGTACATATAGACCGTGGTCGTGTCTTCGGCTAAGCCGAACAACTGAACCGCCTGCGTTCCGTCGGGATTGATCGCCCAAACCGTCTTTGCCACCCGCGCGCCCCGATCGACGTATTCCCAGCGATGGTACATCACCCTGCCATCATCAAGCACTACGGGGCAAAGTTCGCTTACCGGGCTGCGGGTCAATGGGCGCACCTGCGTTCCGTCAGCGTTCATCCGGTAGAGATTTGGTGCCACCAAATGGGCCGAGCCGCCGCAAAGGATCGTGTGCTCGCAGCGCGTCGAACAGAAGACGATCCCGCCATCTGGCAAATAGGCCGGGTGAATATCGTCGGTATGCCAGCCCGGTTTCCACCGAGCGGCCTTTTCGGCCTCGTCTTCCGGCGGAAATGATACTTGTCGCAAGCCCGAACCGTCGAGATTCACTTCCCAAATGCGAAAGCCGGCCGCGGGACGTTCGCGAAAATCGAACAATACCCGTTTCGCGTCGAACGAAAGACTGATCTTACCGATAAATCCTTTCCCGCCGGGCAACTGAGCGGCCGTCACCACCGGCCGCTCGGTGCCCGTGCGCAAATCAAGCACATAAATCCCGTTCTCCGGCTGGAACCGGTCGGCACTGACCCCGTTGTCGATGTCGGTGTAATAGTGATCAGACGAGTACGGTTTGCGTTTGACGAACACGATTTCGTCGAACCCCAGCCGCCGCAGATCGACCGAACGGGTCAAAGCCGCCGCCTCTTTCTTGCCCTCGTTCGACACCGTGGCCGCTGGATCATCCTCGGCCTTTGGCTCCACCGCCGACGGCGCCGTTGCCGACGACGAGGCGGCTACTGACACGGCAGCGGCAACTGTCGGTTTCGACTGACCATCTGCGGCGGAAACAACGGCCGCGTTTACGAACACGCCCAACGCAACGACGGTTGGCAACACCCAAGCGAATAAGGGAACATACGCAACAATCGGATCACTCGGGCTGTTGCCCGACTGCCGGGGCGATCCGCGTCCACAACGAATGGCCGAAGGCCAGACGCCTCGATCGAAGAGCACGGGCCGCGAAGCACGTCTCGAACATCGTTCAAGCCGTCTCTCGCGGGCAGCGAAATCAAATCGATTCATCTAATCTTCTCCACTACGGCCGCATTGTAGTCTCGAAAGCCGCGGGGCGGTTCTTGCGATCGTACATCGGTCAATCAATTGCCGCCATCGTTTTTCGCCATTGTGAGCGACTCGCAGCGCCGGCGATAATCCCACGCGGTCCAGCCCAAAAAGAAGTTCAGCCCCAGCGATGCAAACAACAGCGCCCCGACAAACACCAGCGTTCCCCACGGTTTGGTTTCGGGCGCGGCAATCGTTTGTCCGGCAGAGGTCGCGGTCTCCGGCGGTTGGTTGCCCGACGGCGCCGTCGATGGCGGCCGTTCCGGCGTACGATTCGTCGGGCCGCCAGAACCAACCGACGCGGCGTCCCCGGCCGCATTCGGCATCGCAAGGGGTGTCGCTGCGGGAGCGTTCGTCGATCGTTCTGACGGCTTGACCGTCGCGCGATCGATGTCGGATATCGGCAACAAAGGCCGCGGGGGCGAACCACCTCGTTCGGCCGACGTCGGCGGGCCAACCGCGTCGGCTGGTTTAGCCGGTTCGGCTGAGGCGCGAGGTGTGATGGCATCGGCGGCTCCGAAACCGACGCCGGGCGGCCGATACTCCTGATCGTTCCGCTGCGCGGTCGCACCGATCTTGACCGAATCCGAACGCTCCAACGGGGGCAAATCGCCCAACCGGCTGGCAGCCGTACCTGGCTCGACCGAACGTAGTTTCGGGCTCAATGCGTCGGGCAAATCCTCGATTCGCCGTGCCCCCGCCGCCGGCTGCGGAACATCCGAACGAGAGCCTGCCGATCCCGGCGGGCCGGCCGTTTCCGCTGACGTTGCCTCGGCGGCTGCCGGCGCCGCCCATCGGCCCGACGATCCGCCGGCCATCGGCTCCTCGGCACTAATGCGTCCGGTCGTCGTACTTTCGCCATCCCGTCGCGGTACGGCACCGCGTCCCACCGTGACCCGGTAATAGGCCGAACCGCCGCCGGGCAGCGGCAATGTTCCTCGCACGGCAGCTCCCTGCCGAAGCTGTTCGAGCGTTTCGGGCGCAATTTGAATGAGGTATTCACGGCCGCCCTCCGACGCCGGCTGCCAGCCCAACACAGCAGGAGGATCGACAGCGAACATCGACACAAAAAGCAAGAGAGCAGCCATCGAAATAGTCCCGCGCCATTGCGCGATCAACCGCCGTGGCAACCGCGCGGCCGATCGCGTGCAATCCCCGTTTGAACCGTTTTTCGTCTATCGCGGTTCGATTC
>CAZVZX010000039.1:0-44228 GCA_964631235.1 uncultured Planctomycetaceae bacterium | reverse complement strand
GCTGGCTTCTCGCGAGGTTGTTCCGCCGATTTCTCGGCAGGCTTTTCGGCAGGCATGGCTTCAGGCTCGGCCGGCTTGGTCGCCGGGGCGCCGAATGGATCATTCTCGGCCGGTTTGGCTGCCGGCTTCTCGCCGGGCATCGGCGTCACGGCCGGCTCTTGCGGCGGGGCCGCAGGCTCGCCCGTGCCCGTCGCCGGCGCGCCGAACGGGTCGCTCGACGAAGTGTCGATCGGTTTGATCGGTTTGATTTCGTCAGGCTTGACCGTTTGGGGCGGCCCGGCCAGCACCTGCCGCTCGGCCTCGCGACGTTGCTCGTAGCGGGCCTGCATGATGCGCTGTGCCTCTTCCATGGCCGCCACACGAGCGTCCACCCGATGACGTTCCAACGCCACTCGATCGTGGCCTTGCACCCGCTCTAGCGCCTTCGAGACGTTGTAGAACTTGTTCAAGTCCTTCGCCTCGCGCGTGGCACCGGCCGAAAAGTCGGCTTCGGCGTCTTCGGGCCGACCGAGGCGCTGAAGCGCCAGCCCGCGGAAATAGTACACCCGCGGATCATTGGTGCCGCGGTCAATTGCACTGGAAAGCAGCTCGTGCGCCTTGACGAAGTCCTGGGCGAAGTATGCATGGACGCCCTGGCCGTACAATTGAGCGAGCACCGCATCCTGTGCGGCGACAACGGTGCAGGCCGCCGCGGTCAGCAGCCCTGCCATCACCAAAGAATAGCGCAACATCTCGGATAGACTCCTATACGCGGATGACGTGTGCCGTAATCTATCACACGGATCGAATTTCTAACAAAACCGAGAAAAGCGGAAATCGCGCCGAACAGCATCACCCATGCCGCTGCGGCGCCGCGATTGCGGGCGCTTTCCTCGTGGTGCGGCGCCGTTTGGCCGTTCCCGTTTCGGGGGTGCGACACAAAACCTATTGTCACTCCGAGAACCGAACCGCTTCCGCAAATGCCTTGAGCCTGCGGAATTGAGGTTCCCGCTCATCGGGCGTTTCGCTCGAACTGTCCACGGCACAATAGAAAACGTGCCACCCCTTAGAATCGATCTTACCCGGCTCAACACCGACTTTCAAGCAAAAGTCGCGGAGCGGGCTCGGTCAACCCCGTTCGATCGCCGACCCAAACCATCGTCGCATTCGATCCCGGGTTTCCCTGCCGGCGGGGGGCGGCGGGTCTTCTCAAGTTCGGCAGGGTCGCGCCGCTTGCCGGGGCTGAATCAAAGCGTTGGTCGAAGGCGTCATTCCGTTGGGCTTGCAAATCGGCCTCTTCGCGTTATGCTGGCGGCCATGAAACAAACGGCCGTCTTCCTCCGCGAGTTTGTTCGCAACTTCCACACCACCGGGGCCATTTTGCCCAGCGGACGGTTCCTTGCCCGGGCGCTGGCGCAAAACGTAGCGTCGCTAGCGGAGGGCCGCCGAATCTGCGAGGTCGGCCCTGGCACCGGTTCGGTGACCGAGCAGATCATCAAGCGGTTGGGGCCGAATGATCGGCTCGATCTGGTCGAACTGAACGACGCCTTTGTCGAGGGGTTGCGTCGCCGGTTGGCCGAAGATGCCCTCTTTCGCCCCGTCGCCGATCGGGTCCGCGTTTTCCACTGCCCGGTGCAAGAGATGCTGGATCGAGCCGACGAACGGTACGACTTGATCATCTCGGGCTTGCCGTTGAACAACTTTTCGGCCGAGTTGGTCAGCGAGATTCTCGATGTATTGTTGAAGTTGCTTCGGCCGGGCGGTGTGCTGTCGTTCTTCGAGTATATCGCCATCCGGCGGGTCCGCGGATTGATCAGCGGCCCAAGCGAGCGGCGGCGGTTGCGCGGAATTGATGCCGCACTGAAGCGGCTGTTTGCCGATCGCAGGGTGCAACACGATCGCATCTGGCTCAACGTGCCGCCGGCCTGGGTGCATCACGTTTGGCTGTAGCAAAGGCTTTTGGGCCTTGCGTCGGCCGCGCGATGCGTTCAGCGTGCGGCGATGATTCGCAGGGCAATGTCGTTGTCGAACTTCGGCGAAGCCAGCTCGATCGTGCCGCCGGAGTGAGTGCGCCGCTCGGCGCGGCTCGTCCGGCCGGTGAGCACGTCGATCCATTCCGCTTGGTAGTTGCCTGCCGGCAGATCGAACGTCAATACGGCCTCGATGCCGCGACGCAGGTGGTCTTCGATACGCTTCGGTTTGTTCGGCAGCGGGTTCTGCACATAGACGGCGTATTGCACGCCGGGCTGCGAGAGGACGCGGGCTTCGACGCCGCCGACGGCCTTTTTCAGCGATTTGGCGTCGGGCGCCATCTTGAGGAAATCGAAGCCCTCGATGAACCGCTTCAAAATGCCCAACTGCTTGCGCAGTTCCGGGCTGCCGCCGCCGGGCGACTTGTAGTCGCGGAACGTCCCGTCGGGATGCTTGGCCGTAAACGAGTAGTCGAGGTTGTTGTAGAGTGCCCCGCCGGCCAGAATGAAGTTCCACCCCTCGCTGCGGTAGAGGAAGTCATCGCGGCCGCGAAAGCCGGTTTCGTTTTCGCCGATCACTTTGTTCAGGTGGTAGTTCATCGCCACGGTGTCGGGCGGAACACAGTAGTGGAAGTTGAAGATCGATACGGCCGGATGCGGATTCTCGACCTTCTTCTTCCCGTTGGCGATGTTCAGCGAAATCAGGTGCTTTTGCGGCAGCTTCGCCTCCGTCTCGACAATCACATCGACGATTCGCCGCTGCCAAGCGTCGGTTACGCCGCCGAAATACGGCTCGTTGCACACCTCGTAATAGAGGTTGTCGTAGCGGTTCAACTCCGTCACGATCTTTCGCGTCAAAGCCTCTTGCACCGCGGTGAGCGAGGGATGCTTCAACGCATAGACTTCGGTGCGCGGGCAATCGCCGACGCCGTTGATGTTGTTGCGGATATTCATCGGCGAAATGTCCCACAATACATCCTCGTAGAGCGGGCAAAAGAGGTTCATCTCGACGACGATGCCGCGACGCTGGGCCGCGGCCATGAATTGGTGCAATCGGGCGAAATAGGCGTCGTCGAACCGGCTCAAATCGAACTTGTTGCCGCCATCGAGGCCGCCCGGCTGATCGCTCCGCGGCCAAGGGCACGCGAACCGATCGGGCTTGGGGGCCAGGGTGTTGTCGGTGATGCCGAACGACTTTGGATTTTCGCGGTATGCGCCGGAGAAGGTCCGCGTATGGTTCAGCCCGTCGGCGGCCAACGCGGCGAAATAGCGATCGAAGTCGAAATCGAGGTTCAGCAACGCGCCGTAATGCTCGCCGGACGTGATCAGCACAGTGGGCTTGCCGCGCCACAGGAAGTAGCGCCCGTTGTCGGGATGAAGCGAGATCGGCTTCGCGGTCTCGGCGGCCGATGCGATCGTCGCCCCGAGAAAGGCGGCGACAAGCAGCCCATGAAAACGAATAAGCCTCGATGCAAGCATTGTCTCCTCCAAAGAGCGCGTATGCATGGTGGGACTATTGAACTTGTTACACTTGGGCAGACGCAGCATTCGATTCGCAACCCGAAAATCACCGCCACGGCACCCGCTGGCCAACGCTCTCGACCGGCCTGGCGATCGACACTCCAAGAACTGTTTTTCGGCGTCGCCGCGCAGTCTATCACGCCGGACTGCGAATTTCCAACGGACGATCGGCAAAGACGCGGTGCCAAATAGTTCCACACAAATACGGAAGCGGCCGCCAACGCAGCGAAGCGGCCGATTGCGGGGATGCGATTTGAACCGCTCTTTGTTTTCTGCGGCTCTATTTAGGTTCAGAGTCGTGTTCGCACGGCGGCTGCGGGATTCGAGCGTGTGCCGGTTCCGCACAGGCGGAATCGGATCGTTGGGCGCCCCACGATCGCATGATCCTTGAGCGGCAGAGTAAGCACACTGCCGTTTTCGACCGCGACTGTTCTTTATCGTGCCGACCCAGTTCGACGCGCAGGGGACTATTTCGGGCCGGGGTGCGCGCACGGGGGCCGATTGCCTTCGACGGGATACCGCCGAGTGGTTTCGCTTTTGTCGGTGGGCTGTGTGTGCGGTGTCGAATCCGCTGGGTTCAGAGCCGCTTTTCGGCGACGGGCGATTCCTCTAAACTGAACCGTGGAGATCGTTGTCGAAGATAAACGACGATGTCCTCGTGACCGGCCGATGCACGCCGGCGGGCGTTGACAATCTTACGATCGACCTGCACGGAAAACGGGTGCCGCTCGGCCGACAGATAGGAGGCGGATACTAGACGGATACGTCGGTGGCACGACGAGCGCAGCGGCGTCTCGTTGTCGGGAACAACGAATATCGTTTCACCCAATTGCGAAAGCGGCCGCGGTCGCGGCGACGCAGCCGATTGCGGGCAATTCCCGTTCGGACTTTGATCCCTCGTACGTGATTTTATTCAATCGTATTGTCTTCGGCGATTCGCAGCGGCAGACGCAGCCGCCCGCGTGAGTTTCGGCATCAGGACTGACGGGCCCGATGTTTCATCTTTCCTTGTCACCGATCGGCGATAGCTATCTGCTGGTGACGTTGCTGGCGGCAGTCTTGATCGGTCTTCTCTGGATCGGGCCGACAGGCCGGCGTTTGACAAGAGCGCAACGCTGGACGCTCGTTTTCATCCGTCTCGCCTTGGTGTTGCTGATTATCGCGGCCGGGCTGCGGCCGACGCTGGTTTATTCGACCAGCAAGAAACAACCGGCGACCGTCGCCCTGCTGATCGATCAGTCGCGAAGCATGTCGGTGGCCGACATGGCCAGCGGGCGTTCACGGTGGGATTTCGTGTCGAGTGCCTTGGAAGGGGCGTCGGCTTCGTTGAAGCGACTGGCGGCCGAGATCGAGCTGAACGCCTACGGCTTCGATGCACAGGTTCAGCGGCTCGACATCGAAGGAGGGCGGCCGCTGCTGCCCGAGGCCCCGTTGGGCAAAGAAACCGCTCTGGGGGCGGCACTCGATGACGTGTTGCGATTGGAGGCCGGCAAACGCCTATTGGCTGTCGTGCTCCTCAGCGACGGCGCGCAGCGGGCGATGGCCCCGCGCGACGTAGCGCCGCACATCATCGCTGCGCGCATGAAATCGCTGGGATTGCCGCTTTATACACTTACCTTCGGGCAAGCGCGAGGATTGGGTCAAGCCCGCGACTTGGCCGTCAAAGACCTGCTGGTTAGCCCGACGGTGTTCGTCAAAAACGAGCTGACCGTCGAGGGGCAGGTGCGCATCGACGGGTTTGTCAACAGGCAGTTGTCGGTGCGGTTGCTCTTCGAGACATCGCCGGGAAAGATGTCGCCCGTGGCCGAACAGACGGTCTCTACGGCTGTTGACGGAGCGTTGTTGCCGGTGAAGCTTTCGTATGTGCCCGAGATTCCCGGCGAACACAAGCTGACGCTCGAGATCGTCGCGCAGCCGGGGGAATTGGTTACCACCAACAACGCGATGAGCACGTTCGTCAATGTCGTCAAGGGCGGATTGAACGTGTTCTACATTGAGGGGAGCCGACGGGTCGAGGCGAAGTTTCTCCGCCGCGCCCTTGATTCGTCGCCCGACATCAAAGTGGACTACGTGTACATCGATCCGCGACGAGCGAACAGCACGAAGCCGACGGATTTCGCGGCGCGGTTCGCGCCGGGACGCTACGATGTCTATTTGTTGGGCGACATCGATTCGTCGGCCTTTTCCGCCGACGAATTGAAATCGTTGGCCGAGGCGGTCGATCGCGGGGCGGGAATGGCGATGCTCGGCGGTTTTCACAGCTTCGGGCCGGGCGGCTACCAAAATACTCCCTTGGCCGACGTGCTGCCGGTTCGGGCGGGAAAGCTCGAACGGCAGGATCTGAACGGGCCGATCGATCAGTCGCTGCACCTGCCCGGGCCGGTGCGCGTGCAGCCAACGCCGATCGGACTGATGCATTTTGCGTTGAATCTCGGATCGAACCGCGCCGAGTCGCAAGCCGTTTGGGCCCAATTGCCGCCGCTCGATGGGGCGAATCGCTTCAGCGGTTTGGCCATGGGAGCCGCCGTGCTTGCCGACGACCAAGCGGGATCGCCGCTGATCGTTTCGCACATGTACGGCAACGGGCGGGTGATGGCCATCGCCGTCGACAGCACGTGGCGCTGGTGGATGCAGGGGCGGCCCTCGATTCACAAGCGGTTTTGGAGGCAGGTGATTCTTTGGTTGGCCAAACGCGATCAGGCCCAAGAGGGCGACGTTTGGATCCGCCTCGACAAACGCCGCTTGAATCCCGGCGAACGAGCGGAGTTTCGCGTGGGCGCCAACGGACCGAGCGGCGAGCCGGTGCTCGATGCCGATTTCGAACTCCGCGCCGTCGGCCCCGACGGCTTGAACGTCCCGCTGCGACTCGTCCGTCAAGGAGAGCAAACGATCGGTTCGTTCCGCGAGACGAAGAGCCCGGGCGACTACGCTTTGGAGCTGAAGGCTTCGCATCGCGGCGAACCCTTGGGAGAAACTCGCGCCCGCTTTTTGGTATCGGAGCAAGACATCGAGCTCGACAACCCCTCGGCCGATCCGGCCGCGATGCACAGCATTGCGGCGATCAGCGGCGGCCGAACCCTTCCGCCCGAAGAGCTGCCCGCCTTGGTTGATGAACTGTTGCAGCGGACCGAAGAACTTCAGTCCGTACAGGAAACAAAACGCACGCTTTGGGATACGTGGCCGTTCTTCCTCTGCGTGGTGGGGCTGATGGGAACGGAGTGGTTCTTGCGCAAGCGTTGGGGGCTGGTTTGAGCGCGCGCGGGAAGCGGGGCAGGCGAATCGATTTCGCAACAGCCCGTCGGCGGACCAGCGGACGCCGGATTTGCGTTTTCAGACGGCGTCGCAATGGGCGCGCGTTGCCCGCCTGCCTTCGAGACTGGCGGCGAGCTTGTTGAGCGCCTCGGTTTCGATTTGCCGGACGCGCTCGCGGGTCAGTCCGAGGGCCTCGCCGATCTCTTTCAGTGTGCGCGGCTCGCCATCGTCGAGCCCGAATCGCAAGCGGAGCACCATCGCTTCACGCGGATCCATCACCTCTAATTGTTCTTTCACGTGGCGCAGGTTGTCGGCATCGAGCAAGTGCTCGTCGGGCGTGCGCATTCGTTCATCCATTACCAACTCGCCGAGCGACCAACCCGACTCGGGCTGGTCGGTTTGCGGCGTGAGGTTGTGGATTTTGATGGCCTTCTTGATGATCGGCAGTTTTTTTCGCGGCAAGCCGAGAACGCGCGCCACTTCTTCGGCGGTGGGCGTGCGGCCGAGCTCTTCGGCCAGCCGCGTGGTGGCCCTGCGCCATTTCGAGAGCAGCTCGACCATATAGGCCGGAATGCGGATCGTCTTGGCGCAATTGATCAGCGCGCGTTTGATCGACTGTTTGATCCAGTAGCTGGCATAGGTCGAGAACCGAGTTCCCATGGCGGGGTCGAAGCCCTCGACCGCCCGAAGCAGGCCCAAGTTGCCTTCTTCGATCAAGTCTTGCAGGCTCAAGCCCTTGCCCGTGTAGCCGCGAGCGATATTCACCACCAACCGCAGATTGGCGCGCACCATCCGATCGCGCGCCTGCGGATCGCCTCGACCGATGGCCTCGGCGAGGTCTTGTTCGTCCTCGGAGGAAAGCAGCGAGGTCTCGTTGATCTCGCGCAAATAGGTTTCCAGAGGAGTCTGCACCGAATCGGCTTGTTTGCGACGAGTCTTCATCACCGATGTCCGATAGTGCTGGCCATGCCGCGGCTCGAGGCCGCATGCTTCCGCGATGGAAGCCTGCGGGCCCTTCGGCCGGAAATGGTCGTGCGCCGGTTGGGAATGCGTGATCGTTTCTCCCCAAGGCATCTCGTCGCATGGCGTCGAGAAGGCCTGAGAACCCTTGGGGCGCCGAAGCGTGCGTTCCCCTATCGCAGGGGCGCAAACACGCGCCGGCCCGGTCTGCAATCCGTTGCGCAACGATAGACAAGCACTTCGCGGCGGTGTTCATCGGCCCAAACCGCGCCGCCCTCCCGGCATCGCGGACTTTTCGGCCGCACCGCAGTGTCGGACGTGCTCAGTCGATCGGAAGCCGCGCGGCCAGCGGAGCATTGCCCCGCCGAGCCGCCATTCCTCCATGCACTGTCGGCTAACCACACTATCGTCTCGACGCCCGCTGCCTCTGAAGCGCAGCGCTGACATGTCGAACTGCATGGCCTTTTTCTGTGATAGCAACTGTATCGAATGCGGCCTCAACAGCATCCGGCAACTATTCGTGCCGAGCATTCCGTCTATGTCGAATCGATCGGCGGCGGGCACACGGCCAACGCGTGTTGCCCGAGACGAATACGGCCCGCCCGAGAGCATACTCTTCGGCCAGCATGCCGAAACAAACCGGCCGAGGCGAAAACCGGCTTTGCCGAATCCAATCATCGCCAATGATTCATTGCCGCATCGAACGGCGCGGCTGAACAAGGCAGATCATCCGACCGCTGCGGGTAAGCGATCGACTTGGATCATTTCAGATCATCGGCAGGGCCATCGGCGCCGCCGCTGCGAGTCGTATGCTCGGCACGATCGGAAAAAGCCGAACAACGGAAAAAGGAAAGTCGCTGTCCTGCTCAGATTACCATTTGCCGCGACTCAGCGATGTCGAGTCAAGAATATCCGCCGACCGGCAGCGCTTGCGTCCCTGCGGGCGGGCGGCCGATATCCACCAGCGGAGCGCCCGGGTACTGCGGCACGGCCCAAAGCTCGGCCGGATCGCCGAGCAACTGATTGATCCGCACCTGGCCCAGATCGAGCCTGAAGCTCAGCTTGGCCGGCGGTACTTGGATTTGAATGGTTCGGGCCATCCACAGCCCGGTGAGGTAGTCTTGCTGATAGTTGCCGGTATTCGACGCAGCGAGCATCATTCCCTGTGCGTTGAGCAGCCGCTGTTCGAGAATCCAGCCCTGCGCGGCATCGAGCACCAAGATCCTCCGCCCGGTGCCCTCGGCCGTTTGGAAGGCGGTATCGATTTGCAAGCGGTTGCCGGGCAGTCGCGCCGGGCCCTGATGCGGCTGCGACGGGTCGAGCACCGCCAGCCCCAACGCATCGACCAGCCACAGCGGTTCGATCGGGATCATTTCGCGTGCCGGGCTGGTCGCGTAGCTTTCGTGTCGGCACCAATAAACGGCCGGCGGTTCGCCGCGCTTGGTCCAAAACCAGAATCCCTGTTCGTTGCTGCCCAGATCGATTTCGGGCGACGACATGAAGTCGGCGCGCATCCGCAACGACCGCGGACGCTGCAAGGCCACATTGGCTCGCAGTGTCGGCCCGAGGCCCGGCGAACTGAGCGAGGCGTTTTGAGTCGAGAACGACTCGATCCGCCCATTGTTCGCGTTGACGACTTCGATCACCTGGGCCAGCGAAGGTTCGGGCGGCAGTTTGGGCGGCAGTTGCGGGGGCCGAGCAAATGGATTCGTTTGCAGCCACTTGCATCCCGAGCAGCCGAAAGCAGCCGCGGCCAGCACGGTTTTCAGCAGGTCTCGGCGCGACTGAAGCATGCCTGCGATTCCCTTATCGGTTCATTCGACACGTTCGAACGCGAATAAAGCCGGCACGCTCGGCCGATGTCGGCACGTCGGCACGTGCCGAAATGCCAAACCGATTCAACACGTGCTCTGCAACTCGTTCATTGCAACAGGGCCGCCAGTTGTTCCTGTATTTCGGCGGCGCGGGCCTCGGTGGGCGTAACCGCCGGCAGTTCGTAGCTTTGATCGCGTCGCGGGCAATAGAAGACCGTGATCTTTCGGCCCGCGGCGTCTTCCTTTTCGTCTTCGATCTTCATCACGCGACGGCGCACCAGCAGCAAGGCGAGTACGTATCGGATGTCGGCCGTTTCGGGCTGGTCGGCCCAACGATCGAAGAATTGCAGCAACACATCGTTGGGGGCCCAACGGCGCCGGGCCGCCGATTCCGCCTCGATCCGCGACCTCCACCAAGCGACGCATTCCGAGGGCGGGCCGGTCCATGCCTCTTCCGCATAGTCGAGCCGCTTCCACCCGTCCGGCTGATCGATTACGACACTGTAATAGCGTTCGCCCGGCCGCAATTCTCGGCCCGACTGCGCACAGTGCCGGCTGAACGGGGCGATGTCGTACTCCATCGGGGGCGAGAAGATACCCGAACGCCGCCGGCCGGCTCAAGCCCGCTTTGCCCTCGACGGCCGAGAAACCGCAAAAAACCGGGGTTGTGTCAATCGGCAAGACCGGTCAGAATACCGGCCGAATGCCCGGGAACCAGGGACGCAACAGGAGGCGGCCCGGCCCAGGGCGCCGCTCGACGAGTTCCAACTTGCCGCCCGTGATTCGGGCCGATAGGGTACGAGCCGTCGCGGCGGGTGCGCTTCCGGTGAAGGACGTATTTCGGGCGACTGATCGAGCATTTTGGCGCCGCGAACCCGCAAGCGGGCGCACGCCCGATCGACCAAAAGCGACCATCGCCGGCCGGTGCGCATCGGTGTGAGGAAAGGGATTTCCCAGTTCGGACCCGCGACCCGACGCGAGATGCACTTGGTTCGAGCCGCGCAGGCTGCGTCGGCCCGAGCCGCTGGCCCGCCTTCGACGACGGGCAGTGCCTCTGGCGCGAACAGGGCCCGAACGCACAACCAGGAGGGTTGCGATGCTTGCCCTGCCCGCGGCTTTGGGGCTGATCGTCTGTTCGGCCGGCCAAACGGTTCTTCTCGACTTCTACGGCGACCGCTGCCCGCCTTGCCGAGCGATGGACCCGCTCGTCCAACAATTGATCGCGCAAGGCTATCCGGTTCAAAAAGTGAACGTGGAACAGCGCCCGGAAATCGCCCGGTCGTTCGGTGTTACGTCGATCCCCTGCTTTGTGATGCTCGTCGATGGGCGCGAGGTCGATCGGGCCGTCGGCCCGCAATCGCCCGACCGCTTGCTTCAAATGCTTCAGCGCGCCGCCCCACCCCCGACGAGTCCATTGCGCGCCTCACCGACCGCCTATGATCCTGCCGCAGCGTCAAACTCGCCACCGGCGAGCGGTGCAAGGCCAAGTCCACCCGGCACAAGCCCGAACTTCGACAACGCAGCGACTGTCTCCGGCAGTACCGGACCGGCATCGGCTCCCGCGGTCGCTTCGCGCGATCCCTTCGGTTCGGCTGCCCCGGCCGCCAGCGGGTCAACAGCCGGTTTGCCCGCTCGGCCCGCGGCAGCTTCAACCGATTTGGCGAACATTTCTTCAGCGAATCCGGGCGACGATCAACTGTTGGCTGCAACGGTACGGTTGCGCGTGGTCGATCCGACGGGCATTTCCAAAGGAACCGGCACGATCGTCGATGCCCGGCAGGGACACGCGCTAGTGGTCACCTGTGCGCATATTTTCCGCGATTCGAAGGGAAAGGGCCAAGTCGAGGTTGATCTATTCGGCCCAAATCGCGGCAAAACCGTCCCCGGACGACTGATCGACTTCGATTTGAACAATGATGTCGCCGTATTGAGCATCGAAATCAGCGGTCCCGTGGCGGCTGCCCGAATCGCCCCGCAAGGCTATCGCGTCGGGCCGGGCGATCCGGTCATCAGTTGCGGATGCAATCATGGGGCCGACGCCACCTTGCTGCGAAGCCGGATCACAGCCGTCGATCGCTATTTGAATTGGCCGAATGTGTCGATCGCAGGCGAGTCCGTTGAGGGACGCAGCGGCGGCGGACTGTTCACCGACGACGGCTTGCTGATCGGCGTTTGCAATGCGCGCGATCCTCAATTGCGCGAAGGACTATATTCCGCTTTGCCCGCCATTCATCAAATCCTCGATCGCAATCGGCTCTCGTTCGTCTATCAGCAGCGAGGGCCGGCCGATGCGTTGGCAACTGCGCCGACATCGCCTAACGCGGGGAACGCTGTCGTCTCTGCAACGCCCAATTCGTTTTCCAATGCCGCAACGATCGATGCCCCCCCTGCCGCACCGACGGGCCGGATCGGACACAACAATGCAGCATTGGCGGAAAACCAATCGATGCCATCTTCGCGGGTTCCACTAGTTCTGGCAGGCTCCTCTTCAGTCGCAGCCCCGGCCGACGGTTCGTTCGCCGCGGCGTCGAACCCTGCGCAGGCAGCGTCGGGGGCATTGACGCCCCATGAACAAGCCGCCCTCGAAGAATTGCGCAAACGGCTTCGCGACGGGGCCGAAGTAATCTGCGTCGTGCGGCCCCGAAACGATCCTCAAGCGAAAAGCGAAGTGATCGTGCTCGACCGCGTGTCGCCCGCCTTCTTTCAGCAGCTTTACGCCGAGACGCGCCCGCAGCCCAATAATCCGCTGACCTCGACCAACGCCGTGGCCGCGGCGGGCTCTGCGTTGCCGCCGGCGGCAACGCCGGTATCGCTGAACTCGGCGCGCTCGGCCGCCCAAACACCGCCCGCGCCTGCCACCCCATTGGGCGGCGCGATGGCCTCAGCAGCATTGTCCAACGCCGGCGACATTCATCGCCCGCTGCTCGTCCGCGGCCAGCGCTGAAACAGGGCTGCCCCGACGCCGCAATCCCGCGGTGTACCGATCGCCACGTCGCGAGTGCTGCCGCTCGGTGCTCCCCGTGCGCCAACCCGATTCCACGGCTTTTTTCGCGGTCGCGTCTGATTCGTGCCGCGTATGCCGCGTTGTCGCCCGCGACCGGCGGCGTCGGCCCCTGGCCGGAATGAGCTGAAGAGAGTACACTAAGCGATAGTTCGCGCGGCGTGCAAAGGCTTCGTTCTCGAAAGAGAAATCCGCTCGGTTCGGCACGCGATCGCAATCGAAGTGTGAAAACAAGCCGTCGCTGCGGCCGCGGTAGGAGTTCGGACAGAGAAGGCGGGCTTCTCGGGTGACGGCCACGGATGATCGACTTGGCGAATTGAGCCAGGTTCAGTCCGCGGCAAGTTTCAGCACCCCATTCGCGCGGCATACGATCGGTTTGAAGGCTCGCTTGGCTGCGGCCGATCGACCTTTTTGCAGCGCGATGGCCGCGGCAGCCGGGGCGGTTCGGGTCGGCTGTCTCGGCAGCGGTGCGGCGAAGACCAACGCTGTGCCTTCTTTCCGATCAGGGACCATTCGCGCCTGATGATTGCCGGAACGAGAGGATTTCGATGACCATGTTTCAACGAATCGCCGCGCGGCCGGCCGCGATGGCTTTGGTGATCGCGTTGGCGTTGTGCGGCTGTTCGAAGCAGGGTGCCTCGGGGCCGGGAGAATCCCCGGCCAAGCACAAGCCCACCCCAACCGTCAAAAAGCTGGTGGACGAAGGCAAGAAGCTGTTGATGGACGGCAAGAAGAGCCAGGCCGTCGAGGTCTTGACTCGCGCCATCGGGCAAGATCCGAAGTACAAAGAAGCGTACACATGGCGGGCGGTGGCTCTAAGCGAGATCGGCAGACCGCAGGATGCCCTGGCCGATTACACGAAGGCCATTGAACTCGACCCGAACGACGCCTACCTGTACGATCAACGTTCGATGCTCTATCGCAATGCGCTGCGCGACAAGCAAAAGGCTGAAGCCGACAAAGAAAAGGCGTTCGCCCTCCGCGAGCGGCAGCGCGATACGATCCGCGACAACGTCGATCGGGCAAGGAACGGCAAAGGCGGCAAACCGAATGCGTCGGGCAGCGGGCAATCGGCCCGCAATGGCAACGGGCAGCAGCCCCGTCGATAAGCCAATCGACGAATCGCTCGTTCAGCCGTTGGGCGCGCGTGCAACGGATGAAACGGCGGCACACGTCGCTCGTCGGGCGTCACCGACCGGCGACCAGCCGCGACAACCAACCGGCGACCAGCCGCAGCGACCCTCGGCGTCGGCATTTCCGTACCAGCAGCCAGCAATAAGGTGAGCGACAATGAAAGTGTTGGTAGTTCTCGGACATCAGCGGCCCGGCAGTCTTTGTCATTCGATTGCGCAAGCGGCGGTTGATCAGCTCAAGGCCGACGGTCACGAGACGATCTATCACGATCTCTACGCCGAGGGCTTCGATCCCATCTTGCGCGAAGAGGAACTACTCAAGGAACCCCGACTCGATCCGGTAGTGCGCCGCCACGTCGACGAGTTGATGACCTCCGACGGATATGTCATCGTTCATCCGAACTGGTGGGGCCAACCGCCCGCGATTCTTAAAGGCTGGGTCGATCGGGTGATCCGGCAAGGCGAGGCCTATCGGTTCGGGCCGCAAGGGGTGATTCCCGGCCTGCGGGGCAAACGGGCGGTGGTGTTTACCACCTCGAACACCCCCCGCGATCAAGAACTGGCGATTTTCGGCGACCCGCTGGAGAATCTCTGGAGAACATGCATCTTCGGGTTCTGTGGCGTCGAAGATTTCGTCCGCCGCAATTTCGAGTCGGTCATTCTCAGCACCGCAGAGCAGCGAGCCGGTTGGTTGGAAGAAGCCAAACGCCTGATCCGCGAGCGATTCGGCACAGTTTGAACGGTCGGCAACACGCTGCCAGCCGTCGGCCGTCGCAGAGAAGAGCCGGCGATGGGGAAAGCCGCCGAGAAGTTCGGCGCGACGCAACGGCGAGCGGTACAGAAGCCCCCGAACCGCCGACGAAACCGAAGGCTATTCGCCCAAGGCTTCGATGGGGTCTTGAATGATCCCCTCGATCCGAATGGCGCGATGCCCTTTGTACACGCCGGCGAACGCGCGAAACTTGGGCACGCCCTCGACGGAAACCACCAAGGGACTGCGAACGTCCTTCTGTGTGGTAATGATGTCGCCCACGCGAAGCCCGATCATCTCGCCCGTGCTGATCTGCGTTTGCGCCAGGCGAACGCGCACTTCGACCAGCGACGTGGCCACGGTGTTGCTCAATTGTTTGATCGATTCAGCCGTAGCGGGCCGAGCCCCGTACGCCGACCAACTATTGGCCGAGAGCTTCGTGCCGATCCGCTCGATCGAATTGTAGGGGATGCACATATTGATCATCCCCCGCAAATCGCCCAACGTCAGCTCGAAGCTGATCAGCACCACCACTTCATTGGGCGGCACGATCTGCACCAATTGCGGATTGCTTTCGACGCGAACAACCTCCAACTTCAAATCGAGCACGTTCTCCCAAGCGTGGCGAAGCTCGTTGAGGAACAGGTTGGTGATCCGCGAAACAAGCCGAAGCTCGATCTCGGTCAACGGGCGTCGGGCCAACGGCCCGCTATCGCGACCGCCGCCAAGCATCCGATCGATAATCGGAAAGAGAATCGAAGGGCTGATGTCGAGAATCAAATTGCCTTCCAGCGGTTCCGCCTTGAGCAGGTTGAAACAGGTCGGGTTCTCCAAGCTGAAGACGAATTCGCTGTACGTAAGCTGGTCCACACTGGTCAGCTTCACTTCGACGATGCTCCGCAGCATGGCGCTCAGCGCGGCGCCGAAATTGCGGCCGAACCCTTCGTGCAGGGTTTGCAGCGCCCGCATCTGCTCCTTGCCGACGCGCTCCGGACGTTTAAAATCGTAGGGCGTCACCTTCTCGCGCATTTTCAGAGCAGGTGACGGTGCGGCCGGAGCGGCCGCGGCCGGCGTGATCGGTGGGGCAACTTCGCTGCCGGCGGCAGCCATCGCCTGCAACAAGCTCTCCACTTCCGCTTGGGTCAACACATCGCCCGACATCGTTGCATCCTTGCACGATCGATTGACGTTTCGAACCGTGGCGCCGCGGCAAACTCGGCCCCGACGCTGCCCTCCGGCACAGGCCGCAGCTCGCCATGCCGTTGGGCAATCCGTTCGACACTCGATACGCGGCACCGCGGGCCACAGCGCCCGCTACTGCCGCACTTGGCCTTCTCCCAAAACGACGTACTTGTAGCTGGTCAACTCGTTGATTCCGCAGGGTCCGCGGGCGTGGAACTTGTCGGTGCTGATGCCGATTTCGGCCCCAAGCCCGAACTCGCCGCCATCGTTGAATCGGGTACTCGCATTGACCATCACCGCCGAACTGTCGATGGCGGCAACGAATCGCCGCGCGGCATCCCAATCGCGGGTGACGATCGCTTCGGTGTGTTTCGAGCTGTAGCGGTTGATGTGCGCAATGGCCGCTTCCAGGGAATCTACCACCACACAAGAGATGATCGGCCCGAGATACTCGGCGTAATAGTCTTCTTCGGTTGCCGGTTTCGCTTGGGGCAACAACGCACACGTTCGGGCGTCGCCGCGGATCTCGATCCCGCGATCGACAAGCGCGCGGCCGATCCGCGGCACCAATTGTTCGGCAGCAGCCGAATGAAACACCAACGACTCGGCGGCGTTGCACACCCCCATCCGCTGGCACTTGGCGTTGACGACAATTCGTTCGGCCATCTCGGGCTCGGCCGAAGCGTCGAGATAGACATGGCAATTGCCGGCGTAATGCTTGAGCACCGGCATCTTGGCTTCGGCAGCCACCCGACGAATCAAGCTCTCGCCCCCGCGAGGGATGGCCAAGTCGATCTGGTCGGGCATGGCCAGAAATCGGCCCACCGCCTCGCGATCCGCTGTGGCCACCAACTGAACGGCGTCGGTCGGAAGGCCGCACTCCCCGGCGGCCTCGTGCATAATCTCCACAATAGCCGCGCTGCTGTGGGCCGCTTCTTTCCCCCCGCGCAAAATCACCGCGTTGCCTGCCTTAACGCACAAGGCAGCGGCATCGGCCGTTACGTTGGGCCGCGACTCGTAAATAAAGAAAATGACCCCCAACGGCACGCGCACCTTCTGCACCAACAAGCCGTTGGGCCGCACCGACGACCAAATGATTTCGCCGATCGGCTCGGGCAATGCCGCCACTTCTTCCAATCCGCGAGCAATGGCCGCAATCCGCTCCGGCGTAAGACGCAGGCGGTCGATTGCCGCGTCACTCAGGCCGAAATCGGGGGCCCGTTTCAAATCGCGATGATTGGCCTCGGTCAGCGCGATCGAACGCTCGGTCAATAGGCGGGCCGAGCGACGAAGCCACGCCTGCTTCTGCGCGCCGCCCACAGTCGCCAACGCCTCGGCGGCACGGCGTGCGCGGCATGCCACGTCGCGACAATAATCGTCCAAATCGATTTCGACGCCGATAGTCATCTCTTCAAGTTCTTACTCTGTAACAACTTCCTCAAAGGCGGCAGGGCCGCCGGCCAACTGGTGCTGCCGCACCCGGGAAAAACCCGCTCCCGTTGGTCGCTGGAACACTTGCCTAAGAAACAAGTGTTCCAACAGCCGTAGAGCAGGGCGGCAGGGCCGCCGGCCAACCGGTGCTGCCGCACCCGGCCCCAAACCCGCTCCCGTTGCCGTTGGTCGCCACGATTCTCGGCCGAAAAACGATAGTTTCTGGGCCGGTCGTTTCCGGCGGCAGGGCTTCTGTGACGGTAGGCAAGTATCGTCGTCTCAACCAGCGAAGTCAACACCGATTGTTTCGGCAGGCCAGGGCAACAGGGAAATACAGGGAAGATAATGCGGCTTTCTGTCAGCTTTTTCGACGATCCCCGCCCGCAATCTCAACGAAATGCAAGCTGTTTTCGCCACTTGCCTGACTGACCTTCAAGTTCCTGAGAAGCTGTGCCGATTATTCCGACAACATCGTCTAAACCGAGTTTGTCGTTGCGCCCAATTCACCTGCGTTGCATCCCCCGATTCGCAACGGGGCACGGAATAGTCGCCATGTGGTTGGCGTGCAGGTGGAACGGCCGACAGATTCGAGTATTACGAGCGGGGTAACACCATGTCGAACTCCCGAAGTGCTCAGCGGCGTCTCCCCTGGGTTGCCATTGTGGCAGCCGCCGCGATTTCGGTCTTGTGCGGATGCCGTTCGTTCGACGGCTACCATGCACCGGCCTCGCCCTCGGTGCCTTCACCGATGGCACCGCCTTCGGAGCGGGCGAAGGTTTCGTTGCCCGCCTATCGCATCGAACCGCCCGATCTGTTGCAAATCGATGTTCTGAAATTGGTTCCGCTTCCTCCCTATCACCTAGAAACCTACGACGTATTGCAAATTCAGGTGTTGGGCACCTTGTTGGATCAGCCGATCGACGGCTACTACCTGATCGAGGCGGAAGGCACCGTAAATCTTGGCGCGGCCTACGGCTCGCTCCGGGTGGTCGGGCTGACGGTCGAAGAAGCCCGAAAGGCCATCACCGAGCATCTGCGACAAGTGTTGGCTCAGCCCGAAGTGGCCGTCACCTTGGCGCGATCGGCAGGTACTCAGCCCGTTTCGGGCATCTATCTAGTTTCGCCCGACGGCACGATCAACCTGCGTCAGTACGGAACAGTTCACGTAGCCGGCAAGACGCTGGCCGAAGCGCGCGACGCCATCGAACGCCAGCTTGCACAGTATTTCGACTCGCCGCAAGTCTCGCTCGACATGGCCGGTTACAACAGCAAAGTGTATTACGTCATCACCGAAGGGGCGAACTTGGGCGACAACGTGGTGCGTTTGCCGATCACCGGCAACGAAACCGTACTCGATGCCGTCAGCCAGATCGGCGGCCTCTCGCAGCTCTCCAGCAAGACGATCTATATCGCTCGGCCCGGCCCGCCCGAGTTGGGTTGCGAACAACATCTGCCGGTGGACTGGGATGCGATTACCCGCGGCGGCATGACGGCCACCAACTATCAATTGCTGCCCGGCGACCGCGTGTTCATCGTCGAAGACCCGGTCGTCTCCAGCACCAACATGTTGGCCAAGATGATCGCTCCGATCGAGCGCATCTTCGGTGTGGTGGGATTGGGTGCATCGACCATTCGAAACACCCAAACCTTGGGCCGCTCGTACAACAAGTTCCGCAGCACCTGAGTTGATCTGAACCCGCGAGAAATGCGGGCATGAACAAGCGATGCCTGCCTCTGGAAAGGGCCGGGCTGCACGCAGCAATCTATCGAGGACCGACTGCGATGAGCAAGATGATTCACTGGGCATTGCCGGCGGCTTTGGTCGTGGCGAGCTTGCTGCCGAACGCATCGGCACAGGCGGCTCCCCCGATGGCAGCGACGAACGTGAAGCAGCAAAAGGCGTGCGGGCTGAATGGCCCCTGCCCAGTTACGCCCAGTACGTTCGGCTACTACGAGACTCGCTGGCGCGAATGGCCGGGCCAGGCGCGCCCCGACAAGACATTTCCCCAATCGCTCGGACGCGAGCGGTTGCCCACGCCTCCGGGCGAACCGACACCGACGCTGCCGCGGGCGCAACCGCGGCTGCCGGGCGACACCCCGCTGCCCCCGATCGAGCCGTCTGAGGGCGGCATTTTGCCCCCGGGCGGAATCCGCATCCCCGGCGGAGCGATTCCCTCGCCGGGTCTGCCGGGAATCCCCGGCGAACCGGGGTTGCCGCAGCCGCCCGGCGGGCCGTCGGGCCTGCCCGGCCTGCCGCCGTTGAATCCGCCGTCCAATGGGCCGTTGCCTCCGGGCTTGCCGCTGGATCCGCAAGGTCGGACAGTTCCGCCCAGCGGTGCAGCGAACGACCCGACGGCCCAGCGTTCTGTTCCGCCCGCGCCCGTCGTCGCACAGCCCGGCCAACACCTTGTCGCGCCCAGTGCCTTGCCGACGAACGCAGCGCCCAATGCGGCCTCGGCTGTTCCGACAATTGCCGACAAATCCGCAACCGCAATCGAATCAATGCCCAGCGCCGCCCCGGCGTATCCGATTGCCGGCACGATGGGCCAATCGTTGCAAGCGGAGACCTTCCCGTCGGCGCGGCCGCCTCTTGCACCATCGAATACGGCCGGCACCTCGCCGACCGCAGGCGTCTCACCTGCTGCCGACACCGCGCCGACGACAAGCGCCGCATTGGCCGAAACACCGCAGCCCCTGGCACCCCTGGCAGCCAGCTCCGACCTGCCGAAGCCGTTGGCCGCACAGCAGTCTGAGCCGAACGCAGAGTCGGGCATGTCGCTGGCCCCGCAAGAGCAGCTCTCAACGCTGTGGCGGTTGAAGCGGGCGGTCGATGGGCTGAAGACAGCACCCGCCGCGCACGGCGCCGAGCAGAGCGGGTTCGCCGAAGTGACACACGACTCGATCGAATCGAAGCCGAACCCCTCGGCTGTCGCCGGCGAACCGACCGACGAAGCGGAGAAACATCCGGTCGCCAACGCGCGGATGTCGCTGGGCGGTGTTCGTGCCGTCGATCATCAACTGCTCGATCCCGCCCCGCCGGAAGACGCCTTGGCTGCTGAAAATCGCCGGTCGCCCATTTCGGGTCTCGGGGAGCAGCCTGCCGAAGAAAAGTCGTCGGTCGAGCCGGCGGTTACCGGCCGCGGCGCGATCGCCTTGGACGGCTTTTGCCCGGTGTCGTTGGTCAAGAACGAACAATGGGTGCAAGGGCAGGCCGAATGGTCGGTTACCCACTTGGGCCGCACCTTCTATTGCGCCGGTCCGGTGGAGCGAGAATGCTTTTTGGTCAATCCCGACCGCTACGTGCCCGCCTTAGGCGGTTGCGACCCGGTGGAGTTGCTCGAAACGGCACGTCGCGTTCCCGGGCAGTTGGATTACTGCGTCACCTTCGACGGCAAGTTGTACATGTTCGGCAATGCGGCAAACCTGGCCAAGTTCCGGCAAGACCCCCGGCGTTACATCAACGCGAACTGAACGCAATCGCCGAATGATTCGCCGAACTGCCGACGCGATTGGTCGCCGGCGCACCGCCCAAAGAGTTCCACACAATTACGGAAGCGGCCGCTTGCGTAGAGGTGCCGTTTGAACCGCTTTCCGTTCTTGGCGGTCTTGTTTCGGACGACGCAGCCGCCGTCATCTCCAATCGATCGTGCCGCCAAGCGGCGCGGGTTGCGGCCGGCCCCGAAAGCCGAATGGGCTGCGGCACTTCACGCGACTGGGTTCTCGAGCGTGCCGATCGGCATGATCGAAATTCGCACCCGGTCGCCGGAGCAAAGCGAAAAGTCGGACGGGGGCACGATGCCCGTGCCCGTCAACAGAAAACACCCCACCGGAAACGAATTGTCGCGGAACAAATACGCGACGAGTTCTTCGGGCGAGCGGCGCATCTGCTCCAACCGCGTAGTCTCTTGGAAAACGGTTTCGCCCGACCGCTCGATCGAAAGGGCGATTTCGGTCTCCGCCGGCAGGGGTTCTTCGCTCAACAGCAAGCACGGCCCGAGCCCGCAACAACCATCGAACACCTTTGCCTGCGGCAGATAGAGCGGGTTGGCCCCTTCGATGTCGCGGCTGCTCAGGTCGTTGCCCACCGTGTAGCCGAAAATCCGTCCCTGAGCGTTGACGCACAGGGCCAGCTCCGGTTCGGGCACCATCCATCGCGAATCGCTCCGCAACCGCAGCGGCTGTTGCGGACCGACCACGCGATGCGGCGAGGCCTTGAAGAAAAGCTCGGGCCGATCGGCTGAATACACACGATCATAGAAATCGCCGCCCTGCGGCGATTCCTCGATGCGCGCCGTGCGACTGCGGTAGTACGTTACACCGGCCGCCCACACCTCTTGCGAGCCGATCGGCGCGCGCAGGTCGATCGACGCCGGCGAAAGCTCCAACGGACTCGCCCCCGCAAGCTGCCGCGCAACCCAATCGCGAGGATCATCTTGGCAAAAGAGCCGATCCCACGAAAAGCCGGCAAGCTCGTACCAGCCGCGATCCGACTCGACTACTGCGCCGCCAACGGTTCGATAGATGCGCATCGATTCCTCCCAGCGGCGATTCCGAGCGGCGCTGATCCGAACGCGATCGGGACGACCGGCTGCCGTTCGATGGCCGCGGGCGAGCAGCCGCTCGGCCGCGCCGTCGGCGGTGGCAACCGCGTTGTGATCATTGCGATTGGTCAACCGCGTCGTCGATCTCGATCACGCGGCCGACCCAGATGATCCACGGTTTGTTCAGCGTTGCCCCGGCCAGATTCTCGCTCGGGTTGACCATCACGTCGCCCAGCAAGATCACCTTTTTGCCCGGTGCCACGCCCAACGAACGGTTCGAGAACACTCCCACCCGATGCGGTTGGCCGAGTGTTTCGACCGTTGCACCGAACAATCCTTCTTTGGCAAATTCGCGGCCCATCACACAGGCCAGCACAATGCCGCCGCGGGGGCCTTCGGCTGACTGCAACCGCTCGGCAGCTTGGCGGCCCAACTGATCGGCCCCCCCCAATCGCACGACCTGACGAAAGAACTGATCGGTTTGGGCGAGGGCGGCGTCGCGCGTTTCGGGATCGTCGCTCCCGATATGAATGCTGCGGGCGGCGGCCACGGCCAGTTTTTCATAGACCTCGGCGGTGATCTCGGCCGGGGGCTTTCCCTGACAGGCCGGGCAAGGCTGTTCCCGGCCATCGACGCGAACCACTCCGATTGCATTGCATTCACGGCAGCCGAACACCTTCCATGCGTCGGACAGGCTCGACTGCAACTCGGTGGCCGATGCGCGCGGCGGATTCTTCCAACCCACGATCGGCGCCTTGAGCAAGTCCGTCTTCTCGGGCGGGGCAGAGGCATCGGGCCGGACCACCGAATCCGTCGGCGGCGACGCGACCGGTTTTTCTTCGGCCGGTTTCTCGTTTGCCGACGGATCGGCCGGCATCGCCGCCGGTTCACCGCTGCCGGGCTGTTCGCTCGGAACCGACGGAGCCTTGTCCTCCGGCAAACCCTTCGGCTCATCGCCAGGTTCTTTGCCGGGCATTTCTCCCGGTTTTTCCCCCGACTTCGACGGCTCTGGGCCAAACGGTTCGAGCTTCGGTTCGGCAGGGGCGGGCATATCGAGCTTCGGCTCGTCGATCGTGGGGCGATCGACCGACGGAGCGTTCGGCATTAGGTCCGCAAGCTTCGGCGGACTGACGCTCGGCGGATCGACCGACGGCGGATCAATCGACGGCGGATCAATCGACGGCGCATCGCCAGACGGCGTGCCGGCTTTCGGCATGTCGAGCTTCGGAGCATCGATCGTCGGAGCATCAACCGTTGGGGCGTCGATCTTCGGCGCGTCGATCTTCGGCGAATCGATCTTGGGGAGGTCGAGTTTCGGCATATCCAGCGAAGGCACGTCCAAGCTCGGCGGGTCGAGCGTCGGTTCGCCGGCCGGGGCCGACGGCTTGGTCGCATCATCCACCGACGCCGACGATGGCGACGAATCGCGCGGCTTGGTTTCCGGCGAATCGTTGCCGCTCATTGCGGGCGAGTCGTCTGATGACGGCGCCGCCGTGTCCGACGAAGTGCCGCCGTTGCCCGACGCAGCGTCTGCTTTCGAGGAATCGCCCGGTTGGCCCGAGGGCTTCCCGTTCTGCTGATCACCGCGCTGCCGTCGCTCGGAAGAGTTCTTCGCGGCCGAGTTGCGTTTTGTGCCGTTCTGGCTCGAACCGTTCGTTTCCGCAGCGGCGTCGCCGCCAAGCCAAGTGGGGCGATGTTTTGCGGTGTGCGGACACCCGGGCAACCAAATGCCCAGGTAATCATGTTGCGCACCCCAGAAGAAGTTAAGCACATAGTAGCCTAAGAACAGCCCGATCACGGCGCCGCCGATCACCCCGCCGAGTTGCCAAACAGGGTTCTTTCCCTTCTTTCGTCGGAGTTTGGCGGCGGTGGACGGCTCGGCCTTCGACTCTTGCAGCCGCGCGAAGTCGGCCAGGGCGGTCGCTCCCGCGCTCTCGGCATCTTCCTCGCCCTCTTCGCCGGCAAGGCCGAACTCGCCTTCCTCGACGGCTTCCTCTTCTGCAACACCCTCTGCTTGGTCCGTGGCGACTGCTTCCCCAACGGTCGCTGCTTCCGCGTCCGTCGCTGCGTCCTCAAACAGGTCGCCCTCCGCCGATTCTTCCGCCTCGCCCGTCGCAATTCCTGCCGCCTCGCCGATGGTGTCGGCGGTGGCTTCGTCGCTTGGAGCGAACAAGTCGGCCTCGGTGCCGGCTCCCCCGATTGCCTCAGCGGCCGGTTGCTGGGCGAGCAGTGCAACTTCTTCAGCGGTCGCAGCGCTTTGCACCGAAGTTACATCGGCGGCCGCGTCGCTTTCGGCCACGGCCAAGACGGGGTCAACGACGATCAACAATGGCGGAAGCTGGCTCAAAGCGTCGGCCAGCGGGTACTCCGCCGAACAGATCGGACAACGAACGACGGCCTCGGCCACAACGCCGGGCGGAATGGCCACCTCGCGGCCGCACTGGGGACACCGAGAAATCATGAGTGATGAGCCTCCTCACTGCCTGCAAACCGATTCTTTCAGTTTACTTGGCATTTTCCGACGACGCTATCGGCAGGCAGGCGTTTTTCAACGGCTTTTCGGCTCGACGCCGCCTTTCCGAGGTACGATTGGTCGTCTCGAAACGCTGGTGCGGTCCTTTCGCTCCATTGAAGTGTGCTTTACGATATTCCGGCGAGTGCCGGTCGGCCTTTTCTCTGACTGTTCGTTACGAACCTTTCAATCGCCAATGGTTTTCGCACCGGGACTTTTCGTCACAGGCACCGACACGGGAGTGGGAAAAACCTATGTGGCGGCCCTGATCACCCGCCAACTGCGTGCCGCCGGACGGAAGGTGGGCGTTTACAAACCTGCCGCCAGCGGGTGCCCACCCCAGGCCGGCGGACTGCAATGCCCCGACGCCGAGGCCCTTTGGGAGGCGGCCGGCCGGCCCGAAACCCTGTCGGCCGTTTGCCCGCAGGTCTTTCGTGCCGCGTTGGCCCCCCATCTGGCCGCCGCAGCCGAGGGTCGCCGCCTCGATCACCAACTCTTGGAAGACGGTTTTCGATTCTGGCAAGAACGGAGCGAGGTCGTAGTGGTTGAGGGTGCCGGTGGGCTGTTTTCGCCCCTGGGCGACGATCTCTACGTCGCCGATTTGGCACATCGCTTCGGCCTGCCGCTGGTGGTCGTGTCGCGCAACGTCTTGGGCACGATCAATCAAACGGTGCAAACAATGATCGCGGCTGCCGCCTATCGGGCCGACTGCCGCATCTGGCGCGAACGATTGCCCGAACGCCCCACAACTGCCGCCCCAAAACGCCCGAATACCGCAGACGATGCCGCAGACGACACCGCGGCCGGGCTAACCGTGGCCGGAGTGGTGCTCAACCACCCGACTGTGCCCTCGGGCGATGACGAAAGCCTCGCCACCAATCGGCGGCAGATCGAACTCCACCTGGGCCGCCGCATTTTGGCCGAGGTCGCGTATCGCGGCGGTTTCGACGCCGTGATCGATTGGTTCGCATTAGCTCAAGGCGCACGGCGGCCGACCCGCGACGGCGATTCGGGCAGCGATTGAGACACTCGACCGACGAGGAACTCGAACGGCACTTCGTCCGAAAGGTCATTCCTCTGAATTGCAACCGCCAAGCTTTTGGTGCGGCTGTTGCGCACGTTGTTCATCACGGCTCGAACCGCGCAAACGGTCGCGTACAACCGGTCGCGTATAACCGGTCACGTACAACCGGTCGTCGCCTGTCGCGCAGACCGAGAAGACAGCGGAAAAGAAATGCCTTGCCGTCACTCGGGGTTGAGAATAATCTGAAATAGAGAGGCATATCAACGAAGAGGCAATCACGGTCGTTGTCCACGGCAACCGAAGGCCGTCGTTCCCTTTCCTAGACGCCCGTTAGAAAGGTCGTTCTCCCATTTGCGGCCGTGTGCAATTTCCGCAGAATTCGCGGGCCGAAACGGTGGGAGTCGTGTTTTTCAACGGACTGCCGAGGGGAGCGAGCTTTCGCAAGCAATGCTTTGGTTCAACCCGTGAATTTGGGTGGTGCGTCGGCCGACCGGCCGGCGCGGAGCAGAGGGACGATGCATGGACTTGTTCATCATTCGTCATGCGTGGGCGGGCCATCACGATGAAGATCGTTGGCCCGATGATTGCAAGCGGCCGTTGACCGACGAGGGACGAGAACGTTTTCGTCAGGTGGTGGCAAAGATCGCCCGTCGCGGTTTCGCTCCACAGATCATCGCCACCAGCCCGATGGTTCGCTGCCGTCAAACGGCGGAACTGGCGGCCGAGGGCGTTGCCGGTCGTCCCGAGATCGTCGAACTCGACGAATTGCTGCCGGGAGGCGATATCGGCTCGCTGGTCGCCTGGACCGTTCGGCAGTCGCGGCAGTTTCAGCAGGTGGCCTGGGTTGGTCATGCGCCCGATGTCTCGCACTTAACCACCGAAATGACCGGCGGGGGCGATGGCTGGCTTCGGTTCGCCAAAGGAGCGATTGCCGCCATTCGCTTCGACGGATTGCCCAGCCGCGGCGGCGGCGAACTGCGATGGCTGATCACGGCGAAAGTGCTCGGGTGCTGACGCTGTTGCGTTGGGCAGCGATCCGCCGGCTTTGCGCAGAATGCGACATCACTTCCGCCACACTCCCCCCTCTCGACGACCCTTGGTCGCCCCCTTGCCGCGGGTAGGCAGCCGCGCTATAGTTTCTTGCCATGACCACTAACGAAGAAGAACTGTATCAAGAGCATATTCTCGCGCACTACGAAGACCCGTATCACCGCGGTCGGTGCAGCCGATGCACCCATGTCCACGCCGACTCGAACCCTCTTTGCGGCGACAAGATCCGCATCGAGTTGCATGTGGACGATCACGGCCGGATGCGCGAAATCTACTTCGACGGTGAAGGATGCTGCATTAGTCAAGCGGCCGCCTCGATGCTGGTCGAGCGTTTCGACGGCAAGTCAATTGATGAAGTCAAGCAGTTCTCGGCACAAGACATGCTGGCGATGTTCGGAGTGCGACTCACGCCGAACCGTCAGAAATGCGCGCTGCTTTCCTGGAAGGTGTTGCAGGCGGCCATCTATTCGCCGGTCGAAGCCGCCGAGCGAATAGCCCAGTGCGAGCGAATGGAAGCAGAGCAGTCGGGCGCGGAGGAGCTTCATCAGCTCTCGGCGCCCGGCAGCGGGTCCGCTGATGCCGGGCGCCCGCGCGCCCCATTGCCGATGCCCGCGGTCGCCCAGGCCGCTCCGCGCAGCGAGGGTCGGCCATGAGCAGCGCTGCGGTATCCGACGAAGCGCGAGTTGCCCGAATTCGCCAAGATTTCCCCATCCTCGCGCGCCAGGTTTCGGGCAAGCCGCTGGCCTATCTCGACAACGCCGCCAGCACGCAACGGCCGCGGGCGGTGATCGACGCGATGAGCGCCGCCTACGAGCAGCACTATGCCAACGTGCATCGCGGCATTCACACGCTGGCGCAAGAGGCCGACGAACTCTACGAGGCCGCTCGCGAAAAGGTCCGAGCATTTATCAACGCCCCCTCGGCGGAACAGATCATTTTCACCTCGGGCGCGACGGCGGCAATCAACTTGGTGGCACGGAGCTTTTGCGATCGCTTCCTGTCTGCCGGCGACGAAATCGTGTTGACCGAAATGGAGCATCATGCCAATCTCGTCCCCTGGCAACAGGCGGCCGAGCGCACCGGCGCCGTGATTCGTTTTGCGCCGCTCACCGCCGATGGACGGCTCGACCTTGACGCCTTCGAGCGCTTGCTGCGACCGCAAACCAAGCTCGTCGCGGTAACGGCTGTGTCCAACGTGTTGGGCACAATCAATCCGTTGCCCGAGATCATCGCCCGCGCCCATGCAGCCGGAGCCGAGGTGCTCGTCGATGGCGCGCAAAGCGTGCCCCACGCGCGGACCGACGTGCAATCGCTCGATTGCGATTTGCTGGTGTTCAGCGGGCACAAGATGCTGGGGCCCACGGGTGTCGGCGTGCTGTATGGGCGCCGCGACCTGCTCGAACGGATGCCGCCGTTTCTCGGCGGGGGCAGCATGATCCGCGAAGTTCGCTTCGACGGATTCCTGCCCGCCGATCTGCCGTACAAGTTCGAGGCCGGCACCCCGCCGATTGCCGAGGTGATCGGACTGGGAGCGGCCATCGATTATCTCGAACGCGTCGGCCGGGAATGGATCGAACAGCGCGAGCGGCAATTGACCGAGGCCGCCCATCGGGCTCTGGAGCAGATCGACGGCCTGCGGATCATCGGCCCGGAACCGAAATACAAAGGCGGCATCGTCAGTTTCGTGATCGAGCGACTCCACCCTCACGATGCGGCCGAATTGCTCGATCGCGAAGGGGTCGCCGTCCGCGCCGGCCATCACTGCGCCATGCCGCTGCACGCACGGCTCGGGCTGTCGGCCAGCACTCGGGCAAGCTTCTACTTCTACAACACCTTCGACGAAATCGACCGTTTGGCTGTCGCCATCGAAAAGGCCAAGGCCGTCTTCCGCCGCAGATCGTAACGCCCGGCAGTGAACCGTTCCTCGCGACTGCGAACGCGGCCGCAGGGGCATCCACATGGCCTTTTGCGTGCGATCGCTGTTTGAATCTCCTTCCGTCTTTCGCGGTTCTATCGAGAACTTGGCAAAGCCGACCAACGGAACGCCTGCGGCCGCCCGCGGTGCTTTTCAGCCGCGAAAAGAAACGCTAATATGACCGCATCCGTGCAGCGCCGTGCGGCGGGTGGCGGTAAAGATTCAGCGGCCCATCGATCGCTTGCGTCGGCTCGACGACCGACTTGGTCGCGTTCGGGCCACGGTTCGAATGTTCTCGACGCCGCAACGGTGATTTCAACGATCTCTTTGCAAGAAGTACTTCTCCCAAGCGAGAACGGCATTACTATGTTGGATCGAAAATATGTCGTCGAACATCTCGACGCGGTGAAGCAGAACTGCCTTCATCGCGGAGTGAAGGTCGATGTGGACCGGTTCGCGGCGTTGGAAAACGACCGCAAACGGCTCTTGGCCGAGGTCGAAGAACTGAACCGGCAGGCGAACGCCGTGGCCAAAAGCATCGGGCAGGCGACCGATCCCGCCGAGCGCGAATCGCGCAAGGAAACCGGCCGGCAGTTGCGCGAGAAGATCGCAGCGGCCCAAGAACAGCTTGCCGCCGTCGCCGCCGAGGCCGACGCGATTTTGCGCACGATCCCCAACCTTACCCATCCGGCCGCGCCGATCGGCGCCGACGACGGATCGAACACGGTTCTCTTTCATGGCCCGGTAAAGCCCCGCGAGTTCGACTTCCCGCCGTTAGACCATGTCCAATTGGCCGAAAAGCTTGATCTGATCGATTTCGAGGCGGCCGCTCGGGTAACGGGGCATGGGTTCTATTTCCTTCGCAACGAGGCGGTTCTGCTCGAGCTCGCGCTGCAACGATACGCCGTTGGGATCCTTCAGGACGCCGGATTTACGCCGACGACGACCCCCGATTTGGCACGCAACGATGTCCTCGAAGGAATCGGCTTTCTGCCGCGCGGGCCGGAAACCCAAATCTACAGCATCGAGAACAGCGATCTGAGCTTGGTGGCCACCGCCGAAATCACGTTGGGCGGTATGCTGGCCGGTCAAACCCTCGATGCGGAATGTTTGCCGCTTCGGGTTTGCGGCATCAGCCATTGCTTTCGCACCGAGGCCGGCGCACACGGACGCGCGACGCGCGGGCTGTACCGCGTCCACCAATTCACCAAAGTCGAGATGTTCGCCTTTACGCTTCCCGAGCAAAGCGATGCAATGCTTGAAGAACTCCGCTCGATCGAGTGCCGCTTGTTCGACGGGCTGGAGATTCCGTATCGGGTCGTCGATACGGCCACCGGCGATTTGGGCGGACCGGCCTACCGCAAGTTCGACCTCGAGGCGTGGATGCCCGGCCGCGGCGATTACGGCGAAGTCACCAGCACCAGCAACTGCACCGACTATCAGGCCCGGCGGTTGAATATCCGCTTCCGCCGCAAGGGCGAAAAAGGCACCCAATTCGTCCATACGCTTAACGGCACCGCGATTGCGATCAGCCGCGCGCTGATCGCCGTCATCGAAAACCACCAACAGGCCGACGGCTCGGTGATCGTGCCCGAGGTGCTCCGGCCGTTCGCCGGCATCGAACGCATCGTGCCGAAAAACGCGCGATGACATCCGTGAGATGGAAGGCGGAAGATGAACGCTGACGCGCGATCCCGCCTTCCCTTCGCCGGCGGCAATCGCCGGAGCGCACTGCTCCGCTATTCGGGCAAGCTCACCTGATCGAGCACGGCCGAGGGGCGCAGCACGACCAAATCGCCCTCGTTCAGCCCTTCTTCAACAACGACGCTGCGCCCGTTGTTCGGCCCAAGCGTTACACGGCACGCGCGGTAGCCGCCGCCGTCGGCGACGATGCAGTAGTTCCCGTCGGGCCGCGTCAACACGGCCTGCGACGCCACTTGCAGCACGTCGCGGGCCTCGTCGATGCAAATCATCAAATCGGCCGTCAGCCCCGGCCGCATTCCGGCCATCGGCGTTTCGATGCTCACCAGCGCCAGATACTCTTTGATATCGGGACTGTACCAATCGGCCGGCTCCGGATACTCGTTCACTTTGATGACTTCGCCTCGCAACTCCACGTCGGGAAATGCTTCCAGCGTCATCCGCACCGACATTCCCGATCGCACCTGCGAAACCTGATGTTCCCGCAACTTCACGCGGACGTGCATTCGGCTCGGATCGGGCAGGCGAATCAGCACTCGGTTCTCCATCGTCAATTCGCCCGGCTGAACCATGTGGCTGTGCCCATAATGGTGCAAGTGATTCAACACGACCTCGCCGGCCACCGGCGCACGGATCGTACACTTCTCGATCTGCTCTTCGATCTCCTTGAGCCGCTGCTCGTGACGCTCCAAAGCGTATCGAGCGCTGTCGTAATTCACCTTGCCAATGGCCACATAGCTTTCCAAGTCGGCCATCCGCTTGGCCTTCGTTACGCGATCGAGAATGCGGAGACTCGTTTGAACGAACTGAAGATCGCTCTCCGCTTTGTTCAAGGCATACTCATCCGCTTCGAGCTGTTGCTGCGTAATGTAGCCCTGAGCGTAGAGTTTTCGACTGGCTTGCAGATAAGCGCGGGCCCGGCGGGCCGAGTTTTCCGCCACTTTCAAGTTGCGCTCGATGAGCTTGCGGGCCAAGGCATACTCGCCGTTGAGATATTCGCGTTTGGCGATCTCGGCCGACTCGTACGCCGTCTTCGCCCGAACAACCGCCGCCCGCGCCTGCTCGACAATGATCAACTGCCGATTGAGTTCCGTCTGCAACGGCGCAGGATCGAGCTGAACCAAGAAGTCCCCGGGCCGAACGTAAGTGCCCTCTTCAACGACATCGACGATGCGGAACCACTGGCCGTTGAGCGAGCGGACTTCGCAACGCACTTCCGTGTTGTTCGAGCTATCAAGCTCGCCGCGAACGTGCAGTTCATCGACGAAGTCGCCCCGCTGAACCGCTGCCACAAGCCCGTTCCGCCCCGCGCCGCTGCCCGCCCGTGCCGAAATCCGATCGCCCCACAGCAACCAGCCGACCAGACCGGCGGCCAGAACTGGCAGCAGGGCGCGAGTCGTCAGGCGTTGTTTCTGGAACAGCTTGGGCATTACGACAATCCACAAGGCGTTGCCGAACTCTCTTCCCAACAGCGGCAATCCCACCGGAAGAAGGGTTCGTCTCACTGCCGAAAACCGACCGACCCGATAGGCGACGGGCCAGCGGGAGAAAACCACGGAAGCCCCCAAAAGTTTCTCCCGCGAAACCGCTTCCGCCAATCGCGGAGGCTTCCGCGGGGCGATCGTTCGGCTCGACTGCTCAAACCGATCTCATTGCACGAACCGACCGCCGGTTCGAAAAAGAACCGGCATTCGGTGCTCGTCGGCAGGGTTTCATCCAGGTACGAGCTCGAGGGTCGGCCTGATCCGCCCTTTGCGGGCCGTACCCCGGCAAACAATCAACCTCGGGCAGGAACTCACACGGTCGGCCGCCTTGGCGACCGACCTTATTCTAACCGAAACTCATGGACGGTAATAGACTTTTTGTCGCTCGGCGCGAAAACGGGCGACGGCGATGGGAAACCACCTTGTCGGCCTGGGAGGACGGAGTCTATAATGCTTGGTTTCGCAACAACTTGCCGAAGGTGGCTGCGGGCATTTTCGGCCGTGGCCGGCCAAGTGCAACGCAGAGCACGAGAGAATGGCCGGGTGCCCCCCGGTGCAGTACGGGGCAGGCGACGGCGACTGGGAGGACGGCAACGGCCGTCGGGGAGAGATGCATCCATGACGATGGACAAAAGCTTGAAAATGCGGCGCGGCATGGCCCGCGCTCGTAGTGTGCTGAGCCGCGCCGAACGTTTAGAGCGGCTCAAGGCGGCCGATCGCTGGAGCGAAGATCAACCGCCGATCGGTTTGCCCAAGGTGCGGGTGTACAAGCTGGCCATGAAGAAGAAAAAGAAGAAGAAGGAAGAAGAGGGCGACGCTGCCGCCGCTGGCGCCGCGAAGCCTGCTGCCGCTGCAAAGCCCGCCGCCGGCAAGGCGGCCCCGGCCAAGAAGTAACGGCGGCTTGAGCCGAGCGGCCATTTCGATCGTCGGCGGCCAGCCGGCAACGCGGTCGAACGTCCCGATCCGCCCGGCGCATCGATCGGTTGATTGCGGCCCTCGGGCAGCCGGCCCGATTCGTGTCGGCAACGGCACGCCACCGCGGTGCCGGCTTCGAGCGGCCGCTTCGCCTTCGGCTGAGGTGATCCTCCTATGCGGATCCACTTGGCGTACGGACGCAAAGGGCTGGAAGTCGATCTTCCCGACCGTCACCTGGTCAAAGTATTGAACTATCAGGCCATGGCCCCGCTGCCTGATCCGGCGGTTGCCGTGGCCGATTGTTTGCGCCGGCCGATCGGCACGCCGCCGCTGGCGGAATTGGCTCGCGGCAAGCGGACCGCCTGCATCGTCGTGTGCGATATCACGCGGCCCGTGCCCAACGCGCTAGTGCTTCCGCCGCTGCTCGAATCGCTTCATTCTGCCGGAATCGCCCCGGAAGGCATTTCGATTTTGATCGCCACCGGCCTGCATCGGCCCAATTGGGGCAGCGAGCTGGAAGAGGTGCTCGGTCCCGACATCCCGCGGCATTACCGTGTCTTCAATCACGACGGGCGAAACCTGGCCGAACATCGATTCCTCGGCCATTCGCCCCGCGGAATCCCGGTTTGGATCGACGCGCGCTTCGTCGATGCCGACGTGAAGATCGCCGTCGGCCTGATCGAGCCGCACTTCATGGCGGGGTTTTCCGGCGGCCGAAAACTCGTCTGCCCGGGTATTGCCGCCCGCGAAACAATCCTCGCCTGGCATAGTCCCGCGCTGTTGGAATCGCCGCACGCTCGCGCTGGTTCGCTCGATGGCAATCCGGTGCATGAAGAGAATACATGGATTGCACGACGGGCCGGCCTCGACTTCGTGGTCAATACCGTTATCGACCAACACCGCCGCCTGTTGCACGTTAGCGCCGGCCAAATGGACGAGGCCTTTGCCGAAGCAGTGGCCGTGGCACGTCAGGTTGCGGTTGACCGCCTCCCGGCCCCGGTCGATGTGGTGGTTACCTCAGCGGCCGGCTACCCGCTCGATGCAACCTACTATCAAACGATCAAGGGCATGGTGGCGGTCGAACCGATCGTCCGCGCGGGAGGAACGATCATCATTGCCGCGGAGATCAGCGAGGGCATCGGCGGGCCGGAGTTCGCCGCTTTGTTCGACGAGCACCCCGATCTCGATTCGTTCCTCCGTTGGATGCACTCAAGCGGAGAAGTGCGGATCGATCAATGGCAGCTCGAAATGTTCGCCCGGGCGGCACGCAAGGCGAGCATCACGCTCGTCACCGAGGGCCTATCGCCCGCCCAGATTCGGCGACTCTATGTGACGCCTGCGGCCACCGTCGAGTCGGCAGTGGCCGAGGCGATTGAGCGCTACGGGCCGACGACCACGTTGGCCGCCGTGCCCAAAGGCCCCTACGTTCTGCCCGAAATCGCCCCGTGATTTCGCCAAGCGGTGCGGCGATTCCCTCATCTTGTGCCGCCGGTTGGGTTCGATTGCGGTGCGGGCGATGGTCGCCGAAAGCGCTTTTGGTCGATCCGGCTCGTGCATCGACCTCTTCGCGCTGCCGAGCAGACCGACGGGCACGGTGCGGGCGACCGCTTCCTCCGCGTCAATCGAATGAAAGAGACGAACGGTCGGACAAGAACTGAGTACTCGCGCCGCGATCGTCGCAATCAACAAACGCCGAGCCGTTGCGGCAATTCGGCGATGAATTGGCGGATTTCGTCGCGCACGCGCCGGTACGGCGCCAGCCGCTCCTCCTCGGTCTTCGCCTCGGCGGCCAGCCGCGGGGGATCGTCGAACCCGACATGCACCACTCGGGTCTTTCCCGGGAAAACGGGGCACGACTCGTGCGCGTTGCTGCATACCGTGACGACGTAATCGAATTCGATTCCTTTCAGTTCGTCGAGCAGCTTCGAGCGGTGGCCCGAGATGTCAACCCCAGCCTCCGCCATCACCCGCACGGCGTCGGGATTCAGTCCGTGTGTTTTCACCCCGGCTGAATACGGCTCGATCTGATCGGGCCAAAGATGCCGAGCCCAACCCTCCGCCATTTGGCTGCGACAGGAATTGCCGGTACACAAAAACAACACTTTGAGCATGAATCACCTTTTCTCCGGCGTTCGCCGTTTTATTCTCGCTCAGCAGTATTCGTGTTTAGCGTTGAAAAGTTCCGATAGAGCCGACCCACGCGCGGCTGTTGTTGGGAGCACCCATCGGCAACGCATAACCGTCGTCGCCCGGGCGCACGCCGGCAATTGATCGTTCAATCTGCTCGAAAAATGATAGGGAAGATGTCAAGGTGCTTCGGCAATGCGGCTCAACGCCGCCCCCAAAGACCGCGGCCCTCCTTCTTAGCGAGAACGGTTCTCCTTCTTGATGCCCAACGGACGGCTGATCAGAATCTTCAATTTCGATTTCGGGCTTTCGATCTTCCTGGCCAAAACGTCCTTCTCGGTGAACCGGGCGAGCAGAATCTCGCCATCGGCAGCCCGATTGCGGTCGTAAGAGACGTAGATCGTTTCGTCGGGTGCCTGAAAACCATCGGGATAGGAAACACCGGGCCGATCATCCAACACCAGCCCGCCTTGCCAACTCTTGCCGTCGTCTTCGGAAAGCCAGGCGCTTAGTTTCACCCGGCCCTGATGAGCATCAATCGCGTCGCCGTGCTTCACCAAGAGAATGCGGCCCGAGGCGAGGCGGCGAACGAAAAATCGGGCATTGGGGTGACCGACCCCCTCCAGATTCGTCGGTTCCGACCAAGTTCGGCCCCGATCGGTCGAGGTCGATTGCATGATGCCGGTCCGAGTGCGGGCAAGCATCCACAAACTGCCATCTCGACGTTCGACAAACATGTGCTCGATCCAATCCGGGTTGGGGAAAGTCACCGGCCCGCCGCGCCGTTCCCAGGTTTGGCCGTCATCGGTCGAAACAAACAGATGCGCGCCGCGGAGCGGATCCAACTCGCCGAACAGATCGCGGAACGGTCCGAAACCGCGAAACTGGTTCAAATAGATCGGCAAAACCCATTCGCCGCTCGAAAGCACGATGGGTTTGTTGAGCATGCCGCCGTGCCAAATCCGCCGAGGCGAAGACCACCGCGGCTGGTCGTCGTCGGGATTGCGGCAGATCGTCGCCCAAACACCGGCCCGGCCGTCGAAATGGTTCATTGCCTGATCGAAGAAGAGCCAAAGGCGTCCCTGTGGGTCCGTCCAAAGATTGCCGATGATCACGCTTCGATCCATCGGCAGGTTCTTTGAATGCGAATCGATGACTAGGCGAGGTTTCGACCAAGTCTCCCCGTCGTCGTCGCTGGTCGCCAAGACGAAGAACGCCTTTGGGCTGTCGCCGCCCGCGACCCAACAGGCCCACAGCCTGCCCTTCGGTGTGCGCTCGATGCCGATCGTCATCCCATAGTCGAGACGATCGTAGTCATAGTCGGGCAGCGGCGACGTATTCAGCCGCGGCGGAACGAGGGCGAAGTCGGCAATGCGGCGCATCACGTCTAGTTCGTAAGCCCGCACCTCGGACGGCGTCATGGCCGCGAATCGCGTTTCGGCGTCGTTCTCGGCACAAAATGCGCCCGACGCCAGTGGAAACAGCATGGCGATCATGAGGACGGGCAAATCGTGTTTCATCGATGCTTCTCCGACGCGTACGGCTGACTTGTATCGAGAGCGAGTTCGTGGCGCGCTTGCCGAATGGTGTTTTCCCGCGTATTGGTATTCCGAGTCGGATCGAACCAAGCCGACCAACCGTCGGACAGCTCCGTGTCGAAACGGCAGTCCATTTGGTGCTGCTTTCTCCGAGGATCGATTACCGCTTGTCGGCCGCCGCCGGAAACGGTTCAAGGCCCAGCGAGCGGCGCAGAGCGGTCTTTTGCCTTTCAACGCCCAATCGCTCGCTGATCTCGCGCCAGCGACCGGCCGCGGCGATCAATGCCTCGATCGCCGGCTGATCGCCGCTCACGGCGGATCGCACTGCGTCGTCCAAGGCCGACAGATACTCGTCGCGGCCGGGGATGGGCAAGGCGGACAAGCAATCGGACGATTCGAATGTTGCCGCTAGGTCTTTCGCATACTCTTTCGCTGTTTTCTCGGATAGGGGCGGTTCGACCCATGCCGCGATGTTCTCGATTTGCGAACGGCGCGGCAGTGTGGTGGCCCTACTGGCAGCGCCCACGGCCGCACTGTGCTGCTCGTCGGCCAGCCAAAGCAGGAGCTGCAATGCAGCCTCGCCCTGCGACGAGCTTGCCGAAACCATCCCCACTCGGCCGGCGATCGAAAGCAAGGGCACGCGGCCCGATTCGCCCGGTTCCCGATCGAGCCAGCGGCGCCGCGACGTTTCGTAAACTCGGCGGCTGCCGGGCAGCGGCACGATCGTGGCGACGAAGCCCTCGGTCGTCTGTTGCGGCAAATCGCGGCCGCCGGCGCGGCTCGGCCAAGTAATCGCCATGCCGCAGCGCCCTTGCCAGAACGCACGCCGGGCCGCGTGCGGGTCGGCTGCAAGCGAAGGCTTCGGGTTCTTCTTAACCGCGACGGCCATCTCTTCCAATGCTTCGACGAACGGCGGACCGGCAATCAACGGCTCGAACGTATTCACATCGAACAGCGACGAATAATTGCTTCGCCCCTTCGCGGCCGGGGCGGCTCGGGCGATCAGCGTCAGTCCGGCCCAGCCGGGGGCCAGCGGCAGCACCGCGCCAGACCACTCGGCGTTTTGCGATTGCGAATCGCTCGTCTCAGCAAGCCCACCGAGCGCCGCGGCCGCGCGATCGAACTCGCGCCAGTCTTTCGGCGGCGAAAGGCCCAACCGATCGAGCAGATCTTTTCGACAGTACACGACGAACACCGGCGAGCCGAACGGAACGGCGCACACCTTGTCGCCCCAGACGACCTCGTTGGTGCGAAGCAAGTCGAACAGATCGCCCCAGCCGGCCACCTTGTCGCGTCGAAACGACGTTTGCTGAGGCAGCGGCACGATCAACCCGCGCTCGGCCAGCGGCCCCAATTCGGCCGACGGAGCGATCAAAGCGTCGGCCGCAAGGCGCTCGGCGCCGGCCAAGGCATCGCGGGCAAACGGTTCGACGCTCAACTCCGCCCCGCTCTGCGCCGTCCATTCGCCGCGCAAGGCGTTGATCGCTTCGACCAACCCTGCGTCGTCCACCACGGCCAGCTTCAGTTGCACGCCCTCGAGCGGCCGCGCTGCGGTTTCCGGAGCCGTTGCCGCGCGATCGCCGCAGCCCGACGCGAACGCAACCGCCAAACACACCGCCGGCACAAGGACGCGCAGACACCAAGCGTTTCGGCCGCGGCGACGCACCCTCGCCCGATCGTCCCCGCTCCCATCTTCGATGTTCTCGTGCATCAACTGCCTCTTGAGATATTCGTCGATTTCGCCGTCGACTTCCGCCATTCTAGGCCGTGTTCTCCCTTGAACAACGAAAAGAGCCGCCACCCTTCCATGATAAAGCGGGTGCGGGCTTGGCGGGAGAAGGCAGGGGCCGGCAGGCGAGCGAACTAGCGCGATTCAAACACAACCCTCGCACTGGTCGCCCCGGCCGATTGAGGCGGAACGGCCGACGACCCGCGGCAATCCCGTGCCGTCGTTCCGAAATACGCTGACACAACCACCAGACTCGCCCGAACTACTGCCCGGCAGGCCGCTCGATTTGCACTGCGACATCGTTGCGTTGAGCCTTGCCGGGCGTGCTGCGGCCCTCGGCGACGATTCGTTCCAACCGCTCGCGCAACTGCCGAGCGATCTCGGGGTGCTTTTTTACCAAGTTCGTCTGCTCGCCCAAATCGGCTTCCAGGTCGTAAAGCTGCATCGGCGGCAAACCTTGTTGGGCCGCCCGAGGATCGCGCGGCTGGCTCCATCCGCCCGATCCGGGACACAGCGCCAACTTCCACTTTCCGTGGCGAATGGCGAACCGCCCATCGACCGAATGATGCACCAGCGCCCGATCGGCCCGCGGCCCGCCGGTTTGCAACAGCATCGGCAGCATGCTCTCGCTGTCTTCGCCGGCGTCGTCCGGCAATTTCACGTTCAGCAGGTCGGCGCAGGTGGCCATCAAGTCGTTCAAACACACCGGATCGTCGCAGCGCGTGCCGGGCCGCACTTTGGCCGGCCAACGGGCGATCAGCGGCACGCGATGCCCGCCCTCCCAAATGTCGGCCTTATGCCCGCGCAACGGGCCATTGGGATAATGGCCGGCCGCAATCAATTCGTCGATCTTCGCCTGCGGCGAACAACCGTTGTCGCTGGTGAAGAACACCAAGGTGTCGCGGGCGATCTTCGCTTCGTCGAGCGCCGCCAGCACCTGACCGACCAAGTCGTCCACCTGCATGACGAAGTCGGCGTACTCGCTCAGCCCGCTCTTTCCTTGCCACGCCGGAACCGGAACGATCGGCGTGTGCGGCGCAGTCAATGCCAAATAGATGAAGAACGGCTTTCCCTCGCGGGCCGCCGGGGCCAAGCGGCGAATCGTTTCGACCGAACGCTGAGCGAGTTTCGGCATCACGTCGATCGCTTCGAAATCCGCCGCGGCAGGCCCCGTGCGAATCCACTTCTTCTCGACGGTCGGCACCGGCTCGAAGCGATCGTTATTGATAAAGGCGAACGGCCACATGTCCAACGAGGCGGCGATGCCGAAGAACTCGTTGAACCCCAGTTCGATCGGTCCGCGCTCGATCCGCCCGGCGTAGTCGAACCGCCACGGGTCATTTCGGCCCGCCGCAGCGGCAACCGAGACCGTGTCGGCGACCGTCGGCGCAACGGCAGCGGCACCGTCGCCTGCGTTGTTGCCGGCGCGGCCCGCCGCGGCACGCGGCGGCAGGCCCAAGCCCAAATGCCACTTGCCCAAGCAAATCGTTGTGTAACCGTTGCGTTTCAGCAGCGATGCCACGGTTAGCCGATCGGGTACGATCAGCGGCGAATCGTCGCCATACAACACGCCCTTTTGAAGCCGGCTTCGCCACGAATACCGGCCCGTGAGGATTCCGTAGCGTGTCGGCGTGCAAACGGACGAGCACGAATGGGCGTCGGTGAACCTCATCCCCTGCTCGGCCATGCGGTCGAGATGCGGCGTGGGGATTTTCGACCGATCGCCGCCATAGCAGCGAACATCGCCGTAGCCCAAATCGTCGGCCAGAATATAAACAATGTTGGGGCCGGTTCCCCGGCTGCCCGAGCCCTTGTCGGGCTGTTCGGCGGCGATGGCAATGGCACTTGCCGCCGACAACGCAATAATAAGTGACGCTGCAACTGCCCGCCGACCGAAACAAACCGACACCGCGGCTGAATTGCACATTCTTGTTTTCATGGGCGACTCTCCAAGTGGTTCCGGCTCAACAGTGGGTTTCGGCCATTCGCATCCGCAGCGCGCAACGTCGGTCGCACCAACGCGACAATCCCATTCACACCTCCATCAAGAATTCCTCGGCTGCGTCGCGCATCACGCGGCGGTCGGGCTCCACGCCGGTCCATGCCTGAAACGCCAACGCCAGACGTTCGACGAACAGGTCGAGGCCTTCATACGTCGGACAGCCGCGGGCAGCCGCCGCGGGCAGCAATTCAGCCGAGGGCGGCCCAATGTTCACATCGAGCACGTGCAGCGTCGGCCGCAAGGTGTCTGAGGCGAGCACCGGGCCCTCTGCATCAGCCGCCGCAGGCACGGCATACACGAGCAAGTCGGCGTTTTCGGGCACGGCCAGCGGCGGTTGCCAAGGGACGACTTCCAGGCCGCAGTCGGGAAAACGCGAGGTCACCATCGCGGCCAACTCCTCGGCCGCGGTTGCGTTGTGATCGGCCACCGCGATACCGGCCGCGCGCTGGGCCGCCAGTTGGAACGCCGCGGCCCGTCCCATCGTCCCAGCGCCGACGATCATCGCCCTTCGGCCGGCCGGATCGAATCCACGGCGCTGCACCAGGGCCGTCAGCGCAGGCCCGAGTAAATTGACGCCCGCCAGGCCCTGCTCGCAGCGGCTGAAGCAGTCGGCGGCGCCGATCGCCTGGGCGGCTTCGTCCGCGGAATCGAGCAGCGCCAGGGCCGCCCGCTGGTGAATCTCGTCGAGATGGCCTCCGCAAAAGCCCATCGCCCGCACGCCGGCCAAGGCATCGCCGAGCCGATCAGGGGCGACTTCGGCGGTCAGATAGCGCCAGTCGAGATCGTGGTGGCGAATCGCCCGCTCCATCACATACTGCGACGGCTGCGCTGCCGCCGAGCCGGCCAGCAACACCACGATCGGCTGCATCGCCCTGCTTGCCACGGGAGCCTCGGTTTCCTTCATCGTGCCCATCCGATCGCTCGCATCGTGCCCGCGCGGCCTCGTGCCGCCGCCAACGCTTCCTCAAACTCACGCTTGGGCTTGCCGAATCATTCGCTCGAAGACCTCGCGCTGTTCGATCAGAGCCGCGATGCGGTCGGCCGGTTTGGTGCGGCATTCGAGCAATACCCAACCGTCGTAGTCCATGCGAACCAACAACTTGATCAACTCTTGGTAGGGGTAGTCGCCCAGGTTCAATTCTCGCACATGGCACGTGGCGCCGAAACGATCCTTCACCAAATTGAAATGATGTTCCAACCCGGGCGGCTTCAGCTCGTCGCCGTTGCAGTTCCAACACACGCCCACGTTGGGATGGACGGCCACATCCATAATCTGCTTGATGATCGGCAGCGGTCCGGCCGAGCCATGCACTTCCAAGCGAATCTGCTGGCCGTAGTCGGCGGCGAATCGGCCGACCTCGTTTAGCGCATTGCCAATCTGCGCAATCGTCTTCTCGCGCGGCACGCCTTCCTTCTCGCGCAAATCGTTCGGCTTTACCTTCACGCCGCTGCCGCCGCAATCGTGGCTCAGCTTAACGTAGGCTTTCGTGTTTTCGATGGCTCGCTTCACCTTCTCGGGCTCGACATAATCGTAGGCCTCGTTCGTGCCCGGCCCGACGAACACGATGCCGCTGTCGGCGAACCGTTTTTTCACCTCGGCTCGCTGGTCGGCCGAAAGAGTCGGCTCGACGCCGTGCTTGTGCTGAACGCGAAGCTCTACCCCGCCGATCTTCGCTTTTTGACAATTCGCCAGCAACGTCGGCAAGTCCCAATCCTGCCCCCAAAGATACGTCACCAGCCCCAAGCGGATCTTCGCGCCGGGCTTACCCGCCGTTTCGGCCGCCGCGGCCCAAGCAGCGCGCCGCGGCCCGTCCGCTGCGGCGATTCCCAACACCGTTGCCCCGGCGGCCAATGCACCGCCGACGAATTGCCGACGCGTTTGTTGCATCATCATCTTATCTTTCTTTCTCCGGTAGGCGCCCGCCAAACGAGCTCGCAACGAGCGAAACCGGCCTAAAGGGCTCCTGCTGGTCTCTCCGTGAAGCTCAAACTCGTAACGCTTATCTTGCAGACAGGTCGATTGAGGCGGGCCAATGGGGAATGAGCGACCCTGTATAGTGTAAGTCGGGCCGGGTCGCCGATGCAACCATCTCACAACTTAGTGCCCACAGAAACGGGAACGCACCCGGGCCCCAGCGTCGCAACTCGGGGCGCTGGGGCGATTCGGCCCGCCCGGCGAACGAAACGGCGGGCCCATTGACCACAAATCGCAGAATCTTGGCAATCGATCGGGGCCGCGTTAGGATGGTTGGAATATGAAACAAGTCATTGCCGTCGTGCAGCCGTTTCAGGCCGAACGTGTGCTGGCCGCGTTAGAACATGCGCCGATCGAGGCATGCGAAGTTCGCGAGGTGAAGGGCTACGGCCGGCAGAAGAACTACCTCGACGAGTACCGCGGCAGCGAGTACTCGTTGGCCTACCTGCCCAAGGTCGAAATCACCCTTTGGGTGGCCGACGAGCGAACCGACGAAGTCGTGCGCACGATCGTCGAAAACGCCCGCAGCGGCCGCATGGGCGACGGCAAAATCCTCGTGCTGCCCGTCTTGCAAGCCATCGACCCGCCGCCGGCGTGAGTCTCCTTCATCCTCAAAGAAACGGCAGTGCAAGCGACGCACTTTCGTTCGCTCTTCCGTTGACGCCGGACTTCTTGTTCTCTCAGTGATAGGTCCAGCGACCAACGGGAGCAGGTTCTCGCCCGGGTGCGGTAGCACCGAGTGGCCTTTCGGCCCTGCCGCCCTGCGCGACTGATCCCAAGAGCCTTGTTCTCTCGGTGATAGGTCCAGCGACCATCGGGAGCGGGTTCTTGCCCGGGTGCGGCAGCACCGATTGGCCGGCGGCCCTGCCGCCCGGTTGGTGTGGCGTCTTTCGGCCGATGAGAAAGAAAAACCGGCAACGGCCGCGCCAAGTTTCAACGACGCCGCCGCTGCCGGGGTTTGCCTGGCAGCCTGCAGAGCACGTTCGCGCCCGCGGTCAACAATCGCACCAATTCGCAAGAACCGCTGCGATTGTCCGATGGTCAATCGCGTGGCAGCGACCTACTTGCCCATCTTCTTCAGGTTGTCGATGCACTGCTTGACGGTGGCAAGCGGGTCGTCGCCGCTTTCGTGCTCGACGATGTACCACTCGGTGCCGCCGATGGTTTCGCACACTTCAAAGATCTCTTTCCAGGGCAGCTCGTCTTCGCCGATCGGCGCACCGCGACGCCCGCCGTGCGGCTTGAGATGAACCGTCTTCGAGCGGCCCGGGTACTTCTTCAAAATGACCAGCGGATCGCCGCCACCGCCGCGGCAGTTGCCTGTGTCGAGCTGCATCACGACCTCGGGCTTGGTGTTGCCGAAAATGATATCCCAGGCCGTCTCGCCTTCCACCTTCTGGAAATCGTTGCCGTGGGCGTGGTAGCCGGTGAGCATCCCCTCGCCTTTGATCTTCTCGGCGATTTCGTCGAACCGCTTGGCCACATCGAGCAGCGATTGCTTCGACTTGAAATGTTCTTTCGGCAAGCTCGGGGCGATCAGGTACTTGTTGCCCAACGTCTTGTTGAACTCGACGGTGCCCTTCAGCGCATCGCCGGTCAACGTGGCCAGGGCCGTGTGCGTGCCGCAGCATTTCAGACCATTGTCGTCGAGCAGTTTGCGCAGCTCATCGGCCTTGCGGCCGTAGTAGCCGGCGAACTCGACGCCCACATAGCCCATCTCGGCCACGGCCTTGAGCACCCCGGGCAAGTCTTTCTCGCACTGCTTCCGCACGGAATACAGTTGCAGGCCCAAGGGAATCTTCTTTCCCGTGGCGGCCTCGATCCGGTGAACCCCGGCGGCCACCAAAGCGGCCGACCCCAATCCCCAGCGGAGCAAATCACGTCGCGTGCAACTCATCGGCAGGTTCTCCCAAAGCAGGTGTGGCGTGAGACAGTCATTCGATCCATCCGCGTTACGAAGAAGCCGTCCGGAGGTCGCACAGCCGCAGCGGACCGATGCAACCCGCCCCGCCGAACAACATCTTCTTCCCGCGGATCAACAGCGATCCATTCTACCCCACCCGCTCCACAAAAAGAAAGCAGGCGAATTGGTAGCGAAACTGGGAAGGCCCCCGCCCGCAGCGCCACGCGGCAGGCTCAGGACGGCTTGTCCACGCGACTTAGGGCCCACAGAAACGGGAATGCCCCCAATCCGCAGCCCTCTTGACACATGCCCGGCCAGCGGGATTATGATGCAAGTGTGGTACGATTATGATGCAACTGTGGTACAAGGACCCGGCAGCCGGTGTAGATCGCTTTGACAATCCACCGCGCACGGGATGATGACGCAAACGGCATCGTGGGCAAGCTAGACAACGGCACGCCCGACGGCCGCACGGCTGACGCGGTTGGTAACAAGGGAAGCCGGACGACGGCACGGCATCGCTCTTTGGGAATACGACGCTTCTTGCCAGTGGCGGCATTGTCTTACCGCCGGTGGCACCGATTTGCCGGAAGCGACACCGTCTTAATAGCGGCGTCGTTTTGCTGGTAGCGCGACTTTTTTGCCAGTGATGTCGCTTGAGATGGCGGCTTGACGGACGCCTCGGGTTGGCCGTTTAGTATTGCATCGCAGGCTGGCGGTTTTGTAGCGTATCGAAGCGTTGTCGGGTACCAAGGTCAAGACGGGCCGCGAGCTCGACGCAGAAACCGGCCTGTTCTACTACCGCGCCCGCTACCTCT
>CAZVZX010000038.1:0-45243 GCA_964631235.1 uncultured Planctomycetaceae bacterium | reverse complement strand
GGCACCTGAAAATCGCCGCTTAACCGCTACCGCCACAACCCGTCAGCCGCACCCCGCACCGGGCGCTGCGTTGCGTTTCTCGATGTTTCATTTAGAATAATGGTTCGTCCGTATGGGTTGAAAAGCTTCCCTTTTTTCTTGTAGCGCGACCGTGACCTTCGTACCGCCTTCCGAACAACTGCCTGCCGATTCCACCGAACCCGCCTCGAACCCGGCCGCCGACCAGCCCGATCTTTCGGGCCAAACGGCTGATTCGACCGAAGCCCTGTCGGCCGCCGTGCCGGCCAAGGCGACTGAGCCGGCCGCGTCCGCGTCTGCGTCGGCCCAAGGTGCGCTGAGCGAACCGTCCGCTTCGTCGCCCGGCACCCAGCCGCCCGCGGCAAGTGTCGGGGGCGACGCTGCTGCGGAATCTCGGCACGCGACCGAGGGTCCGGCGGGCAACGCTTCGGGCGACGACGCGACGGGCAAACGCCGCATCTTGATCGGTTCGCAGCGCGATCCGTCGGCCTACCGCCCGCGACGCCGCGACTGGATTCCTGTCGAAACGCCGGGCACGGCAGAAGGCAGTCAGGGCGCGGCTGCCGGGGCGACGCCGACTTCGGGCGATCGGCCGGGCAACCGTCCGCCGCGGCATCGACGGGGGCCGCACGGCCCGCGCCCCGGGCAGGGCGGCGATCGTTCGCGCAGCGGCGACCAATCGCGCGGCGAGCGGCAATCGGGCGAACGGCACGGTGGACGACAAGGCGGTTTCGGCAATCGTCCGCACGAAGTGCGTCCGGGCGGCGCAGTGCCGCGATCGGAGCAGCCCGATCGATCGGCGCAGCCAGACTCGGCCGCGAAGGTCGCGCAATCGGCCGCGGCCGAGATGGTTTCGATGGATGGGTTCACCGCGGCCGATGCCGCGATGGCCGAGCAACGTACCTCAGGCCCGACCTCGGCTGCTCCACCGGTTGCACTGTCGGCTTCCTCTTCCGTCGGCGACGTTTTGCCGCGCACGGCCGAGTTGCCCGCGGCGTCTGTTCCGCCGTCTTCGCCCGTCGAACCGCCGGCTGCCGCGGCGGCGTCTGAGCCGTCTCGGTCGTCTGGTGTGTCTCGGGCCGACGACGCGGATTTGCTCAATCGCCGTCGGGCACTGTTGCCCGAGCTTGAAGACGAATTCGCCCAGGCGTTGGCCGACGCGCCGCTCGACGATCTGTTGATGGGTCGGGCTGCTGCGGCGCCGGAAGCGGCGCTGGAGCCTGATTCGCGGGTGCGCGGGCGGGTTATTGCCGTGCGGCGCGATCAGGTGTTTATCGATTTGGGCAGCCGCGAGCAGGGGGTGGTGCCGTTGTCGCAGTTTGCCGCCGCGCCCGAAGTGGGGTCGTTCATCGACGTTCAGGTGCAGCGATTCCAAGCGGAAGAAGGGTTGTACGAGCTGGTGATCCCCGGTTCGGCCGTTGCCGTGGAAAACTGGAGCGACCTCCAGCCCGGCGCGGTGGTCGAGGCGCGGATTACCGGCCATAACACCGGCGGGCTGGAGTGCGAGGTGAACCACATCCGCGGCTTTATCCCGGTGAGCCACATTGCGCTGTATCGCGTGGACGACTTGGCGCAATTCGTCGGACAATCGTGGCCTTGTTTGGTGATGGAGGCCAACGCCGAACGGCGGAAGCTCGTGCTCAGTCGGCGGGCCGTGCTCGAACGCGAGCGGCAAGACGCGAAGCAAAAACTGCTCGAATCGCTTCGGCCGGGCGACATCCGCGAGGGCGTGGTCCGCAAGTTGATGGACTTCGGCGCCTTCGTCGAGTTGGGGCCGGGGGTCGATGGGCTGATTCACATCAGCCAACTGGCTTGGTTCCGCGTCAGTCACCCCAGCGAGATTCTCAGCGAGGGCCAGCGCGTCGAGGTGCGCATCGAGAAGGTGGACCCGGTAACCGGAAAGATCAGCCTCGGCTACCGCGAGTTGCAGCAGAGCCCGTGGTCGAAAGCGGCCGAAAAGTACCCGCCGAACACGGTTGTTCGCGGCCGGGTGTCGAAAACGATGGAATTCGGCGCGTTTGTGGCCCTCGAACCGGGGGTGGAGGGATTGGTTCACATCTCCGAGCTTTCGCACAAACGGGTGTGGCGGACGACCGACGTGGTTAGCGAAGGCCAAGAGGTGGAAGTGCTGGTGCTCTCGTGCGATGCCGAGGCGCAGCGGATCAGCCTTTCGATGAAGGCCTTGCTTCCGCCGCCGAAACCGAAAGCGGCCGAAGGCGAAGAAGAAACGCCCGCCGCCGAACCGGAGCCTGCGGCCGTCCCTGCCAAGCCGCGCAGCAGCGGCCCGCAAAAACCGCTTCGCGGCGGTTTGGGCCGCACCAGCGGCGGTGCGGCGTTCGGGCTGAAGTGGTGACGGCCCGGCGATCGCCGATGGCTATCGGCCGGCGTCGAGCAGCGGCATCGCGGTCCACAGATAATACGGTTGCGGCGTGAAGGCGTCGAGCCATGCCCGCGGATCGGACGCCTTCGATTGCCGCGATTGGGCGCTGAGCATTTCCCAAACGCTCATCTCGGGCGCATAGCGGACCACGCGGACTTCGCCGGGGTCGAGTCGGGCCAGTTCGATCGCGCGGGCGACTGCGTCGTCGAGGAAGCCGATTCGGTCGATCAACCCGGCCTTCAGCGCCTGCTTGGCGCTGAACACCTGGCCGGTGGCCAGTCGATCGAGCGCGGCCGGATCGTCGCGGAATCGCGGCCGTCCGTGGCGGATCACCTCTTTGAATTGGGCCAGCCCTTCGTCGATGAGGGCTTTGAAAATCGCGCGCTCTTCGTCGGTCATCGGGCGCGACATGCTGCCCATCGTCTTCAGCGGGTGCGAGGCGATCGAATCGGCCTCGATCCCGAGCTTGTCGAGCAGGCCGGCGATGTTGTAGTGCGGAATCACCACGCCGATCGAGCCGGTGAACGTCGAGGGTTCGGCGTAGATCGTTTCCGGCCCGTCGCCGACGGCCATGGCCGAGTAATAGCCGCCGCTGGCCGCCACGGCGCCCATGCTGACGACCAACGGCACGCCGGTCTCTTCGCGGAACTTCTTGAGCTGATGGAAAATGTAGTCGCTGCCCGACACGCTTCCGCCCGGCGAATTGACGCGCAAGACGACCGCCTTGAGCAGCCCGTCGCGAGCCTTTTGGCGGGCATGGTCGATCAATCGTTTGAAGGTCGGTTCGGCGTCGATGATCACCCCGGAAACATCGATAATCGCCACCTCCGCTCGCGCCTGGAGCTGATGCGAATAGTGCTTCTCTTGCACGCGGGTTTCGCCGCTTGCACTCGACAGCCCCAAGGCTGCCAGCAAAACCAGATTGACAAACAACGAGCCGCCCAGAAAAAGAAACAGGAAGACTACCAGCAAAGCGACCCACGGCGACCGCCTAGCCGGCGCGGGATAGGTGGGCGTCGCGGCGGTGGCCAAGATCGGGGGTGTCGAAGCGGACGATTGATGCGGCAAGTCGGATGCCATGAGCGATCGCAGCTCCTTCAAACAACAAGGATCGATCCGAAACAGCCGACCGACGCAACTCGAACGGCCGGATAACGCGCGGCCGCTGTGCGCCTGGTCGGCGAAGCAAAACCCATCAAAGGCGGAAAACTCATTGAACGCGATCCGGCGGCAAACGTCAACGCCCACACGGTGCCGCGACGCTGCGGCTGCATGTGCGCCGCCGACCGATGAATTGGAAACGCGCCATTTGGGGCGGAGTCGGCGCTGGCGGGCCGCGGCGCGCTTCGGTGAGCCGGTTCGCCCCTTGGCAGACGATGACCGGAAAGACTGGGCTTGTGGGCGCGTTGTTGCCGGCCGGATGGCCGCGGGGCGGGCTGTGCGAAGCGGAGCAGACGGCCTATACTGCGAATAACCTCTCTGCGCACCGTGCGGCGACGACTTGTTGGATACGGCACGCGAGGCGAACGCGCGGCTGGTTTTCTCTGGATGCGGATTGCGTGATGACTTCGGCGGTTTCGACGAACCCGACGCCAACGGACGACAATGCGGGACGGTCCGCGCGCGGCCGCCGCTATTGGTTCGGCCGGCGCACGGTTGTTTTGGGCTCGCCGGCCGAGGGTCCGCGCAAGGCGTTGATCGAACTGCTCCGCGGGCAGGGCGCGGTGGTGCAGCGGCGGGCCAATAGTCGAACCGAGTTGATCGTGCTGGCGGGCAACACCGTCGAAATCGACCGCGAGCGGCTTGCCGAGCAGTTGGACCCGCGGGCGGCCGCGGCGCTTCGGGCCGGTCGGATCGAGGTGATCGACGAGGCCGAAGCGCGGCGGCGTGCGGTGGAAGAATGCGACCCGTCGGAGGTGCAGCGGCTTTATACGCCGGCCATGCTGGCGCGAATGGTCGGCTCCGAGGCGTGGACGATCCGTCGCTGGGCCCGTCGCGGCTGGCTGCGGCCGGTGCGCCAAGTGCGGCACGTGTACTACTTCGATCGCGAGGCCGCCCAGGCCGCCGAACGATTGGCCGTGCTCTGCGCTTTAGGGGTTTCGCCCCATGCGATCAAAAGGCAGATCGATTCGCTGCGGCGGCGCTTTCCCGAGGCGGGCGATCCGCTGCATGGGCCGAACTGGTCGGTTGTCGGCGGATGGATTGTCTATCACGGGACGACCGGTCCGTCGCAAGCCGACGGGCAACGGCTGTTCGGATTCGTCCCCTCGGCCGATCTGCCGCCGGAGCTGAAGGTTCGTCAGAAAACGCGCGCCGAAACAGCGGCAGCCGCTACTTCGCAAATCGGCGCGGGCGGAGTTGGTTCGGGTGGAGTTGGCTCCGCCGCGACGGATACCCCTGCAACCGATTCGTCGAGTCGCACGCGTTGGCTGTTCGCCCCCGAAACCGGGCAAGAGGCCGACGCTGCGGCGGACCGGGCAGACGCGGCGGCAGAAGACTCTCTCGAGGCGAACGCGGCAGGGCGAGTGGCTAAAGCCGGTGCGATCGAGTCGTTCGTGGCGGTCGGGCGGGGGCCGTTCGCCGAGAAAGATCGCGGTTCGGCAGGTGATCAACCGGCTCGAACACTGGCCCGCACCGCGGCCGAATTGCTTTCCGGGCAGAAGGTGGCGTTGCCGACCCATGCGGGGCACCTAGCCCATTTGGCCGCCGAATTGGAAGACGATGGTCAATGGTCGGCTGCCGCCGAGATGTATCGCGCGGCGATGGCCGCGGGCGGCCCGACGGCCGAGTTGTGTTTTCAGACCGCTGAGCTGCTCTATCGCATGGGAGACCTCAATGGAGCGCGCGAGCGGTACTACATGGCTTTGGAACTGGACGAAGAGTATGTCGAGGCGAGGATCAGTCTCGGCTGCGTGTTGATCGAATTGGGCCAACGCGATTTGGCCGAAGCGGCGTTTCGCGGGGCCTTGCGCCATCATCCGCACTATGCCGACGGTCACTACCACCTTGCCCGACTGCTCGACAAACAAGGCGAGACGACCGAGGCCGAACGGCATTGGCGGGCGTTCCTCGACCTGGCGCCCGACAGTCCTTGGGCCGACGAGGCCCGACAGCGGCTTTCGCCCCCGGCCGGCTGACCGGGGAAGACTCATCGGGCGCGAAACCTGTCGCGGCGGTTGACTTCGTTTCGTCGGGTTCGGTGTGCTAGAGAACAGGAGCGAGCGACCCGCTCGGTACTTGCGGCCTTTCGCCGCTCGGGTGTATCGTGATGCTCAGGGCGGCAGGGCCGCCGACCAACCGGTGCTACCGCACCCGAGTGAAAACCGGCTTCCGTTGGTTGCAGGAATAGTCACCGCGAGAACCAGTAATCTGCGGTTCGTGGTACAGGGACGGCGCTGCATGGGAGAGATTCTGGCCGGCTACGATCTTCAGCCGACGACGTGGGTTTATATCGCGTCGTTGATGATCGTGGGCATCTTCTTCAAGTTCAGCCGCGTGTTGAGCGTGCGGAACTTGGATCTGTTGGCCCTATTGGCCATTGCCCCGGGGATGCTGCTGGTGGCGGCCGGTCGCGGACTGCTGGCCCCGCTGGTGGCGCCCGATCCGACGTCGGGCCGCGAGCAACTGGGCTTTTGGTGGCTGTTCCTGATGACGGGGTTCTTCAGCGTGCGGCTGCTGCTCGACACGCTGATGGTGCGCCGCCCGCTGCTGACACCGAATCTTTCCACCGGCGGGCTGACGTTCACCTTGGCGGCATTGATGGTGTTTCTCTCGGCGAACGTGCTGACGGGCAAGGTTCGGCCCGGTTTCGAGCCGGGACCCGCGGCGGCTGCCTGCACGACGCTGACGGCATGGCTCGGCGATGGGCCGGCCGACCAACCGGAAGATGCGCGGCGCCAGGCGTGGCGGACGGCGGCGACGCGCGGGGCGGCCGTGGCTGTTCAATTGCTGATCGTCGCCGGCTTGATTGTGCTCGGCGCGCGCCATTACGACAACGTGCAGACCGGCGTGGCGGCGGCTGCCTGGTACGTGCTGATGCCGTACACGGCCGAGGCGACGGCGTGCCTCGATCACTTCTTGCCCGGGCTGCTGCTGCTGTGGGCGGTGGTGTGCTATCGGCGTCCGGTGGCGGCGGGCGTGTTGCTGGCTGTGGCCGCCGGATTGATCTGGTATCCGCTGTTGCTGCTGCCGCTTTGGTGTGCCTTCTACGCGCGGCGCGGGCTGTTGCGGTTTTTGGGCGGTGCGCTGGCCACATTAGGGGCGATGGCTCTGATCCTCGTGCTTGTGGCCGATCACCCTACCCAATGGTTGCATCATTGGCGGCAGATGTTCGGCTTTGGGGTGCTCGTGCCGCAGCAATGCCGCGGTTTTTGGGAGCAGCACGACTTGGTGTTTCGCTTGCCGGTGATGGTGGCCTTGGCCGCCGTGGCAATCAGTATGGGGCTTTGGCCCGCTCAGAAGAACTTGGCGGCGCTGCTGAGCTGCACCGCGGCACTGGCGGCCGGTGCCCAGTTCGTTCATCCGTACGACGGGGGCTTATACCTGGGATGGTATCTGCCGCTGCTGATTGCCGTGGTTTTGCGGCCGAATCTCGAAGACCGTGTAGCCGAGACGACGGTTCGCGACGTCAAGCCGCCGAAGTGGCTCGAACGGTTGACCGCGCGACGATCGCGAATGCCATCCTCAGCAACGACTGAAGACAAGGCAGCCGATCCCGCGTCGGCCGAGGCGAGCGGAAAGAACGCTGCCGGCTGAGCCGCTGCAAACTCGGCTCCGTCTCTTCCCCGAGCCGCCGATTGCGGCCGACGATCGCGCACTCGACCCGTTTGACGACCGACTCGTCGCCCGTTGTCGGCCGAAGACTCCGAAGAACAATTCGCGGGTCATTGTTCAGACCGTGTCGCCCGGGCGGTCCGTCCATTCACACGGTCTTCTTGCGGTAGTAGCGCACCTCGACAGGCTTGCTTGTCGGGTAATAGTCCTTCATGTCGTCGAGTTTCATGAACATGAACGGACGCGATGAGGTGTTGCCATTCTTGGTGAACACGTAGTCTTCGGCGATGTACACGCAGGTGTGAACCGCCTGTTCATTGACGACGTACATCACCAGATCGCCCAATTGCAGGTTGCCGAAGACGCGGTAGTATTCGCTGTTGAGCGTCCGCACCACTTCCGCTCCGTCGGCAAAGCGGTCGTTCGGCTCATCGTTGAAGAAATTGAAGGCGCTCCAATGGCAGTCGCGATTCAGCGCCGGCAGTTTCTCGGGCGGCGACGGGTAGGTGTAGAGCCGCAATCGGGCGAAGGTGGGCAACAAATGGACGACGGGCACCTCGCACGTTTGCCCGCTGCGCACGGCCGCTTCGAGCAACGGACGAACATAGCGTTCGCGTCCCCCGCGGGCCCAGTAGGCCACCAACTCGTCGAGATTGCTTTGCGGCCCGACGCGAAGGGTGAGCAAATACGTCTGTTCCCGCGACAGGGCCTTGATCAATTTCATTCGTTCCAATCCAGAGGGCAGCGACCGCTGAATCACCCGCAGGTCGGAAAAGAGCATGTAGTGGCCGTCGCGATAGACCAGCGGGGCGACCAAGTCGCGGACTTCGCTCGAGACGCCGGCGGGGGCCAGCCACGCATCGAGGTTGTCGCCGCGATGACGATAGGCGTTGGCGATGTCTTCGTTCGCGGGAAATGCAGCCAGAGCGGCATAGAGCTTCGCCCGATCGTCGGGCGAGAGCGAAAGCACGAATTTGCGCCGCGGGCGGATCACGGTGCCGCCGGCTTCGGGATCGACCTCGATCCACTCGACCAACTGGGTGCGCACCGCGTCGGACAGCCCCAGGGAACTGAGCAGCTCGACGGCCGCAGTGACGCTCAACCCATTGAAAGACCAAACGATCTCGTCTGATGCGGGCGGGGCGAGTTCGGGGACGAACTCCAGCGGCGGCGTCAACTCGATCGGCACGGCGACGATCTCGCCCCACGGGTCAGCCGACGGGGCTGCCACCGGTGCGGCGTTGGGATCGTCGCCGGTGTGCGCGGGCGATTGAACGGAGGCCGAGTGCCCGTCGCGCAGCAGGGCGATGGTCACGACCACCCAACTGCCCACGAGCATCACCGTCAGGGCGGTTAGCCAACGCTTCACCCAGGGATGCGCCGGGTGCGAAGACACCATAGGCCGTTCCACCTCTTCGGGCGGCGAGGCCGGTTCCATCAACATGCTCATCGTTGCTCATCCGAGGCGCGTCGGCCGGCGTCGCGCGCACTACTTCTCAGCTCGGCGGTCGGCGTTGCCGACAAGCGGCTGCACTCCGGCGCAATCGCAAACGGTGCAGCGCATGCCCCAATCGGCGCAAACCAGACCGCAGCCCCACGGCCGTCGTCGCGCACCACCCGAGAACTCGCCCGCCGCGAATCGAACAACGACTCGCTGGGCACGACGAAAATTGCGCGATCAACGGCCCGCCGTGATCTCTTTCTCTTGTTCCTCGCGGCCGAATCGCCCTGCTGAGCAGTCTGCTGCGATCGAAGGAAGCGATCGCCAGGCAGGAGCAGGCTGCCGACAGCAACACGAATCAACCGCTATCTCTAATGTAATTGAACACCGAAGGGAATGATACGTCTTCGGGTGATTTTTGCGGAAATCATGCCGGGAATCTTCGCCTTCCCGGTCGGTTGGCGATCGACCGATGCCGCGGCGTGGGGGATTGTTCGGGGGTTATTTGCGGCCGACCAGTCGAACGGCCGGTTGATCGCGGGCCCCGACGGAGGGGACGCGGCCGAATCGAGCCGTTGCCTCAAGGGCGTTCGCCCTCATTCGCAGGTTCAGTGCGACGCGCCCCTGTGGCCCGTGCTCGGCGAAAGGCCCCTGGTGCATGGGGCGACGATGACGCGGTCCGGCCGGTGCCGGCGACGGCCATTTTGCCGGTGGCCAAAGAATCGCGTTGCACGACCCTGGGTGGAACACTATACTTCCGTCCACTATTGAGCGGCTGCGGTTCGTGGCCGGGTCAAATGGTGCAAAAACCCCAACAGTCGCGGCCCGGCGCGGTGTCGTGGGAAGGTTCCTTCTTCTGTGGAGGTTGACGGTGATGCAGCGATCGTCAGAGCAGTGTGTGCAGGAGTACTGTCGCGGCTGGGACGCCTCGGCGAGGGTCGATCGGGCCGCGGCCGTGTTGCGCGAGGTGAAGATACTCGGGCTTCACTCGCGGAACGGGCGACGCTATCGGCCCGAGGCGTTGATCGCGGCCGTTCCGTTGTACGAGGGCGCGCGGGTGAATGTGAATCACCCTTCCGGCGATCCGGCCGCCCCGCGCGACTACCGCGATCGGCTCGGGTCGCTGGAGAACGTGCGCTACCGCGAGTCGCAGGGTCTGTTTGCCGACTTCCGTTTCAACCCCAAGCACGCGCTGGCCGAGCAGCTTGTTTGGGATGCGGAAAACGCTCCGCAAAACGTCGGCTTCTCGCACAACATTCAAGCGCAGTTGCGCCGCGACGGCGATCAATGGATCGTCGAGCGGATTCTCAAGGTCCACGCGGTGGACTTGGTCGCCGATCCGGCGACGACCCGGGGCCTGTTCGAGTCGGCGGCAACGTTTGCGGTCGATGGGGCCACCGAAGACCGCGCGGAGTCGGCAGGGCAATCTACGGCGCCGAACTCGGCAGCCGAATCAGCTTCGGGGGTGGTGTCGGCGTCGGCATCGGAATCCATCTCCGATCAACGGGCGGCGGCCGCGGCGGCCTGCGCGGGCGACGGCGGTTCGCGGAAAGCGGGTGAGCGGCAACTGCCGGCGACGCGCGAAGCGCAGATCGCCGAGGTGCTTCGCGAGTTCCATTTGCCCGGGCCGGAGTGCCCCACGGCGTGGGCGCGGCGGCTGGTCAGCCGCGAGTTTCTCGAAGCCCTGTCGGCGGCGCCCGACTTGGCGACGATGCGGGCGTGGGCGGCCGACCGGGCGGCGCTGGTGCTGGCCGTGCTCGCGCGTGCCGAATCGCTGACTCCGGCCGAGCGACCGCAATGTCGCGAGCAGTTGCTTTTCGGGCGTTCGACGGGGCCGATCGACGTGCGGGCATTCGTCGAGGCGATCACGCGGCCCGATTGGTGACGGTCGGCCTCCGCGCAATCGCCGACGACGGACGGACTTGGGCGAGGTGATCGGACAGAACAGCGAACGGGCGAGTCTCGGCCGCGCCGGCAACAGAGCAGGCGGTGCGGCCGGCTGGTGCGTCTTGGTGGTGTAAACACACTCTTTTGCAGCGAGGGCGAAACGATGAGCGATCGGATGCGATGGCGTTACGGCGATACGAACCCGGTGGTCGCGGCCGCCACGGCCGAGGAGACGATTGAGATCGGCGATTTGGTGTTTTTGGAACAGGGATCGGCGCGGGCGGCGGCCTCGCTGGTTCCGGGCGAGTCGTTGGAGGCGACGCAAACCGAGTTCGCCCGGCGCTTTCTGGGCGTGGCGATGCAGCGGAGCGCTTCCGGCGAGGCCGTGCCGGTGCGCGTGGCGACTACCGGCGTCTTCGAGTTCGATTGCGCGCCGGACACCTTCGAGCTGGGCGATTGGGTCGCGCCGGCTCAGGCCGCCGGCGGCAACGGCCTGCGGAATCAACAAGTGGCGAAGGTCGCCTCGGCGGCGCTGGCCATCGGCCGGGTGGCGCGGCGCGAGCCGACCCTCAGCGCGCGGGTGCTGGTCAACGTGTTCTCCACCGTGATGACCGGCGGCGTGCCCGGCACGACCGCGGCCGCCTAGCTTCCGCTACGCCGAACGGCGACGCCGCGTGAAGATCCGAGATTCGCGTGGGAATGGGCCGTCGCGAATCGATGCGCGGTCATTCGATCGAACACGAATACAGGAGAGACAGAAGTGCGAGCGATCAACTATCGAGAATTGAAACAGATGTGCGACCGGCTCGGTCCCGGCGCCGCGGCCTCGCGGCTGAGCGAGGCGTTGGAGCAGAAGCACCTTCGGCCCGACGATTTCAGCCTCCGCGAGCTGGCCGAAGCGATTCTCGGGCCCGAGCGGACGCGGGCGTTCGATCCGCGGTCGGGCGCGTCGGTGGTGCTCGAGTCGGGCGAAGGCGTCGATGCCACGGCCTTTTCGCGGATCACCGGGCGGGTGATCGAGGCGAAGCTGCTCGAAGCCTATCGCAACGAGGCGTTCGTCCTTTCGCGGCTGGTCGATTCGATTCCCACGCGGCTCGACGGCGAACGCATCCCCGGTGTGGGCCGCCTGCCCGACGAGGCCGCGGTGGTCGCCCCGGGCATGCCGTATCCGAGCCTCGGGTTCGGCGAAGACTACATCGACACGCCGCAGACGGCCAAACGCGGGTTCATCGTGCCGGTGACGAAAGAAGCGATCTTCTTCGACCGCACCCATCTGGTGTTGCAGCGCGCCGCCGAGGTGGGCGAAGTGCTCGGACTGAACAAGGAGAAGCGTCTCCTCGCGCTGCTGTTGGGCCTGGAAAACAACTACCGCGCCAACGGCGTGGGCTACAACACCTACTATGCCGCCGGCGATACGGGCCCGGACGGCGGACCTGCTCCGTGGGTCAACGATATCGACGCGGAATTGGTCGATTGGACCGACGTCGATGCGGCCGAGCAGGCGTTCGCCGAGATGACCGATCCGACCACGGGCGAGCCGGTGCTGGTTCATGCCACGAGCGTGTTGGTGATGCCCGCCTATCGCCACGCGGCGCACCGCATCTTCAACGCGGCCGAAATCGCCTACCAAAGCGGTGCGACGCAAACCACCGCGGCCAACCCGCTGGGCCGCTACGGAGTGTACGAAAGCCGCTTGGCCTATCGGCTGCTGCTGGCGGCCGGATACGAGCCGCACGAGGCGCGGCGGATGTGGTTCATCGGCGATTTCCGCAAGGCGCTGGCCTACATGGAAAACTGGCCGATCACCGTTTCGGTCGCCCCGCCGAACAGCGAGGCCGAGTTCAACCAAGATATCGTGGTCCGCTTCAAGGCGAGCGAACGCGGCGCGGCCGCGGTGATCAATCCGCGCTACATCGTCCGCAGCCGCGGCGGGCAGTAGTCGGCGGCGATCGCGGCGGGAAGCAGTGGCCGACAGATGCGCGCCGGCAGGCGGAAGCCGTCGGAGCCGCTTGATTCCCCGGTTGCCCGCCGTCGTTGTCGAGTTGTTGCGGCGGCGCCGGACCGCAGCAGTGCGATCCGGCCGTGCCATGACGAAGCGCACGTCGGCCCCGAGGCGGACGGCGCCGCCGCGCTGTTGCAGGCAATCAGTCGCCGCTGCTTTCCTTCGACGGAAGGTTGCGGCCGGTGCCCACTTTCAGGTTCGCCATGATGGAAAACGACATCGATCAACTCCGTCGCATCCGCGAGCAAACCTTGGCCCGCATCGCCGAAATCACCGCGCAACCGAAGCCGAGCTATCGCCTTGAAGGGCAGCAGGTCGAGTGGGCCGACTACCTTCGCCGTTTGCAGCAAACGGTGGATTGGTGCGACGCCAAGCTGGCGGCGGCCGTGCCGTTCGAGCGCCGCAGTCGGGCGACGACGTGAGGCGGCCGCGGCCGATGGCTTCCTCGAGTATGCCTGACTGAGCGACGCGATCACCCTGATGATTCGCCGGTCTTGCGTCACCATGATTGGCGAAGATCAAGAGCACGTTAGCGGTGCCGGCGCGGACTGTTGAACTCTTGTTGGATGCAATCGAGGCAGACGATGAGCAGCGATCCTTTGAGCCGTTGGGCCGACGAACCGTCCGAAGTGTTCGACGGCCGCCGCACCGCGCGGCTGATCGCCCGCGGCGAACCGCCGCAGGCCGAGGGCGTGCCGGTGGCCATCGTGGCCGAGCGGGCGTTGGGCCTGCGAGAGGTGGCGGCATCGGCCGGGCAATTCCAGGCCGACGATCGCCTGATGCGGCTGGCGATTGATGTGCCGGATACGCTGCTGCCCGGTGCTCGGATTCGCGACGCCGATGGGCAGAGCTGGACGATCATCGTCGTGCGGACGGCTCCCGCCGGAGCGGCCGCGCAGGTGATTGTTCGCCGGCTGCCGTGGAGCGATGCCGAAACGGTGACGGTTGATCTGTTTCGCGCCGACTGCTCGAAGGCGGTAAGCGGCGAGGCGGAGGTCGCGTGGGTGTTGCGGCGCTCGGCCGTGGCGGTCCGAATGCAACCGTTGGTGCGTACGGTGGACGCGGGAAAAGGGTCGGCTGCGCCGCGCACCGGCGAGCGATGGCTCGTCTGGTTCGACTCGGCATTGTTCGACGAACTTGAGGCAGCCGAACTGCTCGATCACCGTTGCCGGTTGCGCGACGCCGCGGGCCGGTGGTTCGGCGTGGTTTCCGTGCGCGACCGCCAGCGGATCGACCGCCCTGCGGTTGTGGAAGTGGAGGCGATTGCATGAAGCTGGCCGAGGCGATTCATGCCCACTGGGCGACATCGAGCGAATTGACGGCGCTGCTGCCGGCCGCGCGGTTCTTCACCGGCGCGCCGCCCGAGGACCAATTGCCTTGGGCGGCGCTGGTCGGCTGGCGCGCGGCGGCCGATGGGCGATTTCCCGACGGCTCGCGGGTCGAACGGGTCGAGGCGACCGTCGAGATCCATTCCGCGCACGTTCAGCACGCGCAGGCAACGGCCGAGGCGCTGCGCCGCCACTTCGACCGCGCGAGTTTTTCGATGGAAGGCGGCGACCGCATCGTGGCCTGCCGTTACGTCAAAGAGGAGGTCCTCGCCCGGGCCTGGGGGCATTGGGTGTTCGCCGTGGGGTTGGAGCTGTGGGTGCATCGCGACGGTTCGTAGCCGCCCGTTGCAACAAGGCCCAAAGGCGGTGCGCACGATTCGAAGCCTTGGGAGAAAGACGAAGCCGGCCGCGCACGGCGATGGTTCGATCGGTTCTCGGGATTGTGCGCCCGGCGCGCCGTGCGCAACGGCTTGCCGTGTGGATTGCCGCGGCCGGTAGCGTTGGGGCTGTAGCGGCAAAGAAGATCGAAAGGCGACCATGACAATTGCATTTCACGAGCTTGACGGATCGCCGCGCGAAGTGTTTTCGCCCGAGGGCATCGCCGCCCAACGGCGGTTGGTAGTCGCTTGGGAGGATCGGCACGCGCTGGTGGCGCAACTGCTGGGCGAGCATTATGCCCTGGGGTTGCCGCCGCCGGGCGGGTATCCGGGCCGATCGGGGGTGCTGGCCGTCGAGGTCCGCGTCGAGCCGTGGCCCGCCGAGGCCGAGCCTCGCGCGGCGATGAACGATCCGACCGTCGAGTTGAACAGCTACTCGGGCCGTTGGGCGCTGGTAACGGTGGAGTATGCCTTGCCCGATCGCGAATCGGGCCGCGGCGACCTGCCGAGCGTGTCGGCCCACACCTATTTGACCTATCGGATGGAGTTGGCCGGGCAAACGATCCGCGTGCCCGGCGAAACGCTGCGATGGGAAACCGACGGGGCCATTCCCGTGCCCGCCGAGGCGATTCCGCCGTTGCGGGTGCCGATCGTCGAACATCAGATCACCTGGCATCGCGCGCCGCAGCCGCCGTGGTCGGCCATTCGCAATGCGGCCGGTTGCGTCAACGCGCAAACGTTCCTCGGCGCGCCGCCCGAAACGATTCTCTTCGACGGTGCGATCGCGCGGCGGCAGTTCATCGGCATCGACGTGCAGGGGACGGCCGCCTTCGGCTGGCGGCTGACCTACGTGTTCCGCGAACGCGCAATCAAAACGCCGGGCGGAATCGTCGGCTGGAATCATGCGTTTCGGTCGCTGCCGGCCTCGTCGCCCGGCTGGGACCGGCTTACGACGCTCGACGGACGGCCGTTCTATGCGGCCGTCAACTTCGCCGGGCTGTTTGCCGCCGAGTGAGATTGTCGGATGCGCGAAGCGAAAATGGCGGCGCGCCGCAACGTCGCGCCGGGCGGGCCGATTGGCGAAAGGAAACCCCGATGGCGAAGAACGAACGAGATGGCTCTTGGGGACAGTTGGGCCGCGTCGCGCGCCCCGAGGCGAATCGCTCGGTCGATCACTTTTCCCAAGGGCGGACCGATCGTTTGGCGGCCGCGTTCGGGGGCGATGCGGTGTCGCGGGCGATGCGCGAAGGTTCGAACGCCGAGAGCTGGTTTTCTTCGGCCGGTTGGGGTATTTACCCTAGCGATAGCGATGACCTCGCGCTGTTTGAACTGGCCCAGCCGTTTCGTATTCCGCAATCGGCCGACGAGGGCGACGTGCCGTTCAGCCCCGCGGCAAGGATGCTGTGGCGGTCGCCCGAGTGCGGCTATGTGGGCGGCTCTCTCGGGCAACCGCACACTTTGTACTGGGCGACGGCCGGCCGAAGCGGCGGGCAGCCGGTCGGACCGCCGCCGTTGGCCCCCCCGGCCCGATGCACCGCGCGCTGGAACCGGCAGAGCGGCCGCTGGGAGTTGATCGCGTCTGCGGTGCCTTGGCGACGGTTCGAAATGACCGCCGGGCTGAGCTGCGGCGGTTCGGCCGAGGCGCGGACAATCGTCTTCGATCATTCGGGCACGGAACACCGCGGCACGCCGCCGGGCGAAACGATCACCGTGTCCGACTCGCTGGCGTTGTTCTCGAAGCCGCCCACGGCGGGCGACGACCCCGGGGCGCTGGGCATTGCGCTGTTCGCGCCCGACCGCAACCGCTGGGAGATCGTCGCCATGCAAACGCCCGGCGACTTCTTCGGCACGCTGGCCCAAGATTGCCATCGCTGGGATGTAACGGCGGCGGTTTGGCCCGAGGTGCAAACGCTTTCGGGTGGCTACAACCCGTTCGGGCCAAGTGCCGCACTGCCGACGATCGTGCTGAACGTGGCCGGCGGGGGGAACCAAACGATCGGGCCACCCTCAAACCTGCCTGCCCAATGGTTCAGCGGCCGCCAGGGCGACCGCGTGTTTTGCCGATGGCACATCCGCGGTGGGCACTACATGATTGCCGGGGCGGAGCCGAACGACCTCGACTACCAGCCGCTCGAAGTGCTGACGCGCACGACCCTTACGATCGACTTTTCGGCACAGTCGTTCACCCATCGCCGCTATGTCCGCCAGATCAAGCTGCCGCCGTGGACGGCCATCGGGCCGGAAGAGGAACGATAGCGTCTTTGCGGAAACAGCCGATCTTGCCTGAAATCGCCAAGGTGCGCCAAATGCGCAGAATCGCCCTCTTATTGATGTTGACTCATCGCCGGCAGAACGCTAACGTTAGCCGAGCATTCGCCTTGGGCCGCCGTTGCCGGGATGATCGCACCGTGGCCCGAGGTGCCGAAAGGGAGTTGCACTCGTGCGCAGGATGCTTGTTGGGGCGTTGAAGGTCGGGCTGTCGCTGGGGATTGTCGCATGGCTGTTCGGCCGTGCGATGCAGGGCGAGGCCTTCGACCGGCTGCACGCGCAGATGACCGGGCCGGGGTTTCATTGGGGATTGCTGGCGGCGGCCTTCGTCTGCCTGTTGGTTGCCGTGGTGATTACCTTTGTGCGCTGGTGTTACTTGGTCCGCGCGTTGGATATTCCCTTCACGATGCGCGAGGCGCTGCGGTTGGGCTTTCTGGGGTTTCTCTTCAACTTGGCGCCGATGGGCATTATCGGCGGCGACTTGCTCAAGGCCGTCGTCTTGGCCCGGCAGCGTCCGGGACGCAGGGCCGGGGCAGTGGCCTCGGTGGTCGTCGATCGGGTGATCGGGCTTTACATTCTGTTCGTGGTGGCCTCGGCGGCGATCGGGTTGAGCGGCTTCTACCGCCACGGCGATCCGCAGGTGCGTTCGATCGCCGTAACAACGTTGATTGGAACCCTCGTGGCCACGGTCGTGTTGGCGGCGGTGTTCATTCCCGGCGCCACCCAGGGCCGACTGAGCGCCGCCTTGGGGCGATTACCCTACGTGGGCCGACAACTGGGGCAATTGATCGAGGCCGTGCGGCTGTACCGGAACAACGCGGGCGTGCTGGCCGGCGCGTCGCTGCTGACCGTCGCCGTCCACTCGCTGACCACGTTGGGCATCTATTGGATCACCCTGGGCATCTATAACGGCGGGGGAAACGCGATCGACCTGATGAGCGAATTCGTCGTCGTCCCGCTGGCCTCGGCCACGGGCGTGATTCCGCTGGTGATGGGCCCGATGGAACTGGTGATCGATTATCTCTACGTGCGCGTCTTCGCCCTGGAATGGGGCCAAGGGCTGGTCGTCGCCCTGGGATATCGGATCATTTCGCTGCTGGTGGCCTTGGTGGGCGTGGTATTCTATTTGGGTGCCCGCGAGGAACTCCGCGAGGCGATGAGCGACGACGCCGCGGACGAAGCGCCCACGGTGGAAACGACCACCAGTTTTCGCCAGCACGCCGGCAGCCATGCCGCGGCCGCCTGAGGCACGGTTGCGCGACGGGCGGTAGCTTCGCGTGCCGCTGAACGGCGGACCGCTGCGCGACGGGCTGTTGCTCATCGGCGAGCATTTGCGCGGCGATGAAAGGATCGGGCGACTCTTCCGCGGGCTCGCGCGGCGGCTTACCGCGGCAGCAACTTCGGCGGCTGGCCCGACTCGAACTGCTTGATCAGCTCCGACATCTTCTCTTTGGTGCTGAAGTCGGGGTAGGCCGGCTCGGCGACAACTCCCCGAGCGGCCAGCACCCGCGCCGACACCCGCCGCGATTGGCCGGCCAGCTCGACGGCCCCGGTGAGCACGCGCATGCACTCCAACGGCGAGTGGAAGCCCATCCCGTTGCTTGCCGCCACATAGTCCCAACGCATCTGCGCGCGGCGGACGGCTTTGCGGGCGTCGGCCAGTTGGCCGTCGTCGGCGCCGGCTTCGGCCGCGGCGGCGATGTCGAGATGCGCGCGGGCGATCATTTCTTCCGCCGTCGCGAGTCCTTCACGGACCTTCGATTGGATCGACTCGACGCGCGCGACGATCTCTTTTTCGCTCCAACGGTGGCAAACGGCGCACGAGTTGGCCACGTCGAGCAACGGGCTGCGGATGTGGTGGTTGGTGTATTTCACCCCGCCCTCGGTGCGGTACGGCATGTGGCAATCGGCGCAGGCCACTTGGCGATAGGCGTGGATGCCGGTGGTGTAAACCTCGTAGTCGGGGTGCTGCATCTTCAGCATCTTCGTTTTGCTGACCGCGTGCGTCCAATCGGCGAATTCGATTTCGTCGTAGTAACGCTCCATCGCTTCGACCGTCAGACCGTGCTTCCAGGGGAAGGTCAGGTACTTGCCGTCGCCCTTGAAGTAGTACTCCACATGGCACTGGGCACACACCAGGCTTCGCATCTCTTGGTGCGAAATCGTCGCCAAATCGCGGCCCATCGCTTCCAACGCCTCGCGCAGCGCCGGGCGCGTGATCTGCAATTCCATGGTGTTCGGTTTGTGGCAGTCGGCGCAGGCGATCGGATGCTTGGTTTCCGCCTTCACCTCGTCGAACTTCTTCGCGTAGAACTCGGCAATGCCCCACCGCTGCATCAGCTTGGGCACGTCGGCGCTTTTGCAGGTCATGCATGTGCCCGGGCTTTGGGCCGAAATGCGCTTCGTTTGCGTTACGTCAGCGACGGCGAAGACGTGGCCGCGGGCCTGGCGAAAGTCTTTCGAGAACGGGTTGCCCGCAAACAGCACGCCGATGACGGGATGTTCCTCCAGGTAGTCGCGCGGATACGAGCCGCCGAACTTCGTCCGCGTCGTATCGTCTTTCTGCATCAGGTAGGTTTCGTACTGGCGCGGATGATTCAGGCCCCAACGGGCCGGATCGGTTTCATCGTCGGCCACGGGGATCGGCGGGCGCTGCATCCGCGCCTCTTCGCGCCGCTGCAACACGTTGGCGGCCAGCAGCCCCAAGAGGAACGTGGCGATCAGCCCCGCGACGAACAACGCCCATCCGCGCCAGGCCGGCGCGCCGCTGACGGCAGTGTTTTCACTCATCATCTTGCGCCTTGACTAATGAATCGAGACTCACAAACCACCTCGGAACGCTCCATCGGCATCCGCTCGCGGCGCCCGTTTTCGTTGCCCGCGGCTAACGGTGTCCGTTCTCGGCAGGGCGATTTTCGGGCACGGGCGGCCGTCCGCCGACGCGCATCGAGCCCCACGGATCGTTCCACGCCGGCAACGCCGGCCGAAACACCGCCGGACCGGCCGATTGGCTGCGGACCGTGCCGTGCGGCACATCGCGGTGGCAATCCCAGCAGCGGCGCTCTTCGGAGGCCGCGGCCAGCGAGGTTTCATGCACCACGGCCGCGTGGCAGCGGCGACAGTTCTCTTCCACCACCGGAACGGCCGCCGCCGAAAGCCGAATCACCTCGGGCTCCCAACGCATGGTGAACACCGTGGCGTGCCAGAGCCCGTCGCGGGCTTTGAACGCATAGTGCGAAAACACGTTGGTATGCGGCACGTGGCAGTCGTTGCAGGTGGCCACCCGCCCATGGCTCCCGTGACGCCAAGTGACGTAGTGCGTGTTCATCACGTGGCAATTGACGCACGTTTCTGGCGAATCGCTCAAGTAGGAAGCCGCCCGCGAAATATAGGCGGTGAACAGTCCCGCTCCCGCCGCCATGCCCAATACTAAAAAGCACGGCATGCGCCAGCGAGCCGAAACGATGCGCAATAGAAAGAGATCATGCAGCCACGAAAGCATCGTTCGGCTCTCCCATCGCAAGCCCGCCCCACGGGCCGGCCCGACCGATTCAGCGCCGGCTGGTCCGAAGCAGCGCCGCCGCAGCCGGGTTGGTTCGGGCGCCGATCAACTCGGCCCGGCGCTGCCTGGGGGCGAGCGGTCGCGGTCTGCGCCGGCATCGTTGCCCCGACGATCAGTCGAAGGCCCACCGCCCGAGTCGGCGAAACCAATATCCGGTTAATCGGAAAATTGTCAATCGTTGAGGATTTATTTCGTGACGCGATTCGGGAGTTTCGACGGATCTCGTGCTGTAACATATTGTCGTTGCATCAGTTGTGCCGATAGTCAGTGGCGATTGTGCCAGTAGGCTGCGGCGAAAAAAATCGTCGCGGGGCAGCGGCGCGATCAAGGGGCATTCCGCGGTTTCAACCGGGGGCGGAACAACCGCCCGTAAAGCCGCCGGCCGAGACCATCCTCTAACCGCCCCGTTGAAAAATTCACCTCGTGCGAATTCGGGTCGCGAATTCTGCGGAAGGCCGGCGCGGCCGCGAATCCAATAACGACTTTTTCAACGGGTTGCTAAACGAACCGACGGCTGCGGAGAGCGTTCGGATGTGCTATTCTCGGGCGAGCAGCGGTCATCGTCGTCGGTATGCCGGTGTCTTTTTTTGGAGCGAACGCAGTGCGGCTTCCGATGCCGCTGAGCAATCGCTTGACGCTTTCGGCAAGCGTTGGGCGAAACCCGCCTCCGGCAATTGCTCCTCGACGATCCGCGGGCGACCGATTTGAATTGTCCGCGGGGATCTATTCTCGATGGTCGAAGGCGAACAGTGCGAAACACGCACGGAAGGGAGCGTGGCGACGTGAGAGAAATCCGTCCGTGGGATTACGTCAAAGTGGTCGGCACCTGCATGGGCTGCCTTTTGTTCGTGGCGATGGTGATCGCCTTGGAGTGGCATCGGGCAGAGCCTGCGGCGAAGATCGTCGTTCTGTCGCTGTTCGCGTTTTTTCTTTTGCTGTCGGTGCGGGCGATGGTCATCTACCGTCCGCAAAGGATCGCTGTTTCGTCTCTGAAGGTTCTGCGCGGCCCGTACTGGTCCTCCACCATACTGGACGTGCATTTTGTATGGGTCGAGGCGGACATCGACGGAAAAAGAAAGAGGGTTCGCCTCGTCGGCTGAGCGCGGCGGGGATGATGCGCCAATGCCCCCGTGATGCGCCCGCGGCATGGCGAAGGGCCGGCGGGCCATGCCCGGGGTGGAATCGCTGAGTGGGCCGAATCAATCGCGTCGGGCGTCGATCTGTTCGCTTTTCTTCTGCATGGCGAACCAGTTGCGCCACTCGCGTTGATTGAAGCCGAAATTCTGGCGGGTCATGGCCACCAGGGCGTCGAGAACCGCTTGATTGGCCTTCGCTTCGGTGACGATGCGCGTGGAATTGCCGAAACCGAAACCGCTCGGCCCGCCCGAGCCGAACCCCACGTTGTATTGGTTCGGATTGCCGGTGATTTTGTATTTGTGCGAGGTAACTAGCGCGTCGATCAACGGGGCGATCGACGACGGGTCGCGCAGCTTTCCCAGGGCGACGCCGGCGCGATTGACCATGACGTTGTCTTTGCTCTTCAATTGCGTGCAGAAGTAAGCGACCGCGTCGGGATGGGGTTTTTTCGCCAGGTAGTCGAGGCAGGTGAGCCGCACTTCTTCGTTGGTGTCTTCCAGGGCCGAGGCCGCGAGGGCCTTGACCGCCTCGGGCGTGCCGAAACGCGAGAGGATCTCGGCGTAGAGCACCCGTGCCCGCGGATCGCGGTCGTTCCGCAGGCCCTGCACCAGGGCCTTGGTGGCGGCCGGGTCTTCGATCGTCAACAGGCTGTTCCGCGCCGCCTCGCCGCGCTCGGTGCTCAATGCCGCTCGCCAACGGGAGATCTTTTGGAACCAATCCTTCTCGGCCAATTCTTGTTCGCGGCGGGCTTCGAGCAAACGGATTTCTTGCTCGGTGCGATACGAGCCTTTATAAAGAATCAGCCCGCGGGCCCGAAGTTCATCTTCGCGGCGGGCCCAACGGCCGTCGATTTGGGTGTAGCCCAGCGCGCGGCGCGCGGGGGCGTGGTTCGGATCGAGTTCGATGACGCGCTGAAGATGGGCATCGCGCTCGTCGATCAGTTTGTTCCGCCGGCACCATTCCGCCAGCTCCCATTGGCCCTCGACGGTGTCGGGATACGATGCGCGAATTCGGCGGTACTCTTCTTCTTCGGCACGTTGCGGGGTGTGTTGTTCCACCTCGTCCACCGGCACGACGATCGTGCCGCCATCGCGCACGCGGATTTCGTACTGAAGACGCGATTTTTCCGTCGGGTTGAGCAACTCGCCTTCGACTCGGCCGCCGTTGCGAAGCAGGAAGACGTCGGCGCGCGCCGCTTCACCGGCGACGGCGGCGAGCAATGCCGCGACGATCGACGCGCCCATCCACTTGCCCATCACGTTGCCCATCGTACTCATCACCGACGATCGCTTGCCCTGCACTGACCGCCGCGGACTACCTCAGAATGCGCAGTCATTGTTATCGTGCCGCGTCGAGCCGGTTTTCTTGTTCTCCGGCCGCTTTGTTTCTGCGAGATGCGTTCGATGCCGCTGCCCAAGACGTTTAGAGCGATCTCACTGCTTGGCACGGGTGCGGACCGTTGCCCGGGTTGTGCAACGATCCCGACACCTATAATATACGAAAGTCGGCCGAGCGTCGGCAACGCAAAACCTTCAGCGGAAAGGTCTTTTCTTTTCGTTCTCTTTCTAGTTATGAGGGCTTTACGATGAGCAACGCGACCGGCGAACTTGTTTCCCCCCCGAAAAGTGCGGCCAGCGTCCCCTGCGCCGTTGTTACCGTCAGCAGCACCCGGACGCTTGAAACCGACGAAGGCGGCAAGACGGCCGTCGAGCTGTTGGAGATGAACGGCCATCGGGTGGCCTTGCGCCAGTTGATCGACGAAGACCCCCAGGGCATCCGCGATGTGCTTCGGAGCCTTCGCGAGCGGGCGGACATCGATGCGGTGGTGATGGTGGGCAAGACGGGCCTCAGCCCCGACGATCTCACCGTGGAAACGCTGCTGACGATTTTCGACAAGCGATTGCCCGGCTTCGGCGAGATCTATCGCTGGCTGAGCTATCAAGATATCGGCCCGGCGGCGATGCTCACCCGGGCGACGGCAGGGATGATGGGCCGAACGATTGTCTTCAGCATCCCGGGTTCGCCTTCATCGGTGCGGCGCGCGATGGAAAAGCTCATTTTGCCCGAGCTAAGCCGAATCGTTGCCGAAGTGCGAAAGTAGGCCCGGCCTCGCGGGCGGTGTGCGGGCGACGGCCGTGCCGACGGCTGTGCCGACGCACCGGGGCGGCGCGTGGCGGGCGGTCATTGCGAAAGGATGCGCGACGATGGCCAAAACGGCACTGGCGGTATTGCTGGCGGCCCTGGCGGTCGGGGCGGTGTGGTTCGGGTGGAACTGGCGCGTCGAGCGCGAGACGCGCGACGGGCAGACCGTAGCGTGGCGCATCGTCCCGCGCAGCGCGCCGCCCGTCGCCGTGCCCGTGCCCGGCTGGGCCGACCCGGCCGTTCCCCCTCGATCGCCCACGCCGACGTTTCGCTTGGCGGGCTTCTGCATCGACGGGCTCGACGACCGCAAGCTCAGCCATCCGCGCATGGCCGAGGTGTTGTTGCAAACGGTGCCGCAGTTCGAGCTGATCGCGTTGATGGGCTTTCCCGCACCGATTCGCGGCGAGCCGGCGCGGATCGTCGAAGCGGTCAACTCGGCCACGGGGCGGAAGTACGCCTGGATTTCCGGCGGCGAGCCGAACCACAGCAACCATCGCATCCTCTCGGCCGTGCTCTACGATCAAACGGCGATCGAGGTCGATCCAACAACGATCCACTGGGTGAACGACCCGGCCGGCGCGTTCGTCTGCCCGCCGCTGGTGGCGCAGTTCCGCGTGCGCGGGCCGCCGCCCGAGCAAGCGTTCACCTTTCGGCTGATTGTCGCCCGAGTCGATCCGAGCCGCGCGGACGAAGAAATGTCGCTGTTGGCCCAAGTGTTTCGCACGGTGCGCGACGAACCGCACGGCGAAGACGACATCATCCTGGTGGGCGCGCTGGAAACCGACGAAACCCGATTGGGCGACCTGGGCCGATTGCCCGATCTGACCGCCGCGCTGTTCGGCGCGCCAAGCACGGTTCGCGGGACGCGGCGGGCCGACAACATTCTCTTTCAACGGCGCGTTACCAGCGAATTCAACCATCGGGCCGAGGTGTTCGACGTGATACGCCATTGCCGGATCACGGTGGATCAAGCGGCCGAATTGTTCGAGCATCTGCCGTTTTGGGCCGAGTTCAAGTCGTTCGAGGATCGACCGACCCCATGAGCGAATCGGGCAATCAACGCGCGCCGGAACAGACGGAGTCGGCAGCGCCGACAGCAGCGGCAACGTCGGCAATGGGGCCGGAGTCGGCAGCGGCGGCGGGCGCAGCGGCACCTTCGGCGCCGCCCGGCGGCTTGGAAGCGCCGGCGGTGGTGATCGGTCAGCGATTTGCTTCGGCCGTGGCCTACGTGGTCGATCTGCATGCGGCCCAGCGGCGAAAGGTGTTCGCCGAGCCGTATGTCGCTCACCTGTTGGCCGTGGCGAGTTTGGTGCTCGAAGCGGGCGGCAGCGAAGAGCAGGCCATCGCCGCGCTGCTGCACGACGCCTTCGAGGACCAAGGCGGCGAGGCGACGTTGCAACAGATCGCCGAACGCTTCGGCCCGACGGTGGCCCGCTGGGTCCGCGACTGCTCCGACCACCTCACCCGGCCCAAACCGCCGTGGCCGCAACGCAAGGCCGAGCATCGCACGCGATTGGAGCAGGCCGATCCGCAGGCCTGTCTGATCGTGGCCGCCGATCTCTTGCACAACGCGCGATGCTTGGTCATGGCGCTGCGCGCGCACGGGCCAACGATCTGGCAGCGTTTTACCGGGGGGCAAGAGCGCACGTTGGCCCACTATCGCGCGCTGGTCGATCTGTTCGACCGACGAGGGATTGCGCCGCTTCTCATTGCCGAGCTTCGCGAAACGATCGCCCGGATCGAACTTCTTTCGGCCCACTGAGCGGCCCGTGTCTTGTTCGCGTTCTTCGCCGGGCAAGGGCATCGGCGATGAACCTTCAGGGCGTTTCTCGCCGTCGGTCCACGGTGCCCAATCGGTGTCCCACCCGCCCGGCTGAGACGAAAAGCGCATCGCGCGCAATCTCTTTTCTAATTGACACTTAGAGCGAATCGCTCGTCGCCGGATTCGCCTCTTGAAATCGGGCCAGGGGCGGTCGTAATATGTACACCCGTTCACTATATGAGACGCGGTCACTCGAGGTTGGCCGCCCCACGGCTTGGAGGCTTCGACGATGCTCAGTCCGGCGAAAGTCGCAGAAGTGGAACACCTGCTGGCCTCCGGCGGGCTCAGCCAACGGGCGATTGCCCGACGCACCGGCGTTAGTCGCGGCACGGTGGCGGCGATTGCCGCAGGCACGCGGCGGAAGAAGCCCGCGCGGCCGCTCGCCGGGCCTCCGTTCGACATTGCCGGGCCGCTTCGTCGCTGTCCCCGGTGCGGCGGCCGGGTGCATCTTCCGTGTTGGGCTTGCGCGGTCGAGACGATCAAGCAGTCGCGGGGCTATCGGCCCTTCGCCGAACGACCGACGGCCGCCGGCGCCCCGGCCGCCATGGTCGTGGGCTTGGACCTTCGGCCGGAACATCAGCGGCGTTATCTGCGCGCGCGTCGCAGGATGCTCCGCCGCTTGCGCCGTTGGGGTGAACTCGGCGGCGGCGACGACGCCCCATCGGCCGACGCGCCTACCTGCGACTGCTGAGGCGTTTCGCGGCCAGCGGATAAGAGTCGGAATACATTCACAGAGTCGGGACACGTCCATTCAAGGAATTGCCATGCTTCGCACCTGTTCAGAACGCGCTTCGCCGTCGCCGCGAACGCTTCGTTATTCGGCCGCGCGGCGAAGGATTCGCCACGGCGACTTACTGTTGTTCCCGCACCGCGGCCTACCGGGTCGGTTGATTGCCGCCGCGGGGAGATCGCCCTACAGCCACGCGGCCCTGGCGGCCTGGTGGCAAGGGCGGCTGATGGTGCTTGAGGTGCGCCAATTTCGCGGCGGCCGCGCTGTGCTGTTCTCCAACGTGTTGCGGCGCGGCCCGATCGATGTCTTCGCCGCCGACGCCGAGGGCTGCGGCTTCGACCGCCGCCGCGCCGTCGGCCACATGCTCGGCTACACGGGGCGGGCGTACGGCTGGCGGGCGCTGCTCCGCTGCGCGTTGGTCCATGCCCCGCTGCTGCGCTGGTGTGTTCGCCCCAAGTGCGATGAGGCCGATGCGTCTGCCGATAGCGCAGCCGGCGACTTGCCCCCGTTTTGTTCGATGGCGGTGGCCGCGGCCATGCGCGCCGGCGGAGTCGATCCGGTGCCGCAATTGGCCGACCGTTGGACCGAACCGGGCGACTTGGCCCGAAGCCGCTTCTTCCGCTATCGCTTTACGGTTGTTGCCGACGGATCGGACGCGGCGATCTGACGGAACGGCTCGCCTTGTTGGGTCGCCGCAACCGCGCCGATTCGCCCGTGCCGGCATGATGCTCCCCAAACCGCGTCGATGGAATCAAGTTCCCAGTTCTGATCGGAGTTTTGGAAGATGATGCCCTTTTGGTTAACGCCTGCCGCCCGCTCGAGTCGAGTCGGTGCGATCATTCCTTGCGGCCTCGCCGGTGCGGCCGAGTTTCGCGCGGGAGCCGCGGAAGGTCGCCGAGGGTCGGTCGGTCAATCGCCGGCCGTCGGCCGTGGCCCATGGCTGACGGTCGCCGTTGCGATGCTGACCTTCTTCGCCCTGTTCGGCGGGGCCGATGCACCGTCGGCCCGCTGGTTCGGCCCGCGGCAGGTCGCCGCATCGTTGGACGAAACGCTCGACGCCGTTTGCCGGATCACTGCGCCCGATGGTTCTCGGGGGACGGGCTGCGCGTTCGAGCACTCGGGCGGCCGGGTGTATGTGCTGACGGCTGCGCACGTGGTCGGCGGGGCCGAGGCGGTGTGGTGCGAGTTCTGGACTCAGGGACGGCCCGGCACGCCAGTGCCGGGCAAGGTCGCGGCCGTAGATCGCGGGGCCGATGCCGCGGTGGTGGCCGTAGAAGAATCATCCTTTGCGGGCGGCTTGCCGCGGATCATCGCGCCGGGATGGCCCGACGCGCCGCCGTCGGCCGGCGCGGCGATCACCTCGGCCGGATGTGCCGCGGGCGGTTGGCCCACGGCATTCAAGGGCGTGGTCGTCGAATTGTTGCCAGGCGAGCTGTGCTTCGTTCCGCCGCCGGCCAACGGGCGGAGCGGTTCGCCGCTGCTCGATGCCGAGGGACGGGCGATTCTCGGCGTGATCCGCGCGCGAACAGCCGACAACACCACCGGCATCGCCACCCCGATTGCGCGCGTGTTTCAGGCGTTTTCCGGCCGCAAGGGCCACGAAGCTCAACTACTGTCGGAAGGCTCGGAGCCGGGGCGGCAATGGTCGGGGCTTTGCGCCGAGCCTCGCCGATTTGCCTGCTCACTGCTGCCGCACCCATCCGAGAACCCGCTGCCGTTGGCCGCCGGCATTCTTGCCGCATGCACAAGCTCTTCGGAGTTGGCGGCGCAATGCCCCGGCGGAAGTTGCCCGGGGCCGGCGCTCTTTCCCTTCGGGCGCGCAACGCCGCCGCGCGAGGAGGCACCGCGGCGCGAGGCGGTGCCTCTGCCCGAGGTGTTCGGTTCGCGGGGGCCGTCGTTGCCGCTCGGGCGAACGCCGAACGCGCCGTCGCCGGCCGTTCCGCAGCCGCAGCTAAGACGGAACGGGTCGCCCGCCGACCCCAACCGCGAGTGGTTGGGCGGCGGGAAGTCGTCGCCTGCATCGCCGTCGAATCGCGAGGCCCAACGCGACGATTCGCCGAGCAATCCGCCCGCAGATTCAACCGGCAAGTCGTCCGACACTCTGCCCAACGATCGCACGCTGTTGGCGCGCGAGCTGCTGCGATTGCTGTTGGGCGATCCGGAAACGCTGCTCGACCGCGCCGCGGCCCGCGCCGAACGGCTGCGGCAGCAGTTGGGCGACGACGCCTCGGCCGCCGAATTCGCCCGCGGCTATGCCCGCGATGCCGCCGCCGAAAAGCTGGCCGACGGCCAACTGGGTTGGACGGCGGGCAAGATGTTGGCCGCCGCGTTGGGGTTGAGCGGGCCGCTGTCGCTGGCCTTGGCCGGCGGGCTTTGGCTGGTCAGCCGTCGGGTGGCGCGGCGCATCGAACAGAGCGAACCGCTCATCGTCGAACGATTGTGGCGGCGGATCAGCGAACGGATCGGCGAGCGAATCAGCGACCGGTGGGGCGGCCCGAAAGAGGAATCCCAAACCGAACAGCTGCGCGCCGGCGAATCATCATCTTCTTTGTCGGGGGAGGCTCGCCATGCAGCAGGTTGATTGGTGGGTGTTGCTCAGCGCGGCCGGTTCGGTGCTGGCGGCGGTAGGGCCGTGGATGCTGATGGTTCATTCGCGGCTGGCGGTGCTTTCGGCTCAGGTGGCGAAGTTCGATGCAAAGCTCGACAAACTCTGCGACTCGCATCAAGACCGACTCGCCTGGTGCGTACGCCATCAGGCGGCCATCGAAGAGATGCAGCGGCAGCTTGAAAACCAGTAGTGTGAACACACCGAACACCAACCGCACGCAAGAGAAAGCGGCCGGCGCGATTGCAGCGCGCAAAAGGCGGCTTTGCGGATGCTGCGCGCAAATGGCTGTCTTGCTGAGCCGGCGGCCGCTGATCGCCGCGGAACGGATGTCTCGTGCGCAAGCAAGACGCAAGAACTGACAAGGATCCCAAGCGATGATCGCAAACCGCAACGAAGCAAGTCGAGAGACGGCCCGCACCACGGCCGAGAACGGGGCGCCGGCCGTCAAAGATCGGATTCGGCGATTTGTCCGCGTGAAGGCCGCCGAATTGAAGCCGCATCCGTGCAACTGGCGGCTTCATCCGCCGGAGCAACGCGCGGCCCTTGAAGCGATGTTGGCCGAAATCGGCTATGCCGGCGCGCTGGTCGCCCGCGAACTGCCCGACGGTTCGCTGCAACTGATCGATGGGCATTTGCGAGCCGAGGTTTCACCCGGGGCCGACGTGCCGGTGCTGGTCGTGGACCTCGACGACCGCGAGGCCGAGAAGCTGCTGGCGCTGCACGATCCCATCGCTGCCATGGCCCGGGCCGAGCAGTTGGTGTTGGCCGAACTCTCGTCGCGGATCGAAACGGAAAACGCGGCCTTGCGGCAACTGCTCGGTTCGCTCGTGGCGAATACGGGCGAATTCGCGCCGACGAACGATTCGGCCGACGATGATCTTTGCGGGCGCGATCCAGTGCCGAACGACGGTTCGTGCGGCGGCACACCCGACGGCGTGTGCGACGAACGACCAGGGGCCTCTGCCGAGCGGCGGCCGCCCAGCGTCGAGATTCCCGAGTTGTATCAACTGGTGGTCGAGTGCCGCGACCTTTGCGAGCAAGAGGAGCTTTTCGATCGGCTCACGGCCGAGGGCTACTCGTGCCGCGTAGTCAACACGGCGGTGGAATCGAGAGCCAAGGTTGCAGGAGACGCTGATGCCGACAATTGAGATTGTGCTGCGTTGTCCGGTGCGATCGACGTTTCGCGTCGAGCAGGTGCGTGGGATGTTCGACTTGCCCGAGGGGGCGACGGAAGAGCGTCTGAGCGTCGAGCTGCCCGATTTGTCGTTGCGGCCGTGGCAGCTTGGGCTGATTTGCGGGCCGTCGGGCAGCGGCAAAACGACGATCGCACGACGATTGTTTCCCGACGCCTTCGCCCACTCGCCCTGTTGGCCCGACGATGCGGCCGTGATCGACGCCTTCGCCCCGCTGCCGGCGGCCGACGCCGTCGGGTTGCTGACGGCCGTGGGCTTCAGTTCGCCGCCCGGCTGGTTGAAGCCCTATCGTGTGCTCAGCAACGGCGAACGGTTCCGTTGCGATTTGGCCCGCGCGCTGGCCGACGGAGCCGGCGAAGGCGATGGGCGAGGCGGTGAATGCGGCACTGGCGGAAACGGCAGCCCGGCTCCGATCGTCGTTTTCGACGAGTTCACCAGCGTGGTCGATCGCACGGTGGCGAAGGTGTGTTCGGCGGCGGTGGCGAAGGCGATTCGCGGTGGGCGCGTGGAGCGGCGGTTCGTGGCCGTTACCTGCCACGACGACGTGATCGATTGGCTCGCCCCCGACTGGGTGCTCGACATGGCCGCCCGCGAGTTTTCTTGGAGGCGTCTTCGGCGACCGCCGATCCGGCTCCGTCTTGCGCGATGCCCTCGACGGCTGTGGGCCGTCTTTGCTCGACATCATTATCTAAGCGGCTCGCTCAATCCCACTGCCCGGTGCTATGCGGCCTTTTGGGACGGCCGCCCGACGACCTTCTGCGCCACGCTGCACAATGCGGGCAAGCACCGCCAGCGACGAATCACTCGATTGGTCACCTTGCCCGACTACCAAGGCATCGGCATCGGGATGGCGGTAGCCGAGGCCGTGGCGGCCTTGGAATCGGCAGACGGCACAACCGTTTCGCTGGTGACGAGCCATCCGGCGGTGATCGCCCACGGGCGGCGCAGCCCGCGTTGGCGGATCGGCGGATTCAAACGGTTCGGTTCGCGTCACGGCGGACTGGGCACGCGCGGATCGTTGGGAAGGGCGGTTGTGTCGCTGACCTATGTCGGGCCGGCGCTTCGCGCGGACGATGCTGTTTTCTCGCGGCAGGCCGCGGCCGGCAGCGCCGATTCCCCCCGCCAAGTGCGCCAGTGCCCGCGATGAACTCGCAGAGATCGAAGCCAAGAAGCCAACTCTGTTTTCCCTGTTGCAGGAGCGCGCTTCATGCCTCAACCGGTGCTCACGGAAGAGAAACGCAATGCGATTGTGGCGATTCTGTCGGTGGGTTGCCCGCGCTATGTGGCTGCGCGCTACGTCGGCTGTTCGCCGACGACGATTGCGCGGACCGCCGCCCGCGACCCACAGTTCGCGGCACGGTTGCGGCAAGCGCAGGCGAGTGTCGAGTTGGCGTTTTTGCGGCGGATCGGCAAGGCGGCCGACAAAGAGCAATACTGGCGCGCGGCCGCGTGGGCCTTAGAGCGGATGTTCCCGCAGCGCTACGCGCGGCGCGACCCGCGCGACACCTTCGATGCCCGACAGGTGCAGGCCGCGCTGGAAGTGCTGGCCGAGCTGCTTTGCGAATTTCTGCCCCCCGCGGCACGCCGCGAGTTGAACCGCCGCCTGGCCCGCGCCGTCGATCATTTGCGACACGACGGCGGCGCGTCGGGCCGCGGGCGGTCGCCGCGGAAGGCGGCACGGCATGGCCGCTCGTCGCGCGCCGAATCGTCGTGCAACAAGTTGCCGCGGGGCGAATTGGCGGCAACCGAATCAACGCCGGATGAGCTGCCGGCGGATGGATCAACAGCGGATGAACCAACGCTCGATCAATCGTCGCCGGATCAGTCGTCGAGCGGTTCTGCGTCGCGGGCCGATGCGGAGGATCGTTCGCCATGACCCGATCGCGCGATTCGGCCGCTTATTGGCAACAATGGGCCGAGGGCTTTGGGCTCTCGCCGCAGCGCGCCGCCCGTTGGGTGATTCGGCTACGCCGGCAGGTTGGGGCCGCGCTGCGCCGCCGACAACACGCAAGCAGCACCGCCGGCGACGACCTGCTCGCTTGGTGCCGCCGCTATTTGAAGCATCATTTCCTCCGGCCGCCGTCGGCGATGCATCGTTGGCTTTCGGGCTGGTGGCCCCAGTTGCGCGCGCCCAACGGGACGAAGGTCAACTGCCTAGCCCCGCGCGGCAGCGCGAAATCAACGCTCGGCGCACTGGCCCTTCCGCTGCGGGCGGCCTTGGAAGGAAATCATCCCTACATCTGGCTCGTCAGCGACACGAAGCCGCAAGCCCAAGCCCATTTGGAAAACATCCGCGGTGAGTTGGAAGGCAATGCCGCGCTGGCCCGCGATTATCCCGAGGCGTTCGCCGGCGGGCTTCGCTGCCGCGCCGGCCGGTTGGTGTTGGGCAACGGAACGACGATCGAGGCCTTCGGCGCCGGGCAGCGGCTTCGCGGGCGTCGCCGGCGGCAATGGCGGCCCACGCTGATCGTCGGCGACGATCTCCAGAACGAAGACCACATCCTCTCGGCCCGGCTGAGGCAGCGGGCGCTCGACTGGTTCGACGGCACGCTGCTGCCCGCCGGCGCGCCGCAATTCAATGCAGTGCATCTGGCAACCGCGCTGCATCCCGAGGCGATTGCGATGGCGCTGTTGCGCCGGCCGGCGTGGCGCAGCGCCGTTTTCGCGGCGATCGCGCGTTGGCCCGACAACATGGCGCTTTGGTCCGAATGGGAGTCGATCTACCTCGATGGGCAACGCGACGATGCCGCGGCCGCGGCCCGGCGTGTTTCTGATGCACACCGCGCGGCGATGGAGGCCGGCGCCGAAGTGCTGTGGCCCGAGGTGGAAGACCTGTATTCGCTGATGTGCCTGCGCGCCGAGCAAGGCCGAGCGGTATTCGCGCGCGAAAAGCAGAACTCGCCGCTGCCGCCGGAAAGCTGCGAGTGGCCCGAAAGCTACTTCGAGGGCCCCATCTGGTTCGACGCCTGGCCCGCCCCGCTGCGCGTGAAAACCATGGCGCTTGATCCGAGCAAGGGCGGCGACGCCCGCCGCGGCGATTACTCGGCGCTGGTGATGTTGGGGATCGACGCCGCCGGCGTGCTCTATGTCGAGGCCGATTTGGCCCGGCGTCCCACGCCCGAGATCGTGGCCGACGGCGTGGCGTGGTATCGCGCCTTCCAGCCCGACGTATTCGGCATCGAAGCCAATCAATTCCAAGAGCTGCTCGCCGAGTTGTTCGAAGCGGAGTTTCGCCGGCAGGGCGTTCTCGGCGCGCGGCCGCACCCGATCGAGAACCATGCGGCCAAGGTGGTGCGGATTCGACGGATCGGCCCGTACTTGGCGGCCAAACGTGTGCGGTTCAAGCGGAACAGCGCGGGCACGCGGCTGCTGGTGGATCAACTGCGGATGTTCCCGGCGGGCGACCACGACGACGGGCCCGACGCGCTGGAGATGGCCCTGCGCTTGGCCGCGGCCGCGCTATCGTCGCGAGCGGCGCACGCCCGCGGCCCGCAACGCCTGCGCATCGATGTCGAATGAAGTCGAACTGTCTGCTTCGCTTGGTGCATCAACGCCGAAGCGAACCAACTCGTGACCCGAAGAAAGGACTTGCGATGAACGCATCGAACGAAACGTGTTGCGGTGGCGATGGTTTTCGAACCGATGGCACCGACGCCCGCGGCCGCCGGCGGCCGATCGGGATTCGCCTGCGCGAGGCCCTCGACGACCTATGGGACTTGTTCGTCGATCCGCGCGATGCCTACCGCGATCCCGATGGAACGCGGTGGCAGCGGCTTTCGATTTCGGGCGTCGGCCCCAGCGGTGGGCCTGGCGGCGGGTTCGACGAGCGGCAACTGGCCGAGTTCCGCGACGAATGCCGGCTGTTGGCGGCCACCAACGAATTCGCCATCAACGGACACGAGAACCGGATCAACTACATCGTCGGGGCGGGCCATCGCTATCGCGCGGCGCCTCGGCCCGGCCGCGATGCCGACGCCGCGCTGCTGGCCGCCGTGCAAGAGGTGATCGACCAGTTCGTCGCCGAGAACGATTGGCGCCGCCGGCAACAAGAGATCGTCCGCCGCTTGGACCGCGACGGCGAATGCTTTCTGCGCTTGTTCCCGCAGTGGGACGGCGTGGCGAAGGTCCGCTTCATCGAGCCCGAGCAGGTGGCCGCTCCGGCAGAGCGCGCCGCCGACGAACGGGCCCGCTTCGGCATCCTCACCGCGCCCGACGACGCGGAAACGCCGCTGGGCTTCTACGTCGATGGCCGGCTGATCGACGCCCAATGGGTGCAGCACCGCAAGGCCAACGTCGATGCCAACGCGAAACGCGGGCTGCCGTTGTTCTTGCCGGTCCGCAAGAACCTGCGCCGCGCCGAAAAACTGCTGCGGAACATGAGCGTGGTGTCCGAAATCCAGTCGGCCATCGCCATCATCCGCAAACACAACACCAACGCAATGGGGCTCGATCAGTTCCTGTCGCAGTCGGCCGAGCCGGCCGCAGGACCGCAGCGGCCGGCGGCGCCGCTGTTCCACTATGCGCCGGGCACGATCCTCGACGCCGGGGCAGGCACGCAGTACGAGTTTCCGGCCGCGGGCATCGACGCCGCCCGCTTCGTCGCCGTGCTTCAGGCCGAGCTTCGCGCCATCGCCAGCCGCTTGGTGATGCCCGAGTTCATGCTCACTTCCGATGCAAGCAACGCGAACTACGCCAGCACGATGGTGGCCGAAGGCCCGGCCGTGCGGATGTTCGAGCGACTGCAACACGATCTGATGGCCGACGATTGCGCGCTGTTGACGCGGGTGCTGCGGTTGGCCGTCGCCGCCGAACGGCTGCCGCCGGAGGCCTTGCGGTTGGTTACCGTTGCGGCGTTTGCGCCCAGCTTGGCCAGCCGCGACCGGTTGCGCGACGCGCAGGCCGACCGCATCCTCGTGGCCGCCGGGGCGATGTCGGTGGAAACGATGGCCGTGCGCCACGGCCTCGATCCGCGGCACGAACAACGGCTGCACGCGAATCATCACCGGATCGGTGGAATGCCTGACACTGCACGAACCGGGCTTGACGGCGACGAAACCAACGCCGCCGCGGATGGATCGCTGCGCTGACGGCCCTATCGCCAATCAAGGCCCTCGGGCAGGCGGTTGAAGTTCTCGCAGCCATCGGGCGTCACGAGCACCATGTCTTCCACGCGGACGCCGCCGATGCGTTCACTATACAGCCCCGGCTCGATCGTGACCACGTCGCCGGCCACCAGCGGCGGCCCGCCGATGGTCAGCAAGGGCGGCTCGTGGACGTCGAGGCCCACGCCGTGCCCCGTGCCGTGGATCATGGCGATGCGGTCTTTCGGGGCGTTGGGAATCATGCCCGACTCGTACCCGGCCGCATGGATCTTCTTCAGCGCTGCGCGGTGTACCGCCTCGCCGGTCGCGCCGGCGCGAACCGCTGCAATCGCCGCCCGTTTCGCCCGGCAGACGGCCGCATGCATTCGCACCAGTTCGTCGGGCGGGTCGCCGTGAACGACCGTCCGCGTGCAGTCGCCGCAGTAGAGTGTTTCGCGGTTCCGCGGGAAGATGTCGATGATCACCGGTTCGCCGGTGCGGATCGGGCCGGTGCCCAGCGCGTGGCAGTCGGCCCCCTGGCGACCGGGGGCGACGATCGCCGGCGGGTTCTCGTAGCCTTCATCGAGCAATAGGTGATCGGCCGCCGCGCGGACCCTCTCGGCCGTCAACGGGGCGCCTTCGAACATCAACACGCCGCCGCGGCCGGCGGTGGCTCGGGCGACCATCGAGCAGGCCCGTTCCATCGCCCGCTCGGTTGCCTGTTGCGCCGCCCGAAGCCAGGCGAGTTCCTGTTCGTCTTTCGCGCGGCGATCGCTCAGGCCCCAGGCGGGGTCGCATTCCACCGCGATGCCCGCGGCCCGCAACACCTCGGCGAACAGCAGCGGCAGCGAACGATCGGCGACGGCGCGGGTGATTCCCGCCCGGCGAAGGCACTCGGCGGCAGCTTGGGCGGCAGCGGTTTCGCGATCGCCCGAAAGCCCGCCCTCGGGCGCAAACTCGTCGGGCGAGGCCGCCCGATCGATCCGCTTGAGCTTGCGCGCCCGCGGCAACTCGATGTCGCGGACGATCAGCACCGACCGCGGCCGACCCCGAACCGGCCATTCCACGAACACCACCGGATCGATCACCGCAAAACGAATTCGATGATAAAGCGTGGCGTTCACTTTCGGTATTCCGGCCATGATTCGAGCCACAGGCGGTTCGCGTTTCATCGTGTGCATCCTTATTGATTGATTGTTCGTTCGATCGCTCGGCGCGAAGGATAAGAGGCGCGAGGTTCCAGCGTGTTTCCTCCGGCGAACAGCCTCGACCCCGTGCGGCGGCAAGCATTCGTTCGCATCGGCTGACCCGCATCATCATACATCAGTTGGCCCGCCGAGCGGCGCATCAATCGGTTTTGTGCGGCGGCGCGGCGGGCGATTGGTCGGTTGGTTCGGCAAGCGGTTCGACGGACGCGCCGTTCTCGGGCCGGGGTTCGTCCACGCAGGCGGCAATCGCCAAATCGCCGGTTACATTGAGCACCGAGCGGCCCATGTCGAGCAGTCGGTCGATGCCCAGGATCAGGGCGATGCCTTCGCCGGGCACGCCCACCGATTGCATCACCACCACGATCATCGGCAGCGAGCCGCCGGGAATGCCGGCCGTACCCACGCCCGCCAGCACGGCCATCAACACCACTTGCAATTGCTGGGCGAAGGTCAGATCGACTTGGAACACTTGGGCCAGAAAAAGCACAACAACGCCCTCGTACAGCGCCGTGCCGTTTTGATTGCCGGTGGCGCCCAGCGTGAGGACGAATCGCGACGAGTCGGGATTCAGCCGCAGCCGCTCGTCGGCCACGCGGATGGCGGTCGGCAGCGTGGCGTTCGACGACGAGGTGCCGAAGGCCGTAACCATCGCCGGCCCGACGGCGCGGAAGAACTCGCGCGGACTGCGGCGGGCAAGCAGCAGCAGCGCCAGCGGATAAACCAGCAGCAACTGGACGGCGTAGCCGGTAACGACGACGATCAAGAAGCCCGCCAGCGGCACAACGATCGACAGGCCCATTCGGCCCGTTACGCCGAAAACCAAGCACGCCACGCCCAATGGGGCGAGCCGCATGGCGAAGTTGATGATCGTCATCGAAACGGCATTCAGCGCTTCGAGCCAATGCGCCAGCGGGGCCGCCTTGGGCCCCACCGCGCCGATGGCCAAACCGATCGCCAGGGCGAAGAACATCACGGCCAGCAATCCGTTGCCTTTGCTGCTGGCGTCGATGGCGCCGGCGGCCTCTTGCAACGGGTTCTCGGGAATGATGTCGAGCAGCATGGCCGAAAGTGGTTTGAGGCTTTTCGCGGCGGCGGCCATTTGGGCGGCATCGCCGGCATAGTGGGCCCGCAGCGCTTCAGCCTGAGCGGGATCGACGCGGCGGCCCGGTTGGGCAAGGTTCGTCAGCCCGACGCCCAACAGCACGGCACAAGTCGAGAGCACGGCGGTCAGCAGCAACGTTCGCAAGCCGAGCCGGCCCAGCGTTCGCCACGAGCCCAAATCGGCCACAGCCAAGGCAAGGGCTGAAAAGACCAGCGGCAGAACGACCATGAAGATCAGCCGCAAAAATACCTTGCCCAACGGGTCGGTAACGTTGATGAAGAACGTTTCCCAGCGGTCGTCGAGCCCGCCGCCGTCGGCATCGACGATGCCCGAACCGGTGGCCCAGCGATTGACAACCAGCCCGGCTGCCCCGCCGACCAGCAGCCCGAAAAGAATCTGCCAATGAATCGCCCATCGAAACCACCGCGGGGGCCGCTGTTCGGAAGAATCTGGCGGAGACTGATCCATGCCGCACCTATTACGAAACCCGCTAACGCTGGTCGCTGAACCGTTTGCACGGGAAAGCAAGAAATCCGGGGTTTGAGGTTAAATGGAGCAGCGCTTGCCCACCGCGCTCGCCTCCGGTGGAAGTCGGTCTGCCGAGGGAGCCACCGATTTCCTTCTACCGTTCAGCGACGAGGTGTTTCCGTTTTAGCCGACGGGGCCGGGCCGAACAACAGGCCGGCGTAGCCGACACAGTTGCTCCAATCGCCGCTGGCCTCGGCGCTGGTGGTGTGTCCAACGCGGCGGCACTCGATCGGACCAGCGGAACGCAACGGCGGAACGCGGACAGAGGTTTCGTCGGGCGGAGTGCCCGAGGGGCCGTTTTGCGACGCCGGCGATTGGTCTTCTGACGGTGCGGACCCTTGGAGCCGGCGGATCGCTTCGAGCACGATCACCGCGGCCGGCGCGCCGCACATGGTGATGCCGTGTTCGCAGACCGCGCGATAAAGACCCGCAGGGTCGGCGGCCTCAAGTTCATCAAGGGCCAGTTCGTCCAAGCGGCGCGTCTCCGCGTCGGAGGCGCGATGGTGCATGTCGCTGGAAACCAGCAGCAGCGGCCGCTGCGGCAACGCGGCGACAACCGCGGCCAGTTGATCGCCGAAGCGAATCAGTTCTTCCAAACCGCTCATTCCAACGGTGACGCCCACCACGCGGGTGTGCGGCGCCAAGCGGGCGATCATCGGCAGCAGCACCTCGATGGCGTGCTCTTCTCGATGCGGTGCGTCGTCGAGCATCAGGCCGTCGATTTCGGCGGCAAGCCGCGCGGCCAGCAGCGGATCGGCGGCGATCGTCGCGCCGGGCACCTCCCATCGGGCGCCGGGCCAAACGGCCCAGCGGGGGCCTACACCGGTGTGTCGCGGGCAGAAGATGATCGTTTGCGGCGGGAAGTCGATTTGGGCCAGGGTTTCGAACGCCAGCCGGCCCGAATAGGGCCAACCGGCATGGGGAACGACGGCCGCGAGCCACGGCGCCGGCTGCGCAGGGGCGGCGGCTTGCCAACGATCGAGCGCGGCATCGATCGCGCGCCGATCGCCCGGGTAGAAGCGGCCGGCCCAGATGGGCGTTCGGGTGGCGATGAACCGGCTGAGCGCCGCGGCGGCTGATCGCCCCTCGAACACGAAAAGTTGCGTATCGTCGTCGAGCCATGCCCGGGCGGGCAAGCCGGCCTTGTGGCACACGGCGTCGAGAAAGCCCACCGCGTCGAAGCCGTGCTCGACGGCCACGCCAGGCAACAGCAGCCCGCGACCTTCCGGCGAAGAAATCTGCACGCCGTGGCGACCGATCTCGATGGCCGATGCCCGGGCGGGCCCTCGCTGCGGCACGGGGCGAAAACCCCAAAGAACCCAAACCTCGATCCGCAACTCGTGCAGCTCATCGCGACCGATCGGCGGAAATCGCGGGTCGTCGCAGGCCGCACGCACCGCCGCATGGTCGAGCGCCTGCGCAAGCTCCAACGACTCGCCCAAGTAGCCGCAGCACGATCGAAGCTGTTTGCCGCGCTTCAAACTGACAAACGCACCGTACACGGGCCGAGCGGCCAGTCGTCCCAAGGCCGCTTTGCTGGGCGGGGGCGGAGTGCCGCACACCGTGGCGGCCACGCGCGCCGCTGCGGCGGCAAGCAATGCGGCGTCGTCGCGAGGGGTCAGTTGCGGGTCGGGCGGAAATCCGCCGGCGGCATCGAAGGTGGAATCGCTTGCGCACATCGCAGCATCTCCCGCTGAACCAAGCCGAACCAAGAGCCGCGGGCCGGGGCCGCAGCGGCGAAGCGATTCAATGCGGCGACCTAAGGCACCTCGATCTCGATCGGCACCCGCCGCCCGCCCCAATCGCCCGGCAACGAGGCGAAGCGGCCGGCAATCGCCGCGCCGCAAAATCGGCATCGTCCGCCGTCCAACTCAAACGCCCCAAGCTGATACCCGCGGCGCTCGATCACCATGCGCCCGCACTTGGGGCAGTAGGTGTTCTGGTTCTCCGGATCGAAGATATTGCCGGTGTACACATAGTTCAATCCCGCCTCGATCGCCAGGGCGCGGGCCTCGAAGAGCAGCTCGGGTGCGGTGGCGGGCCGATCGGTCAATTCGAAGTCGGGGTGAAAGGCCGTCAGGTGCAGCGGCACGTCGGGCCGCAGCTCCGCCGCAATCCATTCGAACATCTCTTGCCACTGGCGGCGATCGTCGTTCGCCCCGGGAATCACCAAATGCGTGATTTCCAAGTGGCAGTCGGTGCTCCGCGCGACATAGCGCAGCGTATCCAGCACCGGCTGCAAGCGACCGCCGCAATAGGTTCGATAGAATTCGTCGCTGAATCCCTTCAGGTCGATGTTGGCCGCGTCGATCACTGCGAAGAAATCGGCGCAGGCCTCGGGCGCGATGTAGCCCGAGGTTACCGCCACGGCCGCAATACCGCGCTGGCGGCAGGCGCGGGCGGTGTCGATGGCGTATTCGGCCCAGATGATCGGGTCGTTGTAGGTGAAGGCGACGCTGCGGCAGCCGTGCGTTTCGGCCACCTCGGCAATCGCCGCCGGATCGGCCCGCTTGCAGGCATCGAGCAATCGTCGGCTGCGGGTGATGGTCCAATTTTGGCAGAAGCGGCAGCCGAGATTGCACCCCGGCGTGCCGAAGCTCAACACGCCCGTTCCGGGATAGAAGTGGAACAGCGGTTTCTTCTCGATTGGATCGATGCAGAACCCGGTGCTTCGCCCGTAGGTCGTCGAAACGAGCCGTCCGCCGCGATTCTCGCGGACGAAGCAATAGCCCCGGGCCCCCTCGGGCAACATGCACTGCCGGGGACAGAGATCGCACTGCACGCGACGGACCTTGGCCCCGCCGCCTTCGACCGAACGCCACCATCCGGCGACAACGGCGCCGTCGGCCTCGGGCGGTTCGTCCGGCGGTTGACGAATGACCTCAACCATCGGAACAACTCCTTTCAGGAGAACGACGCTGTCTCGAAAGGCGATTCGGTGCTCGCGGTGCGATTTCAGCGTCGCCGTTTGATCCATAACTGATCGGCTTCACTTAGGTTTTCGATCGGGACAGTCACTACTTGCCCGTCGCGCTTTCGCAGCTTGACTTTGCCAAACGCCGCACCCATGAACTGAGCCTCCACCGTATACCTCCCGCTATTGTCTGTCCAAGTGCGGAAGGGACGCTCTGTCGAATCCGTCTGTGGTGTTTCCTTGTCAACCGGAGGAGGTTCTGGAGATTTCGGTTGTTCTACAGAATCCAATGGGGGTGTCTCTTGAAGGACGCGACGCGGGCGACCTTCGAATGCTGGCTCTATTACAACCTTCAGGCCGTAACCTGACTTGTACGGTTCATACGACATGACCACATCCCCGAAATCCATCGCACGAGCAAACGGGTGTTTCGCAGTAATCGCGGTCGTCAATCCCTTGGGTAGCTCAACTTTGATCACTTCGAAAAAGTGCGCAAGGACCAAGGCGAATTCTTTCAAGACCGGTTCCTCTTTGCGCACATTGAACACGTTGGCTGTGAGCGTTACTCTTTCGACGCAATCGGGCCGAGAACTCTCTCCAAAATAAGTAATATCGTTGGGAATATCTCCGACGTAAGCTGCTTCTCCTGTGGTGACTTGGCGCTCTTTCAAGAATGTCCAACGCGACGAATCGACGTTCTTCTTCCACTCCCCAGTTACAAAACCGAAAGAAGTTAGTGCGCGCGCGACCGCCTCCGGATCTGAAAAGATCGGCGCAATCGGCCGCGACGCCATCGGCGTATCATTCACCTTTATGGGCAAGCTCGCTTTGGACGCTTCATGCTCCCCGTTTCCTTTCTGTTGCGACGACGTGTCGGGAAGGGCCTGGGGAGTGGTGTGCGCGTTTGGACCGGTCTTGATTGCAGCAACGACACATGAGCCAAGGAGAAACGCCGCAAGGAGACAGCCGCATCCGCCGAGCTGCACTGATTTCCCGCCCGGCTGCCATTGTCTTCCGCAAATCAGGCAAGTCAGGTATATCCGTGGTGTTCCAAAAAAGGTTGTACCCTGTCGGTGCCGAGCGACCTGTGTTGCACCACATTTCGGACAGTGAAGCTCTTTGGCCATCACAACAGCCCTCAAATCTGGAATTCACGAGAAGTCCTCAATTAACGTAGTGTCGGGTTCTCAAGGCAGTCAATATATTCGATCTTCAGTAGAATCGTACGGGGATCGCACGTTGCAACAGCCGTTGCTGCCGGCAAGACGTGGCGAAGGAGAGATCGTCCAGCCGCCCTTCGCCGGTAAAGTGCCGCTTGAGTGTATCGCTCGAAAACGATCGAATCGGTCGGCCAACGGCCGTGAATCAAAAAGCGGTGACTGAGTGCTGGACGATCGTTTCATTAAAACCCCGATTCCTACCATATCGATGCGGCAACCGAAAAAAATAGTTGACAGTCTGCCGCTCAGTGGTAGAATGCGCGGCGGGCTACACCAGTGAGGGGTAGGCTCTAATCCGTGGTGGTAGCTCGTATGGCGGATCATGTCGAACAGAAGGAGAAACGGGTATGGCGGGGCGGAACATGTTGATCGGCGTAGCGGCGGCGATTGCATTGGGGATCATGGCGACAGCGGCGGAGGCTCAATGGTTCTCTCAACCGCAGCCAAGGTGCGATCCGACGGTGGACAACCCGCATTGGCGATCGGACCCGTTCAAGGGGACGCCGGTACCGACGTTGAACAACCCTTATTGGCGCACCGATCCACTCAAAGGAACACCAGTACCGACGTTGAACAACCCCTATTGGCGCACCGATCCACTCAAGGGAACACCAGTACCGACGTTGAACAATCCCCACTGGCGCACCGATCCACTCAAGGGAACGCCGGTGCCGACGTTGAACAACGACTGCTGGCGGACGGACCCGTTGCGAGGCACCCCGGTGCCGAAATTGAACAACCCCTACTGGCGCGCAGATCCCTTTGGGGCTGCGCCTGTACCGGCACTGCGGTGACCGGCATTTGCTTGTGGGCCGAACTGTGGGGCGGACGACTCACGGTGGTCGCCTGCTTTGCCGCGGCGATGGTCGGATCGCGCGGTCGGATGGTAGGCGGTCGATGACGGATACCGAGAGTGTCGGCCGCTGAACAGCCCAAGGCCGTCGCGGGCGCGGAGGGAGGCGCGTTTCGGCTGGCAGCCGCGGTGGGTGAAGGGCGCGTCCGCCTGCCGCGGCCCGTCATTCGTGGCGGAGGGCTTCGATCGGGTCCATGGCGGCCGCGCGCCGGGCCGGATAGAGCCCGAAGATCACCCCGATGGCCACCGAGATGCCGAAGGCCAGCGGGATCGACCACGGGACGATGACCGGTTCGACCGTTTTGATCACGGCCGGCAGTTGCTCCATCACGTTGGGCATCGTCTTTTCCAGCGTGTAGCGCAGCAGGTTCATCAGCGGGCGGCAGGTGAGCCCGCCGAGCACGCCGGTCAGTCCGCCGACGATGGAAAGCGCCACGGTTTCGACGAGGAACTGGCGGGTGATGTCGCTGCGCTTGGCGCCCAGCGCGCGGCGGATGCCGATTTCGCGGGTCCGCTCGGTCACGGTGGCAAGCATGATGTTCATGATGCCGATGCCGCCGACCACCAGCGAGATCGCGGCGATCAGCCCCATGAAGCAGATGAACATCAAACGGGTGGTGCGGGCCTGTTCGAGCAGTTCCAGCGGGACGGTCACCCCGTAATCCTCGTAGCGGTGCCGCCGGGCGAGCATTTCCTTGACCAAGTCGGCCGTCTCGATGACGTTGGATACCTTGTCGATCCGCAGGGTGATTTGGCTCAGCTCGACGACCTCGCCCTCGAACGAGCCGGCCCGCCGGGTGGCGATGAAATCGCCGATGCGGCTCCACAGGGTGGTGATCGGGATATAGACATCGAAGTTGAAATCTTGGGCGGCCAGCGACCCGCCGATGCCCGCCGACGGCTGCCGCGACTCCATCACGCCGACGACGACGTAGTAGGCTTCTTCCACATGGATCGCCCGGCCGATCGGATCTTCGAAGGGGAACAACCGTTCGGCCGTGCCCGAGGCGAGCACGCAGTGGTTGAGTTTGTTGCTCACGTCGGTGGGCGTGAGGAACCGCCCGCGGGCGACTTTCAGTTTGGTCACTTCGGCGTATTCGGGCGTGCAGCCGACCAGCCGCCCATCGACCATGCGCTTGCCGAAGGAGAACCGGCGACGCACCTCTCGGATCGGCAGCGCTTCGGTGACGGTCGGGATCGTGTGTTGCAAGCGGGCGAAATCGGCGCGGGTGATGCCGTAGGGGATCGCGCCGCTCATGTTTTGCGTGACTTCGCTCGGCGGTTTGATCGAGCGAATGATGATGTTGTTCGCCCCGAGGCCTTCGATCTGTTCCTGCGCCTTGCGGCTGATCCCTTCGCCGATGGCCAGCAACCAGATGACGCTGAAGACGCCGATAAAGATGCCCAGCACCGTCAGCAGCGAGCGCAGCGGGTGCAGCATCAGGCTCTTCACACCCAGTTGCCAAGTTCTCAGCCAAAGCAGCATTGTCGGGCGCTCGGTTTCAGTCCTGCGTCGGTTGCGGTACGGTCAACGGATCGCTCGCCGCGAGGCGTTGCGGCGCGGCGGCGTCGGGCTCGACGCTCGGCTGCGGCATAAGCCGCTGCCGGTTGATTTCGTCGGAAATCACCAATCCGTCGCGGAGGCGGACGATGCGTTTGGTGCGGGCGCCGACGTCGGGCTCGTGGGTCACCATGATGATCGTTTTGCCGCGGCGATTGAGTTCTTCGAGCACGGCGAGAATATCTTCGGTGGTTTGCGAATCGAGGTTGCCGGTCGGTTCATCGGCAAGGATGAAGGCGGGATCGTTGACCAACGCCCGCGCGATGCCCACCCGCTGTTGCTGGCCGCCGGAGAGCTGCGTGGGCCGATGCCCGAGTCGGTGTTCGAGCCCGACCATCTCGGCCAGCTCGATGCAGCGGCGGCGCGCGGCCGGGTCGAGTCGCCCCTGGTAGTAGAGCGGCACTTCGATATTTTCTATGACGGTCAATTGCGGGATGAGGTTATACGACTGGAAGATGAACCCGATCCGCGAGGCGCGGATTTCCGATAGTTCATCGTCGCTCAGCCGGCTGACGTCGCACTCGTCGAGCAGAATCGTGCCCGAGGTGGGCCGATCGAGGCAGCCCAGCAGGTTCAGCAGCGTGCTCTTGCCCGAGCCGGAAGGGCCCATGATCGCCACATAGTCGCCTTGGGGCACATCGAACGAAGCCCCGCGCAGCGCGCGGACGGTTTCACCGTCGAGCACGTACTCTTTCACCACGTTGCGGAGCTGCGCAGCGAACTTCATCGATGCCGATGTCCTTTGTCTTTTCAGAAGGCCGCCCGTCGGTCGGGTCGCTTACGGCCCGTTGGCTTCGCCGCGCGATTCGGGCCGGCGGCGCGAGGGGTCGCGCGGTCCGTCCTCGGCGCCCGAGGGGCGTTCGCCCGCTGCGGCGTTCGGGCCATTCGGCGAAGCGTCGCCCGACTCGCGGCCGCGGCGGATCATTTTCGCCGCGGCGGAATCGACCTCGGCGCGATCGATCTGGCCATCGCCGTTGGCGTCGGCTGGGCGGAGCCGCGCCGCCAACGATTCGGGCAGATCGCTCAGATTGATCCGGCCGTCGCCGTCGGCATCGAATTGCGAGAACAACTGATTGGCCATGCCCGCCGGATTGCCTGGCGGCCCGCC
>CAZVZX010000037.1:0-45538 GCA_964631235.1 uncultured Planctomycetaceae bacterium | reverse complement strand
TGGCCGGGGATGTGTCAAGATCGCTCCGATTGCGGCCGACTGGCCCCGACCACGTAATCGCACCGAAACGGAAATGCACTCGCCCCGCGAGTGCGGGTGTCTTTTCTCGCGGTGTGCCGATATAATCCTCTGTTCCCCGCGAAACGATTTCACGCAATCAAGTTCACGTAACGCGGAAAGCGGCCGCGGGCGAATCGCATCGTCCCCCTTGCGCAGCGACGAAGGCCGCGCCGTTCCCGTGTGTTGTTCGATGACCGAACCTGCTCACTCTCCACCGTCGAGTCGCCCGGCCGCCGAGCCGCGTTCTGCATGGGGCGCGTTTCTTTGGGCGATGTTCCGCGCGTCGGCCTCGCTCGAGTTGGCTGTGGCGCTGATCGCCGTCTATATGGCCGTGCTGATTTGGGCGACCATGGTGATGAGCCGCTGGTATGCCGACAGCGAATTGAAGTTCGGCATCTATCTCTCGCCGTGGTTCCTGGCACTGAACGCCCTTTTGGCGATCAACGTGCTCAACGCGGCATTGATTCGTTGGCCGTGGTCGCGGCGGCAAAGGCCGTTCGTGGTGATTCATGCCGGCATCATTGTGCTGTTGATTGGATCGTGGGTGAGTTACCGGTTTGGCATCGACGGCACGCTTTCGGCCTTCGAAGGCACGGCCGAGCGGCGGTTGTTCACCGGCGAACACTACTTCCAGCTTCGCGTGGCCCCTGCCGACGATTCCGAGGCCGGCAGCGCGGCGCGGTCGTCGACGGGCGGTTCCGTCGGCGCCGAGATCACCGTGCCGTTTCGCTCCGGGCCGTTCAATTGGCAAGACTACGGCAAAGAACACTCGTGGTTCCCCTGGTCGCTTTCGCCTCGCGACGGAGGGCTGCTTTTCGACCGCGACGGCATCCGCCTGGAAGTGCTCGACTACTATCACGATTCGCGGCGATTGCCGATTCCGCGGCTGGTGCTGTCGGTGGTCGAAGACCTTCCGATTCGCGCCGGGGCGTTGCGCCAAGAGGCGGAGCAAGCTTCGCTGGAGATCTCGCCCGCTCCGCGCGGCCATGGAGCAAGTCGGCCCTTTGGGATGGGGTCGCGGGCCGAATTGGCCAACGGAACGCGAGTGCTCTTTTGGATGACGGGCGATCGGGAAGAAACGGCGGCCTTCCTTGCCAGCGCGCCCGAGGGACCGCTCGGCCCACAAGGCCAACTCGTGCTTTACCATGACGGCCGTACCTATCGTTTTCGATGCGACGAGTTGCTTGGCGGCCGCAAGGCCCCATTGGGCGATAGCGGGCTGGAGGTAGAGCTCGTGGGTTTGAACCCGCAAGTGATGGGCTTTGCCGTGCCCGCGGCGCAATTGATGATCCATCGCGGCGACGACTCTTCCGAACGGATGCTGCTTTACGCGGCGTTGCCCCATTGGAGTCACCATGCCCGAACCCATCGGGTTTTCGGTACGTACTGGCTCGGTGCCGTGGCCGACGACGGCAGCGGCGATCAGCGCGCCCAGCAGGTCCGTCGCGACACGGAGTCGCCCCGCGTCGATATTCTCCAAGGGCACGACGGGCAACTGCACTATCGCAGTTGGAGGTTGCCCGACGAATGCCGCATCGGTCGCTGGCCCGCGGCCGAAGGGGCCGATTCGCTCGTCGGGTCGGAGCTGGTCGTGTTCGGCGATTCGCCCTCGGCAATGCGGTTGCGGGCGGAGGAATACATCGCCTCGCCTCAGCCCGACTGGAAGATTACGCCGCTGCCCTACCGCCGCAAGCCGGAGCAGATGCGGCAACCGCGGGCACTGGTGCGGCTGACGGTGGACGGCACGAAGCAAGAGTTTTGGCTCTCGGGTCCGGCAGGCGAAGCCGGCGACGATCAGCGGCGAACGGTCGTCGGCCAACGGCGCCGCGTCAGCATCGGCATGCCGCAAGAAGCGGTGTCGTTGGGATTCGAGGTGTTTTTACACCGCTTCATCCAGAAGCTCGATCCGGGTCAGCGTCGCCCGTCGTACTACGCCAGCGTGGTCGATTTCCGTCTGCCGGCGGAAGACGGCGAAGCGAAGCCGCTGAAAGAACAGGTGTTGATTGAATTGAACCGCCCGATCGACTTCGTCGATCCGAGCACTGGGCGAAGTTACCGATTGTTTCAGGCCAGTTTTGAACCCCCGCGACGGCCGGGTGATCCGCTCTTCGAGCAGTTGGTGCGGCCCGACGACGCCCGCGGCAAACTGAATCGCTCGATCTTCAGCGTTAGCTACGATCCGGGCCGGGCATGGAAGTATTTCGGTTCGCTGTTGATTGTCGGCGGAATGATTTGGTTGTACTACGGCCGACGGCCTCCGCGGCGTCGCGGCGTCGAGGAAGAAACGTGATGATGGCCCCCACTCGCGTCGAAGAAACCAACCGGAACGACCGAGACGCCCGCTTAAGCCGCGGTCTTCGGTCGGAGACATCGGGCTTCGGAATCGGCGGCCTGATGCGGGCAACGGTTTGTTGGCTTGCGGCTTTCTTATTTGCGGCCGTTGCGCGCGGCGGCGAGCAACCGCTCGATTGGGACGCCTGGGAGCGGCTGCCGGTGCTCGAGGCCGGCCGGCGGATGCCGCTGGACACCTTCGCCCGATCATTGGTAACGACGGTCTGCGGCCGCCCGAATCCAAAGCTCTGGTTGCCCGAAGGCGTGCGCGGCGCCGACTCAGCCCAAATCGAAGCGGCCCGCGAGCTATTCCCCGAGGGAAAGCCGCGGCGGTTTCGAGCGTCGGAGCTGGTGTTCAGTTGGCTCGTCGAGCCGCAGCGGTGGCAGGCGGTGCCGCTGCTGATTGCCGAGCACAAGCAACTGCGTCAAGAGGTGTTCGCCCTACCGACGCACGATTCGTTCGGGCGGCTGCGTTATGTGTCGCCGATCGAGGCCCAGTCGTCGCGCGAGTTCCATCGGCGACTGCAAGCCCTGGCGATGGAGCGGCGACAGCGGGAAAAGAACTGGGAGCCGACCGGCGTCGATCGGTCGATCGAACGGCTCGACGAAGCCTACGGATACTTTGCCGAGTTCACCACCGACCCTCGCGACGCCGTCGCCACGGGTCGGCGTTTGCGCCGGCATCTGGAATCGATCGTCCGTCAAGCGGAGCAGGCCGCGCAATTCTTGCAGCGGCAAACACGAATGACCGAGAGCGATCCGGCCGCCCGACTGCTGATCGCCGTGGGCGAAGCGCTCGACCCGCTGCTTTCGCCGAACGAACGCTCGGCGGCGGGCGGGCAAGCGGCAGCGAACCAACGAGAGCGGCAACTCGCGCAGTTGCGGCAGGCGTGCGCTGCGTGGGCGGAGCATTGCCGGGCGAACGAACCGAAGCGGTTGGGCATTCTGGCCGAAACGGCGCTGCGGCACGCCATGGAAGCGCACTTCACGCTCTACGATCCGCAAGTAACGCTGCGCGTGGTGCCCGCGCTCAACCCGGCCGCGCTCGAGCCCGATCGCGACCCGGAAGACGACTTCCAGCCTTGGTTGGGCTTTCGGGCGTTGATCTTCGGCTCGGATGCGTTGCTCGAAGGATACCCGTTGGACCAGGTGCGCGCGGTCCGAACCGCGTGGGAGAGAGTGGTTGCCGTCTATAACGATCGCGGCCGCGCCGATCGGCCCGCCGCCTTCACCGCTGCCATGAACGAGCTGGCCGAATCGCTCAGCGCGTTGGGCCGCGAGCTGGCGGACCGCCGCGATCGATTGGTTCTGGTTCAACGCGACGAAGAACTGCTGCGGCAAACAGAGTATCCGCCGCCGGGGTTCACCAACGCCGAGGTGTTCTACAATCGGCTCGACCCGTTCTTCTGGTCGTGGCTGGCCAACTTGGCGGCCCTGGCATGTTTGGCGTTGAGCTTCGGACGCCAAACCCGAGCGATGCTCTTTCTGGGATTGTGCGTTCTGGCTGTTGCCATCGCGATCACCACGCTGGGCTTCGGCCTGCGAATGGCGATTATGCGGCTGGTTCCGTTGACGAACATGTTCGAAACCGTGGCCTTCGTCAGTCTCTGCGTGCCGTTGCTGGGAGTTTGGTTCACGTTGCTGCCGATCCTGTGGCCCGGGCTGCGCAGGGCGTGGTCGCTGACCGATGCGCGGCTGCTATGGCGTTCTGTTCCGGTCGAAGGCGAAGCCGACGTGCCGCCGGGGGCAGCGCCAAGGGGCGAGTCGCCGCTGGAGAAAGGCGATGCGAAGGCAAGGGCCGGCTCGGCAACGCGAGCGATTGCCGCTGCGGCCGTGCTCGTGCGGCTGGCGCTGATCGGCCCGGTGGCCTATTTCACCACTCGCTATATCTCGCTGTCGATCGAATGGGCCGATCAAAGCTGGGGGCAGCGCCTCGGCGAGTTGGCCGTTTGGTTGGTGGCGGCCGCGGTGGTGGCGGGCACGGTGTATTTCGCATCGCGGATTGTGCCGGTGCTGCTGATTGCCTTGGTTACGGTGCCGCGCGAAGCCCGGCACGCGGGAGGGCGGTCGCTGGTCGATCAGGCCGTCGAGCGCCGGGTGTTCGCGTTGGTGGGGGCGGCGGTGGGGATGCTGGCCGCATTGGTCGCGTATTACGCACCCGACACCGTGATCGACAAAGACATCTCGCACGCGCAGCCGGTGCTTCGCGACAACTTCTGGCTGTTCGTTCACGTGTTGACGATCACGGCCAGTTATGCCGCCGGGGCGCTGGCCTGGGGCGTGGCCAATATCTCGCTGGGCTACTATCTGTTCGGCGGCTATCGGCGCGAAGGCGACCACGTGCTGCCGCCGCCCAGCGTCGCTCCCTTGGCTCAATATGCCTACAAGGCCACGCAGGTTGCCGTTCTGCTGTTGGCCGCCGGCACGATCCTCGGCGCCCTGTGGGCCGACAAGGCCTGGGGCCACTTCTGGAGTTGGGATGCGAAAGAGGTATGGTCGCTGCTGACGCTGCTGGCCTATATGGCCATCCTCCATGCCCGACACATCGGCTGGGCGGGCAACTTCGGCATGGCCTTCGGCTCCGTGTTGGGGGCCACGTTCATCCTGATGGCCTGGTACGGCGTGAATTTCTTGCTGCCGGCCGGCAAACACTCGTACGGCAGCGGCGGGGCGGGCGGCCAGTGGTACGTCGGGCTGTTCGTCGCCGTCAACTGGCTGTTCGTTTTGGCCGCCACGATTCGCTATCACGCCCTTACCGGCGGCACGACCCGCGACACCGCCACCGCCCGCGATGCAGCCGACGGCGCTGATGTTTCCTCTGCATCGCGCGTGTGATCGCATCGAAGGCAAGCGGCCGGGCAACCCCGGCGATAGACCGCCGACCGGGCCGGTGCGAATCGTCTTCGGCGGCGCGTCATCGTCCGAACACGATCCGTCCTTGATCGAGCCGCACTGTTTGCTGGCCGATCACGGCGCGATCGTCCTCGACGCGCACTTCGGGAAGCTGCTGCTTGTTCTTGTCGAGCATGAGGAAACTCACGGCCCGACCGCTGATCTGCACGGTGCGCACCGGCAGGTTGCGGTCGGCGTGTTCGCCGGTGAGCACGAGCAGGGCATCGATCCCGCCAGCGCCCGAAAAATCAACGCCGAGGCAATCCGAGGCGGTTTGCACGAGGGTCGAGCCGTTCTCTCGCGTTTCGAAGGCGGTGATTTTTCCCGGCAATCGCCCCCAGCCGAACTTCTTGCCCAAGGCGCGAATCTGAATCTGCCGGTCGGCCGGGGCGCGGATGAAGCCCCGGGCGTTCGCGCCCAAATGCGTAATCACAATGTCGTCTTCGTCGCGGTATCGGTTGCGAATCAGAAAGAACTGATATCGGGAATCGTGGAACGCCAGGGGCCATGCCCGCGCCGGATCGATCGGCTCGATCTGCGCGGGCCAGTTGACCAGTGAAAGCACGGCATGGTGGGGATACGGGCTGACGGTGTCGCGCGGCGTGCCGGCCTTCTCATCGGCGGCCTTGAAGAACCGATCGTAATAGCCGATCACGCCCGCCTGGGCCTGCGGACCGACGACGCCCAAGGCGATGGAAAAGTAGCCGGCGCCGCTGATGTCGCCTCGGGCCCAAATGTTGTGCGGATATCCGCCGCGCTGCGGCCAGAAGTCGGCCCGGCCGTCGCGGCTGACCGCCTGCGCAAACCAGCGGAGCGCCATCCACTGCGCGTTGGGACGCGGCGAGATGAAGTCTTTGCCGCCGGCGGTTCGCCATGCCTGCAATGCAGGCAGAAAGACGATGTGGCTCGACATGCTGCCCGTGCCGTCGCCCTCGGCGAAGAAGCCGCCGTCGCCGAAGCCTTCGGTCATGTTGCGGATCATGCATTTGGCGTTTTGATCGAGCAATGCGTCGATCTTCTTGCCGTCCACACCCGGATCGCCTTTGATCGCCAGCAAAGCCAAGGCGGCACCGCCGACCTGCATTCCCCAATGATTGCTGCCGGGATGATGCCGGGCGCCGCGGGCTAACTCGGGCAGCGATTGAAACGGGCCTTCGTTGTAGTCTTGAATCGCTTGGGCCGCCTTGACGCGGAACGATTCGTCCCAACCGTCGTAGCACAGGTCGTAGCCCACGGCATACCAGCCCAACGCCACCCCGGCGCGGAGCGCCCCTTGCGGGTCTTTCCAAGCGTAGCGGCCTTTGGCGTCTCGATCGCGGATGCCGCGCCACGCCCACTCGAAGCACTCGCGGCCCAAATCGGCGTAGCGTCGCTCGCCGGTCAACTGATAGAGCAGCCCGTAGCCCGCCGCATGGCTCATGGTATAAGCGCCCTCGGGCAGCTCGACCGGCTGACTGCGATCGCCATAGGGGGCGTCTTCCGGCCGGTGCTGTTTGGGCATGGCGTTGCCCTCGGCGCCGTCGAGCAATTTGCGAAGCCGCGCCACCACCGCGCGGCCTTCCGGCGTTTCCGCCTTGGCACGCAGCGCCGCCAGATCGTTCTTGCGAAAGAACAACCGCGGGTGCTCGCCCGCGCCGGGCGCCGCAAAGCCCGGCACATCGCTAGGCCACGGCCCGCCGGGTTGTTCCGCGGCTGCCGAAATCGCTGCCGTGAGTATCCAGGACAAACCAACGGCCACCGACCAAGTCGCACTCTTTGCGCGCTGAACGTTGCGGTTCATGACAATTCTCCCGAAGCGTTTTCCGTTCCAATCGTTTTCCGCCTATCGAATGCCGCTCCGTTGGCCGCGCGACACAACCGACGTTTGCCCGGCAGAGGGAACCGCGTCGGGCAGCGCGGGCACCGCCGATTGATCGCCGCCCGGTGCGGCCGCTTCCGCCGCGCGATGAGCGACAAGCCGTGCGATGCCGATGCCCTGTTCGCCGGCTGTCGAATAGAGCAAATACATCTGGTCTCCGTCGCAGAAGACGGCCGGATCGCGCAACTGGCGCACCGGCCCGGCGGCCGCGCCGTATGAGGAAGGCTTGTGCGGCAGTCGGGCGCCTTCCCAGTCGCGCTCCGGCAGCAGCACCGACTGCGGCGGCGAGAAGCGCCACTGCATCCAATCGTCGCGCAAATCGACGGACGAAACGCAAATGTGCTCCGGACGATCGGCCTCGCCCACCAACGAGTAGAACACGTAGAGCATGGCCGACGGCCGATCGACCCACACAGCCGTATGGCGCACCTTGGGCAGATACCGCGGCCCGGGGCGGAACCCGCTCAGCGGATCGCGCGAGCGATAGATGATGCCGTCTTCATTGTCGTTCTTGGCCAGGGCGTAGAACCACCCGTCGTATTCGAACACGCGGAAGTAGAACTTGCCGAGCACTTCCGGCCGCGGCTCGAACTTCAGCCCGTCGCGCGAAACAGCCGCAAACGAAACCTGGCCCGAAATCGGACTGCCCGGCGGTCCCGGCTGGTGGAAATACATGCGAATCCGCCGCTCGGCGTGATCGACGTGAACGTCGGGACTGGCGATGTGCCCCCGACCCGGCGATTGCTCGACGCCCAGCACCCCGCCGGGCACGATGGTCCACGGCCCGGTCAACTCGTCGGCATAGGCCATGCGAATATGTTTGCCGCCGTGATGTGCGAAGTAGAGATAGTACTTCCCCTTCGCATCCGGCACCCAGTCGGGCACGCGAATCAGCGACGGCCCGTTGATGTTGTCGCGACCGCCTTCGCGGGCAAGTCCGGGCATGCCGGGCGCAATGATCGGTCGATCGACCAGCCGCTCGGCCGAAAAACGCAGCGGCCGACGGTCTGCGGCCGAATCGGTCGGCGACTCGGACGCACAAGCGATCGGCCGGTCCGCTTCGGCGGCCACCGGCACACGGGCCGCCGCGGCCGAAGCCCTGCTCCAGCCAACAATCGGCGTCGAAGAACCGGCAATCGGCGAGGAAAAAACGGACGACACTGCAACGTCGGAGCCGTACTTTGTCGTTGAATCGGTCGCAGAGCGGGCAATCGCCATCGAAAAAACGGACGAGACCGCTGCCGAAACGATTACAGCCCGAACGGCCGCTCGCGTCCGGCACAGCACACCGCAACCATCGTTCCGCTTCGATCGCCCGCCGCCAAAGAGACAACGGACCCTCGCTGCGACAACATGCACCCGTTTCTCGTTGACATCGCGCGAATTGTCGGGAAACATGCTTCTGCCTTTGCAACGGCCCGTCGAGCGGCCGGCCGCGGCCGTTGTTCGTTCCGTCTGGTGGTGAGTTCCGGGAAGGCGGTATCAAACGCGATTGGGGCGACAACTCGTAGCGGACGATTCGCACCCGATGGCCAAGAGGCCCCGATGTAGGCTGTGGCGGGAACCGACTTCATAGCCTATGTTCGCTGGATGACGACTGTCAATCGCCAAACGAGGATTGCAGGTCGCTCGATGTAGTTCTCGGGTCGCCGGCCGGCGACGGGTCATTCCGGCACTTGCCGCTTCAACGTGCCTCGCCGACCGAAGTCGCGATTGGGCTGCGTGCTCGAGGTGGCATCAATCTTCTCGGTTCGGTCCAAGGTTCGACGCGCGAACCAAAACGCCGGCAGATTGCCGCCGACGTGCTCTCGTGATAATCTGGCGATGCTTTACTCCAACGGAGAAGCCGTGAGCAACTAATCGTGCTGCGTGCGCTCAAGCTACTTTCCGCCTTTCGCGGTTTGATTGAGCGAGTTGATTGATCCGCCTGAAGTGTTCTCTTGGAGACGCAATGATGGGCAAGAGCCAGGGCAAGCAGGGGGCGCGAATGCCCGCCACGAAGTTTCCGCAACTGAAAAAGCGGCTCGAACAGCGGCGGATCGAGTCGCGGATCGTCGCGCGCAAACAGCCGGGGCCGAAAAAGGGAGGTTGATCGCATCATGCCATGCGCACAATATTTCCGACGACGGCGCGGGCGGCCGATTGGTCGTGCCCTGGTTTCTTCCATTGCGGCCACTCGTCCGCGGCAGTTGCGGTGGGCCGCTTCGGTCGGTGCGCGCGAAGGCATGGCAACGGTCGTCCGGGCAACGGCGCCAAAGTGGGCGGCAGTGATCGCGGCGACGCTGTTCGCCGTTTTGGCCTTTGACGGCCGGCCTGCCTGCGCCGCGGAAGACGGCGCCCGCGATGTGCTGCCGATCAAGGCCTTGCCCAACTTGGGGGCCGATGCGTTCGACGGCCTTCCGCAGCGGATCTATCTGGCTACTGAGAAGCAGGCACGCCACCTGTTGGCCCAGGTTCGCCCGTGGCCGACCGACCCTTCGCTGAAGCTGTTGACCGCCAGCGCCAGCGGCGAACATATGATTCGACCGAATACGTCAACGATCGAGGGGTTGGCGTTTCTCTACCGGTTCGGGCCATACGACGAGCAGGTTGTCGGCGTTTCGCGGCGCGCGTTGCTCGCCGAAACGATCATTCCCATGATGCGTTACTGCACGGCCACGCACGTAAGCGGCGGCCGACCGACCGACGACGGAAAGTGCTGGGGCAACGCTTGGCAGTCGGCCTACTGGGCCTACATGTTGGGCCGCGCCGCCTGGTGGCTTTGGGATGACTTGCCCGACGACCTGCGGCAATCGGTGCGGAAGGTGGTGCTGCACGAGGCCGACCGCTTTCTCCGCGCCGCGCCGCCGCATCAGATCACCTACGACACCAAGGCGGAGGAAAATGCCTGGAATGCGCTGATCTTCCATGCCGCAATGCTTATCGCGCCCGGCGACCCGCGGCAGCCCCGCTGGAGCGAGGGTTTCCAGCGATGGACGCTTTCGTCGTTCCTGCGGCCGGCCGATGCGCAGTCGCAGGCGGTGATCGACGGCCGCACCGTCGCCGAGCAGTTCACCGGAGCGAACATCTTCGATGACTTCACGCTGGAAAACCACGGCTTCGTACATCCCGACTACATGACCTGCTTCGGCCTGACGCTCAGCGCGCAGGTCGATTTCGTGCTCAGTGATCGAAAACCGCCCGAAGCGTTGCTCTACAACGTCCGCCCAATTTACGAAAACCTCAAGTGGTTCCACTTGCCCGACGGCGGGTTCGTCTATCCCAGCGGCCAAGATTGGGAATTGTTTCGCAACCCGAATTGGCTCAGCGTTCACCTCGAAATGGCGATCTATGCCGACGATCGCGACGCTTGGCCCCGGGCGCTGCAATCGCTGAGAACATTGGAGAAGATGCAAGCGCGGAACGCCTCGGGCGCGGTCTTCGCGCCCGGCGAATGGTATTTCGCCTCGATGCAGCATTCGCAATTCCGTTCGCTTGCCCAAGCATGGCTCGTGCTGCAAACGGCCGACCCCGATATGCCGCGGCCCGCCGCCGCTGGACCGTTGTTGGGTGTGCGACAGTGGGAGTCGGGCAAGATCATTATTCACCGCACGCCTCGGGCGATTCATTCGCTCAGTTGGGGTGCGGTGGTGATGGCCCAACTGGCGGCGTTCGCCGACGATCGCATCGTTTCGCCCGACCAACGCAACGGCATCGGCCAAGTCGTCTTGCAGGGGCAGAACAAGCCGCTGCCGGTGAAGCTGCGAAGCGCAAGCGTCGAGCTTCTGCCGCCCGCGACTGCCGCGCGATCGGCAGTCGTTCGCCCGAGCGACTCGTTGCCCGAATCGGCCTCGGGCGGATTTCGCGCTGTGCTCGAAGTCGATCACGGCACTCATGTTCGCGCGAAGCTCACCGTGGAATCGCGCGCCGACGGATCGCTGCTGCTGAGCGAAACACTGACCGCCTTGACCGACGTTCAACTATCTCAGTGCGCCACCGGGCTGATCGGCGTTCTGAACAACCCCAATTGGGTGTACGAACGCGGGCGGCGCGCTATCCGCTTCGACAACCGCGAAACGGAAGTCGTCGCCCTTAGCGCAACGCGGATTGTGCCGGCCCCCGCGACGAACATCGCTATCGACGGCCGACTCGCTATTGCCGGCAAGATGCCGCTGCGGGCGGCCTATTTCGCCGCGACGAAGATGGAACGCGGCCGAGCCACCGATCGGCTTTACCTGAACTATCTGGAACAGCCCCCGCAGGTGCCCGCCGGCGGCGAGTTGAGCCGCTGGGAGGCGGTGGTGCGGATGGTCGAGCCGGGCCGTGCCGAAAACTGATCCCGAGAACGGATCCCGCAGGCCGACCTGGCGGACCACAAACGACGGCGATTCTGAACAACATCAACGCCCTTTGAGGACTTATGACCGACGACGTTCATTGCGTGCATGTCGCCCTTGGCGAGCGCAGTTACGACATCGAGATCGGCTCGGGCCGGCTTGCGCGGCTCGGCCCGCTGGTGGCCTCGCTGGGCAAGGTTTCTCATGCGGTCGTCATCACCGATGCCAACGTGCAGGAGCCGTATGCCCTGCCTGCGGCAGAGAGCCTTTCGGCGGCTGAGATCGACGTGGATATCATCTCCGTCGAACCGGGCGAAGAGAGCAAGTCGGTCGAAGTGGCAGCCGGTCTGTGGAACGGCATGCTCGAACTGGGGGCCGACCGACAAGCGGTCGTCGTTGCGGTCGGCGGGGGTGTGGTCGGCGATTTGGCCGGGTTCGTGGCGGCCACGTTTTTGCGCGGGCTGCGGTTCGTTCAGGTTCCGACCACGCTTTTGGCCCAAGTGGATAGCTCGGTGGGCGGCAAGGTGGGCGTCAACCTGCCCGAAGGGAAAAACATGGTCGGGGCGTTTTGGCAGCCGATCGGCGTGCTGATCGACCCGAACGTGCTGAGCACTTTGCCCGACCGCGAGTACCGCGCCGGCTTGGCCGAGGTGGTCAAGTACGGCGTGATCCTCGACGCGGAATTCTTCGGCTTTCTCGAAGCGAACGTCGAGCAGCTCAATCGCCGCGAGCCTAGTTGTTTGGCGCACGTCGTCACCCGCTGCTGCCGGTTGAAGGCCGACGTGGTCGAAGCCGACGAGTTCGAACGCAGCGGGCGGCGGGCGATTCTCAACTACGGGCACACCTTCGCGCATGCCTTCGAAACGCTCGGCGGTTACGGCAACTTGCTGCACGGCGAAGCAGTGGCGATGGGCATGACCTGCGCGGCACGGCTGGCCCAACGGCTGCGGCGGGTCGATGAGGCCTTCGTCGCACGGCAGACAGCCCTGCTCGAACGGCTGCAACTGCCGTTCGAACCGCCGAAGGTCGATGCCGAGGCCGCCCTGAAGGTGATGGCCCACGATAAGAAAGTCAGCCACGGGACGCTGCGATTCGTTTTGCCCAGCCGCTTGGGCGAAGTGGAACTGGTCAGCGGGATCGACCCGCGCGAGGTGGCGGCCGCGCTGGGATAATCGCAGCCCGGTGGATTGCGGCCGCCTCCGGCCGATCACGGCGCTGACGGTGATTCGCCTTTGAAGTGCGGGACTTCTTTTCAGCCCACCGGTTGTTCGATCGAGACTCTTCGCCATGGCGAACCTCTTCGACTTCGACCCCCAACCTTCGCCCGAACCGGACGACTCGCGCAATTCGGTGCGGCCGTCGCCCGACGCGGCACCGGCGGCGCTATCGGCGCTGTCATCGATTCCGACGACGACTGTAACGCCAGCGGCAGACGCAACCGACACGCTCGAAGACGCCTTGCGGCTGATTCTCGTCTCGGGCGTCGGGCCGCGAACACGCAAGGCGCTGCTCGAACGGTTCGGCTCGGCTCGGGCTGTGCTGGCCGCCGGCCGGGCGGCACTGTGCGAAGTGCCCGGCGTGGGACCGAAGCTGGCGGGCAAGATTCTCGACGCCGCCACGATCGATGTACGCGGCGAGATCGAACTGTGCCGCCGCGAGGGGATCGACATCCTTTTGGAAAGCGATCCGGGCTATCCCCGTCCGCTCAAAGAGATACACGATCCGCCCGGGGCGATCTTCGTCCGCGGCACGTTGCTGCCGCGCGATGCCGCCGCTGTGGCGATTGTGGGCACGCGGCATGCTTCGGTGTACGGGCTGAGGCAGGCCGAACGTCTGGCGGCGGCGCTGGCCCGAGCGGGCCTGACAATCGTCAGCGGGCTGGCCCGGGGGATCGACGCCGCCGCGCATCGCGGGGCAATCTCCGCCGGCGGGCGCACTTTGGCCGTGTTGGCCAGCGGGGTGATGAACATCTACCCGCCGGAACATGCCGCGCTGGCCGACGAAGTTCGCGCTTCTGGCGCGCTGGTGAGCGAGTCGCCGCCGCGCGTCGAGCCGCTGGCCGGACAGTTTCCCCAACGCAATCGGATCATCAGCGGTTTGTCGTTGGGAGTAATCGTGATTGAGGCGGCCGAGCGGAGCGGGGCGTTGATCACGGCCAAACATGCCCTCGAGCAAGGCCGCGAGGTGTTCGCGGTGCCGGGCAGCATCGAAAGCCGCACGTCGCGCGGCTGCCATCGGCTGATCCGCGACGGGGCGACGCTGGTCGAATCGGCCGACGACGTGCTCGAAGCCCTTGGGCCCTTGGTCGAGGCCGCCCCGCGCGACGATGGTCCCCCGCTGCGCCGCCCGGCCGAGTTGCTGCTCAATACGGCCGAACGCGATGTGCTGGCGGCCATCGGCGAGCAGGCAACGCAGATCGACCAAATCGTCGAAACGACGAAGCTTCCGGCGGCGCGCGTGCTGGCCACGCTCAGCGTGCTGGAGATGCGGCGACTGATCCGCCGATTGAGCGGCACGACGGTCATCCGCGTCTGAGAATCCCGGCAGGCCGCCCGTCGCGTTGCGGGCGTGAATGAACAGGGCGCCCCATGATCTGCGATCGTGCAATCGAGCTGCGACGCCGCATTGCCGACGATTCACACCAAGGGCCATTCGTCCCACACGGGCCGATAGAGCGGGACAGTGGGGAAGAGAACCCGCCCGAACTGCTGGGCCAACGCGGTTGAACACTCGATCCGCCGATCGCGAAGGGCCCAATCCCAATCGAGCTGCCCGAGAAGCAAGCGGGTGAAGTCGGCCACGTTCATCGCCAAATAGCTTCGACCCAGCCGATGAGCCGACGCCTGCACCGATTCCCCATCAATTTCTAAGAGGTACTTGCGGCCTTCGACAAAGAAGCCGAGTTCGATCGGCCCGTTGATCCGCGCGCGCTCGACCCGGCGATGATAGACCTCGGCCATCGTCTGCATCAGCCGCACCGGATCGAGGAGCCGGGCCATGTGAACCTCGCCGCGATCGGCTTGGATGTGCTGATGCAGCCCCCCGGCGTCGAGAAAGACATTGTGCAGCGGATGCTCGGCCGGGGCGTGGAGGGTGATGTCGGAACGATCGTGCTCGAGGGCGTCGGTGGCGATTCGGGCTAGCAGCTCCAACGCCGCCCGCGGGCGATCCGGCGAGGTCAACAGCTCGAGGATCCGCGCGCCGCGAACAACGGCGTAGCCGATCATGCGGGTGTTCCGCTCGCCCAATTCCAGTTGTTCGGGGCCCTCGATGGCGACATAGATTTCATCAAAGGCGGGACGGTTGAGCAGCCAATTCCAATACTCAGCGTCGCGCACCGGCCAGCCGAATGCGCCGAACAGGTTCTGCTGGTAGATGCGGGCCAGCGAGCCGATTTCCCACTGCCGCCACGGCCGGATATGCCATGCCCGGCCGCGCCGCTGCGGCACGCCCCGTTGCCAAAGCTGGGCCAGCAGCGAGCGGGCGTCGGCGCGGCTGTAATTGTGCCGGCCGCACAGCGCCCAACCGGAACGGCGGAAAAAGTGCGGCACCGACGTCCGCAACCAGCCGATGTGTGCGCCGGCATCGAGCATCGCGCGTTCGGCGGCACCGAGCAAATACGCGCCGTAACCCTGGCAACGCATCGAAGGGATGATGCACAACTCGTGAAGCCCGCACGCCGGCACCCGGCAGCAATCGAACTGCATCGTCCGCCGACTGAGACGAGCGTGGCCCAACAGGCGCGGCCCGCGGCGCAACAAGAGCCGATCGCCGGGCCGATAGTTCGGGTCGTCGCACGCTGCGCGGAACTCCGCGGCCCAATTCCGATCGAAGATGGCTTCGAGAAAATAGTGAATCGCGGGATGGTCCGCCGTTGTTGCGGGGACGATGGGCGTGCGAATCCGTTTGGCGCACGGGCGCGCTCGGACAAGCGGCGTCGGTTCCGAAGACGAGATCGCGGCATCCATCGCGCGAATCCTTTCTCCGGTATCAAAGCATCTTTATTCGTTTTTGTGAAGTAGCCCGCCGAAAAATTCCCGCAATGTCGAAACCGGATAAAACACATACGGCATGTCGCGACGGCGCAAGACGCCTTCGATCCGCTGCGCGCGGCGCAACGTTTCGAGCCGATCGAGCAATGCGCTGCGCGCAGCCTCGGCAAACGCGCCCATTGCATGATTGAGCGATTCGATGGCGCGATGACGTGCGGCGGGCGGCATGGCCGGTTCGCCGCAATGGATCAGCCGGCGTTTCGCGCGCACCAGTTCCTCCCATCGTTGCCGTGCGGCAGGGTCGTCGGGCGGAGGGAGGGCCGCCTCCGGATGATACTTCAATTCGCGCAATTGCCGCGCGACGACGCGCAGTTGGTCGGCGCTGCCCGAAGGCGCTTCGACCGGCAGATAAAGCGTGCCCGATACAACGGCGAACTGGGGCGGCTCGACGCCGAAATAGCGGGCGATGATTCGATCGGTCACTTCGTCGTACGCGGCGCCGCCCACCCCGTGAATGAACAAATCGCCGAGGACCAGCCGTGCCCACAGCGTCGTCGTCAGGGCGCGCGTGCGGAAACACATGCCGCGCTCTTCCAGCCGCTGCATTTCCGCCGCCGCGGCCGAGCCGCCGTCGCGGTCGGCCGGCGGCAACACGGCGACGACGCTGCTCTCGGCGGCCACCTCGATCCCTGCGGCCGTCGTCCGCGCGAACAATCGGCGGCGGTGCCCGTCGGCGGAAACCAGCCAAAACGGGGCCTCGTGCCGCCCGTGTTCGCTGCTCAGGCTCGGCACGGGCTGCGCGGCATTGCGCACCCGATGCGCCCGTCGATAATCGGTCAACGCTTGATTATAGGCGTCGGCCAATCGCGGCAAATCGCTGAGCAGAGAGGCAACCCAGCGGCGGAACGAAGGCAAGCGGCACACCCGGCTTTGCGGCACTTCGAGCGTATCGACGCCCCAACGACCCTCCCATTGCCGCCGGGCTTGCGCCAGCGCCCCGCCCAAGTTGCAGCCGGCATCGGCACGAGCGACGACCAAGGGCCAGTACTCGTTTATCAGCGGTTGCTCGATCAACCGGCTCAGCCGCTGCGCTGCCCGCGCCGCGAACGAATCGAACACCGCGCGGTCGGCCACGGGCCGCAGTTCCCACACGGTTTGTTCGTGCGGACCATCGAAAGAGATCGGCTCCAAGGTCGGCGCTGCCGCCGTTCCGCCGGGGACCAACACCGACGGGAAGCGAAGCACGTCGTCGTCAATCACCACATTGACCGCGGTGGCGCCAACGCGGCGTGCCACGTCGTCGAGCACGAAGTTCTTCAGCCAGACCCCGGGATGGAACAATCCCGGCTGATGACCGGCCAACACCATCCGCTGCGATCCCCGATCGGCTCGGGCGGCTGCTTCGGCTCCGAGGAACTCTTGCGTGTATTCCACCGCGGCGGCGAGCAATTCTCGGCGGGCCGCGGCCGCAAAAGATCTCCATTCCACGCCGGCGATCGTTCCGCGGCGACTCTCGGCCTGCTCTGCGTTCCGCTCCGCCGCGGCGGCAAGCTGATCGAGCGGCGGATCGATCAGCCACGCATGGTCGTCGCGCGGCACCGTCAAACGGCGGCGGGCAACCGGCGCGATGCGCACCGAAGTACGCCTATCGGTAGAAGACGGCTGGTCGATCATCACCCGGCATCCGCTTGTTTCTCTTCCGGCGGTGGAATGTCGGCCGGCAATTCGGTGCGACCGGCGTCACGCTTTCCCGTCGGCCGGACGCTTGGCGGAGGTGCGCGCGGCCGCCTCCATCCATTGATCGAACCGCTCGCGAATGCGCCGCGTGGCCACGGCAAAATCTTGCAGCAACAGCTCCGTACTTTGATAGCGCGTCAGGTGCGCCAGTTTGGCCAATTCGCTCGGGTCGGTGGGCAATTGGTCTCGGGCCGTCGAGTTCATCAATCGCAACCGGCCTTCGATGGTGCGCAAAAGCCGGTAATTGAAATAGAACAGTTCGTAATCATCGGCCGACAGGCAACCGGCCTCGAACAGCGCCCGAAGCGCCTGCAATGTGTTCGGCGAACGCACATGGGGGATTCCGCGGCCGTGGCGAAGTTGCAGCATTTGCACGAGGAACTCGATATCGACGATTCCCCCGGGGCCGCGCTTCAAATTGCCGGCCGAGGCGGTTTGTTCGAGCCGATGTCGCATTTGCCGGATTTCGGCGGCGTCGGCCGGTTGCCATCGGTGTTGATAGACGGCGCGCGCCACGACGTTCATCGCCAGCCGCGCCGCCCGATCGCTGCCGAAGACGACCCTCGCCTTCGTGAAGGCCTGTCGCTCCCAAAGTTGCGCTTCGCCGCTGGTAAAGTATCGGAGCAACTCGGGAAGCGAAACTGCCAGGCTGCCGCTGCGTCCGGTGGGCCGCAGTCGAGCGTCCACCTCGTACAGCCGCCCATGCCCGCCCAAGTGGCTGATGAACTTGATGATTCGCTGCCCCAACTCGCTGTAGAAATGCTGGTTCGACGTGCCTTCCCGGCCGGCCGGCGGCTGCGTGTGTCCCTCGGCCTCGTACAGAAAGACGATGTCGAGGTCGCTGTGATAGTTCAGTTCGCGGCCGCCGAACTTGCCCAACGCGAGGATCACCAGTTCGCAGGGGCGTCCGGTCCGCCGGCCGATGTGTACCTGCGGTTCTCCGAACTTGGCCTTCAACCGCTCGTACTCTCGCTCAACGACCTGCTTCAGACAGGTTTGAGCGATATCGGCCAAGGCGCCGGTGGTATTCTGCACGTCTTCCTTGCCGAGCAAATCACGGACGCCGACGCGAAGGGTCTGATCGTTCTTGAAGCTGTGCAAAATCGGTTCGACATCCTCGGCCGATTCGCACAACTCGGCCAAGGTGCGATCGAGGAAATCGGCGGTCGGCAGTTTGTCGAGCACCAGGCTGTCCATCAACCCGTCGAGCATGCCCGGATTGCTCGTGAGGATGCCGGCCAAGTAGGGACTGTAGGCGCAAAGCTCGACGTACAATCGCAAGCTGGGCGGATTGAAACTGAACAGTTCCCACAACACTCCTTTGCCGCCGATCGAGTCGCTGACCTGGGAAAGCTGAACGAGCGTCGAGTCGGGATCGACGGTTTCGGCCACCGCCGAGAGCAGCCGCGGGGCGATCGAAGCCAAAAAGTGCCGGCAGCGGCGCGTCGAGAGAAAGGGAATTCGCTCTTCGCCCAGAGCCATCAGGTTTTCGTAGGCCCGATTCAAATCGCGGAACGGATACTTGCCCAACACCTCGTCGATGCGGTCGGCCGTCGGGTCGGGATCAAGCACCAGATCGACCTCGGGCGCGGTTTGCGGATCGTCGGCAAAGGCTTCGTGCAGCAGATGATCGAGGATCTTGCGATTCAGTTCCGTCTTCTGCCGATAGTCGTCGAGGAAGGCGCTGAGCGATGCCGGGCCGCCCTCGCCATAGCCCATCCGCAGCGCCAGTTTGGTCAATTCTCCGGGGTCGTCGGGAAGCAGATGGGTTTGCAGATCGAACATGATCTGCAAGCGATGTTCGATCTTTCGGAGGAACGTGTAGTTTTCGGCCAGCAGCGTGCTTTCCGTGTGGCTCAAGCACCCGCCGGCTTCCAGCCGCGACAAGGCATCGAGCGTGTTGCCCGTGCGCAACTCGGGCATGTCGCCGCCATTGAGCAATTGCAAAAATTGGATGGCGAATTCCACGTCGCGAATGCCGCCCCGGCCGGTTTTCACATCGCGTGTCTCGCCGCCGGCTTGCTGCGCTTGGCGCTCGATGCGCCGCTTCAGGGCCTTGATGCCTGCAATGTCAGCCGCCGAGAGATAGCGCCGATAGATCCACGGCCCGAGACGATCGAGAAATTCCCAGCCCAGGTCCAGGTCGCCGGCCACGGGCCGGGCCTTGATCATCGCCTGTCGTTCCCAGGTTCGTCCGCGCAGGTCGTAGTAGCTCAGCGCTCCGGTCAGGCTGGGCACGGTCGGTCCTCGCTGGCCGTCGGGCCGAAGCCGCAAATCGACACGATAGCAGCTTCCCCATTGCGTGGCCTCGGTCAGCAGCCGCACCGTTTCGCGGGCCACGTAATCGAAGAACTCGACATTGGTCACACTGCGGCGGCCGTCGGTGCGCCCGTCACCGTCGTAGAGAAAGATCAAATCAATGTCGCTGGAATAATTCAATTCCAGCCCGCCCAACTTGCCCAGCCCGAGCACCACGAATCGGGGCGCGCCGCGGCCATCGGGTAATTGCGGCACGCCGCGCTGGGCGGCCACTTTGCGATAGGCCGCTTGCAGGGCGGCCTCGACAATCGCATCGGCCAAGTAGGAAATTTGGGCCGTCACCGTCTTCAGGCTTTGGCCGCGAATGATATCGCCATAGGCGATGCGCAGCACCTCGCGACGCTTGAACCGCCGCAAGGCGCGCGCCACGGCCGTTTCGTCGTCTAGGGCCATCACCTCGGCCGTCAGCTCGTCGACCAACGGTTGCCGCGCCACCGGCAGGCCCTCGCTGAGCCGCAACAGATCGTAGCTCTCCGGGTCGGTTACCAGCAAATCGCTGAGGTACTGGCTGGTGCTGAACAAGTGCAACAGCGGCGGCAAGGCGGTCGGGTCGCGCTCGAAAAGCGTGCCGATTGCCAGCGGATTGCGCGCCACGGCGATGAACCGTTCGAGATTGTTCAGCGCCATGTCGGGGTCGGCGGTGGCGGGCAGATGTTCGGCCAGTTGATCGCAGAGCACGCCGAGCAGGTCGAGCGTCATCCCGCCCGAGGCGATGCGAAGCAGGCAATCGTGGCCGCGGCGCGCATCCGACAGCTTCCACGCGCGCAGCCAGAGGGCGGCCTTTTCGAAATCGGCAAGGCGTTCGCGCAAGGCACCGATATCCATGTTCGATTCAATACGTAGCCGCCGGCAGCATGCTCGATCGATCCGCACGATTCGGAAAGCAGCCGCCGGCGCAACGGCCGATTGCGCGACTTGCTCGTTCCAACCGCGTTTCGGTTTCCGCCGCTTCCCGCCGCGGAACACGATTATTTTATTCTAACAGCAGAGCCGCTTGTCGGCGCTGCCCGGCGAGGCTATATTCTAGACCGTCGTGCGTTGGTGTGCAGGCGAGCCGGCTCTCGGCCGCTTGCTCAACAGGGAATCCGGTGCGAATCCGGAACGGTCCCCGCCGCTGTCATCGAGCGGTGTGCCGCGCCCCTTCCGATGCCATTGCCGCCCGCCCTCGGGCGGCGAGAAGGCCGGGCCGGTGAAGCTCGAGAGTCAGAAGACCTACCAACGCGAGTCAGGTGCGTGTTCCGCGCGGGACGGAAACGGCCGAAATCACGTATGTCTGAGCTCCGGAGGCTCATCCGCTGATGGGATCCTGCGCGCTTTCAGCGCGCGGCGGCCGTCGAATCGCGGATCTCGCACCGCGCCGCAACCTGGTGCGTCGGTCCGCTGTCGCCGCGCGCTGAAGGCGCGAGTATCGCTCATCGCATACTTTCGGGACACCATCAGTCGCGTTCCATTCAACGCGCAGCACCGATGCCGGGGCGCGTGTCGCGGACACGATCCGCCCGAAACGCCCCGAAAGCCATCCGGACACAATCCGCGCCGCGCCGTCGGCGCAAGGGGGGAAATCCGATGAATCGCTGCCTTCGTTCGATGTCGCCAGTCGTTCTCCGGGTTCTGAACACTGTCAAAAACTGCGGAGAACAGGTCCGGCGGAGAGAACCCGCAACAAAGCGTTTGATTCCGTTGGCGGTCACTTTCACATTGGCATGGGCCTGTTCGATCCTGCAAACCGATTCGGTCGTCGCCGGCCCCTATCCGCCGGCCGCCGGTCAACCAGGCTCGACCGCCGTAGCGAAGAACGATCCGAACATCGTTGCCTGGGCGACCGGATGGACGAACTACTTGGTTGGTTCGGGCTGCGATCCGAGCTGGCAAACGCCGGAAAAGGCCCTCGGCCCAGCCCAAGGAACGAGTACCGACATCGTCTGTTTAGGCAACGGCGGGCAAATCACCCTGACGTTCGATGTTTGGATTGTCGACGGCCCAGGCTGGGATTTCGCCGTGTTCGAAAACAGCTTCAGCGACACCTTCCTCGAATTGGCCTTTGTCGAAGTCTCATCCAACGGCGTCGATTACTTTCGGTTCCCCAACGCCTCGCTGACCGCCTCGCCGGTTGGGGGCTTCGGTTCCGTGGACCCGACGAACATCGACAACTTGGCGGGCAAGTATCGCGCCGGCTTCGGCACGCCTTTCGACCTGGCCCAGTTGGCCGGCGTATCGCCCCTGCTGAATGTCCAGGCCATCAGCCACGTGAAGATCGTGGACATCGTCGGCGACGGCTCTGCGCTCGACTCGTTCGGGCGGCCGATCTACGACCCGCACCCGACCTCGGGCAGCGGCGGATTCGATCTGGAAGCTGTGGGCGTAATCAATGCCGCACCGGTTCCCGAACCGGGCATGGCCGCGCTGGCGATCTCGGCCTTGATCGCGTCGATCGCCGGCGCTGTATGGCGGCGCCCAACAGAGATGCGCGGTCGCAGGTCGGTTAGTCGTCCAACGGCTTGACGCGGATGCTCTTGAAATAGACCGTGCTTTTCGGGTCGTGTGCTTGCAGGGCGAACGTGCCGCGGTCGATGCGCCGCTGGCCCTTGTTCCAATCGTCCGGCTCGGTGTAATCGACGATCGTCTTGCCGTTGATCTTCGTGACGATCTTTTTGCCGGTGACGATGATCTCTTGCGTGTACCACTGGTTGTCTTTGCAGGGCGGGTCGAAGCAGTCGCGAATGCCGTAAAGCCCGCCCGACTTCTTCGGGTCGGCATGAGAGACGTTGACCTGGATTTCGTATCCCTTGCTCGGCCAACCGGCCTCTTGGAAAGCGGTATGGAAGTAAATGCCCGAGTTGGCGCCCGGGGCGGTCATCACTTCCGCCTTCAGATGGAAGTTCTTGAAGTCGTGGTTCTTCACCGGGCCAACGTAGAAGAGATGAGCCTGGTTCTTCGTTGCACGCGCGACAAGCTTGGCGTCTTCCACGAAGAACGAGCCTTCCGGCCCGCCCAATTTCCAGCCGTCGAGCGATTTGCCGTCAAAAAGCTCGTAGAAGCCTTCGGCATAGGGCTGGGGTGCCGCCGCAGGCGAAGCCGCCCAAAGGGAAGAAACCGAGACGGCCGCGGCCGTCGCTGCCAACAACAGGCAAGTTCGAAGCAGTTTCATGGTTGGTGGTCCGAGCAAGGCAGGAGTGAAATTGAACGTGCAGTCGCCGAACATGGCCGATGGGCGTCGCTGCGCAACGAACCCGACCGGCGGACGGCAATGGCTCAATATGATCGAGTGAGCGGCGGTTGGCAAGCAAAAAACGGCCGCGATCTCGTCAAAACGGATCGAGCGGAAAGGATCAAACCGTTTCGAGCGAGGCCGCCGGTCCTCCCTCGATCGGCGGTAGGGCCGGGGGCGAGGTCTCTTTCCAGCCGTCCACAAAGCTCGAAAGCTGGCGCGAGCGGCAAGGATGTTGCAACGCGCGAACGGCCTTGGTTTCGATCTGTCGGACCCGTTCGCGGGTGACCGAGAAGATCTTGCCCACTTCTTCGAGCGTGTAGGAATAGCCGTCCGCCAAGCCATAGCGGAGACGAATGATCTCTCGTTCGCGGTAATCGAGCCCCTCGAGCACGTCGGCGATCCGCTGCTTGAGCAACTGCGCGTTCATCTCGTGCAACGGGTCTTCTTCCCGATGATCGGCGAGAAACTCGCCGAAATAGGTGTCGTCGTGATCGCCCACCGGTTGATCGAGCGACAGCGGTTGCCGCGTCATGCGAAGCACGCAGGCGGCTTCCTCGATCGGCAGTCCCGCAGCCGAGGCCGTCTCTTCCACGCTGGGCTCGCAGCCGTGTGTTTGCAGCCATTGACGCGAAACGGCGCGCACCTTTCCCAGGGTTTCGATGATATGCACCGGCAGGCGAATCGTGCGGCTCTGGTCGGCAATCGCCCGCGTAATCGCTTGGCGAATCCACCAAGTCGCATAGGTGGAAAACTTGTAGCCTCGGGCGTATTCAAACTTGTCCACCGCCCGCATCAATCCGGTGTTGCCTTCTTGGATCAGGTCCAAGAAGCTCAGTCCGCGATTCCGATACCGTTTGGCAATCGAAACCACCAGCCGCAGGTTTCCGGCCGAAAGATAGCGTTTGGCCGACTCGTAATCGGAGAGGTGTTTCTCGATGCGTTGCAAGGTGCGCCGCAGCGTGGCCGGGCTTTCCAGCGTGAGCCGCATCAAATAGTGGAGTTCTTTCCGCAGTTCGATTCGCTGGGCCGCCGCCTCGGGGTTGCCGGCCGACTCTTCCAGTTGCTGCTGAATCTCCGCCATGCGGCGGCCGATCTGGCGCAGCTTTTCCAGCATCGGCTGCAACCGCTGGGTACGCAGGCAAAGCTCTTCGACTAAGCGAACGCCCTTGCCGCGCCGCAAAACGATGCGCCGCCAGGCAGCCCGTCGTTCCGCCTTCGGCCGCCGCCGGTGAATCGCTACGGCAAAGTCGCGGCGGTTGGCAGCCAGCAATCGTTTCAACGTCGCCAGGTTCGGCGCAAGAATCTTAAGTAATCGTTTCTTTTCGCGGACGTTGATTACGGAAACGTCGATCGTTCGATCAAGCCGCAACTGCCCGGCCTGAATCTGCTCGAGCAGCGAGGCCGCCCCCTGCAAGATGTAGTCGCCGGCCAGTAGGGCGTTGCGGAATCGCCGACGGCCCCGTTCGATTCGTCGGGCGGCGCGGATCTCGTCCTTGCGCGTCAGCAGGGCGATCTCGCCCATCTGCATCAAATAGATCCGCACCGGGTCGTCAATCTGGTCGTCTTCACCGGTACGCAGCAGTTCCACATCTTCCAGCAGGTCTTCGTCGAGGTCGTCATCAGGCTCCACCGGGCCTTCGCCGGTGTAGTCATCGTCGGCCTCAAGTGCCTCGACCAGCTCGTCGTCCTCGAAATACTCGACCGCCCGAACACCGTTCTTTCCCTTGGAGTTCGGGGTCGAACCGTTGACTCGCGGATGCTGACCATTGACCACGGCAGGCTTACGGAGAGTCTTAGGCAAGGGAGCTACCTCTTCAAGTGCGAAGGCCGACATTCGTGCAACATCCCGAACTGCTCAGCCAATGAAGCACTTGGGATGCCAATGGCGACGGACCGAATCGCACAACAACGCAAAGCGTTTGCCTAATAACAACTTACGAAAGCGGCCTCACCCAATGAGCCCAACGCGGTCGCCAACGCTGGGGCAATTGAGCATCAGGTGTGATTCCTCCGTGTTGCCTTTTTTACTCCTATGCCGCATTTTGCGCAGACCATTCAAGCTAACGATTTGCCACAGGCTGTCAAGTAGGCAAAATGGATAAAATCAGCAAGATTGATACGTTCCTCCCCTTCCCGTCCCAATCAAATAAGGGCTTGAGCAATTCGCCCGGGCGGCCTACTTTATACTCCTTGCGCGCCGATCTGATGCCTGTTTCCCAGACACAACGGTCTTCTCCAGGGCCGAACACGCAGCGCGCGATCCATGGTTGAAGCCGACCGCCCGCGCGCACGGGGCATTCGTTTGCCCGATGGCAACGGACCGCGAGGCTGCCGCCGTTTTTCGATACTTTTCGTGAGGAGATGTTATGCCTTCCGAGCCGCCTCTTTCTGCCCGCTCTCGTTTCGGACGACTGATGGGCGTGCAGATTCTCGGCATCGGCAGCAGCGTGCCCGAGGCAGTTGTTACCAACGACGACCTTGCCCGACTGGGCTGCGATGCCGAGTGGATTCTCCGGCGGACGGGCATTACGCAGCGTCGCCACGCCCCGCCGAACCAAGCCACCGGCGATTTGGCGATCGTCGCGGCCGAGCGGTGCTTAGCCGACGCAAACGTTCCACCCAGCGAAGTTGATTTGGTGTTGCTTGGAACCTATACACCCGATCAGCTCATGCCTGCCACGGCAAGCACCGTTCAGGCGGCGTTGGGGATCACTGCGCCGGCCTTCGACATACAGGCCGCCTGCACCAGCTTTGCCCTAGCCCTGCTCACCGGCATGCAGTACGTGGCCACCGGATGCAGTCGTCGCGTGCTGATTGTGGGTGCCGACGTGAACTCGCGGATCGTCGATCCGGCCGACCCGAAAACCTATCCGCTGTTCGGCGATGCTGCCGGGGCCGTGTTGCTCGCTCCCGGCGGGCCGGAGCAAGGCATCGTGGCCTTTGCCGCCGGATCGGACGGCGAGGGTGCCCCGCTGCTCTATCGGCCGATGGGCGGAACGCGCGATCCATTCGACCCCGCGCGGCCCACCGAGCATTTTCTGCGGATGGACGGACGGGCCGTCTTCAAGTGGGCGATTCGCACCTTACGCGAAACCACCGAACAGGTGCTGGCCGCTTCGGGATTGACGCTCGACGATGTCGATCTCGTTGTTTTCCATCAGGCGAACCTGCGGATCATCGACTCGGCGGCTGCCGAATTGCGATTGCCTCCGCATAAGGTGTTCAATAACCTCGATCGCTACGGCAACACCGCCTCGGCGAGCATTCCCTTGGCACTGGACGAGGCCGTGCGCGCCGGCCGCATCGTCCGCGGAAGCCGTGTTTTGTTCAGCGGTTTCGGCGGCGGGTTGAGTTGGGCTACGATATTGCTTCAGTGGTAACGATTGCTCCGCTGGCCGCCGCAAACGCAAGGAAGTTGCGATATGGATCAATGCGCATCGAACGTGCCGCTTCGCAGTGAAGTCGATCCGGCCGACACTTGGGATCTGAGCAGCCTCTTCTCCGGCGACGATGCTTGGGAGTCGGCGTTTCACCGATGGGAATCGCGGATCGCCGAATTCGAGTCGCACCGCGGCCGCTTGAGTGAAAGCCCGGAGTCTCTCGCCGCATGCCTCGGGTTTCAAAGCGAGTTCGATCGCCAAGGCGAACGGCTCGGAGTGTATGCGTTTCTCAAGTCGGCCGAAGATGCCGGCGAAAGCCGCTATCAGGCGATGCTCGGCCGCTTTCGTCACGCAGCGGCTCGGGCGGCCCAAGCGGCGTCGTTCATCGAGCCGGAAATTCTGGCCATCGATCCACAACAGATGGCTTCTTGGCTCAACGCCGACGCGCTGTCGCCGTTTCGGCTCTTGCTCGAGCGCATCGTGCGGCGGCGGGAGCATACGCTTTCCGCGTCGGAAGAGCGGTTGTTGGCGATGCAGTTGGAGATGTCCTGCACGGCCGACACGGTCTTTCGCCAATTGAACGATGTGGACCTCGACTTCGGCACGGTCGGCGACGAAGCCGGCCGCGCTATCCCCTTGACCCACTCCTCATTCTCATCGCTATTGCGCAGCGCCGATCGCAATGTCCGCGCCGCGGCATTTCATACCTACTACAAGCAGTATTCCGCGCATCGGCACACCTTGGCGGCTATTTTGGCCGGCGGTGTGCAGCGCGACGTGTACTATGCCCGGGCGAGGAACTACCGCGGCTCGCTGGAGGCGGCCTTGTTTCCCGATCAAGTGCCGCGCGAAGTGTACGAGAACTTGATTGCCGCGGTGCGTCGCCGGCTGCCCGATCTGCACCGCTATTACGAATTGCGGCGGCGGAAGATGCGTTTGCCCGACTTGCATCACTACGATCTCTACGCCCCAATTGTTCCCGAATTGAAGACGCACATTCCCTGGGCTGAGGCGGTCGAAACGGTGCTCGCGGCGGTTCAACCTCTGGGAAATGAGTACGGCGAAACGTTGGCGGCCGGGTTGCGCGGCCGATGGTGCGACCGCTACGAAAACCGCGGCAAGCACAGCGGAGCCTTTTCGTGCGGTTCCTACGACGGCGACCCATACATCTTGATGAACTATCGGGCCGATGTGTTCGAGGAGCTGTTCACCCTGGCGCACGAGGCCGGCCATTCGATGCACAGCTTCTACTCGGCGCGGCGGCAACCGTACCTTTATTACGACTACGCCATCCTCGCGGCCGAGGTGGCCAGCACCTTTAACGAGCAACTGCTGGCCGATCATTTGCTCCGCCGCGCCGGCGGCGACGCCCTGCGGCAAGCTGCGATCCTCAGCCGCCAAATCGATGCCGTGCGCGGCACGATCTTTCGGCAAACAATGTTCGCCGAGTTCGAAATGTTGATCCATGCCGATGCCGAAGCCGGCACTCCGCTCACTCTTGACTACTTTACGGAAACGTACCATCGATTGCTGGTCGATTATTTCGGCCCGCAATTCGCGCTCGATCCGGAATTGGACCTGGAGTGTTTCCGCATCCCGCACTTCTACCGTGCGTTCTATGTGTATAAGTACGCCACGGGCATGTCGGCTGCACTAGCCCTGGCCGATGCCGTCCTCTCCGGCGAACCGGCCGCGCAACGGCGCTACCTCGACTTCCTCTCGGCCGGATGCAGCAAGGACCCGATCGATCTGCTTCGCGATGCCGGTGTTGACCTGTCGCAGCCCGAGCCGGTTGATGCCGCCTTGCAGCGATTCGCCCGTTGGGTCGATCAGCTCGACGCCTTGCTCGCCGAGTAGCCCCGGCGGCCCGAAGACGCCGAGCGTTGTTGCGGCAGAGGCAACGGGACTCGGCCGATGCCGCCCGCTTCCGCCCAACCCGATGCCCGCGGCTTCTTCCAGCGGATAGAATAGATGGTGAAAGCAAGCCGACCGTGCGGCCGGATCGGCAAGCGGCGATCAGAGAGCAGGAGCAGCAAAGCCATGCGATCGGGATCCGGCATCGTGCGTCGTCTTCCATTTCGGGTGCGATTTCGCGATCACTCGATCGAGGGCCCGCCGTCGTCCCATGGCAACCGAGACAATAACCGCACTGCTCTCCGCGAGTCCGTCGGTCCGTCGCGTGCGGCCGCCGATTTGCGAATCGGTATTCGCCGCGCGCTGCGATGTGCTTCGCAGCGATGTCCGCTTGTGCTGTTGGTTTGCTTGATTGTTTCGGCGGCGGCGCCGACAAAGCTTATCTGTGGCGAAAGCCCGCCCAAGGTTTCGCGGGAAACGATCGTTGCCTCGCCGGCCGCGACTGTGCCGCCTTCCGTCCCGTTGTCGGGCGCGTCGTCGCCCTCGCCCGCCGCGGCAGAGCGCACCGTGGCGGACCAAACCGACGCGTCCCCGATCGAATCGACGCCCGAATGGGAGTCGGCCGTGCGGCGGCTTCTCCGCCGGCTCGATGCCGACGAGCTTGCGCAGCGCGATGCCGCAGAGATGGAACTGATGAGAATGGGACCAGCCGTGCTGCCCGTGCTGCGCGGGGCCGAGCCGCGGCTGTCGCCCGAGGCGCGAACGCGTGTCGCCCGAGTCGTGCAGCAACTCCAGCGGATCGACGGGCTGAGCGGCGCTCAGGGCTCGATGATCGAATTAGAGAAGCGTCGCGGGCCGGTTTCGAAGGTTCTTGCCGAGTTGGAACGCCAAAGCGGCAACCGCATCGTCGATTATCGGGCGCAGTTTCATCAGGTGGCCCTCGATCCGGTGGTCGAGTTGCAGTTCAGCGGAACGCCGTTTTGGCAAGCGCTTGACGAAACACTCGATGCGGCGAAGTTGACGGTTTATGCCTATGGGGTGCCGCGGGCGATTTGCGTGGTGGCTCGGCCCGAAGGCCTCGGTCCGCGCCGCGCCGGTGCGTGCTATCGCGGTCCGTTCCGTTTCGAGGCCGTGGCGATTCGCGCGCAGCGCAACCCGCGTCAGCCCTCGGCCGACGGCTTGACGGTCGAAATCGAGCTTTCATGGGAGCCGCGGGTCCAGCCGATCGTCTTGCGGCACGGCTTGGCCGATCTCAGCGCGAAGCTCGACACGGGCGAAACGCTGGCCTCGGCCCAACAGGCCGGATCGGTGGAAATCGCCGATTTTGCCGACCGGACGGCCCAGCGGCTGCAATTGCCGCTTCCCTTGCCGCCGCGAACGGCGAAGCGATTGTCGCTGTTGCAGGGCCGCTTGCACGCGCTGCTGCCGGGCAGGCCCGAAACATTCGTCTTCGACGGGTTGGGCGGCGGTCGGCCGATCGTTAAGCGCGGGGCGGCGGCCGTGGCGGTTGTTGAACAAAGCCGGCAGCGGGGCGACCAGTTCGAAGTCCGTCTGACCGTGCGATTCGACAACCCCGGCGAGGCCCTGGCCACCCATCGCGGCTGGATCTTCCGCAACCCGGCGCGCCTGCGGACGGCCGATGGCCGACTGCTTTCGCCCACCAGTGCCGAAACAGTGAAGCAAAGCCTGCGCGAGGTGGGAATCAATTACGCATTCGAGTATGTCGGAGAGCCGGGGGCCGCCCAATTCATCTACCAGACCCCGACGATTCTGGCGGCGGCCGATTTCGACTACGAGTTAACCGAATTGCCGCTGCCCTGAGCGCCGTTATGGGATGCGAAGATCACAACGACCGACGGGCCCGCCCACGACGGCCCTCTGCTGCGCGCGCCGACCGGTCGCTAGGCGATGAGGAATCGGCCGCGCCGCCGGCACTTCCTTCGGCCCAGTGGTTTGCCGCCGTACGGCGCGCGGCGCTTCGTTGGTTCGCTCGACACGGCCGCGATTTGCCTTGGCGAAAAAGCAGCGACCCCTACGCCGTGCTCGTTAGCGAGTTGATGCTGCAACAAACGACCGTGGCTACGGTGGTGCCGCGTTGGCGCCAGTTCCTAGCGGCGTTTCCCACCGTTGACTGCCTTGCCCGAGCGAAGGAAGCGGAGGTGCTGCGAGCGTGGGAGGGCTTGGGATACTACCGCCGCGCGAAACAACTGCACGCGGCTGCGCAACGGATCGTTGCCGACCATGGCGGCCAAGTGCCCGACGACCCGGCGACACTCGCCGAGTTGCCCGGGCTGGGTCGGTATTCGGCCTCGGCCGTGCTTTGCTTTGCCCGGGGGCAAGCGCTGCCGATCGTCGAAGCCAACACGCGGCGCCTTTGGGCCAGGCTGCTCGGGGTGCATGTCGAAGCGGACTCGCCCGAGGCCGATCGGCTTTTTTGGGCGGCGGCCGAGCGGATCGTAGGCCGCAGTCGCAGCCCGCGGCAGATCAATCTTGCGTTGATGGACTTGGGCGCGATGGTGTGTCGGCCCCGGCAACCGCAGTGCGATCAATGCCCGCTGGTCGCCCAGTGCGCGGCCTGGTCGCAAGGGCTTCAGAACGAATTGCCCCGAACCCGCAGAAAAGCGATTCTTCAACAGCGGCACGAGGCGGCTGTGGTGATTGGTCGTGGAAAGAAAGTGCTGTTGGTGCGCTACGGCGAAAAAGGGCAGTGGTCGGGCCTTTGGGACTTCCCCCGGGTGCTGCTCAGTGATCATGTGCCGGTCGCTGAAACCGTCGGCAAGCGGACGGACGAATTGCTCGACCGTTTGCTGCGCCGGCGATCCGTCGGGCGGCACAAACACGGCGTCGATGGCCAAGTTGGCAGAAGAGGCGGAAGAATCCAGGTTGAACGCCATTTGGCCCGTTGGAATTACCGCGTCACCCGCTTTCAGATCACGTTGGAGTGTTTTTCGGCGCGGTGGGTCGCCAATCAAGACGGAGACGGATCAGCCGCATATTCGTTGACGGAACGAGCCGATTCGGAAAATGTGGAGATCGACGTCGGAGCGAACGGCGGTCGCGACGAAACGGCCCTGCTTCGATTGCCGTGCGAGATGGCCTGGGTGGAGCCCGAAGCCTTGGCCCGCTACCCGATGCCTTCGACAGCGCGCCGCCTTGCCCGGCTTTTCTGCTCCGCAAAGAGCGGCTAATGCAAAGTTGCTCAATTGCCGATCGGATGCGGAGCTGTCGCTACGACTGGCGAAAGAGATGCTCGTCGATTCGCAGCGCATTGCTGTCGGCCGGCCGGCGGCAAAGGTTGGACAGACGGCTGCGGCTGTTTGTCGGAGGGCACCGATAGATGGCCGGTTGTAGTCGGCGATAGGTTTTGTCGAACAAATAGAGTTTTTGCCCCGAATGTTGTGCCGGCAATCGATGTGCTATCGCAATATCCGGCACAAGAACATGGTTGTTCATCAAGGCCTCGGCAACAAGTGATTTTCATCGCGGCTCCGACGATCCTGTTTTTTTTGCGCGGAATACAGAGTGCAATGACACCGATTAGTGTTTTCGATCTCTTCAAGGTTGGCATCGGGCCGTCGAGCTCTCATACGGTTGGGCCGATGCGGGCGGCGCTGCGATTCGCCGAGATGTTGGAATCGTCGGGGTGTGCCGATCGGGTTGCGCGGGTTCAAGTCGAGCTGTTCGGTTCGTTGGCGTTGACCGGCCGGGGGCACGCCACGGACAAGGCCGTTGTGCTGGGCTTGCTGGGCGAGCGGCCCGACACGGTCGAACCCGACGGCATCGAACCGTTGCTGGCCGAGGTGCGGCGCAGCGGCACCATTGCATTGCGGCGACGGGCGACGATCCCGTTCTCATTGGAAACCGACATTGTTTTTCGGGGCGACGAAACGCTGCCACGACATCCCAACGCGCTTCGCATAACGGCGTGGGCCGGCGATGGAAGCCAGTTGTTGCGCGAGGTGTTCTATTCGGTGGGCGGCGGGTTCGTGGTGCGCGAGGCGGACGAGCCCGTCGACGAGCGGGCCGACGAGCCCGAAGTGCCGTTTCCGTTCGCCTCGGCGGCCGAGTTGCTGGCGGTGGGACGGCAAACAGGCCTGACGATCGCCGAGATTGTTCGTCGCAATGAGGCGGCCCGACGCGATGAAGCCGACATTGACGCGCGGCTCGATCGCTTGTGGCACGTGATGAAGGCCTGTATTGATCGCGGATGCCGAACCGAAGGCGTGTTGCCGGGCGGCTTGGGGGTGCCGCGGCGCGCCCCGACGCTGTTCCGCGCCCTGAGCCGACAACGCGATGCCGCCGAAGCGATTGGTTCGGGCCCGGCGATCGGCAACGATCGCCAAGAGCCGGCAGGCATGGCCGGCGGCGGGGCTTCGGCGGCGGCCGCGGGCTGCAAGACTCCCGACCCACTGCAAGCGCTCGATTGGGTCAGCCTTTGGGCGTTGGCGGTCAATGAGGAGAACGCCGCGGGCGGGCGAGTGGTTACGGCGCCAACCAACGGGGCCGCCGGCGTTGTGCCCGCGGTGCTCGCCTACGCATGCCGATTTCTCAGCGGCTCGGATGCGCGGGCCGTGCGGACATTTTTGCTCACCGCCGGCGCGATCGGAATGTTGTTCAAGCGGAATGCCTCGCTTTCGGGGGCCGAGGTGGGCTGCCAAGGCGAAGTGGGCGTGGCGTGTTCGATGGCCGCGGCCGGGCTGGCTGCGGTGATGGGCGGCACGAACGAACAGATCGAGAATGCCGCCGAGATCGGCATGGAGCACCACCTGGGCCTCACCTGCGATCCGGTGGCCGGGCTGGTGCAGGTGCCATGCATTGAACGGAATGCGATGGGAGCAGCCACGGCGATCAATGCCGCGCGGCTGGCGGTCCTCTACGGCGACGGCCGCCATCGGGTCAGCCTCGATCAAGTCATCGAAACGATGCGGCAAACCGGCCTCGATATGCAGTCAAAATACAAAGAGACTTCCCGCGGCGGATTGGCGCTGAACGTGGTGGATTGCTGATCGTGAAACGCCCCGATTGTGCTGCACTAGCCTCTTTTTCCCATCGACGTTCGGGAGTAAGCTCTCTTCCAGCTTTGAGATGACACGGCACCGAGACGCAATCTTTACCCAGGGGACTATGGCGGCCACGGCACCCCTTCAACGGGCGGACGGTTACTCTGGGAGAACAGTCACAATCGATTGGAATCGTTGGTCTTCCTCGCCGGGAATGACGGTTTTCTCGTGGGAAGATTCGGTCAAAAATCCGCAAGTGGCAGCAACTTGGTTCGTTGATCCTGCTTTTGTCAGCCATCCCTGACAGAAAACGTGTTCCTTTGGCGACAAACTGATATAATCAGAGTATGAACCATGTGGAAATTCTCGGTTGGCTGCGAGAGACTTCGCCCGGGCGGCTCGAATCGCTTTGGCACCGCGCCGATCGCGTTCGGCAGGAATACGTCGGCGGCGAGGTTCATTTGCGCGGGCTGATCGAGATTTCGAACTATTGCGCGCGATTGTGTTTGTATTGCGGGCTTCGGGCGGGCAACCAGCAGTTGACCCGCTACCGAATGACGTCCGAGGAAGTGCTCGAGTGTGCCCGACTGGCCCACCGGCTGGGCTACGGCACGGTGGTGCTTCAATCGGGCGAGGATGACGGGTTGGACGCCGAAACGATCGCCGACCTAGTACGACAGATCAAGGCGGAAACCCCGCTGGCCGTAACGCTTAGCCTCGGCGAACGGTCGCCCGACGAACTGGCCCTTTGGCGCCGGGCCGGGGCCGATCGCTACCTGCTGAGGTTCGAAACCTCGAATCGGGCGCTCTACCAGCGGATTCATCCCCCGCGGCGCGACCGAAGCTACGATCGCCTCGAACTGCTCTCCGAGCTGCGACGCTTGGGCTATCAGGTGGGCAGCGGGGTGATGATCGGCATCCCCGGCCAAACCTTTGCCGACTTGGCGGCCGATATCGCCCTTTTCGCCAAGCTCGACTTGGACATGATCGGCGTGGGGCCCTACCTGCCCCACCCGCACACCCCGATGGGCGCCGAACAAATCACCGATGACGCGGGCGACGAGCAAGTTCCCGCCGACGAGTTGACCACCTACAAAGTGATCGCCTTGGCGCGGCTGGTTTGTCCGCGCGCGAACATCCCGGCCACAACCGCCCTGGCAACGTTGAATCGGCGCAATGGCCGCGAGTTGGGGTTGACCCGCGGGGCCAATGTGGTGATGCCGAACCTCACCCCGCAACGCTACCGCCAACTGTACGAAATCTATCCGAACAAGGCATGCGTATCGGAAACGGCCGAGGATTGCCACGGCTGTTTGCGGGCGCGAATCGCGGCGATCGGGCGAACCGTGGGCCGCGGCCGTGGCGATGCAGCGCCTCCTTCAATGCCTTGTCCGACAACCGGCGCAGGCGACGAATATGCCCAGCGGTAGTTGAGGCCCGAGGGGAACCAACGAAGACCAACAGCAACACGACGACGAAAGGCGGCACGGAGCAAAGCGGATCGGCCCAGCGGGCGGACACGATACAAAACAAAACCGCGGAAGACAGAAAGCGGTTCGAATCGCATCGCTACGCAATCGGCCGCTTCGCTGCGCTGGCGGTCGCTTCCGTAATTGTATGGAACTATTGAGTGGGCGGAATTCGCTCGGAACTTGGAGTCCGTCCCGTGAATGATTTCGGTTTCTCAAGTCGATGGACGACCGCTCGAAGAAGCGAGTCGCACATCGACAAGGCATGATAGAAAATGACCTCGCTGATTACCTCACGTTTGAGCGACTCCGGCTACGACTTTATCGACGAGGCGGCCCTCGAAGAATTGCTGGCCGGCCCGCCCGCCGACGGGGCCGAAATCGACGACATCATCGCCAAGAGCATGGCCAAGCAGCCGTTGAGCGTCGAAGAGACCTCGCGCCTGTTGAGCAACGACGCGCCGGAAGTCGTCGAGCGGATCTATGCGGCCGCGCGGCAGTTGAAGCGCGATGTGTACGGCAATCGCATCGTGTTGTTCGCCCCTTTGTACATCGGCAACCTGTGCCGCAACGATTGCGAATATTGCGCCTTCCGCCGCTCGAACAAACAGGTGGTGCGCCGCACGCTTGAAGAAGAAGACATCCGGCGGCAGGTGCTCGCGCTGGAGCAGATGGGCCACAAGCGGTTGATCGTCGTCTTCGGCGAACACCCGCACTACGATGCCGAGTTCATCGCCGAATGCGTGCAGCACGTGTATGCGGTGAAGTCGGGCCGGGGCGAAATCCGCCGCGTGAACGTCAACGCCGCCCCGATGGATCATCGCGGCTACGAGATCGTCAAAGCGGCCGGCATCGGCACCTATCAAATCTTCCAAGAAACCTATCATCACCAAACCTACCGCCGCGTGCATCCGGGGTTTACGCGAAAGAGCGACTATCTGTGGCGCCTCGACGGCGTGGCCCGGGCGATCGAGGCCGAGTGCGACGACGTGGGCATCGGCGCGCTGTTCGGGCTTTATGATTGGCGCTTCGAGGTTCTGTCGCTGGTCGCCCATGCGTTGCACTTGCAGCGGCATTACAACGTCGGGCCGCACACGATCAGCTTCCCGCGGCTCCGGCCGGCCAGCGGGGTGAAGCTCGACGAACAATACTTGGTCAACGACGCCGACTTCCAACGGCTGGTGGCTGTGCTGCGGTTGGCTGTGCCGTACACGGGCTTGATCCTTACGGCCCGCGAGCCCGCCGAAGTCCGCCGCACCGTGCTCGAATTCGGCGTTTCCCAAATCGACGCCGGCAGCCGCATCGAACTGGGCGGCTACACCGAGGCCGGCGACGCCCAGATCATGGAACGCGAACAGTTCCAATTGGGCGACATTCGCCCGCTGGATACCGTGATGCGCGAACTGCTGGAAAACGACTACATCCCCAGCTTCTGCACGGCCTGCTACCGCCTGGGACGAACCGGCGAGCAGTTCATGGAGTTCGCCATTCCGGGGTTCATCCAGAACCTATGCACGCCCAACGCGCTGACGACGCTGTTGGAATACCTGCTCGACTACGCTTCGCCCGAAACCCGCGCCGCCGGAACGGCCGCCATCGCCCGCGAACTGGAGCGGATGCCCGATGGTCCCCGAAAGCGGCAACTCGAAGAACGGCTCCAGCGGATCGAACAGGGCCAGCGCGATTTGCCCTTCTGAGTCGGCCGCTTCGAATCGGCCGTGCCTTGCGAAACCGTTGCCGATCGGTCAAACTCGATTCGAGGCTATTCGATCGGAGGACGGACGATGACGGGCACGCTCTTTCCATTGGCGCGTCGGGCGGCAACGTGGGCAATTCTGTCGGCGGCACGGTCGGCAGCAGTCTCGGCAACCGCAATCGCGATGGTCGCCGCGTTGGCCCATGCGGGCGAAATGCAACGACCGACCGTTGATCGATCGGTGCCCGCTGTATCGGCATCTGCTGCCGAATTGCCTGATTCGTCGGCTCCGGCCGCTGCATCGAGTGCGAAGGCGAAGACGTACCGCAATCCGATCATCGAGGGCAACTTGGCCGATCCGATGGTCCTCGAACACGAGGGCGTGTTCTACCTCTACGCCACCGGCGAGGTCGAAGGCGACAAGGGCACGCGCGTCTATACGTCGAAGGATCTCGTCCGCTGGGAGAAGGGACCGGTCGTTTTTCGACCGGGGCAACCGCACGTTTGGGCGCCCGACGTTTGGCGCGATCCCGCTACCGGCAAGTTCTACCTCTACTACACGGTGAACAAGAACGTCGGCGTGGCCGAGGCAGCCGGTCCGCTGGGGCCGTTCAAGATCGTTCGGGAGTTCTTCAAGGATGCCATCGACGCGCACCTGTTCCGCGACGACGACGGCAAACTGTATCTCTACTATGTGCAGTTTCCGGGCTTCCGCATCATGGTTCAGCCGATGGCCTCGCCCACCGAGCCGAAAGGCGAGCCGACCTTCGTTCTGCGGCCCGAGACCGAATGGGAGAAGCGAGCGGGCCACGTAACCGAAGGCCCGTGGATGATCAAACATCGCGGTCGATACTATTTGCTCTATAGCGGCTCCGGCGCCGACACGCCGGACTATGCCGTCGGCTACGCCACGGCCGACTCGCCGCTGGGGCCGTTCCGCCGCGCGAAGAACAATCCGATCATCGCGCGCGGCGACGGGCTGTTCGGTCCGGGACACGGCTGCGCGGTGCGCGATTCGGCCGGCCAATGGTGGCACATCTATCACCAGAAGAACACCGAGCGGCGCGAGTGGTCGCGTTTCATCGCCATCGACCCGCTGTGGTTCGACGCCGACGGGGTGCTGACGAGCCGCGCCACCCGCGGCACGGAATATCCGGCGCCGGTTGTCGGCCCGCGTCGGTGATCAGCCCGCGTAGGTCTTCCGAGAGCGGACTGTCAAAGATCGGTTGATTTGGGATTATCTTTTCGTTCGCGTTCGATGGTCTTTTTTGCCGATGTCCGTGGAAATACGGATTGAAGCCCATCGATGTGTTCGTGAAGGTCGCTGCGGATCGACGCCCACATTGGGTCGAGGATAAAATCGATCCCTTCTCGCCGAGCAAGCTTTGCAGCCGGCACAAAATCGCTGTCGCCGGCAACAAGGATGATTTGGTCCACCTGTCTCTTGAACGCCATCGACGCGATATCAAGACCGATTCGCATATCGACCCCTTTTTGGCGGACCTCGTATTTGACCTCGTTTTCCTTGATATCGCCTACGGCGATTTTCTTGTTCAACAGCGCCTTCAACGCTTCCGGCTTGATTTCCCAATGCCCGGACCGGTCATTCAGATAACCTAACCGAAGCGCAACTTTGCGTTTCTTCCGCAGCTCGTTGTGAAAGGCCAGACGCCACCGTGCCGTTTCCGTTTGACTGAGGTCAATCGCTTTCCCAGAGATGGGGTGATGGACTTTCTTGGTTAACGGAGGGCAATCGTAGTAGAAGATTCGGTAGAGCTTTCGGACGCCTTGACTCTCCTTGAGATGTTGCAAGCACATCCGATGTAGATCGTTTGCCGCTGTTTCGGGACTCGCGATGCCCCTTAGAGCACGATATCGATAGAGAAAGAAACCGCCGTCAACCAAAACCGCCGTCGGCATTGGTGATCCCTGATAGAAAAAAACCCCTGGGCTCGGCCACCCCGCCATGTAACTCGGGGGCGCTTACTGCCAGGGGTCGGATAACCTTAGTCAACTTGTTCCACTCAATTCTACTCTCGATATTCGAGTGCGACAAGGCGAAGTCACCACTAATGACCAAGACGGTTCGTCCCCAAAAAATCGATCTGGACAGACTATATCGGCACGCCCATGACCGGGATTTACGCACGATGAAATGCGGCCGGTTCGAGACGAACGGGCGAAACGCTTATCGAAGCGTTTTGCTGCCGTTTGCGTTCGCTTCTTTGGGCCTGTGAGCCTGTTTGGTCGAACTGTCTTCTAACCGATCTTCGGTTCCCAGCCGGGGGCGTATTCGCGCCGCCACAGGGCGGCCGCCGCGTCGTCGCCGAGGATCTTTCCGTCGGCCGGGTTGCATTGCAGCGGCCGGGCCACGCGATGAGCGATGGCGCCCAGGTGGCAAAGCACCGTGCTTTGATAGGCGATGTCGATCGAGGCCGAAGGCTTGCCGCCCGACCGCACGGCCGCCAGAAAGCCGGCAATATGGTCGGCGTCGCCGCCGCTACCGGCAAAGCGATCGATCTGCTTGTCTTTCAGATCGAAGACCACGCCCGCCCCGCCGTCGATGACCATCGTACCGTTATCGCCGTAGAAGGCTGCGCCGAACTTGCTTCCCTCGAACCCGCGCGGATGGCAACTGCGTCCTTCCCAAATGAGCATCGCCCGATCGTACTCGAAGCTCACCACATGCGTGTCGGGCGTCTCTTGGTCGTCGTCGAAGTGCAGCTTCATGCCCGACGACACCACCCGCCGCGGAAAATCGAGCCCGAGTCCCCAGCGGCAGACATCGATGGCATGGACCCCGTTGTTGCCGATCTCGCCGTTGCCCCAATGCCAGAACCAGTGCCAATTGTAATGCACCACATTGCTGCGGAACGGCCTGCGCGGGGCCGGGCCTTGCCAGAGTTCATAATCGAGTTCGGCCGGCGGATCGGTAACCTGCCCGCGGCCGATGGAAGCTCGGCGGTTGTTGTACCAGCCGCGCGCCACGCGCACTGGCCCGATGATCCCCTCGCGCAGCTTGCCGACGGCGGTCACTAAGCCGGGCCAACTCCGTCGCTGCGTGCCCACCTGCACCACACGGTTGTATTTCTTCGCCGCGGCTACCTGCATTTCGGCTTCGTACGGGTTATGAGCACACGGTTTCTCGACGTACACGTGCTTGCCTGCCGCGCAGGCCAGAATGGTGGCCGGCCCGTGCCAGTGGTTCGGCGCGGCACAGACCAACACATCTACTTGCTTGTCGTCGAGGATGCGGCGGAAATCGCCCACCTGCTTCGGCGCCCGGCCGCACGCCTGCTCTACCTTCTCGGCGGCGGCCGCCATCCGCGTGCGATCGGCGCAGCACACGTAGGCCACTTCGACCCCGGGCTGAAGGCAGAACTGCCGCGCCAATTCGGTGCCGCGACCGCCCATCCCCATCACGCCCACCACCACGCGCTGCGGCGCCGGACCCTCGGCAGGCTGCACCGCCGGCTCTGCCGCCGCAGCCGAACGGGCCGCCGCCAATGCCGCCGCTCCGGTGGCCCACACCGCTCCGCGAGAACCAACCCACTCCAAGAATTCGCGACGATCAAGCTCCATGGGCGATGCTCCTGTTCAAATTGAGCGAAAACGATCCGACGCCGCACGAAACGGCAAGCGGAAAGCGGCGTGAGCGGGCGCTACTGGCGATCGACCGCTGCGCCGGCGGCCGCTTTCCCAAGGGTGTGGACTAATGTGGTGTCATTCCGAGCGACGATGTTCGGCTTTGCGTTGCCGCGCAGCGAATCGCTCGGCCGGGCGGCAAGCCGTTCGCTCCGGGCAGCCTAGTTGCCCGACTTCGGCAACAGTTCTTGTGCCGAATGCGCAGCGCGCGAGCGAGCTGTCAACCCCGATAAAAAGGCGGAACAAAACGAAACGCGCTATCCAGCGAAACCGCACGGTACGCTGCATGTTAATTGGTCGATGATCGTTCGTCCAGCATTTGTCGCGGTTCGTCCCAGGCAGGCGGACACCCCGGGGGGAGAACAACCTTTTAGATCTCGGCCTTGGCTCGCCCCGTTCGACACGGCCGAGCGAGCCGCCTGTGCTCGCAACGGCCGCAACGACACGCGGCTTTGAATCGGTGGCCTTCGGATGCAGCCGGCAACGCACTGTTGCCAACAACACACCGCCAGCGCATACTAGTTGACGAGTGCCGGGGACGAATGCACTTAGAGGCCCGCCCCGCCGTGCGAGCGCCCACCACGCCCATCACTCCACCGCTGTTGAAGGTCGCTGTATTTCGCAGTGCCGCATTTCGAGGGGAGAACCAATGAAACCTGTTTCGCATCTTGTCGCTTTGCTGACGGCCGCCATGTTGCTCATCGCGGCCGACAATTCGTTTGCCGCGGATCAACAAGCCGCGGCCGCTCGCCCGAACATCCTTTGGCTTACCTGTGAAGATACCGGGCCGGAGCTGGGCTGCTACGGCGACCGCTACGCTGACACTCCGAACCTCGACCGGCTGGCTTCGCGCGGGCTGCGGTATTTGAACGCCTACTCGAACGCTCCGGTGTGCGCGCCGGCGCGGACCACGATCATTTCCGGCATGTATCCGCCGGCCACCGGTTCGGAACACATGCGGAGCATGGTCGATTGGCCGCGAACAATGGCGATGTATCCCACCTTGCTGCGACAAGCAGGGTATTACTGCACCAATAACAACAAAGAAGATTACAACCTCGAGAAGCATGGGCAAGTCTGGCACGAGTCGAACAGGAACGCCCACTGGCGCAACCGGCCGGCCGGGCAACCGTTTTTCGCGGTCTTCAACAGCACAACCACGCACGAGAGCCAGATTCGCACCCGGCCGCACAAACAAGTTCACGATCCGGCGAAGGCCCCGGTGCCGGCCTATCATCCCGACACGCCCGAAGTCCGTCAGGATTGGGCCCAGTACTACGACAAAATCTCCGCGATGGACGCGGAAATGGGCCAACGCTTGCAAGAACTGGAAGACGCCGGGCTGGCCGACGATACGATCGTGTTCTTCTTCGGCGATCACGGCTCGGGCATGCCGCGGAGCAAACGCTGGCTTTATGATTCCGGGCTGCGCGTGCCGCTGATCGTCCACATCCCCGAAAAGTTCCGGCACCTTGCCCCGAAAGAGTATCGGCCGGGCGAGGCCACCGACCGGCTCGTTTCGTTCGTCGATTTGGCGCCGACACTGCTGAGCATCGTCGGGGTCGATAAGCCGCAATCGATGCACGGCCGGGCGTTTCTCGGGCCGAAAGAAGAAGCCCCCCGCGAATATGTGTACGGCTTCCGCGCTCGGATGGATGAACGCTACGATCTGTGCCGTTCGGTGCGCGACAAGCGCTACTTGTACATTCGCAACTACATGCCGCATCTTCCGTACGGGCAGCATGTGTGGTATATGTTCCGAACACCGACGACCGTGGTGTGGAAGCGGCTTTTCGACGAAGGCCAATTGCATCCGGTACAAGCCCGCTTCTGGGAGCGCAAGCCGCCCGAAGAACTATACGACACGGCGACCGATCCCCAGCAGATCAACAACATCGTCGCCTCGCCGCAGCACCGCGAAATACTCGAACGAATGCGGAAGGCGCATCGCGATTGGATGTTCGAGGTGCGTGATTTGGGCCTGCTGCCCGAGCCTGAAATGCACCAACGCGCCGCGGGAAGCACGCCCTACGAGATGGGCCGCGACCCGGCGAAATATCCCTTCGAAGCGGTCTTCGCGGCCGCCGATTTGGCATCGAAATTGGAGCCGTCGGCAACGCCCGAGTTGATCAAGCTGATCGACCATTCCGATTCGGCCGTGCGCTACTGGGCCGCGCTGGGATTGTTGATGCGTGGCGAGAAGGCCGTCGCGCAGGGGCGTGCCGCGCTGACCAAGGCACTCGACGATTCGAACGTTTGTGTGCGGATCGTCGCGGCCGAGGCGCTGGCCGAGTTCGGCCCGGAAGCCGATCGCGCCAAACCACTGGCCGCACTGGCTGCCGCCCTCGACGACCCGGCGCCCAATGCCGACGCCATGGCCCTCAATGCAATCGACCGACTGGGCGACAAGGCCGCCTCGCTGCGGCCGGGGCTTGAAAAAATCCGACGGTCCTCGAAGGAAAGCGGCGACCGCGTTCGGGGCAATTACCGCGTCCGTCTGACGAAGCACATCCTCGGCCAACCCGACGAAGAATAGCGGCGAAGGGAAGAACCGCGAAGAACCGCGAATGGCCGCGAATCAACGCGAATAGGAAAGTGCGCTAACCGCGAATGGCCGCGGATGGGGAATGTCTCAACCGCGAATGGCCGCGAATAGACGCAAATGGGTACAAATGGGCGCGGCGGTGAAGTGAGACGGCCAATGGAGATCGTCTGACGCATGCGCCGCTTTCCGTTCCTTGTGGTTTCACGCAGGTCCGAAATGCTGCGCAGGTTCGGTTAGAAACCACGGCCGGAAGGGATAGCGAGCGCTCGCTCGATCCCTTTCCGGGAACCCGCGACAGATATAACACGGCCTGCGTTCGCAACCAAGGAAGCAACTCGCCCGGGATGGTGTGCGCGCGGCGTGGATGCTTCGGAGTAAGACACTTCTTGTCGGTCGAGACGCCGGTGCCGAAAAATCGCGGAATCGATGCGAATCGGTGTCGGTTTCAGTCGGCCGTTGGCCAGTTCATTATCAGAAGCGTCTGAAAGAGAAGTACGGACCAATCGCCTGATCCGCGCTCTTGGGCTGCTGCATTTGTCTTTCAGCCGCTTCTCGTCGTTCTCGAGCCGATTCGGTCACCCGTACTTTTCGCATTGCGCAATGCCGAGCGAGCCTTTGGGTATTGCCAATGGCAATCTCCGCAGATCTCCACCGCATTCTCTTGCACTCGACTTCGGTTCGCGTATGAACCTCTGCGATGCCATGCGCCCCAACCAACGATTCACCGCCCAAGAACAACCCTTTCGCGTCTTTTCGCGTTCATTCGCGGTCGAAGCATTCCCTATGCGTGTATTTTCGCGTTCATTTGTGGTTGAGAGATTCCCTATTCGCGCAAATTCGCGTTCATTGGCGGTTGAGAAGCCGTTTATTCGCGTTGCCTAGCGTCCTTTCGTGGTCGGCCTGAGTACTCTTGAGGAGAACCGATTCGTGGATCCTACCGAGCAAGGATTGATTCTGGGAAACGAAGTGTATGCCGTTGTCGGAGCGGCCATGGAAGTTGCCAACGAGCTCGGCTCCGGCTTCTTGGAAACGGTCTATCAAGAGGCGATGGCAATTGAGTTGCATTCCCGAGGGATTCCGTTTGTCGCACAGCCGGCGGTAGATGTCTGCTACAAAGGCCGGGTTTTGCTCAAGCACTTCATCCCCGACTTCATCTGCTTCGATCAGATCATCGTCGAGATCAAAGCAATCAAGCAACTCACCAACATCGAAGAAGCACAGTTGCTCAATTACTTGAAGGCAACGGCCTTGCCGGCTGGTGTGCTCCTCAATTTCGGTTCGGCGCGATTGGAATGGAAACGGATGGTCTTGACCAAACCGCCAATTCGCGCCGGATAATCGTAAAGGCCAGAAACCGCGAATGGACGCGAATGAACGCGAAGGGAGCTTTCAGACCGCGAATGGACGCGAAGCGGCGCAAACGGGGAAGTTCTCTAACCGCAAATGGACGCGAATGAACGCGAAGGGAGCTTTGAGAACGCGAATGGACACGAATGGGCGCAGAGACGAGAACTGCGAATGTAGCAGGCGGGTTGTGCCGGATGATCGGGCTCCTTGAATGGTGCAACCAATTCCCAGAACGTATTGCTATGTTCCCTTCGGCAGCTTTTCCCGTCTTCACCGCCGCTGTGTCTTACGATCGTTCTTGGTGGCACACCCTGGAAGAGGAAGTATTTCCCGCTCTGGTCCTTTCGAATTGTGAGTGATGGCGGCGAGTGTCGATCTCTACAAGGCCGGCCGAAATCGAGCAGTGTGCCGCCGCGAACAGTTGCCGTTTCTCAATCGCAGCCTTGATGTTCAATCGCGTCTATTCGCGCGTTGGAATTCGTGTCCGTTCTCGAAAACTCAGAGGCAAGAAACTGAACGCGAGTTGACTTGCTTCTATTCGCGCCGCTTCACGTCTAGTCGTAGGTGAAACACTTTCGCATTCGCGCTAGTTCGCGTCCATTGGCGGTTAGAACACCTGCCTATTGCGTTGTTTCGCGTTTATTCATGGTTGGAACACTTTCGCATTCGCGCTACTTCGCGTGCGTTGGCGGTTAGAACACCTGCCTATTCGCGCTGTTTCGCGTGTATTGGCGGTTCTGCAACGGTTCGCGGCCGCTAGGCGGCCTTGTCGCGCATCACGGCCACGTCGGTGGTGCCATCGCCGTCGAAGTCGGCCGCGGCAGGCAGGCCGACGGCGCCGGGCACGTCGATCACCCGATCCTCAGCATCCACTTGGCGGTTGCCGTTGGTATCGAGGATGAATTTGCCCTGCCGATAGACGCCGAGCTTCGCTTTGCCGTCACCGGTCCAATCGCCGACTACGGGCAGGTCGCCCGCCTCGCCGAATTGGGCATAGACATCGCCGGGCGACCATTGGCCGTCGCCGTCCATATCGAGGAACCACTCGCCCTCGCGAAAGACGCCGATGGTGGCGATGCCGTCGCCGTTGAAGTCGCCCACCAGCGGCCGATCGCCGCCCACGCCGAATTGGAACACGTGGTCGATCAGGTCTGCGCGGAGCTTGCCGCGGGCCGTCGGCTTGAGCATCCGCACGCCGTTGGTCGCCTCGGCCGGAAGCGGCGGAACGTTCTTCGGTCGGCCGCTGCGGCTGTTGGCGGCGTCGGGCAATCCAGGCTCGGCCGCTAAGGCTTGAGCATCGCCTTGCCACGACGGCCCATAGACGCCGATGTCGGTCTTGCCGTCGCCGTCCCAATCGCCCGCCACCGGCAGATCGTTGCCGCTGCCCAATTTTGCCCAAAGGTCGGCCGTATCCCAAAGGAAGTTGCCCGACAGATCGATGAACCAGTGCCCGCCGAAGAACACGCCGGGCTCGGCCTTGCCGTCGCCGTTGAAATCGCCGGGCACGGGCAGCGCGCCGCGCATGCCGAAGACGAAGCTGGTAATCAATTCGCCGTGCGAACTGAGCACGATCCATTCCATCTGCCCCAACGACGCGCCCGACCACGATGCCGGATCGAAAATCTGGGCTGACGATTCGGTCAATTGAGCGGTTCGCGCATCGTCGCGCCGCGGCCGCCCGGCGTTGATCACGCTGAGGTGCCACGTGTGGACATCGGTGCCGGTGTTGCCGCCGAACAGCGCCGGTCCGGGCGTTGGCGCAAACGTCGGGTAACCGACGAGCGACGGTGTGAAAACACCATAAGGGAACTGCCGAAGAATCGGGTCCGTCGGCGGCGGCGATACGGGAGGTCCCGGCGGAGGAGGCGGTGGGGGCGGCGGCGCCG
>CAZVZX010000036.1:0-48327 GCA_964631235.1 uncultured Planctomycetaceae bacterium | reverse complement strand
CCGATTCCGCCCACGATGCCGTCGGCAACATGACCGCCTTCGCCCAGCCCGGCGCGGCCGGAGTCGAGCTGCGGGCGAGAATGCCTTCCGAACAACGCCACCGGAGTGCAACAGGGACACACGTTCGCCCACGCTGCGGGCGAGAATGCCTTTCGAACAACGCCACCGAGGCCGCGGGCGCAGAACGCGGCCGAGCCTAGGCGGCACGTTCGGAGAAAACGATTCGCGCGTTCGGTTTCTTCAAGATGCCTGGAACCGCATGACGCAGGTTTCCCACCGCGGCGAAGGCTACGGCGGTAATCTGCCCATTCTCAGCCCGCTCTCCAGGCTATCCAAGTTTCACATGCTTGCTGCTCCGCCCACTGCCTCGATTCTTCGCCTTTTGCTCGATCGCTCTTGACCCGTCGGGCGGGTGGTTGATACAGTGCCGCCGCGCCGTCGGGCAGTTGTCGCTTCCCCGGCAAGAACTCGATCGAGCAACGAGAGCGGGTCGCGGGGTGGGGATGGCAGCACCGATTGGCCGACGGTCCGGCCGCCTCGGGGGCGAGACAGCGAGAAATAATCGATTCGCCCGGCCTTTTCGTCAGCGTTTCGCGTCGCCATGACATGCACAACCCAATCACCGATCAGCGAAGCGGCCGCCGTGCGTCCCGCGGTCGGGCTGCCGCCGAGCTTGTTGGTGTTGTTCATTGCGGGCCGGCGACGATCGGGCCGATGGCTGGCCGATGCCTTGGCCGCCGACAAAGGCTGCTCGATCGAGCTCGACGAGGTGCAAGGCTCGGCCGCCGGGTTGGCCCAGTTGGGCGAGCGGGCCTACGATGCCGTGCTCGTGACGCACGAGCCGGGCGCACTTGATGCGCTGGATTTGGTCGAGGGCTATCGCGCCGGCGGGGCCGACGAAGCGATCGTCATCCTCGGCGAACAAAGCGAGCAAGAGATGGCGGCCTTGAGTTTCGAGGTCGGGGCCGACGGCTATCTGTGCGTCCCCACGGCCACCACCCGCACGCTGTTGTGGATGCTCGCCCGGGCCGTTCGCTTCCGCCAACTGCTGCGCGACAACCAGCGGCTTTCGCGGCTCGAAACCGAGCGGCTGCAACGCGAACACGACGAGGCCGACCAATTGCTCCGTCAGCAGCGGGCGATCTTGTGCAACTTGGAAGAACTGCGGCGCCCTTCGCCCGGGGCGCAGGCAAAAGATCAGCCCGCCCTCGTCCCCTTCACACTGCCCGAAGAGCTGGTGAGCCACTACCGCGACCTGCTCCGCACGTATGTGATCATGGGCAGCGGCACGCTCACCGACGAATTGAATCAACTGGCCGCGCTGCTGGCCGACGCGGGCCTTAGCGCGGGTCAGGCGATGTACTTGCATTTGCGGGCGGTTGACGATTTGATTCGCGGGCTGGGCACCCGAAGCACGCGGCACGTGATGACTCGGGCCGACTTGCTGGTGCTCGAATTGGTCGTTCACCTGGCCGAGGAATACCGCCGTCGCTACTGGCGCCGCTTGCACCCACCCCGGCAATTGATGCTGCCGGGCTTCGATTCGGTCGGCGGTTGATCGCCCGGCGGCGCGTTCGCCAGCGGCAATCCGTTCTGCTTCGTCCCAGCAATAACGGCCGTCTCTTGCGGCCGAATAAGCGATCCGTTCCGCGCTGAGAGTCTATCTTGAACCAAGTTTCAGGGGCGCGACGGTTCATCGCCCTCCGGCGGATCGATGAGCACGCGGGGAACGAAGGTTTGCGTGGCGTCGTCCGTGCTCGGCCGGCGCGGGTCGGGCGGCAACGATTCGTTGTTTTCCGCGAAGGCCGTTGGACGGATGGCCGCCGTCGGCGCGCCGCCGGCCGCGGGCATCGGAGGCGTTGCACTGACGGTGCCTGGCGACCGTTCATCGCTCACCGAGGCAACGGGCGGTTCGTCGCGGCCGCCGGGCGAACCCGGCGCGAGCGAGGCCGCATTCGCTCCGGTTGCATTGGGCGGAGACGCGGCGGCAACCTCGACGGACGAATGGCTGCCGCGAGACCGCGCCGCGACCGGCGCCATTCGATGATGCGACGACGGCATCGTGCGGGCGCGGGCGATGAACTGATCGATCAATGCGGCAATTTGATCGGCCCGGTCGCCGCAACAGACGCGCCACGCGCTGAGAAGGGCGGCCCAAGTCGAATCGATGCGGGTGAACAGCAGCAGCTCGTTGCCGCGGCGTTGGTAGCCGCGCACTTCTCGCCAAGGCAGAAAAACGCGGCGGCCGAGGACGGTGCGCGCCAGTCCGCGCTCGTCGATTTCGTAGTCGGCCGGAAGTAGTGAGCTCCACTGAGCGGCCAGCAAGAGTGCGCCGCCCAAGCCGGCCCAGAGCCACTGGCCCGAGGCCCAAAACACCACCGCGCCGAATGCCCCGGCGGCGGCCACCGCGCCGAGGCTCCGCCGCGGATGGTCGCTCCACGGATTCAGACGCCACTGGTGCGACGGCCGGCCTTCGACCGGGGCGAGTTGGTTCCGCGAAGTGCTTCCGGGCATAACGACTCGCTCATCAATCAGGCGGCCGCTGATCGGCCTCTTGCGATTCTGCCGCGACGATGGTCAGGCGACAACAGCAACAATAATGACGACAAGAGCGGCCGGAACGACCATGCTGCCGCGGCACCGCAGTGAACATCCTGTTATTCTAATATCCCCTCGGCCTGCAAGCGAAACAATTGCGGCAACAGGGCGCGGGCGGCCCGGGCGCGGTGGCTCAAACACGCCTTGACCAGCGGACTCAGTTCGCCGAACGTGCGGTGGTATTCCACGATTTCGAAGAGCGGATCGTAGCCGAATCCGCCGCTGCCGCGCGGGGCAAAGGCGATGCGGCCGCGGCACGCGCCGCTGCTGATGGCCTGCACCTGCCCCCGCGGGTCGCTCAGGGCCATGTGGCATTCGAATCGGGCCGTGCGTTGCTGGGGCGGCACATCGGCCAGCCGCTCGAGCAGCAGTTGGTTGTTGCGGCAATCGTCGGCCTCGGGGCCGGCGTATCGTGCCGAGTACACGCCGGGGGCGCCGTCGAGCGCATCGACCACCAGCCCGCTGTCCTCGCCCAGCACCCAAAGCCCCAAGTGGCGGGCTTGTTCGGTCGCCTTCAATGCGGCGTTTTCGGCGAACGATTGCCCGGTTTCGTCCACGACAATCGCCCCGGTTACGTCGGCCAGCGTTTGAATCTGCCCGGGCCATGGGGCGAACACCTCAATCAGTTCCCGCGCCTTCTTGGCGTTGTTCGTGCCGAAGACGATCACCGGCTTCGACGCCGGCCCTGGTCTCAAATGCGAACCCGATCCCTGCATACTCATCGATCACCTCTGATCCTGCATCTGGACGGCAATGCAGACGAACAACGATACCTTGCCTTGTGTCGGCGGAATCACCAAGCCGTCCGAGCGCCTCACGAGCAGAGCTACGTTACAGCGGCTTCTCGGCGCGGAAGCTCCCGATCCGTTCGGGCCGTCCTTGGGCATGATGGAATGCCACACTCGGGCGCGGCGACGCACCTTTCCATGAAATCGACGGATTGCGTCCGAATGCCCGAAATCCGCGACTATTTCGTAATAAGGTAATAAACCGTCGTCGGCTCCAGTGCGATTCGAGCCGCCTTGCCGATCGGCTTGACCGGGTAGCCGTTCAGGTCGAGCGCGGTGGCGGTCAGCTCGTCGGCATCGGCGCGGCGCAGCGATACGGTACCGTTGATGCGGCGAACCATCCAGGGGTCGTGTCCGATGTCGATGATGCGTTTCCCTTCGCCGCCGGCCGGCTCGGTGCGGAAACCGTCGGCGCGTTCCTCGCTCATCACTTGCAGCAAGATCCGGCTCGATTGGGCCAGTGGGCGGCCGTCGAGGCTGACCGCCACGATATGCCCCAGCTCCATCGCCGACTCGATCTTCAGCGTGTTTAGGGTAATCGCCCCAGCGGCCGCCAGCGCGCCGGAGGCCCCTTGGGCGCACGGGGCATCGATCGTCAGCAGGCCCTTGTCATAGTCGAGCTTTAGTTCGCCCGTGCTGCTGACCACGGTGCGGCGGCCGCGGTCGATCAGTTTGCTCAAGTCGGCCAACTCGGCCGGCCCGCCCTCGGCGTCGATCGTAACCTTCGCCCGGCCCGCCAGGTGGACCAACGGATCGATCACCTGATTGGGCTCGATCGTCGTTCCTTTGGGGACATCTTGCGCGCGGAGCTCGTCGAACGATGCGTCTTGCACCAGCGGCGAGCCTTTCAGCGCGATCAGGTCATCAAGCTTCAGATGCAACCGGACGAGCACGTCGCCCTCGCGCACCAGGCCTTGCCGAAAGATCAACGCCGTTGCCGGAAATTGGCCCATCTGTGTGGGCGCCATCAGCGTCCACGGCTGCATGAAGAAGCCCGGCTTGACGGTCCACTGATCGCCGTCGAGGGCGAAATGCACAATCGCATCGCTGCCTTGCAGCGCGCCGTAGGCGGCGTAGAACAACGGGGCCTCGCCGCGGTAGCGGTTGGGCCGGTTGAACGTGGTTTCAGAGATCATCGACGGCTTGCCATTGTATTCGACATCCATTGCCGGATGGACGAACGACTTGGGCTTGCCCGGCTGTTCCCCGTCGAAGCGCAGCGCACTGCGGTCGAAGTAGGTGTGCCCGTTGCGGATCGACCAGGCCGCGTTGTCGCCGCGATGGTAGCACGAAAAGTACCCGTGCCGATCGAGAAAATCGCCCGGCAGGTAGCTGTATTTTTCCAGCGGGCCGAGAATCTGATTGTTCGCCGTCGTCCAGTTCGAGCAGGTGATCATTCCCTTGTAGCCCAACTGGCGGAGGAAGCGAACCGTTGATTCGTAAAAGCCCCGCTGGCTTTCCAGCAGGAAGGCAGCCTGATCTCGGTCTCGCGGCGACTTCTCGGTGAACGCCGCCCACCAGTTGCGAAAGCCCATCCGCCCTTGCCGCGGGGCGTCGCGCGGGGTGGTCTTTTTGCCGAAGGCAGCTTGGGCCGCCTCGAGCGAGCCGTACTTCCTGGCCAACCAGTCGCCGAACTGTTTTTCGATGATCTCCAATTGCGGCTCGGGCACGTTGCGGGCGTCGAATGTCCAGAAGAAGTACGAGTCTTCGTTGATGATCTCCAACGCCGCCAGAGCCGGATCGTCGATCAGCCGTCCGCCGCCGGGCAGTTCGGTCAGCAGCAGCGTCTTCCACCAAGAGCGGTATTGCTCTTGAAAGTCGGGATTGAAGTACAGGGCCGCAAACGGGTGCTTCTGTCCGTCGTAGCCTTTCAGCCAAGGGGTGTCGGGCTTCGGCCGAAGCCACAGCGGAAAGTAGATCGACAGCAGGCTGTAAATGCCGTGCCGCTTCATCGAGGCGACGATCGCCGCCTTGTGTTCGACCTTTTCGGGCAGAATCCGTCCGCTCTCGTCGTAGATGCCGCCGTGGATGCGGACCAGGTTCACCCCGTATTTGGCCAGCATTCGCCCGCAGCGATCCAACGCGGCCGGATCGGTAAGCGAATGCGGCGGCCCGTTGACCGCCCAAAACCGGACCGGCGCGCCGCTCTTTTCGTGAACGAAGCGGCCGTCGCGGGCGACAATCCGCCCTTGCTCGCCGGCAACCGATTCGTTCAGCCGGCGGAGGTCGAACCCGGCCGAGGCGTCGAAGCGATCGGGGCCCGGAGCGAAGGCGAACCAGTTCTTGTTCTCCTCGGCCCATTGCTTGGCGGCCGCTTCGTACTGCTCCGGGCGCAATGCCCCGCGCGGACGAAACGGCTCGCGGCTCAGCACGAAGCAATCGAGGTAGCCGTGGTTCTGCAACGGGCCGTGGAAACGGAACGCCACGGTCCGCTTGCCGCGCTCGAGCTGCACTTGGCCCGCCTTCATCCAGCCGATGAATCGCAGATCGGGCTTGCCGTTGGCGGCCACGTTGTGCGATTGCTCGCTTTTCTCGGTGTCGATTTCGGTCCACTCGCCACCGTCGATGCGGTACGAGAGCTTCGATTTGACCGGGTTCGCATGGATCCAAAACTCGTACTTGCCCGAGGCGGGAACCTCAACCTCGTATTCGGCCGAGCCTTCCTTCTTATCGTCGAAGTGACTCAAGAAGTCGCCGCCGGTGAAGAACTCTTTCTTCACTTGGTCGTACCACCACGGGTGGCGGCTGACCTGCGAACGGGCGGGCCGCTCGCCCTCGACCCAAACGACCTCGGCCGCCCCAACCGGCGCAATTCGGCCTGCGATGAACGCTGCCGATGAAAGACCGACCGCCAAGCAAACGATTGCTCTTGCCGAAATCATCCATTCGCCTCTCTATCTGAACCAATCGAACAGACTGAACCAATCGAACGGAATCGCCTGCCGATGCCGACCGTGCCGCCAGCCTTCAGCCGGCGCGAGGCCGGCGAATGGCCGCCCTGCCGACAACCGCCCTTCGGGCCCCTCGGCCTTCGCCCCCGGGCGGCAAGCACCACGACGGCGGATCGCTCGGCGACTTCTGTTTATAAGGGGACGAAAAGGCGTTGTCCATCGTGCCGAAAAAAGTCACCGTTGCAACAGCGCCGGCTGTTAAAATTCGCTTGGGCATCCCGGTTCTCCGGTCCTACCAATAGAGTAGCTAGCCCGGGGGAAACGGGGCTTGCGACAAACTCATGATCGAGGTCTATTGCTGTTTGTGTGTCGTTGCGATTAGAAGACGTTGACCGTTCGGTTCGGCATCGCTACGCTGATGGGCGCGCGGGCGGCGAGATGTCACGCGATGCGCGGCCGGACGACCTCGGGCGAAGCGATCGTCGGGCCCGGTGGCGCATTGCTGCGGCGGCCGCACGGCTCTGCAAGTCGGCGGCGTGGCGCGATTACAGAATAGAACTGCAACCAACGGAGCGCGGCCCAAACGGTACAAAACGCAATCCGCTGCGGCGCTGCAAGGGCGGCCGCTTTTCCGATTGCGCGGGCCGATCGGGTCCTTACCGCCGCATGATCTTTTGGTGAATCTCGAACTTGTCGAAGGGGACGATGCGATGAACCTTTCCGTCCGATGCCGATTGATTTTCGCCGCAGTCTTGATTGCCGCAGTTTCAGGGTGCGGCACGCCGGCTGAAAGGGCCCGTCAACGCCTGATCGATTGCCTGAAGGAATTGGCCGACGTGCTTTCGGCAATAAAGACCGCTGAAGAGTCGCGCCAAGCCGCCCCTAAAGTCGAAGTCCTGTTTCAAAAGGTGCTTGATGCCATGCAGGAGCATCAAGAGCTCCATGCCGAGAAAACGTCGAATAATAGCGATGCACGAGAGATGAGCGAGGAGGAAAAAAAGAAAGCGTTACAAAAAGTAATGGAGGAGATGGCCGCACATGCAAAAGTATGGAAAGAGCGCGTTCGCCTCATGGAAACAAGGGGCCTTGCTCCGGAATTCTGGGATGTCTTTACTCCAAAAGTCATCGAGTTTGAGCTTGCTTCTTCCAACAGCAGTTTTGCATCGCACGAAGGTCCGAACAGACGAATGCTCCTCCGCGAACAGAAACGAATGATCGAAAAACACGGTTGTCGAAGGACTGTCTTTTTGGAAATAGTTAATGTGCCAGTTTATGCCGAGGCCGAGGTTTTTTCGTGGGTCAAGCGAGCGGCACCCAATAGCGAATTGGTATCCTATCGGCGCGGCCAATCCGACGAACACGTTAGCGCGGTACTCGCCCCTGTGAATGACTACGATGCGTTCCTGAAATCATTGAACTTCGCTTTTGTATCGTTCGAGGATAAACCGCGCAGTTTCATCATGCTCGCCGTCAATCCCGACAAATTGCCGAAAAAACGGCGCACCGACTCGATCGACTCCAATCCCGGGGGCGGCCCCAAACCCGATGCCCCGATCGGCGCCTTGCCGCGGCTGAATCCCGGAATCGCGAAAACGCCGGAACAGTTGGAAGAAGAGAAAAGGCGGCGGGAAGAGGCGCAGGCCGAGATGCTCCGCAGGATGGAAGAAGAGCGCAAAAAGCGCGAGCCGAATCCCGACTCGCCCGACTACTTCGACAAACTCGCCGAGATGATGACGTCGAGCAACTTGATCGACAAATCGAAGGCGATTGACCTGCTGATTGCGGCCGACACCGCGAAGGCCTCGGCCGAGGTCCGCGGCAAAATCGCCCGCAACTTCAAACAAATGGCCGAGGGCGGATCGGCGCACGACAAGTCGAAGGCCATTCGCGGGCTGGTTGTTTGGGGCGGGCAGTTCAGCGTGCCGATCTTGATCAAGATGCTCGAAAGCGGCGAATCGTTCGTCACCAACGATCTGATTCGGGCGCTGGGCGAGTTGAAAGACCCGCGGGCAGTCGAGCCGGTGGCAGCGCGGCTGAAAGACATCCGATACCGCGACGCGGCGGCGGCGGCGCTGCGCTCGATTGGCCCGGCCGCCGAAGATGCGCTGATCGAAATCGCGCCCACGACCGACCCGCAGCTCTGCCTCTTGGCGGTCAATCTGCTGGGCGATGTGGGCACGCCGAAGTCCTTCGAAGTGTTGCGGATGGGAATGCGGAGCCGCAATCCCGCGGTCCAAGAGGCATCGAAACGCGCGATGGCCAAGATCAACGGCCGAAAGGCCGCCGCCAAACCGGCCAATTGAAACGCCGGGGCGAACAACCTCAGACGCCAAACCCGCATCGGTCCAGCATTCAACCAAAACCAGGCCGTCACCGCGCGCCGTTGAAGGCAACCGCCGGTTCGCGGCGCGGCATACCGTGCTGCGCCGTCTTCTCCGTGCATTCCCGTCGAAGTCTCGTGCTGTCGGAGCTCGCTTGTAGCGACGGCCGACGCAAGGGCGCATCGATCGGTTCTAACTACCCGGGCCGTCCGACGGTCGATTCAATGCGAACGGCCTCCGCGCCGCGGATGCCAGGCACCAGTTCATCTCGGCAGCGCACCGCGGCCTTTTCTGCCCGATTTTCTCGCTCGCGGCCCGGGTTTTTCGTCGCGCTTCGGCTTGGCAAAAAACGCCTCCCAGAACCTCCGTAAGTGCTTCTCCGTCAATGGGTTGCGAACGCCGAAAACGATTGACAACCATCGCCGCTCCGGGTACGATTACCCATACTGATGGGTGATGACTGTTTCCCATTATTATATCCCCCTTTTAGAGCTAGTCTCGGTGTGCCGCCGGGCGATTCCGCCTCGGTCGCACGATCAGAGACGCTTGGAAATCATGGAGGCTTTGACATGACGGACTCCGAAGTCTATTTCGCGTCTGCGCCCAGCGGCCGGCTGCTCGTGATGCGCGAGGGGAGCAGCATCATTCGCAAAGAGCGGATCCCGAAACCCGTCGTGCTGGTGGACACGCGCGAACAGGCTCCCTTGCCGTTGTTCGAAAACCACCCGAACTGGATCGGCGGCGAGCGCCGCCAGCCGCTGAAGACGGGCGACTACACCGTCGAGGGAATGGAAGGGCTGCTTTGCCTCGAACGAAAGAGTTTGGCCGACGTGGCCGCCTGCACCGCGAGCAACAGGCGCCGTTTCATTGCATCCTGCGCCCGGCTCGCCCGCTTCAAGTGGAAAGCCATCCTCGTCGAGGCGACCTATGAAGACATCAAAGGCGGGATCCTCCGATTCGACATCCCTTGCTACGTTCATCCGAACGCCATTTGCGGCACACTCGACGCGATCGAGGCCAAGTTCGGCATCCCGATTCTCTACACATCCACGTACCGAGAACTCGCCACTGAACGGGCCGCAAGCTGGCTGTCGAAACATTTCACCTATTGGTGGCTGGAAGAACACGGCCTGGGCCGCGTGCTGATCGACTACGACAAACTCTAATGCCCGCCCGCACCAGCGCGGGAGAAGAACCGTCGGCCGCGAAGGCCGGGTCGGCGAGAAGGGAAAATCCCGCGGCGTTGGCACGCTGCCCCGATGCGGCATTGCGCGGGACTTTTTAACATGATAGCGCTAACTCGTGGCAAATGGTGATCTGAGCAGGACAACGACCATCCTGTGTTTTCTGGCTTGAGTACCGAGCTTTCCTGGTTTCACTATCGAGGCGATTTATCGCTGTCGTGTGAAGTCCGCCGTTCCTGGGCCATCGCACCACGGCATTCAGCCGATGGGGTCGCTGGGGCGGAAGATTTTCCAATCGATGCCGAGCCGGCGCATTTTGCCGCGGAGCGTGTGCGGGTTGACGCCCAAGAGCCGCGCGGCGCCGGCGGGCCCCTCGATTCGTCCCAGGCAGGTGCGCAATGCCGCCTGGATGTGCCGCCGCATCGCCTCGTCGAGCGTGCAGAGCCGCTCGCCGGCCGTCGGGCGGCCGACGTTGCCACTTTGCGGGCTGGGTGCCGTCGGGTGGGCCGCGTCGTCGGGGCCGTCGCTGCCGGCCGGTTCGCCGAACGCCGGGCGCGGAGTGCCGCCGAGGGCGGCGGCAATTTCCAGGCGTTTGCCGTCGCCTAAGATCGCCGCGCGATCGATCACCGCCGCCAGCTCGCGGACGTTGCCCGGCCAAGGGTACTCGCTCAGCAGGCGGATGTCGTCGGCCGTCGGCATCACCTCGGCCAGGCCGAACCGCAGTGCCGCCCGCTGGGCGAAATGCCGGGCGAAGGCGGCGATATCGCCGGGCCGCTCGCGCAACGGGGGCAGCACGATGGGAAAGACGGCCAGACGATACCAAAGGTCTTCGCGAAATCGGCCCTCGGCAGCCATGGCCGCCAAGTCGCGATGGGTGGCGGCGATGATGCGCACCTTGACATGGATCGGCCGATGCCCGCCCACCCGCTCGAACCAGCCGTCCTGCAAGATGCGGAGCAGCCGCACTTGGGCGGCCAGCGAGAGTTCGCCGATTTCGTCGAGCAGCAGCGTGCCGCCGTCGGCGCGTTCGAACCAGCCTTGTCGGGCTTCGGTTGCGCCGGTGAACGCGCCGCGTTCGTGGCCGAACAGTTGCGAATCGATCAACTCGGCCGGAATCGCGCCGCAGTTGACCCGCAAGAACGGCCCGGCCGCACAACGCGATCGTTGATGAATCGCCCGGGCAATCAATTCCTTGCCCGAGCCCGTTTCGCCGAAGATCAAGACGGGCACGTCGCTTCGGGCGACCAGTTCCACCCGTTCCATCACGGCGCGCAGACCGGTTTCGGCGCCGACGATCCGGTCGGTCAACTGGCGGCGGCCCAGTTTAGCCAGCAGCGATTGCCGCTCGGCTTCGGCGGCCTTGCGCAGCGAATCGATTTCGCGAAGCCGGCGATGCTGATCGACCGCGGCGGCCAACGGTTCGAGCAAGGCGGTCAATAGCTCGCGGTGTTCGGGCGACAGGCGATCGGGACGGCGCTGGGCCGGCGCGCGATCGGCCAGATCGAATCGGACCACGCCCCACGACTCGCCATCGAGAAGACTCAGCGGCCCAAACACGCTGCGAGCCTCGGGCGCGACCAGCGCGGCCAAGCAATCGGGCGTTTTGCCGGGAGCCGCGGCGGTCAGCCGGCCGGCCTGAACCCAACGGCGCACCGCGGCCGGCTCGACGGGGCCCGACGCTGAGCGAGCGGCCGACGGCTCGTCGCGCGCGGTCGTTCCGGCTTGGGCAAGCAGTTGAAACCCGGCGACCGCAGCGTCGAACAACCAAAGCTTCAATCCGGCCACCGGCACCTGGCCATCGAGCAATTCGAGAATCCGCTCGGCGGCCTCGGCGATGTCGATCGGTCGGGCCAACTGACGCCAGACGTTCAGTAACAGATCGGTTTGCTTCCCCATCATTCGCCCCACGAACCGAATGTGCCGCGGACGGGTCGGTCTGCTCTTGGACCCAGGTTGCCGATGCGAACCGTTTTCCGCGGAGTACCGCAGAGTACCAAATACCGTCAAATAAAACGGGTTATCCCATCTATTATGATGAGCTTTTCCGTCTTATACAACAGATTCGATGCGGATCGGGGGCGAAGCCTTGTGCGAATCTGCGGTGCGATTAGGATTCGGCAAGGGAAATCGCCCGTGAAAAACGTTTTTCACGCGTAAGCAAGCCATTCCACCGGCTGCCGGCCGAACGCAACCGAAACAGTCTGCCGCGAACCTTGCTCGACTGGCATCGGCGGAGCTTCACTCGATGATGACGAATCAAACCGGCAGTCGCGGGCACGAGCGATGAGCAGAACGGCAATCGATGTGCTGATGCTTTGCGAATGGCCGTCGCTCAACGGCGGTGAACATTCCATGCTGGCTGTCTTGGACCTGCTCTCATCCCCGGGCGGCAGGGCCGCCAGCCAATCGGTGCTTCCGCACCAGGGTAATAACCCGCTCCCGTTGGTCGCTGGAATCTCGGGCAGGGGAACAGAAGATTCCGAGTTCGAGATGGAGGGCGGCAGGGCCGCCGGCCAATCGGTGCTTCCGCACCAGGGTGATAGCCCGCTCCCGTTGGTCGCTGGAGTATCTGCGAGGGGAACAACAGGAATCTCTGCCGGGGGAACAAGAAGTCCGGCGTCAGTGGCGCTGGGCCTTCGTATTGCGGTAGCCTCGCCGCCGGCTGGTCCGTTGGCCGAGGCGTTGCGTTGTCGCGGCATTGAGGTTATGCCGTTCGATTGGCGAACGGCCGACGGACAGCGGTTGCCGCAGGGCGTGCTTCGCGAGCGACTGGCGCGGCTGCTTGCCGACCGCCGGCCGCGGCTGCTTCACGCAAACAGCCTGTCGGCGGCGGTGATGGCCGGGCCGGTCGTTGCCGCTTCTGGTCGGCGCGGTATCGGACACCTCAGAGACATCATCAAACTCAGCCGGCAAGCAGTCGATGATTTGTGCCGGCTCGATCGGCTGATCGCCGTCTCGCACGCAACGCGGCAGTTCCATCTGGCGCAGGGGCTTGCGGCCGAGAAGACCACGGTGATTTACAACGGGGTGGACCTCGACCGCTTTCGCCCGCGGCCGCGCACCGGCCGACTGCATGCCGAGTTTGGCCTGCCCGACGATGCGGTTCTACTCGGTGCGATCGGCCAGTTGGGCATGCGCAAGGGGTGGGACGTGATTCTTCAAGCGATGACCCTTTGCCGAGGTGATGGTCCGCCGATCCACTTGGCGGCCATCGGCGAGCACCATTCGCACAAGGCCGAGGCTGATCTCTATGTGAATCGACTGCGGCAATTCGCCGTCGAGCGATTGCCCGGGCGAGTGCATTTTCTCGGGCGGCGCGACGACGTGGCCGAACTGCTGCCCGAGCTGACATTACTGGTTCATGCCGCGCGGCAAGAGCCGCTGGGCCGAGTGCTGCTCGAAGCGGCGGCGGCCGGCTGTGCGATCGTCGCCACCGATGTCGGCGGCACACGCGAGATCTTCCCAGTGGATTCGGGCGCGGCCTTGCTTGTGCCGGCCGATGATCCGCCAGCGTTGGCCCGCGCCATCGATCGGCTCGTTCGCAGCCCCGACCAGCGGCAATCGCTGTGCTCGGCCGCCAGAGCACGTGCGGAGCAGTGCTTCGATTGTCGCCGCGCGGCGCACGAAATCCTCGATGAATACCGGCGTTGGCTCGATTGAGCTTGCGGCGAACCAGCGGGCGCAGCTCCGGCCAAGCAACGGTCATGCAACGGCCATGCGGGGGCCACGAAAGAAAAATGCCCCGGCGATACCGAAGGGATCACTGGGGCGAATTTTTCAATGGGCTGCCCGAACGTCCAACAGCAGGCACGGTTGTACATCAAACAATTCCGCAAGAACGGATCGCGTTCCCACCGCGGGGCGACGCGCAGGCATTCGCATCGCTGTTCCGACGGCCGCGCTTCAACCGGTGCCAACCGATTCAGCGGCAGCAGCCGCAGCCGCCGCCTTTCGGATGATCGGCCGGTTTGGTCATCTTTTGGGCGGCCATCGCCAAGCTGACCAAGTAAGGCACCGGTTCGCTGCCCAGGGCGTTCAACACGGTGCCGCCGGCGGTGAAGCAGTAGGTCACCCAATCCGGTTGGCCGTACTTCTCCAGCGCGGTTCCGCCTTCGCCGCCGCCGATGTACACCTTCAATCCGGCGTCGGTCATCCGCTTCAACTGGGCGATGAAGTTTCGGGTGCCGGTTTCGAACCGCGGGTCTTCGAACATGCCGAACACACCGTTGTGGAAGACGACCGCAGGCGTGCTTTGGCCTTTCGTCGCGTTGATGAAGTCGGTAACTGCTTGCTCGTAGGCGGCGCTGGATTTCGGGCCGACATCGAACTGCTGGTTGCCCGGCCCGATCGTTTCGGACACGCTGCCGTCTTGCAGAACGAAATCGACGGGAAGAACGAACTCGATTCCCTTCTGGCGGCCTTGGCTGAGCATTTGCTTCGCCTGTTCGATGCGGTTCCGCGGAATGAAGTAGGGTTTGTCGCTGTGGGCCGGATCTTCCGACAGGCCGAGGTCGAATTGGCGGCCGGCCAACTCGGCGTCGGCCTTCTTCAGCGCCATGGCCAGCGAGCCGGCGGCAATCACCTTGCGGATCGTGCCGCGGTCGATCATCGCCTGAAGATCGTCGAGCTTGTCGATCTTCAGCCCGCTGAAAATCACCATTTGCGCCCGCAGGCAGTCATTGAGCGGCCCGTCGAATTGCTCGCCCTCGTACTTGCCCAAGGCCACTTGGTTCATCGCCGCCGGAACGACTACGCTGCTGGCATCGAGGCTGCCGGCCGAGAAGGCCTCGTGAACGTAAACCGTGGCGATCTTTTCGGCGAACTCGTTGGCCAAGGCGGCCAGCTTGGGCGCCAACGACGGAATATCCGCGGGCTTGGCCTTCCAAAGGACGCGCTCGATATCGTACTTCCGCGTGTTTTGCAGCACCAACACGCCGCCGTTGGGAAGGGCATTGATTTGCGCCACGGCGGCCGCGGTGATCGTGCCGCCGGCCGGATCGTACCAATCTTCGACGAACTCGACCGAGCAGCCGAGGATTTCGGCCAAGCGGTCTTTCACCTTCGCCAGCGACTTCTCCGGCTCGCGGCCGATATGGCCGAAAATGATCTGTTTCCAGCCGCGCTGACGGCCGAATTCGAGCGTTTCCTTCATCGACCGCAAACGGATGTCGCCCTCGCCGATCGTTTTGCCGGGCTTGGCGTCCACATCGCCGCGGACCAGAACCGGCGTTCCGGCCGGAACGCCGCCTAGGCATTCGAGCCGCGGAATCGCCTGAAGATACGTGCCGATCGGTTGCTTCGGCCAACTGGGATCGACGCCCATGAGCCGTTGCAGCCACTGAACCATCATCTCCGTGGTAACCTTCATCGCATGTCTCCGTAGAAGGGGTAATCGTTCGACAGTAGGCGGCGGTTGCTTGCGGCGGAATGATCTCTATTCCGCCGCCTGTCTGATGCCGCTTTCGTCGCTGGTCAACGAGCCGATTTCGACGACCGAAACGGCACTGACCGCGAAAAAACCGCCGAAAATCATCGGCGAGAATCGTCGTTAGGATACCACTGCGGCAAGTTCGCTGCCAAGGGGGCGTTCGGACGGGAATGCACCCTTGCGACGGCGGCAGAGAAGCACAGAAACAGCGGAGCAGAAAAGCGGCGGCGCGCCGAAAACAGCTTTTGGCTTCGCTAGGAAAGCTGCCGAAATCAACCGCCGGAGCCGAACCGAAACGCCCGCCGGACGAAGCGCCGCTGAACGAAGCGCCGCCGAACCAACGGCCCCGACGTGCTTCGAACACGAACAGCGGCCCGAACGGCTCAATCGTCTTCTCGGCGGCGCTCGTGTCGGCCGAGCGAATCAGCGGTTGAAGCTGGGATAGAACGAGCCGTAATTTTGGAAGTATTCCGGCGCCATCGTGCCGGTTTGCACGCGATCGTTCGTTTTGCCCAAGCGTTGAATCACGGTTGATTGAAGCCGCTGGTTGCTTTGCAGGCCGCGAATCTCTCCGCCGATGATCTGATTGGCGCGTCGCTGTTCGAGTTGCGGGCGGACGAAGGTGTTGTACGGGTCGAGCCCGCCAGTGTCGCGGCGATACAACTCCATGTAGGGGCTGACCGCCGGACCGGGCGTGTAGCCGGAAAACGGCTTCGATACCTGCGGGGCGCTTTGAGTGACGCCCGCACGCGGTTGCAGTTGCTGTGCTTGTTGTTCCAGCATGAACAGATCATTGCGCGTTTGCCGCTGAACGGGCTGGGCACCGTAGCGGCTTCCGCCGGCATAGCGGCTGCGCGAGGCGGAACTGGGCCCGCGATAAAGCGAATTGGGCCGCATGCCCGGCGGATACGACGGGCGAGTCGAAGGCGTGCCGTAACGCGGCAGATTGCCTTCACCGCCTTCGGTTGGCGCCGCCAGCGGCGAGTCGGGCGAACGCAAGTTGGGATCGGTCGGCGGCAGGGGAACATCGCGCTCGCGCGGCGGTTGGCCCCACTGATCGCCGAGTTGTTCGCCCCGTTGATTGCTCGGAGTGCCGTATCGATAGAGCGGCGACTGACGGTCGAGCGGTCCGCCCGCCGGACGCGAACGGGGACCTTCCCCCCGAGCCGACGGCGGTTGCGGTGCTTCGATTTGGCCCGGCGGGGTCGGCGGCGGCAGATCGTCGTCATCGGGTCCCGCCGACGGCAGGGTGATGCCTGCCCACAACAACAACCCCAATCCGATGCTCAGATTCATCGCTCGTCCTCCTGGCTTGTCGGTTGATTCGACTCTTCTCGGTCGCCCGAGGGGCAACCCGGGCATTGCCCAGGTCGAACAAACCGACCAACCGCCGCTGCTACGGCAGTGAGCTTTCTACAATTATTCTACGGCGCTCGCACCCGCCCGACAATCACGTTGCCGGTGCGGGCCTTCCTCGATATATCTGCGCTGCTAAGTAAAGGTTGCCGCCGGCTCCGATTCCGCCATCAGGTTCGTCCGTTTTCTGTTCGCAGTTTGGCGGCCGAATTCCTCGGCCCGTCTCTTGCGTTCGTTGCCTATCACCCGATCGACTCAGGCGTCAAACCGTTCACCCGCGACGTTGGTTGTAACCGCGACCGAGGGTTTGCGTTGCCCGAGTCACGCTGCTGCCCAGGCCGACGATCCCGAAGATCCGTTCCAGCGGTCCAATCGCCTTGGCCAAACCCATTTCGCTGGCCACCAACGGGTCTTCCACGATATACACGCGGTCGCCGGGGAGCAGTTGATAATTGGTGGCCGTCCTTCCATTGATGACGGCGTCCCAATCGACCGGCAACACCTGCTCGCAGGCGAGGGTTCCGGGGCCGGGCCGGGCCACGAACACCGTTTTGCTCGACATCCGCGAGATACCGCCGATTTGAGCCACGGCGTCGAGAACCGTCTCGTTCCCCGTAACCGGCATTCGAACAACGTTGTCGCCGGCGTTGGCTCCTTCGGTGATCACGTAGAACACCTTGCTGTTGTAGCCGGCGATGTCGAGCGATACCCGCGGACTGTCGAAGAACTGGCTCAAATGCCGCTCGATGCGGTCGCGTGCCTCGGGCAAGGTCAGCCCGGCCACGCGCACCACGCCGAATTCGCGCAGATTGATCGACCCGTCGTGCCCGACCAAGTAAATGCCGCTGAGCACGGCCGCCGACGCCATCCGCGCTAACGACACCGAAACCTCGGGCTGGGCCAGCACTTGTCGGAGGTGGCCGGCAATGGCCGCGCGGGCCTGTTCAATGGTCAAACCGACCACCCTCAGCTTGCCGTAGGCGGCACCCAACTCGATCGTTCCTTCGGCATCGATCAAGTAGAAACCGTCGATCGGCTGGTCGAGCAGTGTGCCGATGACGTGGATTTCCAATACGTCGTAGCTCTCCAAGTAATACGGTGGCAGCGGAACCGCCTTGAGCATCTCTAATTGCAGCAAGTCGGGCGGTTCAATCCGATAGGCCGGCAACGAAACGCGGTTCTTCTCTGAAGGGGCGGGCACGCGGAGGGCGGCCATCGCTCCGGCCTCTGAACCGAGCGATGCCGTCGGCGCACGATCGTACTCGAACGGCCGACAGCCGGCGGCCGCGCACAGCAGGGCGGCCATCGCGAGGCCGCTCCAGCCGATCGCCGTGCGATTGTTCCCCAAGGGCATTTCCAATGTGTTTCTTGAGAGGTTGGTAGTGCTTCGCGCGGACCGATGCGAACCGGCGTGCTTGGCAAGCAGCATCCGAACTTGATCCGTGCAGGCTGCATTCGTACCGAAAAGTCGGCCCAAAGCGCGCCATCGGAGTAATCGACAAAATCATGCCGGGTACTTGAGATAATCGGCTTCTCTTGCGCGTCTTGTGTCTTTTTTTCAGAGTTCGCTTTTTTCCTATCTGGAAATGTTTCTCAGGCTTGGTCGGCAGGTAGCCGATGTTAGTTCGTGTTGCCTGGGAGAGATGGCGAGGATAGGGGATTCTGGTGGTGCGGTTCATGCCGGCAACGGTGTGGGGACGCGACCGGACACTCGATCGCCGCTGTGGTTACACGGAGGGTTCATCATTGTCGCATACCAAGTTGCCGTGCAGGTCTCAGCTCGTGGCTAAAAAGATCGCTCCTTCGTTGAATCGATTTGCTTCGTCGATCGCGCCGCCGCAATCGGGGATCGATGTGGTCGCATCATTGCCGGAGTTGCTTCGGGCCTATCAAGCAACCACGGGTCGGGCCCTCGTTTATCGATCGGGCCGATCGGGTTCGGTCGAGCCCGCCGAACCGCTGTGGTCGGCAGAGGTTCGTGCCGGTTCGAAAACGATGGGGCAATTGGTTGTCTCCCGCGGGGAACCGGGAGACGCACGTCGCCGCACGAAGCAACAGCGGTCGGCCGAAGGGAGCAATCGGCCCGCATTGCCCACGCCTGCCCGAAAACTTGCCGCCGCCATCGGCGACATGCTGAGCGAGTTGCTCGAGACGCGCCATGCTCTTTGGCAGCGCGAGGCAGAGCTGGCCGCTCAGGTGCCGTTTGCGCCCCACGGCGACGAGGCGGCGCAGTTGGCCGCCCGACTCGAAGGCGTGTTGCGTGCCGGCGCCGAGGCTGTCGGTTGCGAGGCGGCCGCCTTGTACTTGCTCGACGATCGCACCGAGTACCTCAAACTGCGTTCGTTATGGGGATTGCCCTTTGACCGCCTTCTGGCTCCGCCGCGCGCGTTGCACGGTGCCGTGGCCGATCTCGAGGCGATGCTCGGCCATGCCGTGGTCTTGGAAGACACCAGCGAAAACCTGTCGTGGCAGCCGCCCGAGGATTTCGCCGCGGCCGTTTGCCTGCCTGTTTCGTCTCCGACGAGTCTGTTCGGCACGGTCTGGTTTTTCTCGAACCGCAGTCGCGATTTCTCATCGCGTGAAACGAACATCTTGGAGGTGGCGGCCGGCCGCTTGGCCATCGAGCTCGAACGCGAGATGCTGCTGGCCCACGCTTTGGAAACGGCCTCGTGGCGCGCTCACCTCGAGGCCGCGCAACGGTTGCAACATAGCCAGTTGCCGGGCGTGCCCCCATTGATCGACGATTGGCAACTGGCCGGCTGGGCGCATCAGGCGCATCGCGTCGGCGGTGCGTTCTACGACTGGTTCTGCCTTCCCGATGGCCGAATCGGGTTCGCGATGGGGCGGGCGGCGAGCTGCGCGAAGGACGGCGGTTGGGACGCCTCGTTGACGGCGGCCAACGTCCGCACGGCGCTTCGGGCCCACGGGCAGTACCAGAACGGCCCGCACGACGTTCTCCGTCAAGCCAATATGACCTTGTGGACCGGATCGGCGGGCGATCAGCATGCCGCCGTCGTCTTCGGCACGCTCCGCGCTCGCGACGCGAAACTCCAATTCTCCTCCGCCGGAAGCGTGTCGCTTTTGCACGTTGGACCGCGGGGCCACCATCCGCCGATCGCAACCGCACCGGCTTTGGGCGAAAGCCCCGAATCGTCGTTTCAAACCGCGGAGCGAACCGTTCGAACAGGCGAAATCTTGGTTTGGCACACGCCGTTGTGTTCTGCGACCGATCGATCCGGCCGCGCGGCACCCGATGCCGAGGGCATCGCGGCTTTGCTGCGAAAGAACCGCCATCTCTCCGCGGCCGCGTTGGCGGAACTTCTCGGGCGGACGATTTGCGCCGACGGCCGGCCCGTTGCCGACGCAGCTCTGATCGTCGCCAAGCGGATCGCTTGACGGTGCCGTTCGCACACCGAAACGAACCGACGAAACGCGACGATGCCACCCGAAGGCGGAACACTCGCCCGTGCAGCGCCGAAGCCCGTGCGCTGCTTGATGGGTCATCCGTCCGCTGCGGCTCGGCGGGCGGCGCGGTCGAGGTGGCGCAAGATGATCCAGAAAAACGGCAAATAGACGACATCGGCGAAAAAGACGACCAAGGCGAACCCGATCCCCAGCGGGCCGAAGAGCACATACCAGTACGCCGTCAGCGAACAGATCAGCTTGGCGAGGAATCCCAAGCGAAGAATGTCCCGATTCTCCGTGGGCCGACTCGCCACCCAGTGGTAGCCCAGGCCGAACAGCCCCACCAGAATGCCCATGATTTGAACGGGCAAGACCAACTCGGGCTTCGGCACGCCTAACAGTTCATAGCCTTCGTGATACAGCGAAACCATCACCGCGCCGGCCAAAAGGTTGAAACACCCGGCGAACCGCAATAGGCCGCGCATCCAAGGCCGCAACGGGTGGCTATTCGCATTCCGCTGTTCCGCGTCTCCGGCTTTGGCCGACAATAGGCCCGACTTGTCGCCAACGACCGGGGGATCGCTCGATCTGTTGCCCACGATCCTATTCTCCCGATGAGTACGTCTGCTTCCGTTCTTTCTTGCGCGCGTGCTGAATTGAACGATTTTCTCCCGCGAGGAAGAAGCCATTTCGCGCCGCACAAATTATAATCGTGCTGCGTTCTTCGATTTTATCAATAGCCCAGCGTGGCCATCGGCTGCAACGAAAAAACAGCCGCCGAAATACAGATCGCAACCAGAAGGCAACTGGCGGGTAGCACGATGGCTCGGAACGGGGGGACTCCAAAGGACGACGGCGTGCAAATCATTCCTTACCATTGCGGAAGCGGTGGCTGTCGCAGCGAAGCGGCTTGATTGCGTGCAGTCTCCGGTTGAACCGCTTTCTGTTCTTGGCGGTGTTGTTTGCAACTCGCGGAGGCATCGATCATGGGCAACGTGTGTTTTGGCATGGCCGTCCGAGCGATCGTCGCCGGAGGACTGCTTTGGGGCATCGTCGCCGGCGGACCTGTGCGCGCCGTTGCACAGGACGAACACCAGGGCCGCACCCCAGCGCGTCCCAACGTGCTGTTGATCTTGGCGGACGATCTGGGCTTCTCCGACCTCGGCTGCTACGGCGGCGAGATCGCCACGCCGCACCTCGATCAATTGGCCCGCGATGGGCTGCGCTTCCGGCAGTTCTATAATTCGACTCGCTGCTGTCCATCGCGGGCGAGCTTGCTTTGCGGGCTGTATCCGCATCAGGTCGGTGTTGGGTTGATGAATGGGCGCAACGCGGAGCCGGGCTATCGCGGATTTCCGCAGCCCAACGGCGTGACCATTGCCGAAGCGCTTCGGGCGGCCGGCTACAGCACGGCGATGGTCGGAAAGTGGCACCTCAGCGCCGGCCCGCAAACGCCGCGGCCCACCGACCGCGGATTCGACGACTTCTACGGAATGATCGGCGGCTTCAACTCCTTCTTTCAAGAGAACCCGTTTTACACTCGTTTGCCTGCCGGCAGGCCGAAACGCGACTACCCGCCCGGCACGTTCTACAGCACCGACGCCTTCGGCGATTATGCCCTCGATTTCCTGGCCGAGGCCCGACGCCGCCAGAAGCCGTTCTTTCTCTACTTGGCGTTCAACGCACCGCACTTCCCCTTGCACGCCAAGGCCGACGACATCGCCCGTTATGCCGACACCTATGCCGTTGGTTGGGACGCGATTCGCGAGCGTCGCTTGGCCAAACAGATCGAGATGGGGCTTTTTCCGCGGGGAACGCGGCTCAGTCCGCTTTCCGACTATGCCACTCGGAAGGATTTCTTCCGTCGCGGAACCAATCCGCCGTGGAATACGCTTCCCGCCGATCGCCGCGCCGACTTAGCGCGCCGCATGGCGATCTATGCCGCGATGGTTACCTGCATGGATCGCAACATCGGCCGAGTGATGGCAGACCTGAAGGATCACGGCGAAGCGGAAAATACGCTGGTTCTTTTCCTCAGCGACAACGGGGCCTGCGCCGAATGGGACCCCTGGGGCTTCGACATCGATACCGGGCCGAAAAACATTCTGCACACCGGCGAACAGTTGCAGGCCATGGGCGGCCCGAACACCTATCACAGCTACGGCAGCGGCTGGGCCAACGCCTGCAACGCCCCGTTCCGGCTCTACAAACACTACTGCCACGAAGGCGGCATCCGCACGCCGTTGATCGTCCATTGGCCCTCGGGCATCAAGCAGCGGGGCGAGTTCCGCGACCAGCCCGGCCACATTATCGACATCCTGCCGACCTGCCTCGAACTGGCCGGCGCCGACTACCCCCGCACCTTCCAGGGCCGCGAGATCACCCCGGCCGAGGGCGTCAGCCTTGTGCCCGTGCTGAAGGAAAACCGCCCGATCAAGCGAGAACAGCTTGCTTGGGAGCACGAGCGAAACCGTGCGATTCGCGTGGGCGATTTGAAGTTGGTGGCTGAAGCCGATAAGCCGTGGGAACTCTACGATTTGGCAAATGACCCGACCGAATTGCACGACTTGGCCGCCGAGCGTCCCCAAATCGTCGCCGCCATGGCTGCCCAATGGGAGGCTTGGGCGAAGCGCTGCCAAGTGGTGCCGTATCCGGATCGTTGAACTTTCTTCGCTGAGAGGGCGAAGGCGTTCTTCCTATCACCGGCGGATAAGAACCGGAACGGCGCGCTCGACGGACACGAACTCGCAAACGGTGCCGAACATAATGCCGAACACAATACCGGCCCGGGCGCCGCGAACAAGAAAACACTCAGGGCGTAACAGAGTTGACCCCGGTTACGCCCTTGAGAATAGTTGCTTGTGTCTGCCGTGGTTGAGCAAACCGAAATAAGACCGCGAAGAATGGAAAGCGGTTCAACTGCGGATTGCACGCAATCGGCCGCTTCCGCAAATGCACGGGCCTATTTTGTTGTTGCGTGGCCGAAGCCTGCCGCGAATGCGGCTTGCCCACCCGGCCGACCGACAGCACACTACCAACGGCCGCGTCCGCCGCCACCGCCGCCGCGTCGGGGCGGGCGCTCGGTCTTGGGGCGGGCTTCGTTTACGGTGACCGCTCGGCCTTTGATCTCTTTGAGATTCATTTGGCTGATGGCCTCGTTGGCCTCGGTAGGATCGCTCATCTCCACGAAGGCGAAGCCGCGAGGACGGCCCGTCTCGCGATCCTTGATGATGCTCACGCTGGCCACCTTGCCGAAGGCCTCGAACGCTTCGCGGACATCGTCTTCAGTAGCGGCGTGCGCCAGGTTTCCGACGTAAATACTGGTCATGGCGGTTGTCCTTTCTTCCTGTTGGTCAGTCAATCTGCACGTCTTCGGCTCTCGGACCCTTCGGGCCGCGACCTTCGCGATAGGTCACTGTTTGACCGACTCGCAGCTCCTCGATTCGCGCGCCGCTCAGCGCGCTGTGGTGGAAGAACAACTCGCCCCGTTCTCCCGAAATGAAACCAAAACCCTTGTCTGCGACCAACTTCTTGATCGTCCCTTGCGGCATAACGCCACTCCTTGAAAAAGAAACACGAAAAAATGGGCCGCCGGTGCAACGCTTCGAGCCCTCGTTCGTCAAGCAAGGGCGGCGGCTGAACGGTAGAGGAGAGAACAATCAGCCGGAACGAAAGATCGCCGAGCCCAAACAGAGGGACGGCACACCGTCGAATCGCAGGATGACGCTAGTACGAGATCGCGTTGACGCTAGCCTTCGCCGGCCCATCTTGTTCGAGTGGAACAAGACCCTCGGGCGAATCGTTCGGGTGCCGCACCGTTGCAACACCGCGATGGCAAAGACCAAGCAATGCGTGGGGCTCGCAGGGCTTCTCGCCGCTACAAAAACAACTATACCATATTAGTCGGAAAAAGAAAGCCCAACTCGATAAGAATTTATCGGCCCTGCGGCCGCGTCCGACGTTGGCCGCGAAATTCCACCCCAAACCTCAACAGAGCACGGTATTCCCATCGGCGGATCATCCGCGCAAATCAGCGGACGTATCGTTCCAGCGATGCCAGCCCCATCGGGGCATGAATGCCGGGCTGAGGCAACGACCGGAGGATCGGTCGTTCGGCGATCGGAATGGGAATTCCGACAACTCTGAATGCCGAATGTTCCGGTGCAGTGCATCGTTCCGCACAGTCTCGAAAACGGCTGCGGTCGCACCGACGCGGCCCTCTCGCGCGCAATCCCCGTGCGAACCGCGTCCTGTTTTCGCAGTTGTTTTCGATTTCCTCGATCGTGCGAACGTCGGCTGGGTTGCGCGATTGATCGACAGAACCAAGGATTCGGATCAGCGGAAAGAGTTACTTTACGCGGCCGTGCCGATCGAATATGATAAAGGGCGGTGTTCGAGGGGGCTCCGTCGGTCGCTGAAGAGGACCACGCACCGAGAAAACGGCCGTGAGCAAAGCGCACCGGCCGATGTCGGACGAGGGACACTCGCCCGGCGATCGGTTTTTGTGGTTCTACTGAGATTATCCCCGCCCGGCAACCTCTGCTGTCGTGCCGACGAGAGCGAAAGAGCCATTGGAGCGGTCGGCCGTTGCGCGCCGGGGGTCGCGCTATCGATGTTAGCCCGCGGGCCGACCCAAACAGCCTGGTTGGAGTATGCCGAAAAACGACGAAGCAATTGAGGTTGATGGCACGGTAACCGAAGCGTTGGCCAACACCCGGTTTCGGGTGCAGTTGGACAGCGGACACACGGTTATTGCCCACGTGGCCGGACGGATGCGGAAGAACTTCATCCGCATCGTTCCCGGCGACAAGGTCCGTGTGGAGCTTTCGCCCTACGATCTGACCAAAGGGCGAATCACCTATCGCGAGCGGTAGAACGCCTGCCCCATCAACAGCATTTCGCCGGCCGTTGCGGCCGCTGCCCCGTGGACGATTGCGCCGCTCGGAAGCCTCTGTCGGTCGCTTTGCCCCAGGCCAACTCACTTCTTGTTTGCCTCTTCCCATTTCAGTTCGTGGCGGCCCCAATCGCATTGCGTCGCACTCTCGTTTTCCTGCCGGCGATCAACTTCTTGTGAGATAATGCTTTGCGACCTGCTTGGTTTGCCGCGTCGGATGTTGAAGCGGCCGTTTTCGAGAATTCTCGAATTTCTCACCAAGAACGTCGCGTGCGGGGCGAACTACTGATCGGCAGGCCACGCGCATCGGGCGATGCCCGCGGCTGTCGGACATCGAGCCAAACGCAATGGCCGCAGGCGTTCGTTCGCCGCCGCGCGCTCTTCTTCAAGGCGCGACCGATTCAAGACGGGATAGATAAGACGTCGATGCGGCCCGGTTCTTTTTTCTCTCGGAGTCGTTGGGGCTGATTGGGCGAAGGTCCGTATTATTCAACTGTTGGGAGGGTTCTGCAATGAAGCGTTTCGTCATGCCGCTGGTCGGCGCGGCCCTGTTGGCTGGGGCCTTTTTGTCGTGTTGGTCGGCCGTTCCCGCAGCGGCGGCCGAGAAGCAGCCGCTGGCCGTAATGGGCCTGGCCGGCTACGACCGCATTCGATCCGACATTGCCTATGTGGGGCAAATCTCAGACAACCCCGGGCTCGATGTCAATTTGGAGGCCATCCTGAAGTTGTTCACGCGCGGGCAAGGGCTGGCCGGCATCGACAAGTTCCGTCCGTGGGGCGTCGTGCTCTTCGCGGAGGAGTCGGGCCGGCCCAGCGGGTTCGGGTTCATTCCGGTGAGCGACGCCGCCAAACTCTTCGAAGTGCTCGCACCGCTGGCCGGTCAGGGCGAAGACGTGGGCGACGGCGTCAAGAAGTTCGGCCGCGGCCCGCGCGCCGTGTTCGTCAAGCAGCACGAGCAATGGCTTCTGCTCTCGGACAAGCCCGAGGCGTTTAGCGAAGTCTCGGGCGATCCCAGCCGTTGGTTGGGCGATCTGACGAAGGAGTACGACGCCGCCGTGCGGGTGTTTGCCTCGCACATGCCGCCGCAATGGCGTCAACGGGCCGAAGAGGCGATTCGGCGCGGGATCGAGCGCGAGCTGCGCCGTCGCGGGCACGAGACGGATATCGAACATCAAATCCGGACGGAGATCTTCGAATCAATCGCCACGGTGGCCCGCGCGGTGATCAACGATGTGGATACCCTGACCGTCGGCTGGAGTCTCGACGGAACCAAAGAGCACGCCACGTTCGATGTTCGCCTGACCGCTCGGCCGGGCAGCGAACTGGCCCGCGAAACGGTGGCCGCGCTGGAGAACTTGAAGACCGGCTTCGCCGGATTCGTTCTGCCCGATGCCGTGCTCAGCGGCAACTGGGGCGGCCGAATCCCCGAGTTCAAGGCGAATGTGCTCGACAGCGTGTTGACCAAGGCGCGAACACAGGTGTTGGAAGACCTGGAAAAGTCGAACCGCGGCGATGAAGAAAAAGAGGTTCTCAAGTCGCTGATCGAGGATGTCAGCACGGTCGTGATCGAGTCGGTGAAATCGCGGCAGGTGGACGGCGCCATGTCGGTGTCGCTCAAGCCCGACGCCTCGGTGATCGTCGTGGCCGGCCGCTTGGCCGACGCCAGCCGGCTCGACAAGGTGCTCCGCACCATCTCCAGCGCAGTCGATCGCGTGCAGCCCGGCGCGCTGGAATGGGCGTCGTACGAAAAAGAGTCGTGGCGCGACATGACGCTGCATTCCGTGTCGCTGCCGATCGAAGAAACCGGCCGCGACGCCGAAAACATGATCCGCCTGTTCGGCGAGAAGATCAACATCGTCGTCGGCGTGGGGAAGGAATCGCTCGTCATGGCTGTGGGCGCCAATGCGAAACAAGTCCTCAAGCAAGCGGTGGAGAAGTCGGGCGAAGCCGCTCAAGCGGTCAACCCGATGAAGATCACCCTGTCGCTGAAACCGCTGGCCGATTTGATCGCCGAATACGGCGAAGAGAAAGACCGCCCGCAAGCGGCCGCGGTTGCCCGCGTGTTGGCTGAACAGAAGGGCAACGACAAGATCACGCTGACGGCATCGGCCATTACCGATGGCGTGCAGTGGCGCTTCGAACTCGATTCGGGCGTGTTGCGGCTGATCGGCAAGATGGCGCAAGAGGCCCAAGCTCGCCGGTAACGCCCGCGGCAGCACGGTGCCAAAGGGACCGCCGGGGCAAAGCGTAATACTCCCGGCGACGGATTGGTTGGTCCAAGAAACGCACGAAGTCGGCAGCGAGACGGGCCCGCTTAAGGCCGCCTCCTGCCGACTTCGATATTTACCTTGCTAGGCAACGGAAACAGCGGACCGTGCCGCCAACGTGCTCACCAAACGACGGCACGCACTCGGCCGCGCGGACCAACCAACACGCCGGGCGCCGGCGCCACATAAACCGGCGCGGGAGCATACACTGGTCCGCGAACCACCGGCACGGCAGGCGGATAGCCCACGACCACCGGGGCCGGCGCCGGGTAGGCATAGACCGGACCGACCGGGTAGTACGAATGAACGACCACCGGGCCGGGAACCACCCAGGCGGCCGACGCTGTCGATGTCGCCAGCACTACGGCCGCAACCGCTAGCACCCACACAACGTACTTAGCCATCGCACTCAACCTCCCTCTTTGTTTGGGTCTCGCCGAACAGCCCGTTGAACAACTCGCTTCCAGCGAATTCAGCCCGCCAGCTATGCGGATAGCGCACACCGCCGCGAATCCAACAACGACTTCTTCAACGGGCTGCTAGCGACGGTGACCGATTCAACAGCGAGACGAACAACCTCCTTGACACCCCTTTGTCGCTGCACGAATCCTGTATCGCGCGAGCCAATGGCGAGTCGCATGTCTGCGACAAGATAAGCAGTTGATCCCGCGATTGGCGCGATCCAAAGAATCGAGGCAACACAGCCGACCGCTGGGGTTTTCTCCGGTCGAAGCGAGCAATCGCCGCTTGTTGCCATCACCCTTCGCGACCAATAAAGCCTACCGCGCTAATCCGCTTTTGGCAATCATCAGAGTTTGCCGCAGCTACCCAAACGCATTTCGCTGGTGCAAAATGGAAACACCTTGGCGTGCCGGATCGTAATAGCAATGCGGTCGGGCGGCATCGGTGTTGCCCGATGGAATCAACGGAGGATGCAAGGATGAGACGAACGGCCCTGTGGTTGTTGTGTTTCGGATCGGTGGCGATCTCGGCGACGATGGCTGGTGCCGCTGAACCGCCCGATGTGCGACGAGTATTGGCTGCCTGGGCGGACACTTGGCGGACCGGCGACGTCGATCGAATGATGGCGTTCTACGACGATAGCCGCATGACCGTCTTGATCGAATCGCGCGGCGTGATGCACCGCGGCGCGGCAGCCATCCGGCTTTACTACCGCAACGCGCTGACGCAGATGATTTGGGAGAAGGTCGAACTGGAAGAACTCGAGATCGACCGCCACGGCGACGCCGCGTGGGCCGTCTTCCGTTTCAAAGCCGAGGGGCAGGCCAAAGAGCCGGCCATGCCGCTGGCCTTCGATTTCCGCGGCACGATCGTTCTGAAGTGGGACGGTCGGGCTTGGCGGATCGTGCAAGAGCATCTATCGCCGATCGCCGACGTGCCCCGCGTCCGCACCCGGCAACAATAGCCGGGCCGTTGAAAAACACGATTCCAACGTATTCAGTCCGCGGATTTCGCGGAAACCGCACACGGCCGCGAATCCGAGAGCGAGTTTTCAACGGGCCGATCGCCGGCCGATCGATCACGCAGCGGGCGAATCGACCAACTCGAACACCGCCTCGATTTCAACCGCTGCCCCCAGTGGCAGGCTCGGCGCGCCGATCGCGCTGCGCACCCCCACGCCGGCCTCGGGGCCGAACACGGCCGCGAACAACTCGCTGCACCCGTTGAGCACGGCCGGTTGCTGGGTGAAGTCGGCTGTGCAGTTGACCACGCCGAACACCTTCAGCACTCGGGCCACACGGTCGAGCGAACCCAAATGCGCCCGAACCGTGCTGAGAATCGCCAATCCGACTTGGCGGGCGATCTTCTGGGCGGCCGGTGCATCCAAATCGTCGCCCGCCCGACCGCCGGCAACTCGTCCGTCGCTGCCCACCGGCAGGTGCCCCGCCGTAAACAGTAGTTTGCCCGACTGCACGACGGGCAGGTACGTTCCCTTCGGTTCGGCCGGGGGCGGCAACTCCCAAGAATGCTGTTGCAGCAGGGCGGTCAATCGCGCTTCGTGCGACATGGCAAGTTCCTCCGATCGCCGGTGGCTTGGCCAATCGGCATTTCAGCCGCACCGACCTTGCATGCCGGCTCGGGCACGCTCGATCATTCGATGACCTTGCTCAATGGATATTCGACGATGCCGCGCGCTCCGGCGGCCTTCAGCCGCGGGATGATATGGCGAACAATTGATTCGTCGAGCACGGTGTTGACGGCCACCCAGCTTTCATCGGCTAGGTTCGAGATCGTCGGCTGTTGCAACGCCGGCAGCAGGCTGAGCACCTGCTTGAGCCGTTCGCAGGGCACGTTCATCATCAGCCCGACCTTGCCTTCGGCGGCCATTGCCGCGCGAAGCATCAACGAAATGTCTTCAATCTTCTGCCGCTTCCACGGGTCGTTCCATGCCTGTTTGTTGGCGATCAACCGCGTGGTGCTTTGCAAAACCTCGGCCACGATCCGCAGGTTATTCGCCCGCAACGAGCTGCCCGTCTCGGTAACCTCGACAATCGCATCGGCCAGTTTGGGCGGCTTGACCTCGGTGGCGCCCCAACTGAACTCCACCTTGGCGGTCACGCCGTGCTGTTGGAGAAATCGTTCCGTCAGCCCGACGGCCTCGGTGGCGATTCGCTTTCCCTGCAAGTCGGCCACGCTCTGCACCGGCGAATCTTCCGGCACGCAGAGTACCCAGCGGACCGGCCGACGGCTGACCTTCGAAAACACCAACTCGGCCACCTCGTGGACATCGGCACCGGTTTCGACCACCCAGTCGTAGCCGGTCAGGCCCGCATCGAGCACGCCGTCTTGGACATAGCGGGCCATCTCTTGCGCGCGGATCAACATGCAGTCGATCTCGTCGTCGTCGATCGACGGGTAGTAGCTGCGCGAAGCAAAGGTGATCTTGTAGCCGGCGCGGCGGAATAGCTCCGCCGTCGCCTCTTGCAAGCTGCCGGCCGGTATCCCCAATTTCAACGTCGGTGCGGTTCCTGCCATGATCGCTCCAGCCAAACCTTGTTATCAATTCCGCGGAGAAGAAAAAACACTTCGAGTGTCAAGCGTCGGCAATCGGCCGGCTCGCTGCGCTCGCGGCCGCCTTGTTTCACTGATTGAACTTTTCTTGGTCGCCGACTGCCGTGCCAGCGCGATCTGATGGGCCCGATTCGCGTCCGTTCGCGTCGATCGGCGGTTCGTTCCCGCAGTCGAATTACGCGGGGCCGCAAAGCGGCCGTTGCGTTGCCGTTGGGCTACTTTTTGCCGTAAACCTTTTCTGGATCGAAAACGCGCTGGCCGACTACTTCGACACCCTGGGGGGTAATGCGACGGAAAAAGCAGCTCTTGTAACCTTCGTGACATGCCGCGCCGCCGATCTGCCGGACCTTCAGCAAGATCGTGTCGGCGTCGCAGTCGATGAAAACGGCCTCGACCTGCTGAACGTTGCCGCTTTCCTCGCCTTTGCGCCAAAGCTTGTTGCGGCTGCGGCTGAAGTACACGGCTCGGCCGGTGGCCAGCGTTTCGGCATAGCTTTCGGCGTTCATCCAGGCGAGCATCAACACGTCGCCGGTGTCGGCATCTTGAGCAATCGCGGGCAGCAAACCGCCGCCGCGTTCGAAATTCGGACCCACCATTGCGGAGTCGGCCATGGATTCCTCGATTGTTCGGCAGTCTCGATGAATTACGCTCAATCAGTTCGGGACGGTGCTTGCCGCGCGCGGCCGCGCGTGAAGAACGCCGTCCCGAATCGCCCGTCGCGTTCGCTCATCGCGTTGCATCGCTTGTCACGTGGCGTTGACGCCTGCGATCGTCGGCACGCTCTTTCGTGTGCAGCACACCCAAATAATGATAAAGCTCTCAGTCTAATTGCACTCCCCCGCTGATGCCAGGGGATGCGAACGAGCGACCGATAGGCAACGGACTAGTAGATCGGAGCGGGGAATCAAATCAGCCGTCTGAAGCCTTGGAGGGCTAAGCTCCGTCGTGGCCGGGAATCGGCGAAACGGCCGCGACGGACACCCGGCGAAACGGACGCGACAGAGGGGCGGTCGCGGCGGAGCGCGTCCCTGCATGACGATTCGACGCGACCGGCGGGCAATACGACCCTCGCCATCAAACCCCTTTCATCGCGTGCGGCAATCTAACCGCCGAGCGATTTTCCTTGTCACTTCATTCGGCTGAAATGTTGCCTTATTCGCACAACTCATTCGTGCAAATCCTCTTGGTACTTCATGCCTTGGCCCGACTCTCTTGTGGTATGCCGAAGTCTGTGGTCGTTGCGGTCATTGCCGCCGTCTAAATAAAACCGCGGAAAACAGAAAGCGGCTCAAATCGCGTCTCTACACAATCGGCCGCTTCGCTGCGCCCGCGGCCGCTTCCGTAATTGTGAGGAACTATTTTGTGTCGGTCCGAGCATTGTTCGTGTTGGGCGGCGGCTGCGATGGATCGAGTGTCAGGGGGCAGATGAGGAGGGTCGCTCTGTGCTTGGCGCAGCGAGGGCGGTTAGTGCGGTGCCGGTTGCCAGGCTGGGAAGAACGCAATTGGGGCAGCATTGTATCGGTGCAATTTGATTTCTGTTTTTTATTTCTATTTTTTCGGTCGCTCTTTTTTGTTGTGTGTTGCGTTTTCCGAAGTTGTAACGAATTGGCATGATTGAAGTTGGCATTTCGATTCGGTGTTTCAGCCCGATCGTTTTGCGTTGATGAACCAAAAGATGGTTTGTTTCGTAATAATTAGTGCGTAATTGCCTTTGGGGCAATAAGATCGATCTTTTGTTACAGCATGGAAGACGGCGTGCGAATCGCGTGCCGGATGGTTGCGTTCCGTCAGTTGGGCGTTTATAATCGGTTTATCGGCGTGATCGGCCCTGCCCGCTTCTTGAGGCACCGCATCCTACCAGGGGTCGCAGCGCCGATCGGACGACTCGGAAGCCCAATTTCGAAGGGGGTTGGGCCACGGGTGAGACCGCCCCACCGACAGGTTGATTGCTCTGCCCGGTTATGGATGCCGGGCGATTAGGGCATGGAGCTGGTCTGAGTTGTGGAGGGCGAAGGCCCACGCAGCCGGTTTTCCGGAGGCAAGTCCCGTGATCTCGGTCGCCAAGTTGAAAAACCTGACACTCAAAGACCTTGCGGCAATGGCACGCAAGCAGAATATCCCCGGCTGGCACGACATGCGCAAGGAGCAGCTTCTTCGGGCGCTGCTGCGGCGGTCGAAAACGGCGGCGGCCTCTTCGGCGTCGCGATCGGCGGGCAACGAGTCGGGCAAACGGCGCGCGGCGGTGAAACTGTCGGTCGCCCGCGCAGCCGGAAATGGCTCGGCCAAGTCGGCGGGCAAGGGTGTGCCGCCGAAGGCAACGGCCAACGGCAAGTCGCGAACAAGCGGCAAGTCGGCCTCGCGAACGAAACCCGCGACCGTCAAACGCAGCCCTCGCGTCGAACGCCGTCTGCAAGAGATCAAAGTTAAAGCTCAGGTTAGCAAAGACTTATCGTTCCACAGCGTCGAGGCGGCCGGCACGCCGGTTCGCGACCGCTTGGTTGTGATGGTCCGCGATCCCTACTGGCTGCACGCCTATTGGGAGCTCAGCCGCAAGGCGATCGAACGAGCGCAGGTGGCGATGGGTCAGCATTGGCATGGCGCTCGGCCTGTGCTGCGACTGACTGAGGTCAGTCGCGAAGGGACGACCTCGTTGACTCGCGAGGTGGTTCGTCATATCGAGATTCACGGCGGTGTGAACAACTGGTACATCGACGTTCAAGATCCGCCGAAGAGTTATCAGCTCGAAATCGGATACCTCGCCCTCGACGGACGATTTCATTCGTTGGCGCGAAGCAACGTCGTCTCTACGCCTGCGCCCGGCTCGCAAGAGTCGTTCGACAAGAATTGGGCGGACGTTGCCAAAGATTTCGACCGCATTTACGCCCTCAGCGGGGGCTACGAAGACCGCGATCGGGCGAGCGAGCTGAAGGAAGTTTTGGAAGAGCGGTTGCGCCGCCCGGTGGGCGAGCACGAAAACGGGCGGTACACGATCGCCGGGCCGCTCGGCGGACAAAAGAAGCCATTCCAGTTCCAGGTGGATACCGAGTTGATCGTCCACGGCGTGGCCGAGCCCGATGCCCGGGTGACGCTGCGGGGCGAACCGGTTCCGGTGCGAGCCGACGGGACGTTTGCCGTGCGGTTCAACCTGCCTGACCGTCGTCATGTGCTGCCGCTGGTCGCGTCGAGCCGCGACGGCGCCGAGCAACGGACCATCGTGTTGGCGGTGGACCGCAATACGAAGGTGATGGAGCCGGTTTCGCGCGATTCGGCCGATTGAGCGCGCATCGGCAGTTGCGCGGCGGGCGAAAGTCCTTCCCCGGCAAGCGATTGTGTCGCAACCGGTTCGCGGCAGGGGTCGGCGGGGTTGTTCCCTACTTTCGTTTTTCGGGATAAACGACCAGCTCGACGCGGCGGTTCATTTCGCGACCTTCCGGCGTGGCGTTCGATGCCATGGGATGGTTTCCGCCGTGGCCGCAAACGAATAATTGATTGGGGCGCAACGGTGTGCGCGAGATGAGCAGGTCGTACACGGTCATCGCGTAGGCCATCGACAGCTCGTGCGCGCTGCGCCATCGGCCGGCGAGCATCGGTTCGGAATCGGTGTAGCCTTCGACGCCGATCATCTGTTCGGGATAGAGTCGCAGCAGTTCGTTTCCGGCAGCAACGATCATGCCGGCCGCCGTCGGCCTGAGTTGGGCCGTGCCCGGTTCGAAGAGCTCTCGCGCCGGAAGCGCCACGCGAATGACATCGCCGTCGCGGCGCACGCATCCCGGCGGCAGGTTCAAGTTGGGCAGCGCTTGCGGCAGACTGCTGTTGGGCGTGATGGTGGTTCCGCTTTGCCGCTTCATCGAGGCGTTGACGGTTTCGACCTGTTTCTCGGCGGCAACGCGCTCGGCCTTGGCCTGTGCCAGTTGTGCGGTCACGCTGCGCAATTGATCGCGCGTGCCGGCCAATTGATCCTCGATGATCTTGGTTTGCTGTCGGGTTTGCGCCAAAGCGGCCGCGAGTTCTTGATTATCGCGATCGAGCGCGGCCGCCCTCGCTTGCAGCTCTTGATATTGGCGGGTCATGGCCACCTGCTGTTGCTGGAAGCGATCGACCTGGCTTTTCAGCACCATCGCGTTGTCGGCGCAGCCGACCGCCAGCGCCGAACCAACGATCGTCAGGCAGAGGCGGGGCAGCAATCGCATATCCACCCTTTCGCACAGCGGCAATCGAGCAGGTGTTCGGATCAACACGCAGCCGCGTCGGGGCCCGGCCTGGGGCGCAATCGTCCTTGGGTGGGCGTGGGGCCGAACCACGGCCTGCGCTTCCAAAGGCAACGCGCCGGCAACGGGCAAAAAACAATCCAACGCGCGCGAATCATAGAAACGGCCGTTGGGCAACGCAAGTCCGATTCTGCGGCTCGCAGGGGCGGCGAGGGGGCGGGGTGACCAAGTGAACGGGCGACGGGACGCCTGATGAAGCATCCGTCCGAGTAACCGCAGGAGGGGCCTTTCCGGCGACAACGCCAGCGGACTCGATCGCGAGGTGCGCGCAGCCGCACGATGGGAGCTGCAATTTCTTGTTCGATGTTCTGTTCTGGCAGCCTCGTACTACCCGCTTTTGTTTCCTGGACATCCTATCTTGCCCAGATGGTTTTGGCGGCGTGCGGAACGGAAATTCGACAACTGGAGATGTCGCAATACGGGGGTAATATCCCGCTGCTCGAATGTCGGGTTGATGCGTACTGATAAATAGTGAATTGCCCCGGTGGATACCGCGGCGAGGCGGGGCGGCCGACGTGTCGCCCCGCAGGCGAGCGGCCGCTGCCAAACGCGCACTGCGGTGCGCGGATGCATCTGTCGGCCATCGGAGAGTTTGGGCATTGAGGCGATGGTGCGCACCTTCGGCCGATCTTGAACCGATCCCGAGTCGAAAGCGGGCTGCTTCGTTGCCCAAATGCAACAAACTGGTATTCTGAAAGGCAACAACGTGCTGCGTTTCTCAATAAAACCGCGGAAAACGGAAAGCCGGTCAAATCGCATCCTTACGCAATCGGCCGCTTCGCTGTGCCGGCGGCCGCTTCCGTAATTATTTAGCCGGCGAACGACCGTGGTACAGCATCCGCCGGCGGAGGATCGGCAGGTGTTGCCGACAACCGATCGGGCCGGCCTCAACGCATGGCATGGATGGCGCGTCGTGACAAAAGCTGAGCTAAGCTTAAATTGCCCCCAGCTTATCTTTGCACGAAGCGATGCTCGGCCCATTTTGAAGGCCGGCACGCCTCGGGCGGCCTTTTCCCCTTGGAAACGCGCATCGGCCGCATGCGGCGCAGCGCGAAGCGATTGCTCGGTTGGCAGTGGCCCAACGGCTGCGCACCGAGCACCGGGCGACCGACTGAGTTGAGGCATCTTATGAGTTCCTGGTTCCAAGGGAAGAAGCGCAAGCCGTCGCCGGGCCATCGGCCGAAACACCATCGCAAGCGTCCGATCTCCGCCGGCATCGAGGCCCTCGAACAGCGGGCGATGATGTCGGCCGACCCGTTCAGCACCCTGCTGGCCTACGACAGCGGCGCGGAGTATATCGACGGTATTTGGTTTCAGACGCTCTCGACTTCTAATGCCGCTCGGGCCAACAGCGGGCAGTTCTCGGTCGAACAGGCCACCGGCAGCATTCAATGGCAGGGCAAGGCCGTCGATGTCTATATGGACGAATGGATCGTCCAATTGACGCGCGAAGCCGCGGCCCAAATCCAGCAGTTCACCCAAGTTGTCGGATTGTTCGAGCAGACGCCGCTGGGAATCGAAGTGATCGGCGGCACCGGCCTGACCGGCCAACTGCTGATCCGCGCCAGCGGAGTGGATGCCTCGCAATTGGGGCAATGGCTCGACGGCCAGTCGTTCGTCGCCTATTACGAGCCGAACGTCATCGTGCCGCTGGGCCGCACCAGCAACGACCCAAGTACGGGTCAAACTTGGGCGCTGAACAACACCGGGCAAACGATCAACGGGCAGGTGGGCGTCGTCGATGCCGACATCGACGCCTTCGAAGCGTGGGACATCACCACCGGCTCGCGGAGCGTGGTGGTGGGCGTGATCGATACGGGGATCGACTACACGCATCCCGACCTGGCGGCCAACATGTGGCGCAACCCCGGCGAAATCGCCGGCAACGGCATCGACGACGACGGCAACGGTTTCGTCGATGACGTGTACGGCTGGGATTTCGTCAACAACGATTCCGACCCGATGGACGACCACGGCCACGGCACCCACGTGGCGGGCACCATCGCCGCGGTGGGCAACAATGCCGCGGGCGTGGCCGGCGTGGCCTGGTCGGCCCAATTGATGGCCTTGAAGTTCCTCAGCGGCACGGGATCGGGCAGCCTGTACGACGCGGTACGCGCCATCAACTACGCCACGATGATGCGCACCCGCTACGGCGTCAACGTGCTGGTGACCAACAACAGTTGGGGCGGCGGCGGATACAACCAGTCGCTCCGCGACGCGATTGCCGCCCACGGGCAGGCGGGCATCCTCTTCGTGGCCGCGGCCGGCAACAACAGCTCGAACAACGACACCACACCCAGCTACCCGGCTGGCTATAATCTCGACAACGTGCTTTCGGTCGCCGCCACTGACAACCGCGACCAGTTGGCCTCGTTCAGCAACTACGGCGCAACGACGGTTCACTTGGCCGCTCCGGGCGTCAGCATTCTTAGTGCCCGAGCCGGCGGCGGCTACCAATACATGAGCGGCACCAGCATGGCCACCCCGCACGTCACCGGCGCGGCCGTGCTCTGCTGGGCGTTGGACCCCTCGGCCACCGTTCAACAGGTGCGCAATGCGATTCTCGGCGGGGTCGATCGCATCAGCTCGCTTAGCGGCAAAACGATCACCGGCGGACGGCTGAACGCCCGCGGCGCGCTCGATCAGATGGGGCTGCGCGTGGTGTCGGCCTCGCCGCAAGTCGGTTCGACGGTTGCCGATCGCCCCACGCAGTTCACGATTACGTTTTCGCACGACTTGGCGGCCTCGTCGGTGCAAGCCTCCGATCTGACGGTCAACGGCATCGCCGCCAACTCGTTCACGTTGGTCAACTCGCGGACCGTTGTTTTCCGTTTCAACTCGTCGCCGGTAACGGCCCAAGGCCCGCAAACAATGCGCATCGCCTCGGGCGCGGTGAGCCGATCGGGCAGCGGGGCGGGCTTCACCGGCTGGCAGGCCCAGTTCTTTCACGACCTGACTTCTTTGGCGGCGACGTCGGTAACTCCGACCGACGGCGCCACGGTCTCGGCCGCACCGACGAGCATCACGTTCGTCTTCAACGAGGCCGTGGCCGCCGCCTCCGTCGGCATCGACGACTTGGTGTTGAGCAACGGCACGGTGACGGCCGCCACGTTGGTCAATGCCAACACCGTTCGTTACACGGTCAGCATTCCGAACTACGAAGGGATTGTCACCTACACATTGCAGGCCGGCGCGCTGACCGACGCCTTCGGTAACCCGTCGAGTGCGTACACCGGCCGATTCACGATCGACGATCCGGCCGTGGTCCGCTACTCGGCCGCGGGGCTGCCGCTGACGATTCCCGACCAAGGCACCGTCACTTCCTTGCTGACGATCGCCGACAACTACCGAATCAGCGACGTTGATGTCGAGCTGACGATTACGCACACGTGGAACGCCGACCTCGACGTCTTCCTCATCGCGCCGGACGGCACCCGGGTCGAGCTGTTCACCGATGTCGGCGGCAACGGGCAGGGGTTCACCGGCACGATCCTCGACGATCAGGCGGCCGTGTCGATCACCGCGGGCACACCCCCGTTTACCGGCCGCTATCGGCCCGAAGGCTCGCTGGCCGCCTTGGTGGGCAAATACACCGCCGGCACATGGAAGCTGGAAATCGCCGACGACGCCCAATACGACACCGGTGTGCTCGTCTCGTGGGCGCTGCAATTCCGCGTGGTGCGCGGCCCGCAACTGACCGCGCCGGCCGATGTGACCGTGCCGCGCAATACGCCGACGATCGTCGCGCAAGCCCAGGCCAACCCCGGCGACGGCGGGGCAGTTGCCTATTCGGTTTCCGCCGTCGGGGCTCAAGACGCCTTGGCCTACCGGCTGGTCACCGAGTTGGGGCTGTTTGCCGAGCCGTCGCGGGTGGCGGCGAACTACTACTACAACTATTACGGACTGCAAGAGAAGTGGATTCGCGGGGCGAACAACTACACGTATTTGATCATGCCCAACGGCGAGCTTCGCCGGCATGAAGGATCATTGCAGCGGTACACGGTGATGGCGAACCTCGATCCGCGCTACTATGCCGATCCGGGCTTGCTGTTGGCCGCCGCGCAAAACACCGTTTCCGTCACTGCCGCAGTCGATGCGTCGGGCCGCGTTTCGATCACGCCGCCGGCCGGCTTTGTCGGCGAAATCTTCGTCACGCTCACCGCCGCCAACTCGGCCGGCAGCGACACCAAGAGCTTCGTCGTCCGCGTGGTGAACCAAGCGCCGACGCTGGCTCCGATTGCCGATCAGACGATTTCGCACACGGCGGGCAGCTTCTCGATGCAGTTGTCTGCCGCGGATGGCGACGGCGATTCGTTGAGCTATCAGGTGTCCGCCTCGATCCTGCAAAGCAATCCGGCATACGAACTGCGCCAATCGCTGGGGCTGTTTGCCGAGCCGTCGCGGGTGGCGGCGAACTACTACTACAACTATTACGGACTGCAAGAGAAGTGGATTCGCGGGGCGAACAACTACACGTATTTGATCATGCCCAACGGCGAGCTTCGCCGGCATGAAGGATCATTGCAGCGGTACACGGTGATGGCGAACCTCGATCCGCGTTACTATGCGGATCCGGGCTTGCTGATCAATGCCGAGCCGACGGAGACGCCGGTGGCGGCGTCGATCGACGCCCAAGGTCGGCTGACGGTTACGCCGCCGTCGGGCTTTGTGGGCGACATTCGCGTGCGGGTCAGCGCCACCGACGGGGCCGCCACGGCCGCTCAGTCGTTCACGCTGCGGGTGGCGAACCAAGCGCCGACGCTGGCTCCGATTGCCGACCAGACGATTTCGCACACGGCGGGCAGCTTTTCGATGCAGTTGTCTGCCGCGGATGGCGACGGCGATTCGTTGAGCTATCAGGTGTCCGCCTCGATCCTGCAAAGCAATCCGGCATACGAACTGCGCCAATCGCTGGGGCTGTTTGCCGAGCCGTCGCGGGTGGCGGCGAACTACTACTACAACTATTACGGACTGCAAGAGAAGTGGATTCGCGGGGCGAACAACTACACGTATTTGATCATGCCCAACGGCGAGCTTCGCCGGCATGAAGGATCATTGCAGCGGTACACGGTGATGGCGAACCTCGATCCGCGTTACTATGCGGATCCGGGCTTGCTGATCAATGCCGAGCCGACGGAGACGCCGGTGGCGGCGTCGATCGACGCCCAAGGTCGGCTGACGGTTACGCCGCCGTCGGGGTTCGTGGGGAGCATCCGCGTACTGGTGTCGGTCGGCGACGGGGCGGCGACGGTTTCGCGGCAATTCACCTTGAACGTCGTTGACTCGTCGGCGGAAAGTGGGACCGTCGCTTCGTCGGCCGCTGCGGCAAGCGTCGGCACCTTCGGCGAGATGACGCTCGATGATCTCTCGGCCTCATCTTGGGATGGCTCGGGCGGCGCGTCGTCCTTCGGCGAAGTCTTGAACCCGGCACCCGTCGAGGCCGCCTTGGGCAACCGCAGCGATAGCGTTGCGGCCCTGCCCGCGGCTTGGGCGGGCGAAGCGACGTTGCGCGTCGTTGCGTCGCATCAAGCGATTGCAGCCGCCCGCTGCGTGCCATCGATGATTGAAATCGATACCGGCGCCGTGACGGCCGTGCCGGCACGACTCTCGGCGGTTCTCGGCCAAGGCGCAATCGTCGCGATGCCGCAGCCGATTCCAGGGGCGACCAACGGTGCCGGCGAGCTGTTCAGCAGAGGCGGCCTGCGGCCGACCGTCGCCGTCGATCAGGAGCCGGGCTGGGCAACCACCGCTCGGGAGAAACAGCCATTCGTATCGCCCACCGCTCTTGTGCGCAAGGGCGAATTGGGTGATCCGCGCGTCCTGCAACCGCTGGTTCAAGCCCGCGTGGGCACCGCGGGCCGTTATTCCGAACGCGCCGACCAGTTCTTTGCCCACTTGGAAAGCGACGAGGCCGTTGAGCTTCGATTCGCTCAGCGCGAGGAACCGCCGATCTGGCGTCGTTTGCCCCGTTGACGGGTCGAAGAACGTCAGCGATTGGCCCGATGCTGGGTGCGGGCAATCGCGGACGGCGCGAAGTCCTGCGCGGCGGAAAAGCTCGCGACGCGCGGCTCTATGCGCCCAAACGGCCGATCCGAGCGACGATGTCGGCTTGGGTCCAGGGCCGATCGGTCGAAAGGATCACAAATCCCGCCTTCTCGCTGCAACAATCGAGGATGACCTGCACGGTATTGGGCACGCCGTGCCCCTCCGGGCAAGGCTCGTGCCCATTGATGCAGACCTGAGCATCGATCAGTTCGGCGAAGGCGCGGGCGTTTTCTTCACGATAGTCGCGGCCCCAAACGAGCTGAAAGATGCCGCCGCGGTCGAGCCAGTTGATCGATTCGAGGGGCTGCGTGAAGACGCCGCGATCGAATCCCCGCTGATCGACCTTTTCGGGAATGCTGTGGGTGATGACCACCCCATGCGGCAGGCGCACCGCCAGCGGACAGCTCTTCAAAAAGGGCATGTACGCCGCCCGAACCGTATCGGCCGCCGGTCCGTACATCTGCTGCAATCCCATGCGGAAGAGCATGTTGAGCATCTTGTTGTTCTTCTGGATGGGGTAGTCGGTCATCTCGGCCAACTCGTGGTTGCCGAGGATGAAGTGGACCCGATCGGGATATCGCACTTTCAACCGCGCGATGTCTTCCAGAACCGTATGCGACATGCATCCGCCGTTCTGCGGGTAAGTCGGGCCGCCGTGGCAGGCCTCTTGCAGCACCAAGTGACGCCGCGGATGCTGATCGAGCGCCGCAGTGGTCTTGATCAGATTGAAGTTTCGTCGATGCCCGTGCAAATCGCCGGTAATCATCACCTCGTCGGCCAATTCCGGCGTGAGAACGACGATATTGCCTTGCCGGCCCGGCGTGTTCAGGTTGGCCTCGGCCGCCTGTGCCAACATTTTGATCGTGTTTTCGATGTACTCGAATGATGCAACCATAAGGCAACCTCAGCCCAAAGCCCGAAATAGCCCGTCGCAACACAGCCCGTCGCGACCGACGCATGACACGGCGATGCGGCGACGAGGCCGAAAAGACGGTCGGTGATCGCATTTCGACGGCGCGACGAACGGACAAACCCTCTACCGTATCAATCCCGCCGTCGATCGTCTATAGCCGCCGGGCCGACCTGCGCGATCAGCCCCGCAGCGGATCGGCCCCTGGGCACTGCATTGCAACCTCTTCGATGGGAACAGCTTCCGTGCGTCGCCGGCAGCCGAAATCTCGGCCCATCGCCGTAGCCGGAAACGCAGCCTCGCCCGGGTCGAATCGCCGTTATATTTTACCCAGCCGGCAGGGTTTAGCGGGTTGGGTTTTTAACGGATTTCCCGCGGCAACCGGTTGTGCCGAATTTCTGCATTCTGCCGGATGGTCCGCCGATAGCACCTATTAGGAATCTGCCGCACGTTCGGACCATTGGCGGCATCGACCCAGAGAAATGCCGCAGCGGCCGAGGGTCCGGGGCAATCGCCCCGCAGGGGGCCATGATCGCGCACACTGCGCCCAGGGAGGGATCAACGAACATGAAACGAATGCTTCTGCTTTTGTTGGCGATTGGCGCCTTGAGCATCACCACCGGATGCGCTCATTGGGGCGGACGGCTCTGCCGCTTGCACGGCTCGTGCGCCTCGGCGCCCGAGAACTGCCAGCCCTGCCGAGCCGGCGTCTGTCGCGGGTGCGGAATGCCGGCGGATCGCTGCTGCTGCCACGGCAGGTCGCCGGCGCAGATTGGTCAAGCGACGGTTACCTATCCCTACTACACGACCCGCGGTCCGCGCGACTTTCTGGCGCGCAACCCGCAATCGATCGGTCCGTGATCGTTCCAGGGCGGTCGCCTGAGTAAAAAGCCCGTTGGAGCCACGGCGGCAACCGTTTGCCTCCGTCGAGTTGAGCCTTTGAGTCGGACGATCAGCGGCTTTTCGGATACGCAATGCGAGATGGTTCCTCCGAAGGGATGCGCTGCGGTGCGGCGATGTTCGGCCGCGGAGGGGGCAGGGCATTGCCGCGATGTCCGATCGAATCGCTTTCCGGTTATTGCCGGTTCGTCCTTAAACGCGCAACGGCCGAGTCGATGAGCGACTCGGCCGATTCTTTGCGCCTTGCAGCCCGTGCGTTCGAAATGCCCACCGGGCGGATCGATCAGGCGACGGGCTCTTGATTTTGTTTCATCACGCCATGCACGCCAGAGGCGCCGACGCATCCACCGGCCGATGCTCCCTTACGCACTACCGCGTTCGGGTTGCGACGCTCGCCCGGGGCACGCCGGAATCTCGGCGGGGCGAGAACGTTCGCACGGAAGCCGGGCCATCATGCGCGCCGAATGCGCCGCGCACTGACGGAAAAGAGAGAAATGGGAAAACTCCTGTCTACGAGGTGAACTGTTTACGACCTCCGGCTTAGGCGCCCTGTCCCGTGCTTCGGCGCGGCCGGAACACCGCACAACTGCTCGTGCCTCCTAAGAAAAGACCTGCGAAGAAGTCACCCACACTCATTCGCCCCGAACCGCGCCGCTGGGTCTCGGTCGCCGGATTCAGGGCCGAGCCGCCGCCCGACATGGGACATGGGCGACGGACTTTGTCGGGGCGCTGGGCCGAGGGTTTATCGGCCCGACGCCCCCGCTACAGGACCAGATCGCGCTTGCCGAGCGATGCGGGCACGGCTGCGGTGAAACCGGCGATCTGGCACCCGTGTGAGCATCGCTTTTTGCCTCCAACTATTATGTTATGCGCGCCGCTTTCGCCAAGTCAAAACTCATTTGCGCGACGCCGGCATTTTTCTGAAAATCCAATACGTAACATGTTGCGGCATTGACGTTTGGAATTTCAAGAAATTTTTGCGGCGCCCGGTCGTTTCGCCTGCCGAAAAGTCGCCTCAATCGGGCGTGTTCCGCAAGCGTTTCTGGCGGTTCAAACGGCAGCATTCCCGCGGTCCGACGCGACGGGTGCGGTCGTCAATCTCGCCGGCCGCAAACTCGGCCTGTTTCGCCCGTCCTGCCGCGAGATTCTTCCCAACGCGAGGCGCGGCGAGCCGATAGTTGTCGGTCGGGCGACAAAGAGCCAATCTGGCAACGAGCGACGGCGCAGTACGGCCGCCAGCGCAGCGAAGCCGCCGAAGCGAAGCGGCCGTCGCAGCGAAGCGGCCGATTGGGCGTTGTGTTTGCCGCAACCGCTTCTTGTTTCGGGCGGTTCGATTCATCCCGCTGCTTCGCGGGCCGCACGGATGTATTTCTCGAGGATTCGCGGCACCTGTTCCGGCGTTACGTTGGCATGCACGTCGTCGCCGATCATCACCACCGGCGCCAGCCCGCAGGTGCCGAGGCAACGGGAGCCTTCGAGGGTGAACACCCCATCCCGGCTTGTTTCGCCCCAGCCGACGCCCAACTCGTCCATGATTCGCTGCGCCACTCGTTCGGCCCCTTTGACGTAGCAGGCCGTGCCCATGCACACGTTGACGCTGTACTTTCCGCGCGGCTGCAAGCGGAAGAAGTGATAGAAGCTGGCCACGCCGGCCACCTTGGCCGCCGGCACCTGCATCAGTTGGGCCACGGCATCGAGGTGTTCGGCGCCGAGGTAGCCGAATTGAGCCTGCACCTTGTGCAGCACGGCGATCAGTTGGCTGGCCGGCTCGGGACGCTGCGTGCAGAGGTCGATGAATTGCGAAATCTTTTCGCCCAGCACGGCGCGAGCGGCGGCAACGACCGCCTGGCGACCGTCGCCGGCGGCAGGAGGTTTTTCGGGGGTATGAACGTTCATCATCGAATGCCTCGCGGCAGCTTGGGAGTGTAGTGGGTGTGCAACAGTTCGTAAGCCTTGGCTGACCCCGGCGCGCCGAGGAATTGGTCGTACAATTCCTCGATTGCCGGGTTGTCGTGCGACTTGCGCAGCTCTTTGCCGCTGTCGATGCGGTACAGCGCTTGGGCCCGCAACGCCAACAATTTCGGATCGAGGACTTTCATTCCTTCGGGCGGATAGGGTTGTCCGCCGCCGCCGATGCATCCGCCGGGGCAGGCCATCACCTCGACAATGTGATAGTGCTCTTCCCCGGCGACTACTTTGTCGAGGACCTTCTTCGCGTTGGTGATTCCGTTGGCCACGGCCACCCGGACATTGTGGTCGCCGATGGCGACATACACCTCGCGCAATCCCTCGACGGCGCGGACTTCGGTGAATTCCAGGCGATCCGCGGGCTTGCCGGTTACCAGTTCGGAGGCGGCGCGCAACGTGGCTTCCATCACCCCGCCGGTGGTGCCGAAGATATCGCCCGCCCCGCTGGCCACGCCCATCGGCGAATCGAATTCGGCGTCGGGCAGCGAAGCGAAGTCGATGCCGTAGCATTTGATCATCCAGATCAACTCGCGGGTGGTGAGCACGGCGTCGGTCAGCGGCGTGCCGTCGGGCAGCGTGTGTTCGGGCCGCCGGGCTTCGTACTTCTTGGCCACGCAGGGCATGATGGCCACGGAGAAGATGTTCTTCGGGTCGAGCTGCTTGGTTTGCGCGTAGTACGTTTTCACGATCGCCGCCACCATCGACATCGGCGAGCGGCAGGTCGATGCGTGCGGGATCAGCTCGGGATAGAACTTCTCCATGAAATTGATCCAGCCGGGCGAGCACGAGGTGATCATCGGCAGCGGACCGTCCTTGAGCCGATTGAGAAACTCGTGCGATTCTTCGACGATCGTCAGGTCGGCGCCGAAGTCGGTGTCGAACACCGCGTCGAACCCCAGCCGCCGCAGGGCCGCCACCATTTTGCCGGTGCAGGGCGTGCCCGGGGGAAGCCCGAACCCTTCGCCGATGGCCGCGCGAATCGAGGGCGCCGCCTGCACCACGACGTGCAGCTTGGGGTTGGCCAAGGCATCCCACACCGCGCTGGCGCCCCGTTTTTCTACGAAGGCCGCCGTCGGGCAGACATTGATACACTGCCCGCACTGGATGCACACCGAATCGTCCATGTTCACCAAATGGGCGGGGCCGACGACCGTATGGAACCCGCGCCCGTGCTGGCTCAGGTTATGCACCCCCTGAATCTCGGCGCAGACCCGCACACAGCGGCCGCAGAGCACGCACTTTTCGCTGTCGCGAACGACCGAGTGGCTGGAAATGTCGATGGGAAACCGCTTGCGTTTCCCTTCGAAATGCCGGGCGCGCACACCCATCGAATAGGCCAAATTTTGCAATTCGCAGCGCCCGTCGCGCTCGCAGGTTTGGCAATCCATCGGGTGGTTGTCGCACAGCAGCTCGACGATGTCGCGACGCGCTTGGCGGATGGCCGGCGAGTTGGTTTGCACCTCCATCCCTTCCCAAACTTGGGAACTGCACGCGGCCATGTAGTAGCCCATGTCTTTCACATCGACGATGCACACGCGGCACGAGCCCGAAAGGCTCAGATCGGGATGATAGCAAAGCCGGGGAATGCGGATGCCGAGCTTTTCGGCCGCTTCCATAATCGTCGTGCCTTCGGGCACTTGAATCTTCACTTCGTCGATGGTCAGCGAAACCATCTTGCCTTTTCGTTTAGCCATGATTTCGTCAATCTCTTCGTAACGGTTTGGCGGTTGGCCGTTCGTTCCGGCGCGTTCCGACGGCGGAAGGCCGCGGCCTCGATGCGGCTCTTACGATCGGTTTACGGCATCGAAACGGCACACTTCAAAGCATCGCCCGCATTTGATGCACCGCGCCTGATCGATGATATGAGCTTCTTTGCGGCGGCCGGCGATGCATTCGACCGGGCAATTCCGCGCGCAGGCCGTGCAACCGACGCACTTCTCGGCGATGATCTCGAAACGGAGCAAGGCCGTGCATTTCTTCGCCGGGCACTTGCCCGCCGTCACATGCGCCAGGTACTCGTCGTAGAAGTGTTCGAGCGTGCTGAGCACGGGGTTGGGGGCCGCGCGGCCCAGGCCGCACAACGAAGCCTTTTTCATCAACGTGCCCAGGCGGCGGAGCTTATCGAGGTCTTCCAGCGTGCCCTTTCCGGCGGTGATCCGCTCGAGGATTTCGAGCATCCGCGTGGTGCCTTCGCGGCAGGGCGTGCATTTGCCGCACGATTCGTCTTGCGAGAAGGTCATGAAGAACTTGGCGATATCGACCATGCAGTCGGCGTCGTCGAGCACGATCATGCCGCCGCTGCCCATGATCGAGCCGGCCTGGGTGAGCGTATCGTAGTCGATCGGCAGATCGATCCATTTGGCGGGGATGCAGCCGCCGGCAGGACCGCCCGTTTGAATCGCCTTGAGTTCCTTTCCTTCGGCCACGCCGCCTCCGATGTCGAACACCACTTCCCGCAGCGTGGTGCCCATCGGCACTTCGACCAATCCGGTGTGCCGCGCCTTGCCGGCCAGGGCGAAGACCTTCGTGCCGCCGCTCTTTTCGGTGCCGATGCGGGCGAACCAATCAGCCCCGTAGTTGATCACCGCCGGCACGTTGGCGAATGTTTCGACATTGTTGATGCAGGTCGGTTTGCCCCATAGTCCGCTTTGGGTCGGGTAGGGCGGACGAATCCGCGGTTGGCCGCGTTCGCCTTCGATCGAGTGAATCAGCGCGGTCTCTTCGCCGCAGACGAACGCCCCGGCGCCGAGGCGCAGCTCCAAGTCGAAATCGAACCCCGAGCCGAGGATGTCTTTACCCAGCAATCCCCACTGGCGACATTGGTCGATCGCCCGTTCGAGCCGCTGGATCGCCATGGGGTACTCGGCGCGGATGTACACGAACCCCTGATGGGCGCCGATGGCGAACCCGCCGATGATCATCCCCTCGATCACATTGAGCGGATCGCTTTCCAACATGCTGCGATCCATGAAGGCGCCGGGGTCGCCTTCGTCGGCATTGCAAATCAAATAGCGGATCGGATCGGCTGCCGAGGCGGCCATCTTCCACTTTTGCCCGGTGGGAAACCCGCCGCCGCCGCGGCCGCGGAGCTTCGAGCGGGTGATCTCGTCGATCACCCATTTCGGGTCGTTCTTCTCGAGCACTTTCACCAGCGCCTCGAAACCGCGATAGTGGAAATACTCTTCGATGCTGTCGGGATCGAGCACGCCGTTATGCCGCAGCACGACCCGCGTTTGCCGATTGAAGAAGGCCACATCGCCGTACAGTTCGAGGAACTTTCGGCCGATCGTTTTGCCCGGCACCTGCAACCGCTCGACCGCCTGGCCGCCGATCAAGTGCCGTTCAATGATCTCGTCGAGGTCGGACTCCGACTCGATCCGATAGAGCACCCGATCGGGCCGAAGCAACACGTGGACGCGCGAGCCTTCCACGCCTGCGCCGCAAGCGCCGAAGCAACTGGCCGCGCCCACGCGCACCTGCGCGCCCAGCCCGGCCCGCTCCAAACGTTCGGTCAACAGTGTGCGGAAGCTGGTCGCGCCCTGCCAGCGGCAGCGCTCGCTGCCGCAGATGAGCAGTTCGTGCTTGCATTGGCCGGGCAACGCCCCATCGAGCACGTATTCGGCCACCGGCTGACCGCCAAGCACGTGGCGGGTGAAGATTTCGTGAACCTTCTCTCGGGTGACCCGCTCGTACTTCACTGGCAACTGATGCGGGATCATCACGCCGACGATCGGCTCGCGACTGCACCGGCCCGTGCATCCGGTGAGCCGCAGCGAAATATCAGTTCGCTCTGAGGCCGCAATGTGTTTGCGAAACTCGTCGAACACATCGTTGGCGCCGGCGGCCTGTTCGCAGGTGGCCGAACCGACTTGAATTCGAATGGCCGAAGCGGCCGTCCGCTCGCGCAATGCCTTTTCGGCTTTTGCCGCAAGCTCTTTGTACCGAGCAGTGATCTGAGTGGTCACAATCGTGCCCAAGCTCCTATGAGATCTTCAGAAGAGTTCACGAAATAGTTCCACACAATTACGGAAGCGGCCGCCGGCGCAGCGAAGCGGCCGATTGCGTAGG
>CAZVZX010000035.1:0-49049 GCA_964631235.1 uncultured Planctomycetaceae bacterium | reverse complement strand
TATACGTTGCATCCCGGCAAAAAGTTGGCCGATTCAGACTTTGCAGTTCTCCGGGGCGGTTTGGGGGGCATTGACAGAGAAACAAAGCGAAAAGAGAATCGAACGTTATCGCTATCTTGGTTGGCCTGCGCGCAAAGCCTGCGATAGTGCTGCCAGCCGCCTCTTAAACAAGGTGGCTATGCCTTGTGGCGAGGCACCTGCCGAAGACCGAAAAGCCCTCCCCGAGGGGCCGGCTTCCGTTTCGGGCGGTGGCTGTGACGGTCCCGCGGGGGGCATTGGGGGCGATTTGATTCGTTGTGTGGGGCAAGAAGTCGGGGTTGTCGAGACTCCGGCGCTATTGCAGATCGCCCGGCCCTTGCTCGAGTGGCGACACAAGGCGGGGAAGTTGCGCGCGTTGTGCCTGATGTATTTGCGGTCGTTCAAACACCTCAGAACCGTCTTTCGGAGCAGTAGTAGTCGTGACTCCTCAACATGCCGAGTTGCAGCAGTGGGTCGAGCAAATGGCGGCCATGTGCCAGCCGGATCGAATTGTTTGGATCGATGGCTCGGAGGAAGAAAAGGATTGCCTGCTTCACGCAGCGGTGGCCACGGGCGAGATCTCGCTGCTCGATCAGCAGAAGTATCCGGGCTGCATGTATCATCGCACGGCGGTCAACGATGTCGCACGCACCGAAGATTTGACGTACATCTGCACTCGGCTTCGTGAAGACGCCGGGCCGACGAACAATTGGATGTCGCCCGAGGAGGGCTATCGCCGGGCCCGCGAGATATTCAACGGTTCGATGCGCGGGCGGACGATGTATGTGATCCCGTTTTCGATGGGACCGGTCGGTTCGCCGTTCAGCAAGATCGGGGTTGAACTAACCGACAGCATCTACGTAGTGCTGAACATGCGAATTATGACCAAGGTGGGCACGCCCGTGCTCAAGCAGTTGGGCACCGCCGGCGAGTTCACCAAGTGCTTGCATAGCAAGGCCGATTTGGACATCAAGCGGCGGTTGATTCTGCATTTTCCGGAAGACAACGCGATATGGTCGGTCGGCTCGGGTTACGGCGGCAATGTGCTTCTCGGAAAAAAGTGTTTGGCGCTGCGCTTGGCAAGCTACTTGGGGCGCCGCGAGGGATGGCTGGCCGAGCATATGCTGATCATGGGTGTCGAGAACCCCAAGGGCCGCATCGAATACATCGCGGCCGCGTTCCCCAGCGCGTGCGGCAAGACCAATTTGGCGATGTTGATCCCGCCGGAAGGGCTGCGCGTCAAAGGCTATCGCATTTGGACGGTCGGCGACGACATCGCTTGGATGCGCATCGATACTGATGGCCGTCTTTGGGCGATCAATCCCGAAACGGGCTTCTTCGGCGTTGCTCCGGGCACAAACAGCAAGAGCAACCCGAACATGCTGAAAACGATCAGCCACAACACGATCTTCACGAATGTGGTGTTGGGCAAGGACGGCACCGTTTGGTGGGAGGGGGCCGATTGGGATCCGCCGGCCGAGGCGTTCGATTGGCAGGGGCGCCCCTGGAAGCCCGGAATGAAAGACAGCAATGGCAACGCGGTGCTCGGCGCTCATCCGAACAGCCGGTTTACGGCGCCGCTGTCGCAGTGTCCGTCAGCGTCGTTCCGCATAGAACATCATCACGGCGTGCCGATTTCGGCGATTATCTTCGGCGGGCGCCGCGCGCGGCTCGCGCCCTTGGTGTATGAAGCCTTCGATTGGGAGCACGGGGTGTTCATCGGCGCGACGATGGCTTCGGAACGGACGGCCGCCCAATTCGGCAAGATCGGCGAAGTGCGGCGCGATCCGATGGCGATGCTTCCGTTTTGCGGCTATCACATGGGCGATTACTTCGAGCATTGGCTCAACATCGGCCGACGGATGTCGCATCCGCCGCGGGTGTTTCACGTTAACTGGTTCCGCCAAGATGAGAACGGCGAATACCTTTGGCCCGGCTACGGCGAGAATCTGCGCGTGATCGAGTGGATTCTCGACCGCTGCCGCGGCGAGGCCGACGCCGTAAAAACGCCGATCGGCTATGTGCCCACGCCGGAAAGCCTCGATATGACCGGCCTAGACCTGCCGCGGCAGAATCTGGAGAAGCTCTTGTCGGTGGACCGCGATGACTGGTATCGCGAAAGCGAGAGCATCGTGGGCTTCTTTCAGATGTTCGGCGATCGGTTCCCCAAGGCCCTTTGGGATCAGCTCGAAGGGTTGCGGCTGCGGTTGCGCTCGCCGATTTCGCTCGTTCAACCGGGAAGCGAGCTGCGTCCCTTGGCGGCCGAGTTGAACGAGACGATCACTCGGGAGAATCCGCACGTTTACGCGATGCTTTCCGAGTTCGGCAAGCGGCTGTACTTCCCCAAGGGAATCCTGGCGCAAAGCGCCGAGGCGAAGGAGAAAGCCAAGAAGTACGACGCCACGATCGGCATTGCCAGCGAGCAGGGCAAGCCGATGTACTTGCCGGCGGTGATGAAGTATTTCAACAACTTGTCGCCGGCCGAGGCGCTGACCTACGCACCGGCAACGGGCCGCCCCGACTTGCGCAAGCGATGGCGCGACGATTTGCTCGTGAAGAATCCTTCGCTCCAAGGCAAGGCGATTTCGATTCCGATTGTTACCTCGGGGGTGACGCATGCCCTGAGCCTGGTGGGCGATCTGTTCATCGACAAAGGCGACATGGTATTGTTGCCCGACAAGTTCTGGGAGAACTACGAGCTGCTGTTCGGCGTCCGCTATCAAGCACAAATCGGGTTGTTCCCCTTCTTCAGTGCGTCGGGCGGTTTCAATGTCGATGCGCTGCGGCAGGCTTTATCGACCCGCGCCGGCAGTTGGAAGACGGTTTTGGTTTTGAATTTCCCCAATAATCCAACGGGGTATTCGATCACCGCCAACGAGGCCCGCGAAGTCGTCGCGACGTTGATCGAGTTCGCCAACGAAGGACGCAACTTGATCGTCGTGTGCGACGATGCCTATTTCGGGTTGTTCTACGATGAAGCCGTGTTGGGCGAATCGCTCTTTGCCAAGCTGGCCGGCTGCCACGAGCGGATCGTTGCCGTCAAGGTCGATGGGCCAACTAAGGAACAATTCGTGTGGGGATTCCGCACCGGAATGTTGACCTTCGGAGTGAAGGCTGCCTTTAGTGCCGATGCTCTTTACGGCGCACTGGAAAAGAAGTGTGCCGGCGCGATTCGCAGCGCGATCTCGAATTGCTCGCAGGTAGCGCAATCGGTGCTGGCCAAGGCGATGGCGGAAGAGGAGTGTGCCGTTCAGCGTCGGCAGAAGAAAGAGATATTGGAAGCCAGGGCGCACAAAGTTCGCGAGGTGTTACAGAATCCGGAATATGCCAAGTATTGGGATCCCTATCCCTTCAACGCCGGGTATTTCATGTGCTTGCGCCTCAAAGGGATCAATGCCGAGCAGTTTCGCAAGCATTTGCTTAATAAGTACGGCGTGGGCGTGATCGCCGACGGCGATCATGACATTCGGGTGGCGTTTTCGGCCGTCGAAATCGATCAATTGCCCGAGTTGTATCGCCTGCTGGCGGCTGCGGCGCGAGACATTCTCGAAGGCGAGCCGGTGGCCCGATAAGTCCCCTCGGCCGGAACACCGAACGTAGCCGCCCGTTGAAAGACATGATCTCCGCGGTTTCGGCCCGCGAAATCTGCGGGAATGATTCACAGCCGCGAATTTAAGAACGATTTTTCAACGGGCACTTTGCCGCGAAAAGCGGAACGCGGTTCAGACGAAGACGGCACGGAATCGGCCGCTTCGCTGCGCCAGCGGCCGCCTCTGCGATCGCGTGATATTATTCCGGCGCGCACGGTGTGCGCGTTTTCCCAAGGTGCGTGAATCGTCTCCGCGCGTTCAGGCGGGCGGACCGCGATGATGAAGTTCGTGTGCGAGGGCTTCGTAATCGTCGGCTCCGTTCGAGCCCGGCGCATATTGGAAGATGGTTTGGCCGTGGCTGGGCGCCTCGGCCAGACGAATGTTGCGGCGAATGCGCGTTTGAAAGACCGTGGCCCCCGACCAGCAGGTCGGCCGATCGCCCTGCGACCGAAAATACCCCTCGACATCGGCGCCGACTTCGGCGGCCAGCCGAGTTGTCTGGTCGTACATGCAGAGGACCACGCCGGTCAAACGCAGGCGATCGTTGAGCCGCTCGGCCACCAGCTCGATCGTTTCCAGCAATTTGCTAAGCCCGTGCAGCGCCAAGAAGTGCGGTTGCAGCGGGATGAGCACTTCTTCGACGGCCGCCAGCGCATTGATTGTCAGCAAACCTAACGAAGGCGGGCAGTCGATCAGCGTGTAGTCGAACAGCGGTTCGTCTTCGCGGAGCCGCTGACGGAGGATCATTTCGCGGCCCGGTTGGCCGGCCAGTTCCAGCTCGGCGGCGGCCAAGTCGAGGCTTGAGGTAACGACGGAAAGGTTTTCCGACGAGGCCACCGGCCGACGCACATCCGCAAGTTTTCGTTTGTGGCAAAGCACATCGTACACGGAAGGCAGATTCGGAAGCGGATCGCAGCCGACATGCAACGTGGCGTGCGCCTGGGGGTCAAGGTCAATCAGGCACGCCTTCAAGCCCTTGATTGCCAAGGCGGCGGCCAAGTTGACTGCGGTCGTGGTTTTGCCTACACCGCCCTTTTGGTTCATTACTGCGATGGTGCGCATCGTACCGTTCATCCCTTGAATCGATGGCTGAGCGACGGTTGGCAGAACCCTGTCGATCGTCTGCCAACGCTGCTTCCGCGGGGGTTCCGTCAATAACCGTTTGGTTCGCATCGCGATGATGCGCCGCGGATGATCTCAGCCGTAGCCTCCCATACCGAAGAACAACTGACGCTTGAGAAATCGATAGATTCGGCTTTCCTCCGGAATTGCGTCTTCGCCGAGATCATGGCTCGGTCGCGGCGCCGATGCGGAAAGTTCGGCAATGATGTCTCGGCCGCTGAAATCGCGTGCCCGATGGCGGATGAAGAACTCGGCCAGCCGTTGCGGCTGTTCCAAAATGACGCAACCGTTCGTGTGCGATCTGCAAAACTCTTGAAAATCGCGGAGCATGGTGCTCTGGTTGATCGTTGCAAACAGGTCTCCACGCGATTCTCGCACGGTTTCGCACGCCAATGACAGCGGCGGGCAAGGCTCGATGCTTCCCTGTGGGCCGATGTGAAACCCCAATCCGGCCGCGGCCGGACAAACGGCTCTGCCTTCGGCATCCCAATAGGTGTCGATGAGAATTATCGGGCTCCGCTTCCGCAAAGCGATGAGCCGCCGACGAAACTCGCGCATGCCGAGCGCATCAAGTGCCAGGTGAGCGGCAGGGTCGGCGCCGACGGGCCGATAGCCGTAATACCATAAATAAGCGGCCCCCTGTTCGATGAAGAAATTCACGTAGCTTTCGTCGAGAACTTCCTCGATGTTTCGTGAGGTGACCGTTGTCGCCACTCCAAAGAGCAGCCGGCCCCGTTTCAACTCTTTCAGACCGGCAACGGCGCGGTCGAACACCCCGTCGCCCCGCCGCTCGTCGTTGGCTTCGCGCCAGCCGTCGATGCTCACGACCGGACTAACATTGCCCGCCCGCCGCAGCCGAGCGACGACGTCAGGCGTAAAAAACAGCCCGTTGGTAATGACTTGGAAGTAGCAGCTCGGATAGCTTTCGATCACGCGCCAAAGGTCGGGATAAAGGAAAGGTTCTCCGCCGAGCAGCGTGAAGAAATTGCTCGAGTGTTTTCTGCCCGACTCGATTGCCGCTTGAATTTCTTCCCAGGTCAATTGGCGGGGGCGGCCGTGGCTTTCGATCCAACAGCCGCGACAACGCAAATTGCAGGCGTCGGTCAGCGCCAGAAAGAGAAACGGAGGGAAAAGCTCGCCCTGCGCGACGCGCCGCCGGTAGGCCCGCATCGCGCGCAGCCCGCCGACCACCCACAACCGCGCCGCTTTGTACAGCAGTCGGGGCGAAACGTGCCTGACCATTCTGACGATATACCGCAGAAGCATGGGTGAGCATTATAGCAGCATCGTTGCAAATCTGTTAAGCTATGCGGCTTGCATCTCAGGGCAAGGCGGCAGGGCCGATCGATCTCGTTTCCGGGCACGTTGACGGCGGAACGGGAATAAGCATAACGCAGAAGCCGTGGGTGCCGAACGAGATAGGCCAATCCGCAGGCTCAGGGAGAATGCTAAGCAACCAATTTGCCAACCAACGGGTGCTGCCGGGCCCGACCCAAGACGAGCTTTCGTCGGCAACTTTGTTTGTGGGAAGAACTATAGATCGGGAAGGAAAGCACAAAACTGCGATCATCGCGTGACGTGAATCGCTGCGGCCGGCGATCTCGCGATCTGCGGCAGGACAGGGTTTCGCGTTGGGCGATTCGAAGAGACCGGCGAAAACGGACGTTCAGGGCGATGGAGATGCGCTGATCGGCTTTGTGTGTTCTACGCGGAGCATGTTGCCCGCACATCGCCGGTCGGTCTCGCGGCATTCGTCGGTTGCAGAAGCGGCATTGCATTGGAACCTTTCAGCAGATCCTCGGAATGATCGACTCACAGGTACTATTGCAGAGTTATCAAATCGTTCGTCGCGAGCTTCTGGCGATGCGCGATTCGCATGGTGTTTGGCGAGGGCGGCTATCGAGTTCCCCACTGGCGACGGCTACATCGGTGAGCGCGTTGTCGCTGTTCTGCAACTGTCTGCCGGGCGACCCGCTTGAGAACGCTTGCCGGCAGCTCGCGCACCGCGGGGTTGACTGGCTGTTGAGCCGTCAGAATGGCGATGGCGGCTGGGCCGACACGGATCGAAGCCAATCGAACATTTCGACCACGCTGCTCGCGATGGCCGCACTGCGGCTTGCCAAAGCAGGCGAACGAGCAGGGGCGGCCATTTCCCGTGCCGAGCAATATGTGCAGCGTCAGGGGGGGACCGACGCGGTGCGGCGACGATACGGGAAAGATCGGACCTTCGCCGTGCCGATTTTGATGAATTGCGCGTTGGCGGGCATGGTCGATTGGGCGGTTGTGGGCAGTCTGCCGTTCGAGTGGGCGTGTTTGCCGCACCGATTGTGGCGGTGGATTCGGTTGCCGGTGGTCAGTTATGCGCTGCCGGCGTTGGTTGCCGTCGGGCAAGCGTGCTATCATCATCGCAAACCATGGAATCCGATCACTCGGTTCATCCGCGGATGCTGCCGCCGGGCGAGTCTGTCGGTGATCGAGCCGATGCAGCCTGCCGATGGCGGGTTTTTGGAAGCGATTCCGCTGACCGCCTTCGTAACGATGGCGCTGTGCTCGGTTGGCGAGGCGAATCATCCCATCGTGCGCCGCGGCGTCAAGTTTTTGCTCAATGCATTTCGCGAAGACGGCGGCTGTCCGATCGATATCGACTTGGCGGTTTGGAATACGACGCTCTCCGTCGGAGCATTGGCGAAAGCGGCGGGCAATGTCGGCGCGCTGGGATGTTTAGACTGGTTGCTCCGGTGCCAACACACGGAGGAACACCCGTTTACTCGCGTTCGGCCCGGCGGCTGGGCCTGGACTGATTTGTCGGGCGGCGTGCCCGATGCGGATGATACGGCCGGCGCGTTGCTGGCTCTTCGAGCGCTGAAGGGTTCTGCGGCGCCGACACAACATCCGCGCATCGATTCCGCCGCGGCGTTGGGGATTCGCTGGCTTTTGGATCTGCAGAATCATGACGGCGGCTGGCCCACGTTCTGCCGCGGTTGGGGGGCTTTGCCCTTCGACCGCAGCGCGCCCGACCTGACGGCGCATGCGATTCGGGCCTTGTCGGCATGGTTGCCCGTCGCGGAGTTCGATTCGAGCAGCTCGACCGCAACGGACTCCGTTTCGCACGGGGGCGCTTCTGCGCGCGGAACAACAGCCGGATTTCCTGCCAAAGAGGAGATGACCGCCGCCATGGCGCGCGGTTTCGACTACTTGTCGCGGACGCAACAGGTCGATGGCAGTTGGTGCCCGTTGTGGTTCGGCAATCAGTTCGAGCCGAATGAAGAGAATCGGGTTTATGGAACGGCACGGGTGCTGTTGGCCTTTGCGGCGACGGGCGGTGCGGAACGGACCGAGGCGGCGCGCGGCGTCGATTGGTTGATTTCGCGACAGAGTGCCGACGGCGGCTGGGGAGGCGATCGCGAGGCAGTACCGCGTCCGTCGAGCGTGGAGGAGACTGCCGTTGCGCTCGAAGCGCTGCTGGCCGTGGGGGCCGAGCGGAAACACCCGCTTCTCATCGAAGCTGCGATCCAGTGGTTGATCGGGGCGGTCGAGTCGGGACAATTTCGTGAGGCGGCGCCGATCGGCTTGTACTTCGCCAAGCTTTGGTATTACGAACAGACCTATCCCGTTGCATTTACCCTCGCAGCGCTCGGCGAAGCGATTCGTCGCTGGATGCCGGGCGCCAGCCGTGAAGAGCATGACGAGTGACTTTCACCGTTGCTTGGCATCTTACAAATGCGACCGGTTGGTGTCGCGGCCGACCAGCGGCTTTCGGTGGTTGAGCACTCGCACGCGGCTTTGCCGTTTGTGTATGATAGTTCTTCGGGGGGTTGAGGGGTTGGGCAGGCGAACGGATTTTTGCGTGAGGAACGGATCCGTTCGTGCAGCCGCGGGCGGCGTCGCGACCGTTGCCCCGGCGGGCCTTGTGCCAGTGTGGGCGTGTAATCCGCTGTGGGCCGATTGTTGGTCTTACTGTGAGTATCGTCGGTGGCCGCCAGCTCGTTTCAACTGCGTTCCGACATAACCGCAACCCCCGGTCTGCTGCCCGTGCTGGGCAACCGCGGCAAGGGCGGCGTTCTGACGCACGTTCCAACGCCGCGCGCTCTGCGCGACCGCATTCGCGCCGCTGTGGACGAATGGATTGTGCACGTTGACCGCGCTCGGCCTCTGAGTCGATACGAGTTGGAGACTGCGGCGCGTGCGTTGCTCGGGCAATTGGGGTTGCCGGGGGAGTATGCCGGTTGGACGATGGTGGCGATTGCGTCGCGGTTTTGGGCGGAGCAGGTAGAAGCGGTGCCCTTTTCTCGGCGGCTTCTCTTGCTGCCGCATTGTCTGCGAAAGGCCGAGACCTGCCCAGCTCAATTCGACCGCTTGGGGCTGATTTGCCAACACTGCGGTGCGTGCGATTTGCACCAGCTCGCCCGGCGTGCCGAATCGCTCGGCTACAAAGTAATGATCGCTGAGGGCTCGCCTGCCGTTCTTCGGACGATCTTGAGCGGTCATGTCGATGCCGTGTTGGGCGTTGCCTGTTTGGAGACTCTGGAACGAACGTTTGACAAGATTCTTCTGGCGGGCATACCCTGCATGGCCGTGCCGCTGGTTGAGGCGGGCTGCCGAGATACGTCGGCCGATGCCGATCGGATCCTCGAAATGGTCGATCGACCCTATCGCCCGCAATCGCAAACGACGCGGACGTTCTTGCACCTGATGCGCTTGGCCGCACGGATGTTCGACGAAGACCAATTGCGTGCGCTTGCGGCATTGCCGGGTGGACCTGTACCTGGGAGCGGGCGGGAAGCGGGGCCGACTTCGGCGGCCGGGGACGGCTCGGCACCGTCGTCCGACAGTCGCGATGCTGGTGCTAACCGCGCAGAGGATGCGTCGATTGCCCGTCTGCTTGACGGCACGGAGTCGCTGGCCCTCGACTTCCTTCGCGCCGGCGGGAAACATTCGCGGCCGTTTATTACTCTGGCCGTGTACGATGCCATGCTCGGGGGGGCTGCGACCGGACCGACAGGCGCGGCGGTGGCCGCCGCGATGCCCATTCACGTGCGGCGCGTGGCCCTGGCGATAGAAGTGTTCCATAAGGCGTCACTCGTTCATGACGATGTCGAAGACGATGACCAGGTGCGTTACGGACAACCGACGATTCATCATCGGTTCGGGCCGGCGGTGGCGATCAATGTGGGCGACTTTTTGATCGGACTGGGGTATCGGCTCATCGGAAACCCCGGAGCCGACGTGCCCGCCGAATTGGCGGCCGACCTGCTGCGCCTGTTTGCCTCGGCACACATGCGTTTGGCTCAGGGGCAGGGGGCCGAACTCATGTGGCGCGACAGTGCGGATAAACACCTCGAACCGATCGACGCGCTGAGAATCTACGCCCTGAAAACAGCCCCGGCCTTCGAGGCGGCCATTTTGGCTGGAGCGCGGTTGGCCGGCCCGATTGAAAACGGTTTGAAGGCGGCGGTCGAACGCTACTCGCGGCATCTCGGTGTGGCGTTTCAAATCCTCAACGATCTGGACGACTGGTCGGACGACGCGATTCGACAGGCAAAAGGAACTGGGGAAATCGATTCCGCACGCGGCGCGGCGACGGTCGGTCCGACGAGCGAGCCTCGGTCGAAAGTCGGATCGGACGTACTTGCCGGGCGGCCGACGATCTTGTGGGCCCTTGCGTGGCAGCGCCTCTCGCCCGCCGAACGCCGTTGGTTGACCGATTTGCCCGCCGCTGACGGCGGCCATTCGCGGCTCGGCCAAGCCGCCGAGTGTTTTTCGCGGACCGGGGCGTTCGATCGGGCCGCGTCGCTGGTTGTCAAGCACCATAGCCGTGCGATCGAAGCCGCGGACGGAATCGAACCGGAGCCTCTGCGGTTCTTCTTGCGCTTTCTCGCTGACGCTATTCTGGATCGGCGGCCGCTCTCGATTAACGATCACGGATGAACGCCTACGCCACTGCGACGGGCGTTGCGCCGCCGAATGGGTGATTTCCGCCGTGCGAGCGGCCGAATCGCGGGTTTTCGCCTCATCGAGGTACCTTGATCGGTGCCCGAGGATTGCAACAATGAATGCACCGTCTTCCCGGCGAAGCAATGCGGTTCCGGACCAGATGGTTTGATGCCTGGTTCGCCTGAATCGGGCGGGAAGACGGTTTTAAAAAACGGATTGGCAATGACTGCGGCGATCGAGATCAAAGGGCTGACGAAGTCCTTTCGGGTTTATCAAAAACCGGAGGGATTGCGCGCCGCAGTGGCCGGGCTGTTTTGCCGCCGCTATCGCCATGTCGAGGCCGTTCGCGGAATCGATTTGACCGTGGAGCGGGGCGAGTTTGTCGCTTTCTTGGGGCCGAACGGGGCCGGCAAGACGACGACCTTGAAACTGCTTTCGGGCGTGTTGACGCCCACCGCGGGCGAGGCCCGCGTGTTGGGCCATATTCCCTGGCGGCGAGAGAACTCCTATCGTCGGCGCTTCGCGCTTGTCATGGGGCAGAAGAATCAGCTATGGTGGGATTTGCCTGCCGCCGAGTCGTTCCGTTTGCATCAACACATCTATTCGCTTCCTCGGGCCGAGTTCGAGCGAACGCGAGACGATTTGGCCGCGATGCTTTCCGTTTCGCATTTGATGCAACAGCCCGTCCGCGAGCTGTCGCTGGGCGAACGAATGAAGATGGAACTGATCGCCGCGCTTTTGCACTCGCCGGAAGTGCTGTTTCTCGATGAGCCGACGATCGGCCTCGACGTGGTCGCCCAGCACAGTATTCGCGCGTTTCTTCGCGATTATCAGCAACGTCGCCGGGTGACGATCGTGCTGACCAGCCACTACATGAACGATGTGGCGGCGCTTTGTCGCCGCGTGGTGATGATCGGACGGGGGCGGATTGTGTACGACGGCGCGCTTGATGGCATCGTCGAGCGTTTCGGTGGGCACAAGGTCATTACGCTGCATGTCAACGAATCGTGGTCGGCAGAGCGGTTGCAGGGGTTGGGGGAATTGCTCTCGTTCGAGCCGCCGCGAGCGCGGTTGCGCGTCGGTCGGGCGGATGTGCCCGCTGTTTTGCAGCGCATTTTGGCCACCGGCCAGGTGCTTGACGTGAGTGTGGAAGATCCGCCGTTGGAAGAGATTGTGGCCGCTTGGTTTTCGACGGAGCGATCGGCCGAGGTCGCGGCGCCGATGGGCGACGGTAAGAGCGCAGAGAAAGAGGCATAGCGATGTCGCCGGCGGCCGCATGGACCATCATCCGAATCAGCATTGCCGAGAGGTTGGTCTATCGCGGCGATTTCGCGCTCAGCACGTTGATGCGGTTTTTGCCCATTGTGACCCAAGTGTTCTTGTGGGCGGCCGTGTTCTCGGCTCTCGACGCGGCGGGACGCCCCGCCGATGTGGCCGGTTTCTCTTATCACGAGATGATTGCGTACTACTTGCTGACGATGGTTGCCCGCGCGTTCTCGAGCATGCCGGGATTGGCGTCGGGAATTGCCCGCGACATCCGCACGGGAGCGGTCAACAAGTACTTGATTCAGCCCGTCGATATGCTGCAATACCTACTCTTGCACCGCACTGCGCACAAGCTGGTGTACTACTCGGTGGCACTTGGGCCGTTTGCGTTGGTGTTTTTTCTGTGCCGCGGTTTCTTTCCCGGCTGGCCCGATGCCGAAGTGCTGTCGGCCTTCGCGTTGTCGCTGATCATGGCTTTCTTTCTGGGCTTCTTCTTGGAAAGCACCCTGGGGATGATCGGATTCTGGTTTCTGGAGGTGAACTCTCTGTTGTTCGTCTATATGTTGTTCGCCTTCTTCTTTTCGGGGCACATGTTCCCAATCGACATGTTGCCCACGGGCATCGCAGCCATTGTCCAATTGTTGCCGTTGCAGTACTTGGCCTATTTTCCCGCCGCCGTGTTCCTCGGTAAGGTGAGCGGTCCGCAGCTTTGGCAATCTCTGGCTGTTGAGGGGGCGTGGATTGTTTTCTTTGCCGTTGCCGGACGAGTCGCATTTGCGCGGGGAGTGCGACGCTACGGCGGATACGGCGGTTGATTGGCGGAAAAGAGCGGCAGGCACGACGAGGTCGAGCGGTGCATCCATGAACGAGAATGTGAAATCCAGCGGCGGGCCGAGCGGTATCGATGTTCCGCTTCGCTACCTGCGCGTGTTGGGCACCTTCGCCCGCAACAGTCTCATACGGGACATGACGTTCCGCGTCAATTTTCTGATCAATGTCGCGTCGTCGATCTCTTGGGTGTTGATGAATCTGGGTTTTTACCTTTTGGTTTTCCGCTTTGCGCCGTCGATCGGGGCCGGCACCGGCTGGGAGCAGTGGCCGTTTTTCGCATTCCTTGCAACCGGATTGTTGATTAATAGTGCCGTGCATGCCTTGTTCATGGTCAATGCTGATGAACTGAGCGAGTTGATTCGCACGGGCAATCTCGATTTCGTTCTCCTCCGGCCGATCGACCCCCAGTTCGTGGTTTCACTGACGCGGATCGATTGGTCGGCCTTGGGCAATGCGTGCGTGGGGCTGGTTTTGCTCGGAACGTCGCTGGTTCGTATGAACTATCTGCCCGGACTGCTCGAATGCTTGTTGTATGTCTTCTTTCTCGCGTGCGGGGTGGCGATTTACTATAGTCTGATGATCGCGCTGGCGGCGTCGAGCGTATGGCTCGGCAGAAACCTTTCGTTGCTCGACTTCTGGTTCTATGTTACGACGTTCGCCCGCTATCCGATGGAAATCTATCGGGGGCGTTTCGGCGCGCCGTTGCGGGCGGTGTTTACGTGGGTGATTCCGGTGCTCGTGGTCGTGAACGTGCCGGCGAGATTGCTCGTCCAGTCGGTGCGGCCGGCAACAGCAAGCGATTGGTTTTTGGCAACGTTTGCCGTGGCGGCAGCGGTGGCGAGCCTCGTTGCCTCGCGGATGGTCTTCCAAGCGGCGTTGCGGTCGTATCGCAGCGCCGGGGGATAACGTTCAGCCGGTTGCGGCGGCCGGTCGGCTGCCGCGCCGTTGACCGTGCGGGTCGAAGCTCGATTTCTCTCCGATCGCGCCGTTAGTTTCTCGAAAATGATTAGGGGAAAGGCGGTTGATTCATGCGGTTGGCCTACAGTTCTAACGCCTACATGCGCTACTCGATCGAAGAGACGATCGATCGCATCGCGCGGCTCGGCTATCAGGGGCTGGAGTTGCTTGCCGACGTTCCTCATGCGTGGCCTGTGGGGCTTCTCGAAGAGCGAAAACAGTCGATTCTTCGCCGCTTGCGCGAACGGGGCCTAGGCGTGGCGAACGTGAATGGGTTTATGATGAATGCCGTTGCCGATGTTCGTCAGCCCTACTGGCATCCTTCGTGGATCGAGCCCGATCCGCACTATCGGGCGATTCGGCGGGAACATACGAAAAGGGCTCTTCGGCTGGCGGCTGAGTTGGGCGCGCCGACGGTGCAAACCGAGCCGGGCGGACCGCTCGATGTCAATCAGTCTTGGAAGGCGGCGGCTGATCTGTTTTATGAAGAGATCATGCCGTGCGTGGAAGTTGCAGAGGAGGTCGGGGTGGCGTTGCTGATCGAGCCGGAACCGGGACTGATGATCGAAACATTCGAGCAGTACTTGGAGTTTGCCGGCCGCGTCGATTCGCCGTGTTTTGGGCTGAACTTCGACATCGGCCACGCGTTTTGCGTGGGACAAGATCCGGAACATTGGGTGCCCCGGATGGCCGCACATACTCGGCATTACCACTTGGAAGACATTGCCGCGACGCGACGGCACGAGCATTTGATCCCCGGGCGGGGCGCGATCGATTTGGCCGCCGTGCTGCGGGCGATTCGGGCGACCGATTACCAAGGATGGGTGACGGTTGAACTCTATCCCTACATTGCCGATCCGGACCAGGCGGGCTTCGAGGCGAAAGAGTATATTGAACGCATCTGGCCCGATGGCCGTTCCGCATGATGGGGGCGGTGTCTTCGGGCCGAGGCCTTGTTGCTCATCAAGAGGTTTTGGATGATTCTGCTCGGTCAAGAGGGCGGCCGTCGGCGCCGCGGCACGGCCGTTAGCGACTGGTGTGCGTTTCGATTGCGTTCGGTTTTCCGCCATATCCTTTCGATCTAATCTTATGGACTTTTTTCGCCGCGACCGACCCGATTGGCGTGCGCTGGCCGAGCTGGTGCGAGTGCCCAATTTGCCGACAGCGATGGCCGACTCGCTGATGGGCGCTTTATTCGTCTCGGCCGATCAATCGACGGGCGGATGGCCGGCCGTGACGCTGGTGGCCTTAGCCTCGGCCTTGCTCTATGCCGGCGGGGTGACGTTGGGCGATGTGTTTGACGTTGCCGAAGACGCCCGCCGTCGGCCGAGCCGGCCGATCCCGTCGCGCCGCGTTTCTCTGCCGATGGCTCGTCTAGTCGGTGTCGAGCTTCTGCTGTTGGGATCGACCGCGGCATGGTTTGCGGCCTTCTTTGCCGGCAGCTTGTGGCCCGGAATCACGGCGATTCTGCTGATTGCAGCCATTGCGGCCTACAGTGCCGGCCTGAAGCGCACGTTCCTCGGCCCGGCGGCGATGGGGAGCTGCCGCGCGCTGAACGTGTTGCTGGGAGTGAGTACCGCGGTTCACTCCGCACCAGCGGCCGTGTGGTTGATCGCAGCGGCCATTGGGATATACACAAGTGGAATTACTCTTTTCGCGCGAACCGAGGAGACAGTCAGCCGGCGGTCGTTGCTTTTGGCGGCCACCGCGATGATGACGGCCGGTCCTGGGCTGCTCGCCTGTCTTCCGTTGACCGATGCGCCGTTGATTGCCAATTTGGCTGCCGAGCCCGTCCGTTGGATCATACTGATGGCCATCCTCGCCGTAATGATCTTGTGGCGGTGCCTGCCACCGCTCAGCGATCCGCGGCCGATGCTCGTGCAGATTACGGTGGCCTACGCCATCATGACCTTGGTGGTTCTCGACGCCGCGGCAGCCTTTGCAGTGCGCGGTGTTTGGGCTGCGGTGGTGATCTTGGCCTTGCTGATCCCGACGATACTCCTCGCCCAGCGATTCAAGCCAACCTGACGCCACACGAGGAAAAAGAGATCGACTTGAACGCGCGACATGCGCAAACGGACGGCACTTGCGACGATCGGCGGCTTATTCAAAGGCGCGAGCCAATGTTGATGACGCAGCGTTCAAACGCCTTTGTCAGCTTGCGCGGTCGCCGTGCTCCAACGGAATGCCCGAATGTTGCGTTGCCGTCTCGGCGCGAGGTCGGGCCGCCGAGCGGGGTCGGCATGCCAAGATAGACAGATCCTGCGATCGTTAGAAAGCAGCGAGAGACTACTTTACGCCGGCGACTGCGCCGAGCAGCCAGACGAGAATCGCTTTCTGCACATGCATGCGGTTTCCCGCTTGGCGGACAACCACACTGCTCGGACCGTCGATCACGTCGTCGGTCACTTCCTCGCCGCGGTGAGCCGGTAGGCAGTGCATGAAAACGGCGCTGCGCGGCGCCGCCGCCATTAGGCGGCCGTTGACTTGATAGGGCGAGAACACGGCGATCCGTTCTTCTCGCTCTTTCTCTTGGCCCATGCTTACCCAGACATCGGTGTAAACGGCATCCGCCCGAGCAACGGCGTCGTACGGGTCGTCAACGAAGGCGAAATCCAACGCCGGGGCATGCCGGCGCATCCAAGCCAATTCATCGTCGGAGAACCGATACTGCGCGGGGCAAGCAACCCGCATCTTCATGTTCGTCAGGCCGCAACCCAGTGCAAGGCTGCGGGCCACGTTGTTGCAATCGCCGATCCACGCCAGCGTCAATCCGGCGAGCGTGCCGCGCAATTCGCGCAGGGTGAACAGGTCGGCCAGCGCCTGGCACGGATGGCTGAAGTCGCTCAGTCCGTTGATGACCGAACAGGTGGCGCATCGGGACAAGGTGACAAGCGTATCGTGGGCATAGCAGCGGACGACAATCGCATCGACGTACTCGCTCAACACCCGGCCGAAGTCTTCGATCGACTCGCGTTTTCGGAAGCCGGCATCGGGGCCGAGAAACAACGTATTTCCGCCCAGTTGCCCCATGCCCGCCTCGAAACTCACCCGCGTTCTCAGCGACGGCTTTTCGAAGATCATCGCCAGGACCCGGCCGGCCAACAGGGGTGGACGCTCGCCCTCGGCAAGCCTTGATTTCAGATCGGCGGCGATCTCGAACAAGCGGTTCACTTCAGCCGCAGTAACGTCAGCTAATGAAAGCAAATGACGTGGCACGATAGAAGTCCTCCCTGGGGCGAGCCTGTTCCGGTCGACAGCCGTGCGGGGCATCAAGCGTTTGCCGCGCAACGGCGCAACACGTCGGCGATGATGTCGCAGCCTTGATGAGCGAGTTCGTCGGTCAGCGTCAGGGCCGGAAGCAAACGCAGCACATGGCCGTGGGTGCAATTGATAAGCAATTGGCGCTCGAGGCAGCCTTTGACGATCGGCGCGCCCTCGAAGGCCAGGTCGATGCCGATCATCACGCCCCGAACTCGAACATCGCGGATGAACTCGCATTGCCGCTGCAATTCGACGAATCGTTGGCGGAATAGTTCGCCCAGTCGCTTGCCTCGTTCCAACAGGCCCTGCTGTTCGATCATTTCAACGGCCGCCAGCCCGGCGCGTGCGGCGATCGGATTGCCGCCGAACGTGGCTGCATGCATCCCCGGCCGCAAACTCGGAGCGATTTCGCGCTTGCAGAGCATGGCCGCTCCGGCGATTCCGCCGCAAACAGCCTTAGCCAATGTCATCACGTCGGGAACGACGCCCTCGCCCTGATAGGCAAACCAGTCGCCGGTACGGCCGAAGCCGGTTTGCACCTCGTCGAAGATCAGCAGCAGTTCATGTTCGTCGCATAACCGACGCAGGCCGGCCAAGAAGCCTTTGGGCGGGATTCGCACCCCGCCCTCGCCCTGAATCGGCTCGATCATGATGGCCGCCGTTTCGTTGTCGATCAGCCGTTCGACGGCTTCGAGGTCGCCGAACGGCGCGTACACAAAGCCGGCCATCAGCGGGCCGAGCCCTTCATGGTACTTCGGTTGCGCCGTGGCCGAAGTGGAACCGAGCGTTCGACCGTGGAAGCCGCCTTCGAACGTGATGATCTTGTACTTGTGCTTCGGCGTGTGCAGCCGCGCCAGTTTGATCGCCGCTTCATTCGCTTCGGTGCCTGAGTTGCAAAAAAAGGCTTGGCCGCCGAAGCTGCGCTCCGAAAGGGCTTGAGCCCATTGGCCCTGCACTTCCGTGTACCAGGTATTGGGCACATGAATCAGTTTACCCACTTGGTCGCGGACGGCCTCGACCACTGGTCCGGGACAGTGTCCCAATAAGTTGCATCCCCAGCCGGGGAACAGGTCAAGGTAGCGGCGTCCCTCGCTGTCCCAAACATACGAATCCTCGCCCCGAACCAAGCTGACCGGGAATCGGGCGTAGTTCGGAACGACATATTGTTGAAAAAGCTTAATCGTTTCTTCACTGGTCATCGTTTGGTTCCACACAGTGGCGGAATCGGTCGAGTCCGGGCATCTGGCTCGGGGATTGGCCTTCCACGTTTCGACCGCACTCGATGACGAATCTTACGGGCGATCGATCACCGGGACGAACGTCGCTGCCCGGTACCAGCGTCTTTCGAAGTCCGACGTTATGTTCCTTCGCTCGCTCGGCAACACCCGTTGTGGTCTTTTACGATTGCGGTGCCGACGCCGCGCGTCGTGTACACTTCGAGCAAGAGCGAATGACGCAGTCGCCCATCGATGATATGCACTTTGCGCACGCCGCGGTCGAGTGTCTCCAAGCAGGCCTGAACTTTGGGAATCATTCCCGTTTCAATTGTTCCATCGGCAATGAGGGCGCGCGCTTCGCTTTCGCTGAGGGTCGGAATCAGCGAATCCGGATCGTCCTTGCGCCGCCGCACCCCATTGACATTGCTCAGGTAAACCAGTTTTTCCGCCTGCATCGCTTGGGCGACTGCCGTGGCCGCCGTGTCGGCATTGACGTTCAGTTTTTCTCCATCGCGGGTAATCGCCATCGAGGGGATGACGGGTACGATGCCGCGCCGGCAATACGATTCGATCGTTGTCCGATCGACCCAGGTCACTGTGCCCACGTGGCCCAAGTCGATCTCGCTGCCGTCCGCATCGCGGAGCTTCATCCGCTCGCCGTGCAGGACGTTGGTTGTCTTGAAATTCAAGGGCTGAGCACGGCCGCCCAGTTGTTCGATGCGTTTGGCAAGATCTTCGTTGATCTCTTCGGCAAGAACCTTTTCGACGATCGCCAAAGCCGCATCGTCGGTGTAGCGACGCCCTTGAACGAAGCGAGGAGAAAGGCCCGCCTCGCTCATTGCCTTGCTGATCGCCGCGCCTCCGCCATGCACGACGACGGGCTGCATGCCGACGGCCTCCATGAACACCACGTCGAGCAACAAGTGCGTGATTGCCTTGTCGTCCTCCATGACGCTGCCGCCCAATTTAATCACCGTCACTTTGTCTCGAAACTGACGGATCCATTGGAGGGCCTCGATCAACACGTCGGCCTTGAGAATCGCTTCTTCCAACGAAGTACCCCCGGGACTAAGTGGTCATTGCCGGCTGTTGCGGACGGAACTCAACCGACCGCCGGCCGTTGAACGACTGCCGAGACGACGACGTTCGGCCGTTGCCTGCAACGTGCGGAACGTCTCCCAAGCGGCGTGCTCTGCCGCTAGGGAAACCCCATATTTTAGTCGCTCGCAATCGACTGTCAACGCCCTTTTTTCGCCCTCGTCGCGCTGTCGCGCCGAAGCGGGACGCGGCGACGAAGGCCGAATCGGCCAATGGGAAATCCAGCCGTGTAGCACGGGCGGCGGCGAAACACAAGCGGCGCGGCCGTGCGCCGGGGCAGGACGGCCGCGGCCCTTCCCGCTTCTTCTTCGATTGGTCGCGCAACGGACCCATCGGTGCCGGAATCTGTTCCCGCGTTATGGCAACGCTGCGCGACGTTTGGCGGCATGATCGGCGGGCATCCGGGGTGGTGCGGCTGCGACGGTTTTTGGCAATGCGGTTCTGTTGACAAACGGCCCGTATTGGCTGTTCGCTTTCTATACACTGGCCCTTCGCAATACGGCCGGCGCAATACCGCAATTGCGGCCGCTTCGAAGGCGGCGTGGAACCATCGGCCCCGCTCAGAACGCGGCTGTTGACGGTAGCGGCGCGCCGATTGTATCTTGGTCGAAAGTCGTGGTTCCAAGAATACTCCAATTAAGGGAAGCGAGAGACATGCGGACTGCGTTGCATCATCGAGTCGAGCGGTCGTTGGTTGCTGCTTTGTTCGTTGCTATTGTCGGATGCTTCAGTCCGATGGGAGCTGTTTGGGGCCAAGCGGCCGATCAGCCCGCGAAAAAGATTCCTGTCATTCTCAGCACCGACATCGGCGATGATATCGATGATACTTGGGCCTTGGCCCTGGTGCTTCAGTGCCCGGAAATTGACTTGAAGCTCGTCGTCGGCGACTACGGGAATCGGATTCCTCGGGCAACCTTGATTGCGAAGTTTTTGGAAGTCGCCGGACGGACCGATGTGCCGGTCGGGATCGGTATTGACACTCCGTGCAAGGCCAAATTCAATCAGGCCAAGTGGATCGAGGGCTACGCTTTGGATAAGTATCCCGGCAAAGTCTATCAAGACGGCGTTCAGGCGATGATCGACATGATCATGAGCTCCGCCGAGCCGATCACGTTGGTTTGTATCGGACCGGTTCCGAACATTGCCGAAGCCTTGCGACGCGAACCCCGCATTGTCGAAAAAGCCAAATTCGTCGGCATGCACGGCAGCATCTATCGCGGTTACGGCAATAATCCGAAGCCTGCGGCCGAATGGAACGTGGTTTGCGATCCGGCAGCGTGCCGCGCGGCGTTGACCGCGAAATGGCCGGTGTTGATCACTCCGCTCGATACCTGCGGGCTGGTAGTTCTGAGCGGTGAGAAGTACGCCAAAGTGCGCGACAACCAATCGGCTGTCGCTCGGGCGCTGATGGAAAACTATCGTGTCTGGAGCGAGTCGCGCAATGCGCACGGAGCAAAGATCGACCCTCAACAAAGAAGCTCAACGCTGTTTGACACGGTGGCTGTCTATCTGGCCATTGCCGAAGATTTGTGCGAAATCGAATCGCTGCCCATCCGTGTGGACGACAAGGGAATGACGCTCAAGGATCCGGCCGGTGCGACGATCCGAGCCGCGGTGCGCTGGAAAGACCTCGGCGCTTTTGAAGACTGGCTCGTCGATCGATTGACGAAGAAGGTGAAGTAGCAGCGACGGCTTCCGGCCGCAGCGCGAGAAACACCGCCCAACCCGCACGACGCTTTGTGCATTCTCGTCAATCGCCGAGCTGCGGCTGCTCGCGGCAACCTCGCGTTTCGAGTTTGTGAAGACCTGATTGGTTCCGCATGCGCGGCTGACCGTTGCTTGCTTGGCGGGCACGGCGCCGTGCGGTTGTTTGCGAATCGTTACTGCGAACAGGTCGGCGACTGGGGGCCGAAATCTGCATCGTTTCATCCCGGCGAGGGAAGGTCCGGTGTATTCGAAGGACCCGGCGAATATCATGCGATCCACCTTCGCGGTCGGCTGATGTATACTGCCGGCGACCGCATCGCGATGTGCATAGATGCTCTTTCCGGCTGTGGGAAGATGACTGATGCTGTCGATCTGACGTGGAAGCCGACGGGAGCACACTGTTTGAACGCCGTTAGGGGAGAGCAATGAGCCAGGCCGCGGTTGTTCTGAACGAAGAGGACTGCGCAAAGATCGAGCAACTGGTGACGCGCGGCCTATATTTGTCGGCATACCGTCATGCGGAGGCGTTCGGCCCGCTGAAGGATTGGACGGGCCCTAGAGCGCGCGTGCTGGCCAGTCGGCTGGTGCGATGGCTAGGGGCGCCTCGCCTTTCGCTATGGCATGTGCTCAAAGCTTGGCGAGAATCGCCCGATCATCCGCTCGTTCGCTACTTTTACGGCCTCACGGTTCTCAACGAAGCCGGCCCGTATGAGGCCTTCCTGTTTCTGAAAGAGCATGGGGATTTTTGCGATGCTGATACGGAGCAGCTCGCGTGTTGGTATTCCTTGCATGGGCAGGTATTCGGACTGTTGCGCGATTTCGAGCGGGCTGAGCAGTGGTTGGAGCGGGCGCTGGAGACGGGCGACGATTTGCCGTGGGTGCATGTAGTTCGATCGAGTGTGCTCGAGTACGAAGATCGCGCGGCCGAGGCGTTGGATGCCGTTGAACAGTCGCTGCAATTGCAGCCGTGGAACCGTCCGGCGGTGCAGTCGAAAGCGCGCCTGTTGACGTTGCTTGATCGCGACGACGAGGCATTCGAGTTCTTGACGGCGGCGGCCGAGCAGCTCGAATGCGCCGATTTGTACTGGCAGATCAGTCTGATTCATCTTGAACGCGAAGACTATGCTGCCGCGAACCGCGCGATCGAACAATTTGCAGGGATGTCGCCGTTGATGGAACCAGTGGTTAGGGGCGACTATTTCAACTATCGCTCGTACCTCGCGTACTTGCTTGGAGATGACGAGGCCGCGCTTGCATTCGCGCGAAAGTGCAGCCGCGACTCGGCGCGGCGATTCGCGTCGCGGCTTTCGGATCCGGCACGCAAGGGCCGCCGCCGGATCGTATTGCCGGTGGGTTTCGTCCGGCAGGATTATTTGACGTGCGGGCCGGCGACACTGACGGCCATTAGCAAGTATTGGTCGATGCCTGCCGAACATCTCCAAGTGGCGGCGGAAATCTGCTACGACGGAACCTCGGAATACTCGGAACGGAAATGGGCGTTAACGCACGGATGGGCGGTGCGGTCGTTTACTGTTACTGAAGAGGCTGCCGAGCAGTTGATCGAGGCCGGCGTGCCGTTCACCGTTTCGACAGTCGATCCGGGCAACGCGCACCTTCAGGCGGTGATCGGCTGCGACGGTCGGCGGGGAAGCCTGATCATCCGCGACTCGACCATCCGCAACCGTGGCGAGGCCGACTGCGAAGAATTCCTGGCTCGCTATCGGCCGTTTGGGCCGCGCGGCATGGCATTGACGCCGTTGGCCGAGGCGCGTCGCATCGAGGGGTTGGCCCTTCCGGATGCCAACCTTTGGGATCGGATGTACGAGCTTGATCACGCGCTGCAAAATCATCATCGTCCGAAGGCGGCGTCAATCGTCGAACGTTTTCGGGCAGAATCGCCCGACCATTTTTTGGCGCACGAGGCCGCTCGTCGGCTGGCGGTGTACGACGGCAATCCGCTTGCCGAGTTCGAGTCGGTCGAACGCTTGTGCGAGAAGTTTCCGGGCAATGCGGTGCTCGATTTGATTCGGCTGGAACTGATGCGCCATTTGGGGCGGCGGCAGTCGCGGTTGGAGGCCCTCGAAGAGCTTTGCGCCAAGCCTGATTCCGATTCGGCCTTTCTGCCTGCGTTGGCTCAAGAGCTCGCCTCCGACGCGCGGACGCACGAGCGGGCGATCCAACTGCTGCGGCGCGCCATCAGAAAACGGCCGAGCGATTCGTGGTGCTACTATCTGCTGGGAACGGTGCTTCAAGATCAGCTTCGGTTTGACGAGGCGTTAGAACTCCATCGCTTCGCCGCCTGCCTCTCCGACAAACGAGAACAGTATTCGGAAAGCTATTTCATCGCGGCCCAGTATTGCCGGGCCACCGACGAAGCGCTGCAATGGCTGCGGCGGCGATTCGAACGATTCGGCGAGCGGTCGGGCCTGCCGGCGCAAACGCTGGTGTGGGCTTTGCAAAGCTTAGAGCGGCCGGAAGAAGCGGTGCGCGTCGTCGAGGAAGCGATCCGCAAACGGCCGGCGGACGGCACTCTCAAGCTGTTCGCCGCGCAGGTGTACGCGGTAACGTCGGGCGATTACCTGGGGCGGGCTCGAGAACTGCTCGATGCGGCCGAGAGTCAGTGCGCCCAGCCCGATTGGCTTCGTGCCGCGGCACAGATAGCTTGGTGCAGCGGGCATTTGGCCGAGGCGGCCAACCTGTTGCAGAAGGTGCTGGCGATTCAGCCCTTGGCGATCGAAACGCATCGCCGGGTGGCGCAGTTGCTTTCGGAAACGCAGGGCCGGGAGGCAGCAATCGAACATCTACGCACCGCTGTTGACCGTTTTCCGCATCATCAACCGCTATTGGAATTGTGGATCGAATGGCTGCGCGACGAGCCGGCGGAGGTCGTCGAGCCTGTCATTCGGCAGTTGATCGACGCGAATCCCGCCCATGCGTGGGCCGTCCGCGAGCTCGGCTTCTTGTTGGTGCGGATGGGGCGTTTGGACGAAGCGGAGCAGTGCGAGGTCCAGGCGGGCAAACTCGAGCCGACGCATGTTGGTTGGCGGCATCTCCGGGGGGAAATTGCCGAAGCGCGCCACCAGCTTCGAGAGGCGCGGTCCGAATATTGCGAGGCGATCAAGTTGTCGGTTGACAATGAATACGCGATGACACGGCTTCTATCGTGCTGCCGCACAATGGAACAGCGGCGCGAGTCGCTGGCCTTCGTTCATCGCGAGTTCGTTCGGCAGGTGGTCTTCGGGCCGGGGCTTCTCACCTATCGCGATCTGGCCCATGGCATTCTCGAACCAGACGAACTGCTTGCGTCGCTGCAAAAAGCGTTGGACGCTCGCCCCGACCTCTGGCACGCTTGGTCGGCGTGCGTGGCGCAGCTCATGGTCATGGAGCGATTCGAAGAGGCCGAGCGCCTGGCGAGGCAGGCGGTCGAGCGGTTTCCCCTTTTGCCGCGGGCTTGGACCGATCTGGCCGAGGTGTGCCGAGTGAAAGGCGAGGACGACGCCGAGCAGGCCGCTTTGACGCAGGCGCACAAGATCAACCCATCGTGGAGCGAGTGTACGCGGCGCCTAGCCGAGCTGCACAAGCGGCGAGGCGAATGGGACGAAGCGCGCCGCTTGCTCGAGCTGGCCGTTGCGCGCGATCCATTGGATTGCTTGAATTACGGCTCGCTGGCGGAGGTGCTTTGGCGGCAGAGCGAGCGTCAGGCGGCTTTAGATCAGATCGTGCGCGCTCTTCATCTGCGTCCGGAATACGAATGGGCATGGACGCAGCTCGGTCATTGGTCGGTCGAGGCCGGTCAATCGCATCTTTGCGAACAGACCGCGCGTGAGATTGCCGAGCGGAGACCGTTCAAGGCCTATTCGTGGCTAACCCTTGCCCGAGTCATCGACGACAGTGAGCGACTCGAAGAGCGCCTTGCACTTCTGAACAAGGCGGCGAGCTTGCAGCCATCGATGATTGAGATTTATGACGAGCAAGCGCGTCTGTTGGCCAATGCGGGACGATTCGACGAGGCGCGCGCGGCGTGCCGGCCGAAAGGCCTGTCGGTCGAAAAACCGCCGATCGACTTGGTGGTGCGTGCGGCGTGGGTGGAATGGGCTGCCGGAGATCGCGAAGAAGCCATTGCTCAGCTCCGGCGGGCCTTGGAAGACGATCAGACTCGGCCCTGGATGTGGCGGTTGCTTGCCAACTGGTGTCAAGAATCGGGCGACGCCGCAGGCTTCCGAGAAGCGTCTGCCCGCTGGCTGCGGCTGGAGCCTTTCAACGATCAAGCGTTAGCGTCGCATGCCTATGCGTTGCTTCTTTCGGGCGACCGCGAGGCCGCGAAACGTGCGTTTCGCCGAACAATCGAGCTGGCACCGGAATACGCATTTGCCGCGGAACAGCTATTCAACCTGCAATTGGAAGACAAGGAGTATCGCCAAGCGGAAGAGACGATTGAAGCGGTTCGCGCCGCCGAACGCGAGCTGTCATTGTTGTTTGCCGTGCGACTTGCGGCGGCGATGGCCGACCCTGAGGCCGCAGCCAATTCGTTTCGCCAGCTTTGTGCGGCCCCCGGGCTGAACGACGGGAACCTGCAACAGGCCGTGCGCGCCCTGCAAGATGCGAATTGGGCTTCGATGGCTTTGACTGTTTTGGAAGAGGCCATGCGCGCCGAGGGCGCGGAAAAATGTGTAGGACGATATTGGGGGAAACTGTTGGCAACGCACGGTGGGCCGGTCTCGAGTGCGCAGTGGCAGCGCATCGTGGCGTCTGGGCCCGCTGGCGAGTATGCGGTGAATGGTTATCTCGATGGAATGTTGAGCGAGAACGATCGGGTTGCCTGCCTCAGTTTTCTGGGAAAAAACGCTTCGTGGCTGAAAACGCGCACGTTTACGTGGGGCTCGGCCGGCTGGGCTTGGACTGCACTGCGGTGTTGGTCCGAGGCCTTCGACTGGATGAAAGACTGGCGCGAGCATGTCGATTTGGAACCTTGGATGCTGGTCAATGCGGGCGAGGCCTTCCGCGCCAAAGGCCGCGACGCTGAAGCGGCGGAGATCAGCCGGTACAGCCTTGTCCACTTGCCGGAGGCGTATGGCCAACACCTTCATCGTCTGTGGTTGGCCGCCGATGATGTGAAACAGGGACGGTATTCCGAAGCGTTGCAGCGTTTGGCCACAATGAGTGAAGACTCGCTCGACCGCGACTATCGTTTCATGTTTGCACTGATCGACGCTGCCGCGAAGGCCGGCATGTTCTCCGATGGAGCAGACGTTGCTCGATTTGCGAGATTGCGAGGTCAAATCGACGCAGCGGCCCGCGACTACCGAGAGTTGCTTCGATTCGAGCCCGCCCGCCGTCGTTATTATTACTTCGTTCTCCGGCATGTTGCACGGTGCGAAGCCTCTGCTCGCCGAAAAGCCGGTTCGAGCTTGGCCCGTGAAGGGGGGGCGCGGCCCGGCGGGGGGATGCCCTGGCTTGCCGCTTTGCGTCGCACGTTGGCCTCGTTGCGGGCCTATGGGTGGGCTCTCTGGCGTCGCGTAACACACTGAGCCGTGTCGGCCGTCTTTGCGGCTCGTGCCGGGTGGAAGCCGCCCGTCGGCGAACGAATCGATTCGGAACGGCTCTCGCTCGGCAGCAATCGAGTCCGTGTAAGTTGTTGAGGGGACAATGGTTGCGAGCATTGCGCGATAAATGCTCCGCCAGCCGATTTCGGGATTGCTTGTCATCGAGACGATCGTGATAATCCTCGACGTCTTAGGCGGATCGTCTTCGCAGAACGCGCCTTGAATCTGCTTTGTGCCGTTCTTTTTTCGTTGACGACAGGCGGGAAGCTCCTGCAATGCTGAGCGCGCCTGAGCCAGGCGGCCGCAGCGACGGATTTGCCCCGGCTCAGCGAATCTGATTGCGGACGATCGGCTCGGGCAAGGAGAACACAATTCGGTCGCCTCAGTCAACTCGGCCGACGTGATCGGACGAGCCGACTTTGTGCTGTGGTTGACGCAGCCAAGGCGAGACAGTCGAAAGGGACAAGGACTGCGGGGCATTGCGGATGGGGTGGAAACCGCGGTGCCGCACTGTCGTTTGGTCGGAATGTAGCGAACGTGCGAAGCTGTAATCGCTTCTCGGAGATCGGTCACGCCATGCGGTCGAATATCCCCAAACCGCTTGCCGACCAACTGGAACGACTCGATCTGGTTCCGGCCGATGTTCTGCCGCGGGCCTCGTCGTGGGTGGCCAAATGGGGCGGAGATCTGCCGCCGTTGGAAGCCTTGTGGATCGACGCCTTACAGCGCACGGGTGCAATCACGGCATTTCAGGCGGTGATGCTTCAGTGCGGGCTGGGGCCGGCGCTGAGGATCGGGCCGTACGTGCTGATCAGCGAGCTCGGGCGTTTGAACGGTCGGCCGCGTTTTCTCGCACGGCGGATCGATCAACCAGGCGATTACGAACTCATCGTGATCGAGTGTAGCGATCGCCGGCAAGCAGAGCGGCTTTCAAACAGCGCTGCCGTGTTGGCCGAGGCCGGATGTCGTTGGCGGCGCGAGCATACGTGGCCCGCGGTCGATCTTGTGGCTCCGGTGATTGATGTTGGAGCGGACGAATGCCGATTCTATGCGGCACTTGAGCATTTCGAGGGGCGCTCGTTGGCCGAGCTGATCACCAGTCGCGGGTCGTTCGCCGGCGGCTTAGCGTCTGTCGTCGCCCGCCCCCTTTTGCTGCTATTGGCCGAAGTCGAGGAGGCGAAAGTCGGCTGCGAAATCATCACGCTGGAGCATGTTCGGTTCACGAGGCAGGGGGGAGTGGTTCTTATTGCCCCCGGCCTGCTCGACCTTCTTTCGTCCGAGGAACCATCTCTTCCGGCCGCGGCCGACCGTGCTCCCGGTGATTCACGCACCGACGGCTCGCGTTCAGCACACCGGGAGGCACCGGCGAAAAGGGGCGATTCAAATGTCAATGTCCGTCGCAAGGCGTGCGGGGCATTGCTTAAGCAGCTTATCTGTGGAACCGCGAACCGCGGCACGGCGCGCTGGAATTCGTCGTCGTCGGCAAGTGCGCCAGCGTTGACGGAGGTCATTGATCGTCTCATGTCGCCATCGAGCGACTCTTCGTTCAGGGAACTGGCCGATCGCCTGCCGCGATGCGACGAGGCCTCGCGACGCAGTGCCGCTCGACAGGCGTATCGGCCGATCGCCATCGAACGGCAATGGTTGCAGTCGTGCGGCCACGGCAATCAAGGCTTGCCTGATCTCAGCCGAGTAATGAAGCCGCTGCTTTGGAGCTCCGTCATTGGCGGACTATTGATCGCGGGATGGTGGATGGCCAGTCTAAGAAGCTCCATCTTGCATCGCGATTCGTTATCGACGTGCGCAGCGGCGGCAACCTCCAGTGCCGGTATTTGTGCCGCCGCCGACGCTGCACCCAATCCATCCGCCGACGCGACGGAGTCGAACCTGGCAACTAATTCGACGGTGGGCGAACAAAAACCCGGGTCGTTCTCGAATTTCAGTCGATCTGCGCAGCCGCGGGCGTTTGCAGAACGGACAACCGGAGAAGGCGTTTTCGGTGGGGACTCGCAGGCGACGGTGAAGGGTGGCCGGCGAGATTCGATCGTTCGCGGCGCGGAAGGTTCGCCGCGCTCCGGTGGCATGCATCAAGGTGGTCGAGCGGAAAGCCATGTGCCGACGGACGTTCGCCCGGTTCAGTTCGAAGAGGATCGGGAATCGGGGGCGTCGGGCGCCCAGCGGGGTCGAACGGCGCTATCGCGTCCGGCCGATCTGATTATCGATGCCCAAACTCCGATGTCTGCGGATCGTTTGCGCGTGCGCGACGGCCAGCGCGTGCGCGCCGCAAGCGGACGCCGCGCGACCATCGTTGTGCCCGACGGCGGATGGCGACTCTCGGCCGATGGCGTCGTTTTCGAGCACATCGATTTTGCTTTTTCTCGCTTGCCCAAGTCGGATCAAGACGACGAAATGGCGATGATCGTATTTGAGGGGCGGCAGGCAGAGTTTTGCGGCTGCACGTTCGATGGCTCCGGCCGAACCGCGATTGATTGGGAGACGACGGCGCGCGCCTCGGAGCAGCGGCTTGTTCTCGGCCGGTTGCTATTGCTGGACTGCGTTTTTCGCGACTGCCGGGCGGCGGTGCAAAGCGAGGGCCAAGCAGCACAGGTTGTCGAGGCCGCCAATGTACTTCATTGGCGGGGAAACGCGTTTTGGCGGATTGAAACTCCGGCCGGCGGAGAGCCGCTGAAGCTGTCGTTGCGGCAGTTTACCTCGCGCGATTCTGGGCCCTTGATCGAGTTTGCCAGCGAGCCATCCGCGGCGGTCTCGCTGACGGTTGAGGCCGATTCGGCGGTAATCGCTCCGCGAGCGGGGCTGCCGGTGCTGATGCTGCATGGCGAGCGGCCCGACTGGATTCTCGATCGACTCTCATGGTCGGGCCGGGGGGCGATTCTGGCCGGGGAATCGCCCTTTGCTGCATTGACCCGTGGGGCCGACGAAGTAATTGCCCTCGGCGACGAGTCGGCCGCGGTCGCCGGACTGACTCGCGGCCGCATCGTCTTTGCCGGATCCGTCGAATCGGGCATCGAGGGTCAGCAAGTTGCCCAGTGGCAAGGGCCGTCGTCCGACGAGGATCCACCGGGAATTGCGGCCCGCCGATTGCCGCAGCCCACCGCGCGGCGATAGAATCGCACATAGAGTGCGGCGCTCGGCCGACTGATGCAGCGGGCAGCGTATCGCCGAGCAACGTGTTGCCGGGGTGATCCATCCGAACGTTGAGAGGTGAAACCATGCGTTTGTTTTGCAGTTGGTTTGTGGTTCTTCTCGGAATTGGCGCGGCGATCGGCGTTTGCGGTTGTCAGCGGCAGGACGCGACGGCGGCCCAAAGCATGAATAAGCCGGTAGGATTGCCTCCTTGTTGCGCCGGCAAAGCCGCAGCCCGGGTTGCCGAACCTGCACATGCCGAAGATCATTCGAACTCGCCCGACGCTGCGAACTCCGAATCGGCCCGAGTCATCTCGGCCGGTGAGTCTGCGCCAACCGGTGATGCCGGGCGAATCCTGCACCAGGCTGAATGCTGCGACGGGGCGAGTTGCCCGGCGAATAACGCGGCAATGGGCGGGGCCCCATGCTGTCAGGCGGGCGCTTCCGGCGAGACTGCGACCGCTGTTGCGGCTCCCGGCTCGGGTAAGGCGGAAGTGCCGGCGGGTGATGCGGCGCCGGCCGATGGGGCGAATGGCGCAACGGCTAAGGCGACAGAGGCAGAAGCCGCCGGCGCAAAGATTGAGAAGAAGTCGGAAACAGCCGCCGGCAAGACGACAAGACTGTTCGACGGCAAAACGTTGAAGGGCTGGAAAAAGACCGCGTTCGGAGGCGAGGGCGAGGTGAAGGTCGAAGACGGGATGATCGTCATGGAGATCGGCAACGATATGACGGGCGTCACTTGGGACGGGCAACCGCCGGCAACGGACAACTATGAGTTGACCCTTCGCGCCCAACGATTGGACGGAGACGATTTCTTCTGCGCGGCCACCTTCCCGATTGGAAAAGAACATTGCACGCTCGTCTTGGGCGGCTGGGGCGGCACGATAGTCGGCATTTCATGTGTTGACGGATACGATGCCTCGGACAATACGACCACCCGAATGATGACGTTCAAGAATAAACAATGGTACGATGTTCGGATTCGGGTTTCGACCAAGAAGCTCGAAGCGTGGATCGACGGGGAACAGATGGTGAACTTGCCTCGCGGCGATCATAAGTTCAGCACGCGGTTCGAGTGCGATCCGTGTCGGCCGCTGGGGTTTGCTACCTGGCGAACGAAAGGGGCGGTCAAAGATGTCGAGCTTCGCCGGCTCACGGCGGACGAGGTGGCCGAGATCTCGGAAGATGAGTAATCGGCGCTTGCCGGTTTTGAAGGAATTGGGGGCGGCCGGAGCGATGGACGGGCCGATTTGGGCCGAAAAGCCGCCGGAGATTCGAGTTCGAAACGACAGAATTCGGGAAGAATTACAGTAAGCGACCGAAACGCCCAGGCCAGATCGGCCGCCGGTCGGCGGGTCCGCGAGTCTGCGGGTTTGCTTCTGTTTGGGCTTTCGTGAAGTGAATCGCCTGACGGTGGGCTTCACAGCATCAGCCGAAAAGCCGATTTAGGCCGTCGAGCGGCAATCTTACGCAAAGTTGGCTATCGGCTGGCATTTTGGACCGAAATTTGCAACAATAGAGTGAAGGGCTGGACGGTCTCGAACGCACATGGACAGAGGAGTGTTGATCATGAATCGCCGTTCGCGTGGTTTCACGCTCGTCGAACTGCTGGTGGTGATTACGATTATCGGCATGTTGATGGCTCTTTTGCTGCCGGCCGTTCAATCGGCCCGCGAGTCGGGGCGTCGTGCGACCTGTTTCAATAACCAGTATCAGATTGCAACAGCGATGTTGCAGAGTGAATCAACTCGCCGGTTCTTCCCGGGGTTCGTGAATATGTTGGGCGGGAAGCCCGTGAGCTGGGTGCCGATGATCTTCCCATATATCGAGCGAAATGACTTGTACGAACAATGGAAAGTCGGCAATCAGCCGGCAACGATGTTGCGGTTGATGATTTGCCCCAGTGCTCCGCCGGAATCAAGCGGTTCGACGGACACGCCGCTGGCTTATGTGGTCAATACGGGAAAGAACACGAACTCGACGCCCGGGCAGCCGAATCAGCCCACCCCCTTTACGGTCGCCAATCCTCGCCGTGCGTGCGACGGCGTGTTCCACGATCAATACAATACCGGCAATCAGATCAAAGTGAGCAATGACTACATTAGCGGCAAGGACGGCACCACTCAAACCCTCATGCTTGGCGAGATGATTCCCCCGGCGGCCACGGCTGCGACGGGCTGGCGGAGCACGGTCGAAAACGTCGTTGGTTTCCAGTGGTCCGGGGCCAATACCAACGCGAGCAACCCGCAGCCGGTGTCGCTCTACACCAATCGAAAAGTCATCGAACACCTCACGTCACGGCACGGCGGCGGTTCTGTGGTGTCGTTTTGCGACCGTCACACCTACTTCCTCCGCGAAGACATTGATTACGAAGTGTATGCCCACTTGTTGACTCCGTCGAGTCGCGACGCATTCACCCCGGTGAAGTTCCAAGTTCTCGACGACCGTGACTTCTAAGCGGCTCCTGTCGGTCGAACCGGAAAGAGTGTCGGCCTAACGAGAGACGGCAAAGCACGCCGCCGGTCAAGCAAACCGTTGCCGTTGCCTCGAGGGCTTCTGAATCGCGTCACGCAATTATGGGAGTGGCCGCCAGCACAGCGAAGCGGCCGATTGCGCAGGGACGCGATTTGAACCGCTTTCTGTTTCCGCGGTTTAGAACAGCCCCACGATTTCGCCGTTTTCGTTGATGTCGATGGCTTCTGCGGCGGGCGTTTTAGGCAGGCCGGGCATGGTGAGAATATCGCCGGTGAGTACCACGACGAACCCGGCGCCGGCCGCCACCATCACATCGCGCAGCGGCACATCGAACCGCTTGGGCCGGCCGACCAGGCCCGGGTCGGTCGAAAGCGAGTACTGGGTTTTGGCCATGCAGATTGGCAAATGGCCGAACCCGTTGTCTTGCAAATACTGGAACTTCTCTCGCAGTTTCTTGTCGGCCAACACATCGGTGGCCCCGTAAATCTCGCGACAGATGATCCCCACCTTTTGCCAAAGGGTGCATGAATCGGGGTAGAGAAGGCTGAAGTCGGTCTTTGTGTTCTCGGCCACATCGACTACCGCTTCGGCCAATGGAACGGCGCCTTCGCCGCCGCGGGCCCAATGATTGGCGCAAACGATCTTCACCGAGAGATAGGCCAACTTGTCTTTGATGAATTGAATCTCGTCGGGCGTATCTGAGGAGAAATGGTTGATGGCCACCACGGCTGGCAGGCCGAAACGGTGGATGTTCTCGATGTGTTTCTTGAGATTCTCCACGCCCTTGTCGAGCGCTTCGAGATTCGGCTTTTGCAGCTCTTTCAGCGGTACGCCGCCATGCATTTTCAGCGCTCGCACCGTGGCGACGACAACGACGGCATCCGGCTTCAGTCCGGCTTTGCGGCACTTGATGTTGAAGAACTTCTCCGCTCCCAAGTCCGCCCCGAAACCTGCCTCCGTCACTGTGTAATCCGATAGCCGCATCGCCAACTTTGTCGCGAGCACGCTGTTGCAGCCGTGCGCGATATTGGCGAACGGCCCGCCGTGAATGAATGCGGGATTGTTTTCCAACGTTTGAACCAGGTTGGGCCGCAGGGCGTCTTTCAGCAGTGCCGTCATTGCGCCGTGGACTTTCAGGTCGGCGGCCGTAACCGGCTCGTTCTGTCGGGTGTAGCCGACAATCATTCGGCCGAGTTTCTCTTTCAATTCGAGGAGCGACTCGCTGAGGCAGAACGCCGCCATGACTTCGGAAGCCACCGTGATATCGAATCCGCTTTCGCGCGGCACGGCATTGTTCACGCCGCCGAGGCCGACAATCACGTTTCGCAACGCGCGGTCGTTCATGTCGACGACTCGTTTCCAGACAATGCGCCGCATGTCCAACCTGAGGGCGTTGCCTTGATGCAGATGATTGTCGACGATGGCCGCCAGAAGATTGTGCGCAGCGCCGATGGCATGAAAATCGCCGGTGAAATGCAGGTTGATGTCTTCCATCGGGACGACTTGCGCATAGCCGCCGCCGGCGGCGCCGCCCTTCATGCCGAAGCAGGGCCCCATCGACGGCTCGCGCAGGCAAACAGTGGCCCGTTTGCCGATTCGGTTCAAGGCATCGGTCAGGCCGATGCTCGTGGTCGTCTTGCCCTCGCCGGCCGGAGTCGGTGTGATCGCTGTCACCAGAACGAGTTTTCCGGCGGGCCGATCGGCCAGGCGATGGAGAAGATCGAGAGCGACCTTCGCCTTGAACCGTCCGTAATGATCGAGATCGTCGCGAGCGATGCCAAGCTTGGCGGCGACATCTTCGATCGGCAGCATTTTCGCGCGGCGCGCGATTTCGATGTCGGGCGGCAACGAACGAGTTTGGTCCGGCATGGCGTTTTCCTGATAATCTGTGACGCTATGTGTTCAAGTTGTAACCGCTTACCCTCCGACCAAGCCGCCCCGCAACGGGCGGCGGCGATTTAGCCATGCGATCGGCCTGCGGACCGTCGGTATTGGTCAACGAACGACAAGGCCGTCCGCATCGGACTCGCACTGCCGGCGAACGATCGGCGGAGACTAGGGCTGTTTTCGACCGGCATTGCGCCTTTCCGAAAACCAGTCGCCGACGCGAATGCCGACTTGGGCCGCGGCGCGCACCACGACTTTTCCGATGGGGCTTCACCCGCCGGCATAGAACTCGCGCACGCGCATCAGCACCTCGAACCCCGTCGCCTTCAAACAATCTTCCAAGCAAATCATGGCCGGATGGTCCGGGGGCAACAGCTCGTACTTCCGTTTGACCGAGCCGATGATCATGTCGAGCCCCAAAGGCATTGCTTTCGTGAGGAAGGCGCTTTCCAGCGGGCCCTTCACCGGAGAGCCATCTTTTCGCTTTGTCGGCAACATGACGGTGAAGTTGCTCAACCCCACCGAGGCATGACAGCCTTGGAAGTACGGATCGGCATGAATCATTTCCATCGCGCGAATCAAACGGTGGATATTCCCTTGCGAGTCGCTGCCCAGCGGTGCGATGCCGGGATCGATGATGCAATCGCTCTTGCCCGCCGACGGAACGCGATCGAGAAACGCGCGGACCAAATGGCGGGCCGCTTCATATGTTTCTTCCGCCGTGTGGCACGGTTTCGATTGTCCGTCGACCAGTTGCTCCGAAACGAGCAGAATCGGCATGAAGGGCTGGAGCTTGGCCAGCTCGAACATGTCGGCCCGCAACGCGGTCACCGAATTGAGAATCGGTTTCCGACCGCCGGCCTTTTCCGGCCGGTAGGCTCGCAAACCAGCCTCGGCGATGGCTGGATCGGGCGTGTCGATTGAGAGCGGCTTGGCGGTAACATCTTGTAGCTTCGTCACCAACTCAGCCATGAACTCGGGTGGTCGGGCGCCGATGTTGACATCGATATACTCGGCGCCGCCGGCGTCCTGCGACTTCGCCAGTTCCAAAATGCCGTTGATGTCGCCCGCGTCAAAAAGTTGTTTTGTCGAGGGGACGGAATCATTAATCGACTCGCCGATGATTGTCAGTCCGGCAATGGGCATGGTGATTGTGCTCCGTCGGCGGAGAATGAAGACGGGAAAGACTCTGACAAAATAGTCCGCATGCCGCGTTTTGGTATTCGCTCGAATCGAACAAGTCTCGATCTCGGCCGCGCGAACTCCCCAGTAGTATAATCGCAACCAAGTGTTTGGAAAACATGCGGTGCGCCGACTGTTGTGCGGAGATGCGGACGGTGCGTTTCACCGACTTGAAATGCCGTCAAGGACGCAACGCGTCGTCCTTTGCGGCGCTGTCACTCTTGTCTTTGGTGACGTTATTGCTGTCAGGGAGAGCTGCGACAGCATCATTACTGCGGGGATCGGAAGACCGAGGCGGGGAGCGTTCGGCTTGTGGGGTGTCGGCTGCTGCCTGAGATTCGCGGCCGTGATGGTCGCGTCCGAGAAACGTATTGGCCCAAGACGAAGTGTGCTTCAGCTCGGCATTATAGAACGTGATCGGCCCATCGAGCATTTGCTCGGTTTCGCCATAGCTCTTCAGCCGGTCGTACACGCGCGTCCAGAAGCACTGCTTGTCGCCCAATTCGCAGCGGGCGTCGAGCGAGCCGCCGCACGGCCCGTTGCGGCCGCATTTCGAACAGCTATAGCGGGGGCAAAGGTACGCACAGTCAGGCAGGCTGCAATCGCCGCAGTCTTCGCAACCGTAGAGAAGGTGTTTCGAGCCGCGTTCGACCGCGCGGGCAACGCCCGCCAATAGGCCGCCCTTCTCGTCGCGTTTCGCATAGAATCGTTGAAACCACCTCCAAAGACCGCGGTCGCGAGTGAATATCCAGCGGTGAAACCAGCGCGACACCCGATAGCCCAGCGGACGGCGCCCCTGCGGCCGACGGATCGATGCCAAGTAATCGGGGTTGAATCGCGTACTGTCTGCCAGCCCGGTGGCCGGGTCATGATCGAAGAGGAAGAACTCGTCCGGTTGCGAAAAGCGAATCTCTTTGACGAAATCGCGCCAGTCGTTCGGGCCGAATGCCTCGGCCATGTCGATCACCTGGGCGAATACCTCGGCTTTGGCGATCCCACCGAGATAGCCGGCGGCGAATCCGAGTCCTTTGAACACGGCCAGTTGCTTGGCGGCCAGTTCAAGAAAGAACTGTTTGCCCTTATCCGCTCCGGCGGCATATTTCTCGCAAAGCGAAAGCAATTCGTCACTAACGACACACCCAGCCAATTTGCCGCTGTTGAAAAGCCGGGCGACCGCCCGGTTGAGCAAATAGACATTACCGACCACGGGCACATCGAGTCCGCGAGCGGCCAATAGAAGCCGCACTTCGTTGAACTTGCGCATGTCGTAGCCGAGTTGCGGAATGACCCACCGCGCGCCGGCCGCAATCTTGCGCAACAGCTTGAAGTACTGCGGCATCAACTCGCTTTCGCGCCGCTTGAACGGAGAGACGGCACAACCGATGAAGAAGTCGGTGCGGGGGAGCGACTCGGGGCGACCGCCGCGTCCGGCGACGGTCATCCCGTCGTTCATGCTGCGCAACAAGGCGATCAAACCGACCGAGTCGATATCGAATACGCCCTCGGCACGGCCGCCGAAACCGGTTGTCGGATAATCGCCGGTCAACGCCAAGATGTTCCGGCAGCCGTCGGCAGCCAGACGCCACGCGGCCGATTCCAGCCCGTTGCGATTGAGGTCTTTGCAGGTCAAATGGATGACAATCCGCTCGCGGTCGCCGGGCAGTTGCGAAGCGAGCCAGTCCGGCGGCAGCATCGGTGCGCCGCCGGGATTGTCCGTAATCGAAATCCAGCCGATTCTCGGATCGGCGAGCAATTGCCTCGCCATTGCCAAGTACGATGGCGGCTGTTCCGGCTGGTATCCGCGGCTTGTAACGACTTCGGCACCGTAAATGAACTGCTTGCCGAGAAGGGATTGGCGAAACGACGCCGACGAAGTTGAACCGCTGGCCACTGGTCGTCTTCCTCAGCGGCGCAAACCTTCGAACAATCGCCGGGGCTGATTCGCGACGACGCAATCAAAAAAGGCCCGGCTGTCCCCCGCCGTGTCGCAGCGATCTACACGAATCAACCGGTCCGGCTTGCTCGTCCGCCGATTGCGATCGCGCCGCATGATCGACTCGGCAGGAGGATTGCAGCCGGTTTCGCGTCGGCCTCTTCAAACCAAACGCGGAGACACGGGCCATCGCGACGCTCGTCCCCGACAATTCATATAGGAGAGCTCCGAGATTGGCCCGCAAGGTCTATGCGCTGACGATTGCCCGCGGCGGTTTGTTCATCATTTTTCGCGCGCGATCCAAGAGCTGCGTTTGCAAGTCGGGCGCCTTGACCTTCGAGCATTTCTTTTCAGCTTCGGCAAGCAAATCATTCGCCTGCTTCGCGTCGTTTGCCCGAAATAGCCGATCGGCGATCTCGATCAGGGCCGTAACCTCGTCGCTAGGTTCAGAGGCTTTTCGGGCCAGTTCCAACGCCGTCGCGAACGACTGTTTCGCGGCATCGACTCGTTTGTTTACCGCCTGTTCAAGGGCGACTGTCGCCGTGCCAATCGCTTGGGATTTTTCATCGGGCAGCCCCTTGGCAAAGGTCAATGCCTCGGAAAGAACCCGATCGGTTTCTTCCGGTTTACCGGCTTTCTCGTACGCCCCCGCAATCTCGCACAGAACTTGGACGCGCCCGGTGGCGTCGTCGATCTTTGCCGCCAGCGGCTCCGTCTTTTTCAATGCGGCCACGGCATTGTCGGCAGCGCCGGCGGCGCTCAGGGCCCTGGCGGCCAGAGCGACGGCTTTGGCATGCATCTCGGCCGAGTCGATCTTCTCAGCGGCGGTCATCGCGAGTTGCGCGGTATTGCGGGCCTCGGTTTTTTGGCCGATGTCGGCCTGAGCCTGGGCGAGGCGTGCGTATGCGTCGGCTTGGCTGCTGATCTCTTCGATATCTTTGCAGGCTTGAAACGCCTGGTTGAGCGTTTGCTTCGCGCCGGAACTATCGGCAGCGCGAGCTTGTTCACGCGCGATTCCGATGAGCAGGCGCGCCCGCTGGGCGGGTTCCTTCGACTGTGCTTCTGCAATCCGTTGCGAGATCGACTTTCCCGAGGTGCCGCCTCCGTTTCCGCCTCCGCAACCGGTTGATGCCAACAGACAACAGACGGCCATCGCTGCAGCGTACCATCTCACGCCATTTCGCCTCACGATTTGCATGGCTGATTCCTCTTCACTCAATGTTCAATACTCCGTTCCTTCACCACGTTTCAGCCGGCGGCGAGGCCGCCGGAAGGTTATCGTCTGCCGTATTGTCGCGGCCCTGTCGGCGACGCTGTAAGCGAGGCCGTTCTCAAAAGAACCGGGGAAAACAGGCATCGATTCAAACGGGGACAACAACCCATCGGCCGCTTTGCTAAGCCCGGGGCCGCGATCGCAATTGTGTGGGGCTATTCTTGCGATACCGGAAGACCAGATCTTCGCAGCGCGAACCGCTCTTGTTCGGGTCGCTAGCGGGCCGCCCCGCGGGTTGCCCGCCATTGGGAGGTCGCGCCTCGGACAAGCGAAAAGACGCACACCGCCATTCTCTGCTATGGTACCCGATGCCGCACTAGAACACCAGTTGCAGCCGTTCCAATCGCGCCTGTGTTTCGGCCATGAGCTCGTCTTCGGCGGCTTCGTCAGGAGCTTCATACGTCACCGAGAAACGCAAAAACGCGCCGGCGTCGTCCCAGGGAACCGTGCAGATCGAATGCTCCGTAATCAAATACTGCGAGCACGCCTCGGCCGATTCGAATCGGCGTCCGTCGGCGGTGCCTTTCGGGGCCGGCGCATACAGGAAGTATGTTCCGCCGGGTACCTCGCATTGGAATCCGCAGCGGCGCAACGTCGCAACGAGTTTGCTTAATCGGCGATGATACTTGGCCCGAGCCCGCCGCGGGATTTCCGGATTGTCCAACGCGGCGATGGCTGCTTTTTGAATGGCGATGAATTGGCCGGAATCGCTATTGTCCTTGATGTCGGCAAAGGCCCGAACGATGCGCTCGTTGCCGCAAACCCAGCCGAGCCGCCAGCCGATCATGTGCCAGCCTTTGCTCAAGGAATGCACCTCGACTCCCACGTCGCGCGCACCGGGCATCTCAAGGAAGCTCAGAGGCCGTTCGCCGTAGCTGAGCATCACGTGGGCTGCGTCTTGAACGACCACAATTTCGTGCCGCTTGGCGAAGTCGATGACGCGCCCGTAAAACTCGCGCGTGGCCGTCTTGCCGGTCGGGCTATTCGGGTAGTTGATCACCAGCATTTTCGCGCGATCGAGCACATCGCCGGGAATCGATGCGAGATCGGGAAAAAAGTTGTTCTCGGCAAGCAATGGCAACCGGTAAACAACTCCACCGCAATAGCGCGTGTGCGTTCCCGCAACGGGGTAGCCCGGCACTGTCATCAGCGTCACGTCGCCGGGGTCGATAAACGCGGCCGGCAGCATCGCCAGGGCTGTTTTGCTGCCGATGCAGTGGTTAATTTCAGTGGCCGGGTCGAGAGTTACGCCGAATTCTCGCTGCATCAAACGGGCAACCGCCTCTCGAAAGGCCGGAATGCCGTTGTCGGCATAGCCGCGGTTCTCCGGCCGATTGATCTCCTCGGCCATGACGCGGCGCACCGACTCGTCAGCCATCTCGTCGTTTTCGCCGATGCCGAAGTCGATCAACCGCCGTTCCGGGTGTTCGCTCAGCGCTTTTCGTTTGGCTCGCTTGATCTTCTCGAACTTGTAAATCTCTGTGCCTTTGCCGTATTGCGCACCGCCGATCCGCTGCGCAAACAGCTTCTGAAAATAGGGATCAGGAGTGTCCATAAGACTGTCTCAACAAAACCGCGGGAAACGTCAAACAAAACCGCGAACAACGGAAAGCGGTTCAAACGGCGATAGCACGCAATCGGCCGCTTTGCTGCATCAGCGGCCACCTCCGCAATTGTGTGGAACGCTCGATTGGGGCGGACCGAACGTTGCCAACGCACGGCCGCCCGAAATGCTTCGGTTGCGGCCGCTCGGCCTTTCGTGTGCGACTTCGCAGCGAACAGTCGCCTAAAGTCGCCTACGGCCTGTCGAGGCGGTTTTTGCCCGGCTTGGGCGAGGCCCCGCCCTGAAATGCCGGCGCGTCAGAAAGCGATCGACTTTCAATCCGCTCCCCGACCCGAGTCGCAAATCGCCCCTGTTGGCCGAATCGTTGAAAACCCAAAGTTTAGCATAAGCAAGAACGGGGACAACGGGGCAAGGGGCTAGCCTATGCAGCTTTGGAGGGGTGCGTTGCATCGAACACGGGCCCGCGCTTTGCTCCGACTCGGCGGAGCAGGCTGATTGCGCCGGCGCCGCCAGTTCAATCCGGCCGAAACAACTCTTTCGCAGCGGTAATCGCTCGTTTAATATGGAGGAAGGGAGTCTTGCGATCCTTGTTCCATAGATCGATTTGCCGAAGAACTACCATGAGACGTGCGGATAGCAGTTGCGCCTGTTGCATTTCGGCCGCCCTGCCGAGCGGCGATTTGATGACGGCAGGAAGAGAAGGCGGTGACAGGCCATTCTTGTTCGGACCGCTGCGAAATGTTCGCTCAACGAACTGTCCGCAGCCGCTTGCACGCATAAGCAAGATATCGCTTGCGCTGGTTGCGGCGATCGTTGTTTCTTTGGTTTCGCCGCCCAACATGCGCGCGGCCGAGGAGCCGCCGGCGCTGAACCCATTCGGCAAGGTCGGGGTGGAACGCGAAGATCAGTTTCCCGGCTATATCGAGATGTCGGACGGCTCGATCCATTGCGGGATGATCTACCTGACTCGCGACAAACGGCTTCAGATCAACGACGAGAAAATGCAGCGCCAGCGCGAGATTCCGCTGAATGTCGTTCAACAAATCGAATGCAAGGTGAAACGCGAGTGGATGGAAAAAGAGTGGAAGTTCAAGGAACTGGCGAAGGACGAAAAGATGTATACGGGCCGCAGCTATCCGGCTCGTGAATACGAACATGTCGTAACGCTTCAGGACGGTCGGAAGATCGAAGGGGGATTGTCGGGCGTTGTTTATCTGCAACCGCAGATTTACGATCCGCAGCGTCCGAATGAATACCGTCCGGCCGTCGAGGCCCAAAAGTTCCTCCTGCACAAGCGCGACAAAGGAGAGATTGGCGAGGATTTGAAGTCGTTGAAGTATGTCAAGCTGATCAAGCTGGGTGAAGAGGCCTACCGCGAGGGACAGCAAAAGAGCAAGAACCGTCCCGCGCCGGCCAAACCGGCTCGTTGAAGACCGAGACTTCTTTTTCGCCGATGCGGCTGAGGCAATCATCGCCTTCTCTGCTGCACGCGACCGTTGCGGGGTGAGCGACATGCGGCGATAGTGTTTCGGAACTGTGGTCGTCATGATGAGCCCAGCGAGGCCGAAGCCCGTGGATTGACTCGAGTGGCAGAACTCACGCTGGAACAGGGATATCGATTCTCCACGATGCTGTTGGTGGCGCTGGGGGCGTGCGCGCTGGCGGCTCTTTTCTATTACCGCGCCTTCGGCATGTTGCCGCGTGGGCGGTGGCAATTGCTGCTTTCTCTGCGGTGGATCGCCATCTTGATCGTGGTCGTCTTGCTCTTTCGGCCGGTGTTCAGCTACCACAAGGAATTGGAGCAAAAGCCGGCCTGCGTGTTCTTGCTCGACACATCGGCGTCGATGAGCATTTCGGACGATCCCAGCGGGATCACGCGGTTCATTCAGGCGCGTACGAAGATCGAACAATGGTGGGATCGTCTTAAGGACGACTTCAACCTGCACCTGATCGAGTTCTCCGAGCGACCGCGGCCGCTGGAAGGGCTCTCGGCGCTGACTGCACTGGCGCCGGAAGGCAAGGCGACCTCGATTTCGCGAGCGCTATCGGCCGCCGTTCGCCAAGAGAAGAATCGCAAAGACATCGAAGCGATCATGCTGTTCAGCGACGGGCAGCACAACTCGGCGGGCAATCCCTCGGAGGAGGCGATCAAGCTCGGCCGGCCCGTGTTCGCCATCGGCGTCGGAGCAAGTCTGCGCAGCAGCGCCACCCATCGCGATTTGCAATTGGTCGGTATGGACTGCCCCGAGCGGCTGATGCTCAACAACATCGCAAAGATCACCGGCTTGGTCGAGGGAATCGGCATGGATGGCCGCGTGGTCAAGGTCGAGCTATTGGAGGATGACAAGCCGATAGGCGAAAGGGAACTGACCATCGACGACGTGGAGGGCGGGCAAGAGGTCGCTTTCGAGCATCGCCCGACGGTCAAGGGCCGCCACAAGTATTCCATTCGCGTCGTTCCCCAAACGGACGAGAAGATCACCGAAAACAATCAGCGAACGGCCTCGGCAATCGTCGTTGAGCCGGGCATTCGAGTTTTGTACGTCGAAGGCACGCTGCGCGCGGAATACGGCGCAATTGTCGATCGGTTCTTGGCCAAAGACCCTGATTTGGAATTTTGCGCCCTCGTTCAAACCCGGCCCAACGTCTTCCTCCGCCGCACGAACATGGCCGACATGGAACTGCGCGCCATTCCCACCGACGCGGAAACGATCAATAAATTCGACGTGTTCATCATCGGCGACTTGGATTCGACGTACCTGAAGCCCGCGATCCAAGACTTGATCGTCAAACGGGTGCGCGAGAACGGCGGGTTAGTGATGCTCGGCGGCTACCACAGCCTCGGGCCGGGCGGATACGAGGGCACCGCGATTGGTGAGATTTTGCCGGTGCGATTGGGTGGTCGCGACATTGGTCAGATCACCGATCCCTTTCTGCCGGTTCTCACGCCGGACGGGACGAGGCATCCGATCTTTGCCAACATTGCCGACTTCTTTCCGTCGCGGCAATCGCCGGAACCGAAGACGGCGGGATTACCCGCGCTGAACGGATGCACGCGGGTCGAGGGCTTAAAGCCCAACGCGATTAGCCTGGCCACCTTCGGCGCCGATGAAGCGGCCATGCCCGTGCTGGCCGTCGCGCCTGCGGACAAAGGGCGAACGGCTGTGTTTGTCGGTGATACAACACGGAATTGGCAGCAGGGGCCGAAAGCGCTCGATCAAGATTCGCCGTTTACCCGCTTCTGGGGCCAAATGGTGCGCTGGCTGGCGGGGCGCGGGGCGGCGGTGGACTTGGGAGCGGGCATCACGGCTGCGGTAAACAAAGCCTATTTCGAGCCGGAGGAACCGGTTGAACTGACTGCCGTGGTGCGAAATCAAGAAGGACAGGGGGCGGCCGACGCAAAGGTTGTGGCCAAAATTCGCGAGCCATCGGGGCGGCCCGAGCAGATCGATATGCAGCCTGCGGTCGGACCTGCCGGGCACTTCGCGGGCAAGTACGCCCCCGCCCTGCCCGGAGTTTATGAAATCGTTGTGGAAGCCCGAGTCGGAACCCAAACCGTTGAGTCGGAGAAGTTGGTTATCGACGTTGGGCGTCCGAATCTCGAATTCGAACGCCTCGACCTCAACGAGAAGCTCTTGCAGCAGATTGCTCAGGATACAGGCGGTCGGTACTTGCATATCAGCGCTGCCGACCATGTGATCGAGCAACTCGATCGCACCTTGCGGAAAAAGAAAGAGTACTATGAGAAAGAACTCTATTTTCCACCGCTGTTGTGGACCGTGTTTGTGGCCGTGGTGACCACGGAGTGGATTCTGCGGAAGAGGTTCCAATTGCGCTAAGCGGCGGGGCCGTCGGCTAACCGGTGCTGCGGCATTCGGGCCAAATAGTTCCACGCAATTACAAAAGCGGCCGCGCGCAGCGAAGCGGCCGATTGTGTGAAATCCCCTTACGAACCGCTTTGCGTTTTTCGCAGTTTTACTTAAAACCCGCTCCCATTGATCGCTGGAGTGTTTGCCGAGAAAACGAGAAATCCCGTGTTCGTGGTACAGGCGACTTGAGCATGCAAACCGGCTATCGATTTCTAGAACCGCAGGCCTTGGCTCGGGTGAAGAACCTTTCGCTGGTGGCCCGCGGGGTGGTCGAGGGCTTCATCAGCGGACTGCATTCCAGTCCGTACAAGGGATTCAGCGTCGAGTTCGCCGAACATCGCGAATATACCCCTGGCGACGACCCGCGGCATTTAGACTACCGCATGCTTGCTCGAACCGAACGGCTCTATATCAAGCAGTACGAAGAAGAGACGAACATGCGGGTTTACGTGCTGCTCGACACCAGCGGCTCGATGAACTACCGCTACGAAACGAAAATCACCAAGTTCGAGTACGGCGGCTATCTGACGGCAGTTTTGACCTACCTGATGACCCGCCAGCAGGATTCGGTGGGGCTGACCACCTTCGATACAGAGATTCGCCTCGATATGCCTGCGCGCAGCTCGCCGCGGCATTTCAACGAAATGATGCGTCAGTTGGAGCGAATCGAGCCGGGCGGCGAAACCGGTTTGTCGGAAACGTTGCACAAGCTGGCGAACCGCTTCAAAAAGCGGTGCCTGATCGTTTTGATCAGCGATTTGTACGACGATCCGGAGGAGGTGATTCGGGCGTTGCACCACTTCCGGCACCGGCACCACGAGGTGATCGTTTTCCACGTGCTCGACAAGGCGGAGATCGAGTTTCCCTTTCGTGATTTGATTTCATTCCACGACCTAGAGACCGATGATCGCATTCAGATCGATCCGGTGTTTGTCCGAGATGCTTACGTCGAGCAGATGCAGAGCTTCATCGACGGCTATCGCCGCGCGTGCGCCGAGACGAAAATCGACTACGTGCTGACCGACACTAGCGTTCCTTACGATTTCATGTTGGCCCGTTACATCGCCGCGCGTAATCGCCCATGACGTTTGCCGCTCCACTGTTTTTGCTGGCAGTATTGGCCGGAGCGATTCCGGTAGTGCTGCACATGATCAATCGGCAGAAGGTGAAGGACCTTCCCTTCCCGACGCTGATCTTCTTGCGCCTGAGCGTTGAAAAGACGCGACGCCGACGGCGAATTCAGGATCTTTTGCTGATGCTGCTCCGGCTGGCGGTGCTGGTGTTGCTGGCGTTCGGATTGGCGCGGCCGGCGCTGACGAGCCTCGGCTCGCTTTTTGCCGGCGGGGCGACCTCTGCGGTGGCCATTGTGCTAGACAATTCGGCGAGCATGGGGATGATCGATCAAGACTCGCGGCGGTTCGACACCGCCTTGCGCGCCTGCGAGCAGATCCTCGGCGAGTTGCGCGACGGCGACTTGATTGGGCTGTTTATTCCCTGTGGGCCGGCGCTGCCCGAGCAAGACAAGCTCGACCGCACCCGCGAGAAGGCATCGCAGATTCTCTCGCAGGTGAAGGTCTCTTACGAAAAAGCGAACCTGGGCGTCAAGCTGCTCGAGGCGCGGAGCCTCTTGGCGAAATCCAACGCGCCGAACAAACAGATCTACCTGATTTCCGACATGCAGGCGCTGAGCTTCGATGCGTTAAAGACGCTCGGCGAGTCATCGCAAGGCGCGGTTGCGGCCGGGACTGGCGGCGGTGCGTCGAGTGGCGCCGGGGCGGGGGCGGAAGGCGGCGACTGGCCGTCGGACAAGGAGCAGGGGCTCGACATTCCGATCATCGTCGTCGACGTTCATCGCGCGCCGAAGCCGAATGCGGCCGTGCAGAACGTATCGCTCGAGACGACTGTGCCGGTGGCCGGCCTGCCCGTCAAGGCGGGAATTGAAGTCTTCAATGCTTCCACCGCGGCCGTTTCGCGGGTGGTCGAACTGTATCTCGACGGCAACAAGGAAGCGGTCAGTCCGGAATTGAAGATCGAGCCCAACGGCCGAGCCACGCACCAGTTCACGTTCCGCTTCGAGCGAGGCGGACTGCACAAAGGCGAGGTTCGCTTGGCCGGCGAGGATGGCTCGAAACTCGACGATCGCCGATGGTTTTCGATGGAGGTTGATCAGGGGATTCCGGTGGCAATCGTCAAGCCGCAGCGGCACGAGATTTCGTATTTGGAAGACACTTTTTATTTGGAGCAGGCGCTCACGCCCGCGCGCAACGGCGGTTGGGCGCTGCGCATCACACCGTTGACGGCGAGCGATCTGCTGAGCGAGCCGTTGCAGAACTACCGCGTGCTCTATCTGGTGAACCTTCCGGCGCTAAGCGGCGATGCCGCCGAACGAGTCCGTGCTTTTTTGGAAGACGGCGGCAGCGTGGTATGGATTGCGGGCGACCGAGTGGATGCGGATGCTTACAATCAGATGAATCAAGCGGCCGACGGCAAGCTGCTGCCGGCCCCGATTGTCGGAGTACGCGCGCCCGAGGCGGGAAGCGGCGTCGATAGCTGGTCGATCTCTTATCTGGAAAAGCAGCATCCGGCACTGAGGCAGCTTGTCGAGCCGGCATCGCTCTATCAGTCGGTGCTCGTGTACAAGCATGTTCGCATCAATGTGGGGCCGCAAAGCGATGCCATGGTGTTGGCGCGGTTGAGCGACGGCGAGCCGTTGCTGGTGCAGCGGGGAATCGGCCGCGGGAAGTCGCTCTTTTGGGGAACCGGCGTTCATACGAATTGGACGAACTTTCCCCTGAAAAATCTTTTTTTGCCGCTGTGGGCGCGGATGACGTTCTATCTCTCCGGTGCGGAACAAGTGCGCTACGAAGGATTGGCCGGTGTTCCGATCACCGTGCGTTTCGAGAAGGAACGCCAGCCGTTGGGGGTAGAACTGCAACCGCCCACCGGCGAAACCATTCGCCTGCAAACGAAAGAGGACGGCGGGGAACAGGAGTTTCGTTACGCAGAGACGCACGAGATCGGCATCTACTTACTGCGCGTTCTCGACGCTCACAAACCGATGCAGGTGGCCTACGCGGTGAACGTCGATCCGGACGAGGCGAACCCTCAGAAGATCGAACGCGACGAGTTTCAGCAGCGGCTCGGAAAAACGCCGGTGATCTTCGCCGAAGATCCCGACGATTTGACGAGCACCTTCAAATTGCTCCGCGAAGGGCGAAGCCTGTGGGGCGTGTTCCTGACATGCGTGCTGGTCGGGCTGGTTTTCGAAACCTTGCTTTCGAACGTAATGACACCGAAGCAGGACGAAGATCAGGCGATCAAGCAATTGCCCCCGTACATGCGTCGCAAACGGCGCCCGGCCACTGCGGTCGAGTCGCCTGCGGCCAGCTAAGGGAACTTCGAGGGCGAAGACTGCGGAACGGGAAAAAACGGCCCTCCTCCTGCGTGCGCTGTGGGCGACCGGTAGGCTCGCTTCGCGCATTGACGCATTGTCCGTTGCGCGGGCCGATTGACTGCCCTTATGGTCTCGGCGAGTGTTCGCCCGTCCGTGGCACATGGTGCATCAATTGTCCGCACTCTGCCGGAATCGGGTTCAACCGGTTTCGTCGCCGGCCAAGTTTTTCGTCATCAAGTAGTGAACCAGGCCGATCTCCTCGAACGGCTCGCCGCAAACGCGATAACCAAGACGCTCGTAGAACCCGGCGGCCGAGGCGCGCGCGTGCAGTATGGCTTTGCGGATTCCCCGTCGAACAAGTTCCTGTTCGAGGTCTTGCATGATCCGCGTTCCCAGCCCTCGGCGTTGAAACTCGGGCACCACGGCCATTTGGCGGACACGCACGGTGCGGCCCGGCATGGGCAGCGCGACGACGCAACCAAGCAAGTGCCCGGCGTCGGTAAACAAGCCGAAATGCCATTGGCTCCCTTCTCGCTCCAACCCCTCATCATAGAGATTCAAGCCGAGCGGCTTGCGGAGCACTTCGTGCCGCAGTTGACAAGCCAACTCGTAGTCGCTCGAACCGTGCGCGATCTCACGAAAGCTGCCAGAGACGGTATCGCTCATCACGGGATTCCTTTACGCGATTTGGAGTCAATCGAACAGCACGTCGCAACCGACTGCCGGCTCGCCCAACATGTCGCCGGCCGTTATCACGCGGCTTGGGCGACGGGCTGCGCGACGCGCTTGTTGACGCTGGCGATTCGACAGCGACATCGAATTGATTCTACTCATCGGCAGCCGTGCGGTCAGCGGGACGCTCGGCCGAAAAAGCGACAAAGAAGTGGCGGGACCGAAACGGGCCCGGTCAGATAGCAGACTGTGCGGCTCGAATCGCGCGCGACCGAGCGACTGACACAATTCTCGATGCAAAGAACCCACTTCCCCGATCAGGTCGCTGAGTCTCCCAGCCAGATCACTTCGCTCAGCGTCGCCTCCGCCATCGCCCATGCGGTTTGGGGCGGTCGATCTCGTTCGCCGCTGCGCGTGTTGCTCGGCAAATATCTGTGGGTGGAATCTCAAGGTGCTGACGATGTGCCGTTTGCCTCGGGCACATCAAACCCCAACCTCGAAATCGGACCGTGTAAGACGGAAAACGATTCAAAGGGCAACTGCGGGCAATGGGCCCTTCTCTGCGCCGGCGGCCCGATCCGCAATTATGTAGAACGATTCGGCCGGGTCTTCGGGAGTAACCGGCGCAACGGCGGAGCCCGCCGGCAAACCATGCCGACAAAAGTTGTGCCCGCTCTACGGGCTGCCTGGACTATTGCGGCATGCACGCGACGGTCCGACGGTTCGCGACGGTCTTTTCGGTCGCTTAAACGCAATGTGCCAATCAGCGACAGCTCGACAATGCGCGATTGCCGAAATCACAAGCGGTGCGAACGAGGGCGGCGCCCGTCGCTCAAAAAACGCAAATCAAAGCGGAAATGTCTCCCTCTTGTGCAGCCTTATCGAAAGAAGCCGCACATGAGCGTATTGAACTACGTCGAATTTCTCTTTGCACGAACGGAAATGGCTCGTTGTGTTGCGAGACACAAACGGCCTTTCCAGCACGCGATGGGAGTGTTATCACGTGCGGTGGATTCTCGTCTCGCCAATTGGCAAACGGTCCCGCCTCGGCAACGCCCAGTCGCTTCAGCAAGGCCCGAAGCACTACTTCCGCCGACGGGCCGCATAGC
>CAZVZX010000034.1:0-50137 GCA_964631235.1 uncultured Planctomycetaceae bacterium | reverse complement strand
CCGTCGGCGGAAGTAGTGCTTGGGCCTTGCTGAAGCGACTGGGCGTTGCCGAGGCGGGGCCGTTGATCCGATGATGTTGAAAAGAATCGGCCTCGGGTGATTGGTGCAAAAACCCCGGGTCGAGATGAAAAACCCACGGGGAGGTTCGGGCCGCTGTGTCCGAGCCTCCCCGTGATGCTTTCTTGCCTGTGGAGTCGGCCAGCTACTTCCGCGAGCCGGCGGCCGGCGGCCGTGGGCAGGGCGGGGAAGGGTGGCCTTCGGGCGTGTTGCGCGGGAGGCTCAGCGCCGGGGCGCGGCGGTTGCGGCGGTTGCGTCGGTTACGGCCCCGATGGCGGGCCAGCCCATCAATTGCCGCAGTAGTCGATGGCCCGGGCGATCTCGGTTTTGAGATGTTGCCGGCTGACGATGCGATCGACAAACCCGTGCTCCAGCAGAAACTCGCTGGTTTGGAATCCCTTGGGCAGTTCGATGCGGATCGTGGCTTTGATCGTTCGCGGGCCGGCAAAGCCGACGAGGGCCTTCGGCTCGGCGAAGATCAGATCGCCCAACGAGGCGAAGCTTGCGGCCACGCCGCCCATGGTCGGGTTGGTGAGCACCGAAATGAAGAGGCCTCCGGCTTGGTCGAAGCGGGCCAGCGCCGCCGACACCTTGGCCATTTGCATCAGCGAGAGCATTCCTTCGTGCATTCGCGCGCCGCCGCCCGAGGCGGAAACGATGATCAACGGCAGCGATTGCTCGGTGGCGCGTTCGATCAGTCGTGTGAGCTTTTCGCCGACGACCGAGCCCATGCTGCCCATGATGAAGGCCGAATCGGTCACCCCGAAGGCGACGCGCCGCCCGCGGATCATTCCGCCGCCGGTGACGGCGGCATCGCGGAGTCCGGTGCGGGCTTGTTCTTCCTTGAGCCGTTGCCGATAGGGTTTGCTATCGACAAAGTCAAGGGGATCGGCCGGCCAGAGGTCGGCGTCCCATTCCTCGAAGGTTCCCTCGTCGATCAATTGGGCGATTCGCTGCCGCGCCGAGACATACCAGTGGTAGTCGCATTCGGGGCAGACACCGAGCCGTTTCTCCACGTCTTTGCGAAAGATCGTCTGCTGGCAGCCCGGGCAGCGGCGCCACAGGCCCTCGGGCACGCCGCGCTTATTCTGCGGCAAAACGTTCTTCCAACTGTTGGCGTTGTTCGATGCGTCGCTCATGTTCTCTTCGGCGCGTTGACTTTCGGCACCGGCTTTGGGGAGTTGATGTTTTCGGAAGGTTCTATTTTCCGCAGGCCGAGGCTCCGGGCGGTCGGTCCCTAGGAAGCGGAGCCGGAAAGCAGGTTCTCCACTTCGACGGAGTAGATTTCGAACGGCCTTTGGTCTTTGCCGGCCGTCCACAGGTCGCCCAGTTCGGCTTGTGCGAGGAAGCGGCGGGCGAGGCTGAAAAGCGGCTCGGGCAGCACGACGGCGATCGTGTCGGACTCCTTATGTCGCCGCAGCAGCTTCACCATCGCCGCGCGGAGGCGATCGTCGGCTTGTTCGAGCATTTCGCCTTCCGGCGGGCAGACCGTCTCGGGCTGCTCTTGCCACTGGCGATAGACCCGCGGTTGCTTCAACCGCACATCGGCAATCAGCATCCCTTGCCACAGGCCGAGATTGATGTTCTCCAGTCGGTCGATCTTCCGCAAGCGGCAGCCGAGCGTTTCGCCGAGCAGCTCGGCGGTTTGCCGCGACGGCTCGCTTTCGGGCGCATAGACGCACTTCGGCTGAAAGGAACGGAGTTCCTCGGCGCATTGAACGGCCGCGGCGCGGCCTTCGGCGCAGAGGGGAATGTCCAGATTGCCCTGAATGCGGCCCTGAAGGTCGTAGTCGGTGGCGCCCGGACGGACGAGAATCACGCGTACCATACAATAATCAGCAATGGGTGGTCGGTTCTGGTTTCGATGCCGCCCGGCCGGGCGATCCGTCGCCATCGGCGGCGGAAGCGGCCCGAGCCAGGGCCGTCATCTCGGCGATCACGCGCCGATAATCGGGCCGGCCGAACACGGCAGTGCCCATCACAAAGTAGTTTGCCCCCGCGGCGGCACAGTTGCCGATCGTTTCGGCATTCACGCCGCCATCGACGGAGATCAGCGCCTGCGGGCCCATCAGCGCTCGCAATCGCCGCAGTTTGTTCAGCGCAATCGGATCGAACTTCTGCCCGCCGAAGCCCGCCATAACACTCATCACCAATACGATGTCGCATTGCGACGCGAACGGCTCGACAGTTTCCACCGGCGTGGGCGGATTGAGCGTCAGGCCCGCTCCGCACCCAAGCGAACGGATTTCATCGAGCAATGCCCGCGGGTCGGGCGATGTCTCGATGTGGATCGTGAGCATGTCGGCCCCGGCCTCGCGGAACTGCCGCAGGTAGCGGCCCGGCTCGACGATCATCAAATGCACATCCAACGGCAACCGCGTGCTGCGGCGCACGGCCTCGACCACCGGCAGCCCGAAGCTCAAATTGGGCACGAAACAGCCGTCCATGATGTCGAGGTGCAGCACGGCCGCACCGGCATCTTCGACTCGGCGGATTTCGTCGGCCAGATGAGCGAAGTCGCAGGCCAACAGCGACGGCGCCACTAAGGGCGCCGATTGACGCAGTCGCTCGATTTCTTCCTTAGCGGCAAACATAACGGACTATATTGTACCAAGCCGCTCCGTGCGAGTCAGCGCGGAGTGGTAGCGTGCGGTATCTGCTTGTGGGAAAAGAGTTTAGATCAGTCGTGCTCCCGGCGATTCTCGCCTCGCCCGCCGGCACCGCGGGAAGACGCCGCCGGATCGATCCTTGCAAAGAACCGGGATTGCCGCGACGAGAACGGCGTTAGCGATCGACCACCTCGACCTTGCCGGGCGGCAAGCTGCCGACCAGATCGGGAAGATCGTACTCGCCCAACGCCCCATGCGCGATGCTGACGAAGTGCGGCCGCGCGTCGAGCGGCCTCTCGATCAGCTCGGCATAGCTGGGCAAGCTGCCGACGAGCCGCAGCGAGGCGAAACGCTCCGGCGCCAAGGCCACCGCATGCAACGCGGCCGGGCCCGGCTCGCCGACGGCCACCAGATGCACCGGCCGCGGCTTGGCATCGGGGAGTTTCTCGTCGCCGCCGATCTTCGGCAGGGCCAACAGACAGCGGCAGATCTCTTCCGCCCGATGCGCAAGAAACGATTGCCCCAACAGGTAGGCCGTATAGGCATCGTTGAAGTTCGGCCCGAACACACCGCCGTAGTTGCCCTTATGCGTCGGGCGGAGTTCGCCGCAGCCGCTCAGATCGATGGCAAGGACCAACTGGCCGGCACGTACTCGCGTTTCGATCGGCCCGCCCGGGGCGGCATCGGCGCTTTTGCCCTGTTCATGCAGGTAAAGGCAGAGCTCGGCGGCGGGCTTCTCCGGAACGAAGGCCAACGCCGGCAGCCAGAGCGTCGGGCCAAGTTCGATCGAGATCAGGTCGATGCGGTAGCCGTCGCGCGGGCGGCTGGCGTGCCGTTTGATCTCGGGCGGCGAAAGCTGGTCGATCGGGCGGATGCCGGTCAGCCGGCGCACGGCCGCCAGCGATTCGTCGCGCGACCGCTGCTGCCACAGCCGCCGACGCTGTTCGGCCAGCCGGGCGGCCGTCTCGCGGTTGAGGTCGTACGCGCTGCGGGCGCCGGGCAGGCGCATCACTTGGCCCTCGGGCGTGCAAAGGAGCTCTTTTTCGGGCAACGCGGTCGGATTCGGATCCATGTCCGCGGGACCATCGATCCCCAACAGATGCCGCCGCATGAATTGCACGGCCGCAAGCCGCTGCGGGGCCGTATAGCCGTGCTTTTCGTCGGCCTCGACGATATCCACCAGGTGCGGCGCGCCCAAACGGGTGTAAGAGCGTTTCGCCTCGCGAAAGAGCGGCCAAGTGCCGTCGATGGCGAAGAAGTCGGCGGTGGCCGCCAGGATGAGCGTCGGCTTGGGGGCGCGCATCAGAACGTAGTCCGAGTGGTCCATGCCGAAGGCCAACTGGCCGAAGATGTTCTGTTCGGCGTCTTGCGGGCCGATGGTGGCCAGCAATCGGCGGAAGCCGCAGAGGTAGCAGCTCGGAGCGGCCGGACCGATGCGGTTGTCGAGGGCCATCAGGTAGCTGGTGAGCGTTCCTCCGCCCGAGTTGCCCGTGCAGCCCAGCCGCGCTGGATCGATCTCGGGCCGCGAGGCGAGGTAGTCGAGGCTGCGGATGCCGTCCCACACCCGATACGTGGCCGTGTTCTGGCCCAGTAGGATGGCCCCCAGGCCGGTAATGCAGTGGCCCGTGGTGTTCGAAGCGGCCGGTTTGCCCTCGGGCGTGAACAACTGAATGCGCTCGCCCTGGTCGATCGGATCATAGATCAAGGCGGCCATGCCGGCCTTGGCCAGCATGATGCATACCTGCTGGTAGGCCTCCGAGGCCTTTCCGTTGGCGCTGTGGCCGCAGGGAACGAGCACGCCGGGGAACGGCCCTTTTCTCTGGGGGAGGAAGAGGAGGGCCGTGACGAAGTGTTTCGGCCGGCTCTCGTAGATTACCTTTTCCACGCGATACCCGTCGCGTTCGATCGTGCCGACCACCTGCGGGTTCAGCGGCGTGCGCTCGGGCAGTTCGCCAAGCGCTTTGCGAAAGGCCGTCCGCAGCCGCTCTTGCCACTGCCGGACATCATCGCGGGTTTTCATCTTTTCGAAGGCGGCCTCGCGACGATCGAGGGCCTCGTTGGCCAATTGAAGCCAGTATTCGTGAACGATCCGGTGCGCCGGAGTGCCGCCGACCAGCGGTCCGACGGCCAACGAGTCGTCGGCCTTGGAGGCAGCTCCGGTCGATGTCCCCGTGGCCGTGGAAGCCGCCGATTGGGCAGCGTGGGCCGAACGCGCGAAACCGGCAACCGCGAAGGCAACTGCGATGGTAGCTGCGACGACAGCCGCAACGGCAACCGACAAGCCGGCGACAACCAGAGGGCCGACAGCCCTCAGCACCGTGGAGAATAAGCGTACAGACGAACGGCGGTCGGAGCGTTTCATGTCGCTTCTCCCTTGGGGCAGGAATGTGCGCGCGGAAAGCCATCCGCGATTCGAGGCGGGCAATCGCTGATCAGCATAGGCGGACGCCGCTGCCGCGGTCAAGCATTTCCTTGCGGCAAACGCAAGAGCCGGGCCAAATCGTCGCGACGGATCGGCTTGACCAAGTGCTCGTCGAACCCGGCCGCGCGCGTGGCCTCGCAGTCGGCAGGGCGGCCGTAGCCGGTCAGGGCCACCATGCGGAGTGTGCGTCCGCGAGGCGAGGCGCGAACCTGGCGAGCGATCTCGAAGCCGTCGATGCCGGGCAATCCGATGTCCACCAACGCCAGGTCGAAATGGTCGTGCAACAATAGCTCCAGCCCGTGGCGTCCGTCTTCGACGGCTTCGACCGAGAATCCCTCCATCTCCAGAACGCTGCGGAGCATTTGCCGGCTGTCAGCGTTATCTTCGATCAGCAAGATGCGTTGGGGGGTGCGGCATCGCGGCCCGGCTTCGGCAGCGGTCGCCTCTTCGTCGGGTTGCGGGCCGGGGGGCAATTGCACGACGAATTCGCTGCCTTTGCCCGGCCCCTCGCTGAAGGCGGCGATTGTTCCCCCGTGCAGCTCGACGAGCGAACGGACCAACGTCAGCCCGACGCCCATCCCCCCGTCGGCCCGATCGATCGGTTTGCCCGCCTGCACGAACAACTCGAAGATGCGGTCGAGCATTTCGGGGGCGATTCCGTGCCCGCTGTCGGCCACGCGGAGGACGATTCGTCCCTCTTCGCGCATTGCGGTCAGCCGAATCTCGCCGCCGGCCGGGGTGTATTTCATTGCGTTGGTCAGCAGGTTGACGGCGATCTGTTCCAACCGCGCCGCATCGCCGAAAACGTACAGCGGGCGATGATCGAGATGCACTTGCAGTGCCAAATCGCGGGCTTCGATCTGCGGCCGCATTACTTCTACGGCCGACTCGATCGCCGTGCGCAGATCGGTCGGCTCGCGGCGAATCTCGATTCGTCCTTGCGCGATCCGCGACACGTCGAGCAAGTCGTCCAGCAGCCGGGCCATTTGTTTCGCCTGCCGCTGGATCACGCGGCACGGCTCGCGGACCGCCGGCCGATCGTCGAGCCGGGCGCTGAGCACGTAGGCCCCGTTGAGCACCGCGCTGAGCGGGTTGCGCAGCTCGTGCGACAGGATCGCCAGGAACTGGTCGCGGCGCTCGATCGCCTCGCGGGCGACGGCCTCGGCGTTCTTTTGCACCGAAATGTCTTTGGCGATGCTCGCGATGGCCACCGGCGCGTTCCGCTCGTCGGTCAGCAGCGAAAGCGTCAGCAGCACCGGGTGTCGTCGGCCGTGCTTGTCGCGGCGAACGGTTTCCACGTTCCGCACCGCCTCGCAACTGACGCAGCGGCGCCGCAAATTGATCGATTTGGCCGCTTCTTCTTCGGGCATCAGCGTTGTGATCTGCGCGCCGATCAGCTCGTCGCGGGTGTAGCCGTAGGCGCGCTCGGTTTCGGCGTTCACGTCGATGATCGTTCCGCTAAGGTCTTCGATGATGATCGGATCGGCCGCGTCTTGAAACACCTTCGACATCAGGCGCAGGTTCTTCTCGACTTGCTTCAATCGGCATACGTCGATCAGCGTGACAACCACGCCGTCCACGTTTCCCTCCACCCGATACGGCAGGATGCGGAGCAAGTACCAGCGGCCGAAGCGGTCTTGCACTTCTTGCTCGCACGGCTGGTTCGTCTGAAGCACGGCGACGATGTCGTCGAGCAGCGATTTGCACTCGATGTTGCTGGCGAAGCTGTCGATCCGCCGTCCCACGTCTTGCGGCAAGATGCGAAACACCTCGGTGATTCGCGGGGTGAACTTGCGGATGCACAAGTCGCGATCGAGGAAGAGTGTGCCGACGTCGATGCTCTCCAGCAGGTTGTCCATGTCGTTGGTCAATTGCGTCAACTGGGCAATCTTCCGCTGGTGCTCGGCATTGACCGTGTACAGTTCTTCGTTGACCGAGTGCAGCTCTTCGTTGGTGCTCTGCAATTCCTCGTTCGAGGCGACCAATTCTTCGTTGGTGGCCTGAAGCTCCTCGTTGGCTGTTTCGAGCTCTTCGATGGTCGCTTGGAGATTCTCTTTCGTGTATCGAAGCTCGTCTTCGAGCGAGCGCATCTGCTCGCCCGACATCTGCTCGATGTCGATCGGCTCGTTCGCCGACGGCGCCGGTCGCCGTGCCGCGGTGCTTTCAAACGTTACCAACAGGTAGGGGGCCGCCGCGTCGCGGACGGCCAGCGGCGTCACTTGGACGGAGAGTTCTTCTTCGCCGTTGCCGGCGCGGACGCGAACGCCGCCGTATGTTACCGTCGCCAAATCCTTGACGGCGCGTTGGATGGCCCCGGCCAGAACGAGCTTCAGCTCCTTTTGCACCAAATCGAGCACATCGGTCGTCGTTCGGCCGTCGCGGGGGCTGAGAAAGCGGCCTGCCCCGCCGAAGGTATGCACCAACTGGCGCCGCGGATTCAACAGCAGCCCGGGCGGCACGAAGCGTTCGAGCATCGCATCGTAGGCGCGCAGCAGGTCCAAGTCGGGCGCACCCGGGCCGTGGCCGACGCCCAGCGCCGCCGTCGCCCGTGTCGGTACCGAACCGGGCGAAAGCGGCAGGCGGAGATCGGCCGGCAAGCGGATGTCGCGCCGTTTGCGGAAGATCTTCCAATGGGCGTCGATTTGTTGAAACTCTTCCGAGAGTTCGCCCGGGCTTTCGCTCGGCCCGAGAAACATCACCCCTCCCGCCTTCAGCCCGAAATGAAACAGCGAAAGCACCTTCTTCTGCGCCAGCGGCTGGAAATAGATCAGCAAATTGCGGCACGAAATCAGATCGAGTTTGGTGAACGGGGCGTCTTTGAGCACGTTGTGCGGGGCGAAGACGATCGTCTTCCGCAACTCCTGCGACACCTGGAACTGATCGCCGCGCGCGACGAAATACCGCTCCAATCGCTCGGGCGAAACCTTGGCCAGACTCTCCCGGTCGTACACGCCCGCGCTGGCGAAATCGAGCGAAGCGCGATGCACATCGGTGGCGAAGATCTTGATGTTCCGCGTCAGCCCCAGTCTCGCCATTGCCTCGTCGATCAAAATAGCGATCGAGTACGCCTCTTCGCCGGTGCCGCAGCCGGCCACCCAAACCCGAAGCTCATCGTGCGGCGACACGCGCTCCAACAGGCCGGGGATGACTTCGCGGTCGAGGCTTTGGAAGGCCTCGGCGTCGCGGAAGAACTCGGTAACGCCGATCAGGAGGTCTTTGTACAGGGCGTTCAATTCCGCCGAGTCGTCGCGGAGCCGGGCAACGTAGTCCTCCAAGTCGATCGAGCGATTCAATTGCAGACGCCGTTCGACGCGGCGCATCACGGTGCTTTGCTTATAGTGCGAAAAGTCGATTCCGTATTCATCGCGCAAGATGCGAAAGATCGCGTTGATCCCCTGCTCGGAAACGGCCGGCATCGGCAGCGATTCGTCTTCCGCCCGATCGCCGTGGGCGACATGGCGGACGATGGCCGCCGGAATCGACTCGGGCGGCAGCACGTAATCGACCACTCCGGTGTCGAGCGCGCTTTTCGGCATGCCGTCGAACTTGGCCGTCTCCGGCGATTGCACGAAAACCAAGCCGCCCGCCTCGTGAATGGCGCGAATGCCGCGCGAGCCGTCGCTGCCGGTGCCGGAGAGAATCACACCGATCGCCCGATGCCCGGCGTCCTGCGCCAGCGACCGGAAAAACACGTCGATCGGCAGCGGCAGGGCCTGCGAGGGGTCTTTATCGGTCAGGAGCAGGCGCCCGCCGGAAATGATCATCTCTTTCTTCGGCGGGATCAGGTAGATCGAATTCGGCTCGACGAGCATCCCGTCGGTCACGCGATGAATCGCTAGTCGCGTATGCCGAGAAAGCAATTCATCCATCAGGCTCTTGAAGTCGGGCGAAAGATGCTGCACGACGACGAATGCCGTCCCGGTGTCGGTCGGCATGTGATCGAAGAAGGTCTCCAACGCCTCCAAACCACCCGCCGACGCGCCAATCCCCACGATGGCCGCCGGCCGAACACCATTGCCGCCCCCCGAGAAACTGGCCATGCCAACCTCCGGCTGTGCTCGATAGTGTGCTCGATCGTCTGACACAACTGCGCAATCGGCTTTGGTCGCAACGACGCGGCTGATTGCGCGCAATCCCGTTTGAAGCGATTTCCGTTTCTCGCGGTTCTATTTGGGAATCCTCGATTTCCCGTTCTCCCACCGATCGTTTTGCGATGAACACGAGGGGTTATCTTCGGCCGGTGCCGCAACACCTGTCGGCCGGCCGCCTTGCCGCCCCTCTGCTTGTCACACTTTTTTTGAACTATTTTACCGGCCTGGGCAACTTGCACGGATCAGTTCGAAACACCCAAAATAGGCCGTAGGCCGTTTCGGCGATTAGCCAGATCTGCATCGAGGCGGGCGGCCGCGCGACTGTCGGGCGGCAGGGGACCAGAAGTTTCGTTGCCTTGGCAGCCGCTTCCGCGGAGGGGTGGAACTTTTCGGTCGCCGCGGACCAACGAGCAACGACAGAGAACGACGCGAATGGAGGGATCGATGGCCGATGTGCGACGTGCTGCCGCTCAATGGCTCGACAGTCTGCGCCGCGGCGGGGTAACCCACCTGCCGAAGCGGGCCGCGCGCGCTGCGGCGGCGACGGTGGAGACCTCGGCCCGAACAACCGTCGAAAGCGAGGAGAGCGTGAAGGCGGAAAGATTAGCGAACAGCTCCCGGTCGGACGCGCCGCCGCGTCCCGTCGCCGAAAGCACATCGGCACAGAAATTCGAGAGTCGGCGGGAAGAACGCGAAATCGGGCAGGAGGATCGTGCCGCTGCTTTGGCGGCCCTGGCGGCAAAGGTGGCCCAATGCCGCCGCTGCGACGAGCTGGTGCGGAACCGCACGCAAACGGTCTTTGGGGTCGGCAACCCTTATGCCGAACTGGTGTTTGTCGGCGAGGCCCCCGGGGCCGATGAAGACCTCCGTGGCGAACCGTTCGTCGGCGCGGCCGGGCAGTTGCTCAATAAGATCATTGCGGCCTGCGGGCTGAAACGCGAAGAGGTGTACATCATGAACATCCTTCGCTGTCGGCCGCCGAACAACCGCACGCCGTTGCCCGACGAGGCCGAGCGATGCCGCCCCTTCCTGTTGGGCCAACTGGGGATCATCCGCCCGAAGTTCATCTGCTGCCTGGGCGCCTGCGCCGCGCAGAACCTGCTGCAAACGACCGAGACGATCGGGCGGCTCCGCGGCCGATTCTTCGATTTTCAAGGCGCGCGGGTGATTTGCACCTATCATCCGGCCTACTTGTTACGGAACCCCTCGGCCAAACGTCAAACCTGGGAAGATATGCAAATGCTGCTTCGCGCCATGGGGCGCGAAATCCCCAAATAGCGGGGGCTCGCGGCTTGGTGGTTGTTCTCCGATTGTCGCACTCGCCCCAACAAAAACCGCGACTAGCGCGAAGTGGTTCAAGCGGGATTGCACGCAATCGGTCGCGTCGCTGCACCGGCGGCCGCTTTCGCAGTGGTAAGGAGCTATTTTTTGCGACCGCCCGGAGGTAATCGTCTGCACCCAAGGACGTGCCGCCGCTTGTGCCCCTATTTGGCGGGGGGCGATGGAGGCGGCGGCATCGCCCCGGGCACGGAACCCCTTGTCGCCGCCAGGGTTCGGCGATAATCTATAGGGTTCAACGGCTTGAACGGTCCAAGCTGTTGTTTGATCGTTTCCCGACCGAATAGTTTTTATTGAACGCCGGACGCCCCACTGGCCGCCTTTGGGTCGCGGGGACATAGCCGGTGTGCCTTGGCGAAGGAGTTCTCGCTTGTCCACCGTTCTAGTTAAGGATTTGATCGAGGCAGGGGTTCACTTCGGTCACCGCGCCAGCCGCTGGAACCCGAAGATGCGGCCGTACATTTATGGCCGCCGCAATCTGATTCACATTATCGACGTTCGCGAGACGGTTCGCGGTTTGCTTCGGGCGCGCAAATATCTTCAGCGCGTAGCCTCGGGCGGCGGGTTGGTGTTGTTCGTGGGCACCAAGCGTCAGGCGGCCGACGTCATCGAGCAGCAGGCCACCCGTTGCGGCATGCCCTTTGTCAGCGATCGCTGGTTGGGCGGCACATTGACGAATTTCCGCACGATTTGCGGGCGGTTGGGGCGTTTGGAAGAGCTGGAAGCCCTTCGCGCAAGCGAAGAGTGGAAAACCTATTCGAAAAAGATGCAATCGGCGCTCAATCGCGAGTACCGAAAGATGTATCGCAACTTGAACGGTTTGCGAACGCTGAACCGGCTGCCCGAGTGCCTGGTGGTGATCGACCCGCGGAAAGAAAAGAACGCGGTGCGCGAGGCGCGGCGGCTGGGCCTGACGACGATTGCACTGATCGACACCGACTGCGATCCCGACGAAGTGGATCTGCCCATCCCCGGCAACGACGACAGCATCCGCTCGATCGAGATGATTGTTCGCCTGTTGGCCGACGCCGTGCTTTCGGGCCGCGCTTCGACGGGCGATTTGAAAACCGGCGAGTCCGCCGCGCCCGTCGCCTCCGGCTGAGCAGAAGAGCGAAATAAGCAAACGTCACGCCGGCGGCGCGGCTGCAGCGGCCCGCGGCGCGGGCAATGCGCTTGCCCGGCGGGCCGGCCTGTCGCCAATGCGATCGAGCGGCAACGCGGTCGCTCTACCGGCAGTGCGGTGCCGGCGGTCGGCCGCACCGAGGATCCGGTCGGTCGTGTCGCTTGGGTTGGCGGCAGGCGGAACCGGTTCAAACAGAGAAACGGTTCGCACAGCAGCGAAAGCGGTCGGTGGGCGTCGTCAGGCGGCGCCGGGAATTGTTGTTTTCGCGAAGGCCGCTTTCCGTTGTTCGCTGTTTGATTCAGGTCAATCACATTCCTATCAGCATACGAGGATCACTATGGCTCAGATCACTGCTGCCGCCGTGCAGAGCTTGCGGAGCAAAACCGGGTTGCCGATGATGGACTGCAAGAAGGCCCTCGAAGAGGCCGGCGGCGACCAAGAGAAGGCCATCGAGCTGTTGCGCAAAGCGGGCGCCAAGGTGGCCGAAAAGCGTGCGGGCCGTTCGACCACGGCCGGACGGGTTGCCGTTTATGTTGATTTTGCGGCCCAACGCGGCGCGATGGTCGATCTGCGGTGCGAAAGCGCGCCGGTATCGAACAACGAGGAGTTCGTGCAACTGGCCAACGATCTCGTCGTGCAATTGGCGACCGGCCCGGGAGCCGAGTCGGCCGACCAACTGCTCGATCAGCCGTCGCCGAGCAAGTCGGGGATGACGCTCCGCCAGCAGTTCGATGATTTGAACAACCGCATTCGCGAAGCCTTCAAGCTCGAGCGATTGGTTCGCATCGATGCGCCCTGCGGCGGCTATGCCCATCACAACGGCGCCGTCGGCGTGCTTTTGCAGGTGGAGGGCGGCACGGCTGAGTTGGCCAAAGACATCTGCATGCACATTGCGGCAATGCGGCCGAAAGTGACATTCAAAGAAGAGCTTGATCCGGCCGTGGTGGCCAAAGAGCGCGAAATCCTCGCCGAGGCGGCTCGGGCGGAAGGCAAGCCGGAAAAGATCATCGAGAAAATGGTCGAGGGTCGGCTTCGCGACTTCTTCGCGCAGTGCGCGCTGGCCGATCAGCCGTTCGTCAAGGAGCCGTCGAAAACCGTGGCCCAAGTGGCCAAAGAGGGCGGCATGACGCTCGTTCGTTTCGTCCACTTCGAGCTTCCCAAGGAGTAGCCGACCGAAACGACCGACCGGCGTCGCCTCGGGCGGCAAGGCGCTGCGCAGCGACCGCCTTCCGAGCCGATCAGCGACGCCCCGCCGCGCAGCGGCTGCGCCCGAGGCCAGTCCGGCGGGTTGATCGCAGACTGGTTGCTGCGATGTCCCGGTTTGTGCCGTCTTTTGAAGGAAATACCACATGGCGGACATTGTTTCGGCCGGCCCGCGCTGGCCTCGCGTGCTGCTGAAGATCTCCGGCGAGGGCTTTGTGCATGCCGGTCAGCGCGGCATTGCCATGGATGCGGTGCTGCACCTGGCGCGGCAAACCTATCAGGCGGCCCAGCACGGCGTGCAGTTGGCCGTCGTGATCGGCGGGGGAAACATCCTTCGCGGTGCGCAGTTCAGCGCCAGCGATTCGAGCATCCGTGAGGCGACCGCCCACTATATGGGCATGTTGGCCACGGTGATGAATGGGTTGGCGTTGCAAGACGCGCTGGAATCGCTCGGCTGCCAAACTCGGCTGATGACCGCCATTGAAATGCACAACGTGGCGGAGCCGTATATCCGCCGCCGTGCGCAGCGGCACTTGGAAAAAGGCCGCGTGGTGATCTTGGCGGCAGGGACGGGCAGCCCGTTCGTCACCACCGACACCGCCGCCGCGCAGCGGGCGCTGGAACTCGAGGCCGGCTGCCTGCTGAAGGCCACGCGGGTTGATGGCGTGTTTAGCGACGATCCGGAGCGCAACCCGCATGCCGTGCTTTACGGCGAACTGACCTACGACGACTTCCTGCGGCAGAATCTTCGCGTGATGGATCACGAGGCCGTGACCAAGTGCCGGCAGCATTCGCTGCCGATCATGGTGTTCAACTTTCGCAAGCAAGGGTTGATCGAGCAGGCCGTGCTCGGCCGCCGCGTGGGGACGCTGATTCGAGCAAATGCGGCCGGCTGAGCGGGCGACGGCGGCGCGCCGGCAAAGGCCCGAGGGGAAGAACGCCCCGGGGATCGCAATGGCCGCCGTTGTCGAACACTATTCGGGAGCCACAAACGATGAGCGGAGACGACATCCTTCTCGACGTTGAAGACCGCATGGAGAAGGCCATCCGAAAGCTGAAGGCGGACTTGGCCGGCATTCGCACCGGTCGGGCCAACCCGGGGCTGGTCGATTCGCTCCGCGTCGAAGTGTACGGCTCGCCGACGCCGATCAAGCAGATTGCCGCGGTCGCCGCTCCGGAACCGAATCAGATCGTGATTCGGCCCTACGATCCGAGCACATTGAAAGACATCGAAAAGGCCATTCAGGCCAGCGATTTGGGGTTCAATCCGCAGAACGACGGGCGGGTGATCCGCTTGAACGTTCCGCCGCTTTCCACCGAGATGCGGCGGAAGATGGTGGCACGGGTCAAGGAACTGGCCGAGGAAACGAAGGTCGCCCTTCGCAACATCCGCCGCGACGGCAATCGCGATGCCGACCAAGCCGAAAAGAACAAAGAGCTTTCGGAAGACGACTGCGCCTCGATCAAAGAACAGATCCAAGACCTGATCAAGCAATACGAGGCGCAGGCGAACGAGCTGGCCAAGGCCCGCGAGCAGGAAGTGATGGAAAGCTGATCGTTTGCCGTGGCCGGTGATCGAAAGTGGATCGTGCGCGGCGGCGGGCGCTGCGGTCGGCCGGCCTACCAGCCCGTTGAAAAACCAGTACCAGCGAATCCTCCCGCGCCTTTTGCGGGAAAAAGCATCGCTGGGAATCCGAATGACGCTTGATTCAACCGGCGGCTACCGATCGCCGTTCTCTATCTTTTTCGGTTCGTAGGGGTGCGGACGTTTCCGCACGACCTTGGCCTCGATGATCTTATCGGGCTCGGGCGGTCGCGGCGATTCGGGATCGCGCCGTTGCAGTTTTGCGAGCACGTCCATTCCCTTGACTACCCGACCGAAGGCGGTGTGCCGCCCGTCGAGATGCCCGGTCGGCACAAAGGTGAGAAAGAACTGCGACCCGCCCGTGTCGCGTCCGGCGTGGGCCATGCTGAGCGTGCCGCGGAAGTGGTGGCGGTAGTCGGGGCGATAGCATTCGCAGGCGATGTGATAGCCCGGCCCGCCCGTGCCGTCGCCCTTCGGATCGCCGCCCTGGGCCATGAAGTTGGGCAAGACGCGGTGGAACGAGAGCCCGTTGTAGAATCCTTTCTCCACCAGCGAGATGAAATTGGCCACCGTGTTGGGTGCCTGATTCTCGAACAGCTCGACTTCGATGTCGCCCTTGGTGGTCCGCAGCAGCACCCGCGGCAGGTCGTCGGCCTCGGCCTCGGCTTTGCGGATTTCTTGCTCTCGCGCCCAAAGCTGCTTGTATTGCGGAATTTGGGGGATCAATTCGCTGCTGGTCATGTCCAGCGTTTTCAACTCGCGCGCCTTCTTGAAATACTGTTCGGCGGCGGCGAATTCGCCCGAATGAAACGCCGCAATGCCCGCCAAGTTGGGCAGCGTTTTCTCTTTTTCATCGGCGCGGTGCTCCAAGAGCAGCCGGCTTACGTGCAAGGCATTCTCGTAGTCGTCGTAACGAACCGACGAGCGAACAATGCTCATCAGCAACTCGACAATCTGCGGATCGGCGTTGGGCTTCGCCTTATACGCCTCTTCGGCCGCCGACTGCAAATCGACACGCAGCTTTTCGGCTTCTCGCATCAGTGAGTTCCATTCTTTCTCCAGGTTCGTCCGCTGGTCGCCTTGGGCCTGCCGATATTGATTTTGCAGCGTCCCCAGTCGGGTCAGTAGGTCTTTCCATTGGGCAAAGACGGCGGCGAATCGGGCGGCGGCATCGCCGGCGGCCGCGTCGCCTGCGTTCGCGGCGGACGGTGCTTCCGCGGCAGAGGGCGAATCGGCTGCAACCGCCCATCCGGCCGGCCCGCCTGCCACACAACCGACCGTCGCCGCTGTCAACAGTGCCGCGACGCAACGACGAACCGAAAACACCCGTCTCGAAATGAATCTTACGCTCTGCATCTTGACCAACTTCCTTGGGCGGCAACCGTGCCGCGCCGCTGACCGGCGGGCCTCGCGATGAAAATAACCTGATCAATCCGATTCCATCGGGCTGAAACGATCGACCGCGATTTCGCTCCGCGGAAAAGCGTCGGTTCGCACCATGCCATCCGCGCAACAAAAGGGGCAAACGGAAACCATCTCCCTTTTCTTACTTTTCTTGCGGCGGCGGCTTCGTCGCGGCCTGTCGGCAGCGTATCATAAACCAAGCGGCGCGACAACCGAAGGCCGCGCAAAGGCGAACCCCCGCGCTTTGGCGGCGTGCGTTGCCTGCCGTTGACATGCCGCAGACTGCCGTTGTTTTCAGCCGAGGTTCAGCCGAGCACCGCCAATGTTCCCCCCGGCACAATCCGGGCTTCCGACGGTCGGGCTCTCCCCATCGTTTTGCCGAGGCGTACCAATGACTGCCCGTCGCCGCGAATCGACCCCTCGCTCGCCCGACTCGTCGTCTGCCGCTCGCCGACCGTTGGGGCTGCGAATCATCGGCGGCACAATGCGCGGCCGGAAACTCGAGTACTCGGGCGATTCGCGCACGCGACCGATGAAGGACCGGCTGCGAGAGGCCGTGTTCAATCTGATTGGTCCGGCGGTAGTCGGCAGCGTGGCGATCGATCTGTTCGCCGGAACCGGCGCGCTGGGATTCGAGGCCCTCAGTCGCGGCGCCGGTCGAGCCGTGTTCATCGAACGCCATCTGCCCACGGCCGCCTTGATCCGTCGCAATGCGGCCAACTTGGGCCTCGATCTCTCGCGGTACGAGGTGGTCGGCGGCAGTGCCTTCCTGTGGCAGCCGGGAGCCCAATTGCCGGCGGGCACCCCGTGGATCGTCTTCTGTTCGCCCCCGTGGGAGTTCTTCCACACGCGCACCGACGAAATGCTGCAATTGATCGGCCGATTGGTCGATTCTTGCCCGCCGGGCAGCGTGATCGTAGTTGAAGCCGACGACCGCTTCGACCTTGCCTTGCTGCCCCAGAAAGAGCGATGGGACATTCGGCCGTATCCGCCGGCGGTGATCGCCCTGCTTCGCATCCCGCGCGATTGACAAGCGACCAATTTGCGGGCCGAATCGTGTAAACCACAGGCCGAATCGCGGTCTTTCCGGGAGACACCGTCCGCAATCGCGCCTGACGGGCCCGCGATTGAGAGCCGTTCGCGCTGCGGGCCGAGGCGGCCTTTTTCCCGCCGCGCAACAGAAACACATCATCGGCATCGCGCGATTGGGGGGGCAGAGAACGACCGATCCGATGGTTGTGCGCGTTATGTTGGGAACGAAACGCAAAACCCTATTCTGCCGACGGCTCCCATTCTTTCTGTCTTTCCCAGTTTCCGGTCCGGTCGAAAAAGTCGCTTCATTCTGCCGGGCCGGTTCTCCGATTTAAGGCGATACCGCAAGGTGCGGGTGGGTGAGTAGTTGGGTTCAACGTGGCGTGATTGATTTCGGCTGAGATCGCAGCGGCGAGTAGGGGATCGAACGTCCCGACAGTCGCCAGCGATGGAGCCGATCGAGTGTTGCCAAGGGCGGCGACGGAACGTTGCCCTTGGCCGGTTGCAAGAGACCGGTAGCGCTGCCCGACGGGCAAACCCCGAGGGGCCTCGCTCGCCTCGTTGTTACAAAGCGGTGCGTCGATCCACGGAGGGAGACAGCGGAGCATGGCGGAACCGCGAGGCGACTATTTTTGGCCCGTGCTCGCCGTGGGCTCGGTGTGCTTGCTGCTGGCGGCCGCGACGCTGCATCGGTCGGTGCCCGATGGCGATTCGAGCGATGCCGTGCAGGCTGATCGGCCGGCAGTAGCCGATGCCGAGGCCGTTCGCACGTCTCAATGGGCCGATGCTCCAAGCATTCCGGCCAACACCCCGCCAACCATCCCGCCGGCGCCGGCTGCACCGACGATCGGCCAGTTGGTCGATGAAACGCCGTCGGCGGCAGTGCCTTCGCCCGACGGGCCTTCGGTGGCCGCGTCGGCTGCTTCAGCCCATCGGGAAACGACGCCCGCCGCAGGCAGCCAAGCGACTAAAGCCTCCGACGCGGTCGATCGACCGAACGAATTGTGCAACCCGCTGCGCGCCGCCAATACGCCGCTGCCGTTGGGATGGTCGCCCAGCGCTGCCGCGGCGCCGTACGCGGCCGACCACTCGCGAAGCGAATCGCCGGCGGACGACGCACCGAACACACATCCTCAAGTTGTTCCATCGCGTGGCGCGGCACGGCCGGCCAATGGCGATCTGATTGATCGAACCGTTCCGGCCGATCCACCGGGCGATGAACCCGAGCTTGACGAACCGACGCAACCGCCCGAGGCGGCTCGAACGCCGGCCGTCTCAGCGTCCTCCCGTGATTCGGGCGAGCCGTCGGCGCCCGAGGCGGGCAAACCGCTTTCGCCGGACGAGCGCGCCGCGCAGCTTCTGCCGAAGCTCGCCTATATCCCATTGCGCGATCGCCAAGGCGTGCGAAGCAGTTCGGGAACTCCGTCAAACGGGCCGGCGGCCGACGCCTTCGAGCCGACGCCCCAGCGCGCCGACGAGTTCTCGCCGTCGCCGCCCATGCCGGTTGAAAAGCAGTTGCTCGATCCGCCCGCCGACGAGCCCGAGCCGCCAGCTCCGCAACCGCCGAGCCGGCGGGAACCGCAGGGTGCCGAGCATCCCGACGAGATCGCGCCCGACCGCCCGTCGTCGCTGCCGTCACCGTCGGGCGACTCGCTCGGCGAGATCATCTGGCCCGAGCCGAAGGCATTGCTCGCCGAGGCGGAGTCGCTCGGTCAAACGTCGGCGGCGCGCAGTTGGGCGAAATCGGTGCAGCAGGCGTTGCGCGGGGTGGCAACCGCAGGCGCGCGCCCCGAGGCGATGTTGGCTCTGTGCGATCAGCTCGATCAGTTGGCCCTCGATGCCGCGGGCCTCGCCGGCCAGGTGGACGACCGCAACCTCGCGCGCCGCTTGCGGCAAGCCAGCTATGCGCTGACGCGGCGGGCCGATGTGTGGCGCCATGCGGTGTCGGCGAACCGATCACCGGCCGATCCGGCGGAAAACCTTGCGGAGATTCGCGGGCGGATCGATGCCGCGTTGCAGAAGGTCGAATCGCTGCTGCCGAACACGGCCGAGGGTCGCCCCTGGCGCAGCTATCTGTTGATCGAGTCGTTGCGGGCGTCGTTGTCGCGGGGACTACCGCCGGCGCCGTTGGTTGCCGAATACCGGCGACGCATCGCCGGCGAACAACTGACGCCGGAACAACGGTCGCTGATCGATGGTCCGGCCGTGGCCGCTCTGACGGCCGCCTTGGCGGTGATCGACGCTCCGCCGGCCGATGTGTCGCAGGCGTTGCGGAACATCGAAGAGTTCGAGTCGTCGCCGCGTCAGACGGAAGCCCGAGCCGTGGCGGCCGCGTGCCGCGCGTTGGCTGATTCGCCGTTGCCCGGGCAGCGCCAATTGGCGCGCCGCATCGAGGTCCATTATCGCAACGCCAATTTGCGGTTTGCGATTAGCGAAAAACTGCTCAACCGCATGCTGCCCGCCCGACCGCCGGAAACGGCCGCCGTGAACGAAATGGTTCAGGGCGTGCCCACCGTGGGCCAAAGCGTGATCACCAGCGACGTGGCCGTGCGTTTGCTGCCCGATCCGACCCGAGTGCGGATGGCCCTGGAGATCAACGGGGAAGTGTCGTCGTTCACAGCGTCGAACGCCGGGCCGGCCACGTTCTACAACCGCGGCAACACGATCTATACGGCGAGGAAGAATATCGAGCTTGATCTCGACGGCGTCCGCGCCGAACCGACGCAGATCAACGTCCACAGCAACTCGCGGCTGCAGGGCCTGGAAACCAACCTCGACGGCGTGCCGCTGCTGGGCGCCATCGCCAGCCGCGTGGCCGTCCAACAGCACGAACAGCACAAGCCGGCCGCCGAACGCGAGCTGCGGTGGAAGATCGCCCGCAAGGCGCGGCAAAAGATCGATGCCGAAACGACGGCCCAATTCGAACAGGCCACCAATCGCTTGCAGGAAAAACTCGTCAAGCCGATGGAGGCGATTCAACTGCGGCCGACGTTGATCTCCGCCGAAACCACCGCCGAGCGGGTCGCCATGCGCCTGCGCCTCGCCGGCGACGATCAACTGGGAAGCCACACCGCCCGACCGCAAGCCCCGGCCGACAGCCTTGCCAGTCTGCAAGTGCATGAGTCGGCCCTGAACAACGCGTTGGCGCGTTTGGAACTGGACGGACGCACCTTCACCCTGCCCGAACTGCGGCAGCACCTTTCGGCCAAACTCAACCGGCTCGACGTGATCGATGAAGATCACGACAACGACGACGTGCAGATCAGCTTCGCCCCGCAAAACGCCCTGTACGTGAGCCTCAACGAGGGCCAGTTGGGCATTCATCTGAACATTGCCAAATTGAGCAAGGCCCCGCGCGTGTGGCGCGACTTCCAAGTGCATGCCTACTACAAACCGCAACTCAACGGACGAACGGCCGAGTTGGTGCGCGATGGGATCATCCACCTGGCCGGCACGCGGTTGAACACCGGCGGGCAGATCGCCCTGCGGAGCGTGTTTTCGAAGACCTTCTCGCGCAATTCGAGCTGGACCCTTACGCCCGACACCTTACTCCAGCCCGAGGCCCTCAGCGACCTGGAAATCACCCAGTGCGCGATCGACGACGGATGGTTGGGCGTGGCCCTCGGCCCGAAACGCACCGCCCACGGCCTGCGGAACTACCTGCTTCGCCGATAGCGGGCGACGTTGTGGCTGGATGCCCGGGCCGGCCGCTGTCGTTTGGGCCGTCTCTCTTCGCCAAAGTCGGCGACTTTGGCACGCATATCCGTTGCCGTGGTTGGGAAAAGCCCCTTGAAGCTCGGATTCAATCCGATATACTTGTGTTCAAGTCCGCAGGTTATGTAGATTGCGGAGTCTTCCTCAATTCCCCAAGCCGGAGGTCGGTTCCATGTCGGGCGAAAACTCGATCGTGGCCAACATTGGTGAGACGGCCGGCGTGGTCTGGAGGACGCTTTCGGCCAAGGGCCCGTTGAGCATGGCGCAACTGGTCAAGGCGGTGGGCGAGCCTCGCGACACGGTGATGCAAGCCGTTGGCTGGCTTGCCCGCGAGAACAAGATCACGATCGCGGACGACGGTCGCAAACGGGTGATCTCTCTGTTGCCCTAACTTGTACGGATGCAACTGGTTGCCATCTTGCATCCCGGCGAAAGAGTTTGGGACGCGGATCGCTTTGCCGAGCGTCTCGGGCGAAAGATGGCCGGTTCACGGTGGAAGACGGGTTATCCCGTTCTGCCCGTTGTGCAAGAAATCGCGACAGCCGCCGGCCGACCGTACAAGGCCGCACCGACGGCTGTCTTCTGATTCCCGCTGACGCTTTGCGTTGCCCGCAACTCCCCGCGTCTATCTGCGTCCCTTCGCGCTCATTCGCGTTCATTCGCGTTTATTCGCGTTTATTCGCGTTTATTCGCGGTTTATTGCGTTCATTCGCGGTCTCAATCGAATTGCGTCCCTTTGCGCTCATTCGCGTCCCTTCGCGTTTATTCGCGGTTCCTTCCCGCTCGACTCGCGTTTCTTCGCGTTCATTCGCGTTCATTCGCGGTTATTCGCGTTTCTTCGCGGTTCCTTCCCGCTCGATTGGCGTTTCTTCGCGGTTATTCGCGGTTTGCCTTTGCGTCCGTTTGCGGTTCCCTCCTACGACAGGTCGAGCCCGATCAGGTATTCGTCCAGCGCTTTGCGGAGCGATTGCTCGCGGGCTTGCATTTCGCTGATCTGGCCGCGGAGCTTTTCGATTTCGGCCTCTTGGTCGCTGAACTTCTTCACGTAGCTCTTATAAACGTCGCTTTGGCGATCGAGCTGGCCCATATTGCGGCTGATCCGCGCCTGGTCTTGCTCGATGGCGGCGATGCGTTGTTCGGCCTGTTGTCGGGCGAAGACGGTTTGCGCGATTTCCTGCTTCCGTTTGACGACCTCGGCCAGCGCCATCTTCACCTTCTCGCTGACGACCGGCGCGCCCAGATAGAACCGGATCGTACCGTCGTCGATGTTCGTCAGGGCCAGATACTGCGTGTCGGTCCGTTCTTCTTCGACGACCAGCTTGGTCGGTTCACCGGGCTTCGCCTCGACGAGGAAGCGGTATTGGTCGCGGGTCTTCTCGGCCGGCTCGGCCGGCTTGGTGAGCTTCCAGTTGGGATCCAACGGCGCCTCGATGAGGATCTTCTTCGCCTTTCGGCCCGAGTTCTTAACCGTGTACTCCGTCGAGCGGACATACTTCCGGGAGGCGTGCAGCGTGCCCTTGATGATTTTCACGCTGAGCAGCTCGTCGGGCTGGCTTTTGCTTTGCGGGGCCACTTCGGTATCGAGGTCCATCGCATAGCTGAGCAACCGTTGGCTGCCCGGCGGGATGTCTTCGATCTTCGCATCGCCGGCATAGGCGCCTTCGTCGAAGACGGTGATCGGGCCTTGCATCAGATGCAGCTTGGTCGAGTTGGTGAACCGCAGCCCCGCCAGCGGATGCTTGGCATGAACGCGCGGATTGTAGATCGAGACCTTTTCGGCCTGAATCTCCTCATCGACGATCGGCAACATGGCCGACTGCTGACGCGGCAGGCTGACCGGCGCGCTGATGCGGTACTCGAAGCTTTCGCCCACATCGCCGGTGGCGGCCGCCGAGCGGACGCGCCCCGGCCCGGCCCAGTCCGCATCGCGATCAGCCTTTTCTTTGCTTTCTACGATGGCGTCCATGGCCGGCCGTGCGGCCGCGGCCAGCATCGGCGGAGCACCCGGCGCCGCCTTGGCCATCGCCCGATTCTGTAACGCTTCGTCGCGGCCCATCGCGCGTCGCTCGCCCATCCCGGCAATGGCGTTGGCGTCGGCCTGACGCAACGCGGCAAACTCCTTTTCACGCCGGGCAAGGTCTTGGCCGTACGTCTGCGGCCTGAGCGAGGCGTACAGCTCCAACTCGACCTCGGGCCGCGGCACATAAAGCGGCTCGTACAAGTCCATCGTGAAGGAGATCGGCCGTCCGCTCAGCAGCCGCAAATCGACGTTCGACCAATCTTGTTCCGAGGTGTTTTCGACAATCGCCCAGCCTTGGAGCACGGGCTTCTCTTCGCCGAGGATCATCCGATAGGTGGTTTTCCAGACGGGCGTTTCCTGAATGTAGCCGACCCGCACGCGGCGCTTGCCTTCGCCGGTGAAACTGAGCGACACGGTCTTTTTGTCCGTCGATAGCGACGAGGCCAGCAGCGTCAGCGCCTTCCGCAGTTCTTCGTCGATCGTCTTGTTGGTCAGGCGAATCGAGGTGATCTGCTCCAACGCGATGCTCCGCAGGCCGGCATCGGTGACGAGATTAAGGAATTCGACTTCCTGCAACTCGTTTTCGCCGACCTTCTTCTTGCGGACCTCGACGCCGAGGATGACGCCCAGCGTTTTGCCCGGGGCCTCGACTTCCACCTGCTCGCCGCGGAGCTGCGCGAGCAACTGGCCCATCGTCGGGTTCGACGTGAGATCGACGGCGAACGTTTTCAGCGTCTTGCTAATCGGGTCTTTCGACCCATAGGTGACGGTGGAAATCTGCCCGTTGTCGAAATCTTGCACGACCATGCTCTTGAGCAAGTCGTTGATGTCGCGGACGTTGAACCGCATGTCGATCTTTGCGTTGCCCTCGACCGTGCCGGAGTGTTCGAAGAAGCCCACCCCGGAGTTGAACAGCACCACCCGCTTCAGCGGAATCGCCGGCGATTCTTCGGCCGCCGAAACGGCCCCGGCCACCAGCAACAGCGCACAGACGCCCATCGCTCCCATTCGATACCTCATGACGCACACCTCCGAAACGAGAAAACGTCGATTCCACTCTCATCGGCCGCGCTGCACTCCGCGGCGAGCAGCCCATGAACAATTGTACTTCACTCTCGATGCAGTCGGCCGCAACAAACCGCGGCGACAGACGAGGAGAACCGCGACCAACGGAACACCCTTCGGCAGTCGATTGCGTCGTTGTCGGCGGAGGTGTCTTCCAGCCGACTCGATTCGCGTTCGGTCTTGCCCGTTTTGCCGTTCTGTGAAGTCGTTTCACCCTTTTTCAGACGGGCGGAAGGGCCAAGAAGTTCCGTAGATGGCGGTTTTCCGGTGGGGGCCGAACCAAGGGAGTTCAAAGCAAATCAAGCCTCAGACAGACGATTCGCGCCCCGCCACAGGCGGGCAGCCCGGGTTGGTTAGATCGTGGTTAGATCGCAAAACCATTCATCGGCAACAGGTTGCGCGGCCGCAACGCTACCGGCCTCGCGGTGGAAACGGGGTAAACAGGCCGAATCCCCGCGACACTCGCGTCTGGTCGCCCCTTGAAAAAGCCCCAATGGGGCGAAATATCGCGTTGCGAAGGCGCGGTCGCCCAAGCCCATTGGAGAGCCGAACCTTCACATTCGGCTCACGCCGAAGTCAGCCCCAACGGGGCGAAATATGTCGGCCCAGAGCAGCGCCCTGAGGCTGTGGGCTGCCGAGTTTGTTTGCCAGCGCGCGTCGCTACCCGGCCGCGAGCGCTTTTTCGACCTTCGCCCAGCTATCTTTGAGCGTGACGGTGCGGTTGAAGACGGGGCGTTGCGGCGTCGAATCGCGATCGACGCAAAAGTAGCCCACCCGCTCGAACTGCACCCGCGTGCCGGCCGATGCGCCCAACATGCTCGGCTCGATCAAGCACTCGACGACTTGCAGCGAGTTGGGATTGAGGAAATCCTTGAAATCGCCGCCGGGCGGAACGTCGTCGGGGTCGGGCTTGGTGAAAAGGTGGTCGTAGAGCCGCGCCTCGGCCCGCACCGCATGGGCCGCCGACACCCAATGGATCGTGCCCTTCACTTTGCGTCCGTCGGGCGCATTGCCGCCGCGCGTGGCCGGATCGTAGGTGCAATGCAGTTGCACCACTTGGCCGGTGGCCGGGTCTTTTTCGACGCCCACGCAGCGGATCAAATAGCCCCAGCGAAGCCGCACCTCGGCCCCGGGCGAAAGCCGATAGTACTTCTTCGGCGGGTCTTCGCGGAAGTCGTCTTCCTCGATGTAGATTTCGCGCGAGAAGGGAACCTGACGGGTGCCGGCCGACGGGTCTTCGGGGTTGTTCACCGCGTCGAGATATTCCACCTGGCCTTCCGGATAGTTGTCGATGACGACTTTCAGGGGCTTCATTACGGCCATGACCCGCGGCGCGGTGCGGTTGAGGTACTCGCGGATGTGGTGTTCGAGCAGTTGAATCTCCACCACGCCCTCAACCTTGGCCACGCCAATGGTGGCGCAGAAGTTGCGAATCGCCTCGGGCGGCACCCCGCGGCGCCGCAAGCCCGAGATCGTCGGCATCCGCGGATCGTCCCACCCGCGAACGTGCCCGCCCTTGACCAATTCGAGCAGTTTCCGCTTGCTCATCACCGTGTAGGTGAGGTTGAGCCGGGCGAACTCGATTTGCTGGGGATGATGAATCTTCTTTCCCCATGGCCCGCTGCCGTCGTCGGTGCGCCCCAAATTGATCGCGTCGATGAACCAATCGTACAGCGGCCGATGGTTTTCGAACTCCAGCGTGCAGATCGAGTGGGTGATTCCCTCGATGGAATCCTCCAATCCGTGCGCCCAATCATACATGGGGTAAATGCACCACTTATCTCCGGTATTGTGATGCGTGGCGTGGACGATGCGGTACATCACCGGGTCGCGGAGGTTCAAGTTGGGCGAGTTCATGTCGATCTTCGCCCGCAGCGTGCGGGAACCGTCGGGAAACTCGCCGCGGCGCATCCGTTCGAACAGTTCGAGGTTCTCTTCGATGGAGCGGTTGCGGTAGGGGCTTTCGCGGCCCGGCTCGGTGAGCGTGCCGCGATACTCGCGCACTTGCTCGGCCGTCAGATCGCAGACAAAGGCCAGTCCCTTGCGGATCAGCTCGACCGCCCAATCGTACATCTGCTGGAAGTAGTCGGAGGCCCAGATAACGCCCGCCCGCGGGTCGTCGTCGCGCATGCCGGTCCATCGGGCGCCGAGCCAGCGGACGTCGTCGATAATCGCATCGACGTACTCTTGTTCTTCTTTTTCCGGGTTGGTGTCGTCCATCCGCAGGTTGAACTTGCCGCCGAAGTCGGCCGCGATGCCGTAGTTCAAGCAGATCGACTTGGCATGACCGATGTGCAGGTAGCCGTTCGGCTCGGGGGGGAACCGGGTGTGGACTCGGCCGCCGAAACGACCCGAGCGATTGTGTTCGCGGATGATCTCGCGGATGAAGTCGGTGCTTTCTCTGTTGTTCGACTCGTCCTGCTTGCCCGACCCGCCAGTAGAAGCCGTCAGATTGTCTTCTGCCATAACAGTCCCATTTTTCTAAGAAAACGCTGCCGATGCCTTGTTTCGTCGCGCGGTCCGAAACGACTTCCTTCTGCGGCAACGAACGCGATCAACTCGATTCGCCCGGAGCATCGCGTTGGCCCTGCCTGGCGGCCTGACGCGCCCGATGGCCCCTCTGCTCGATCGCAGGTCGGCACAGAACGGCCCGAAGGGCGCCGTTGCTCCGCATTGACTCCTGATTGCGGCCGTTTGGCCCATTGCCGCCGCTCATTCGCTGATTGGGCGATGGTCGCCGACGTTTGCATCGGTTTGACCCGGTTCCGGCAGCAGGGCTCGGGGAAACCCGCTCCGGGCGACACTCCTCCCCGATGAAGACCGTATTCTAATGAATCGCCCGGGCTGTGCAAACGTGAGCTATTGTCAGAACGATTCGTCCCACGGCGGCCCCATCGCCCCAGAGCCCGACCATCGAATCCCCGAGGCCCGAGGCGTCGGCCCGACGTCACCACATTTTGTCGCTTTTCCGCAACTTCGCCATCGTCGTCGGCTTGGATCGCGGCATCAACAGCCGGCGACTCGGCGATGTTTGCCATGAACAACGGCTTGCGGACCAACCATTTCGGATGCACAATCACAGGGCGGCAGGGCCGCCAGGCCAATCGGTGCTGCCGCACCCGCGTGAAAACCCGCTCCCGTTGGTCGCTGGACATTTGCCGCAGAAGAACAAGAGATCTGGGGATTGACGACGTAGGGCGGCAGGGCCGCCAGGCCAATCGGTGCTGCCGCGCGGCGTGTGCCTTTGAGAGGCATGCCGTTGTTTACTGTCGAGATTACCGCCGTTTTTTTATCCTCGCAAAAGGACCAAGCCATGACGCGCGCCCGCCGAAATCCCCGCCACGAATCCGACCGCCTCGCAAGGCTGCGTCAATGGTTGGGCGACGGCTGCACGGCGGAGCAGCGGCCGGCTCCTAGCCCGGTCCACCTGTGCGCCGTGCTGCTGGCCGTGGTTTTCGCCCTGCCGACGCTGGCTGCCGGTGACGATTGGCCGCAGTTCCGCGGTCCCGGCGGGCTGGGCGAGGCGGAGACCATCGAGTTGCCTCTGCCGTGGGCCGAGGGCGACTTCGCCTGGCGGGTCACGCTGCCCGGCAAAGGCCATAGCTCGCCGGTTGTCCGCGGGGGCCGAGTGTATTTGACCTCGGGCAACGAGGAGTCGGGCGAGCTGATCGTGCTGGCCTACAACGCCCGCGACGGCAAGCCGCTGTGGCGCAGGCAGTTTGCCGGCGACACCTACAAGATGCACCAGTTCAACACCTACTCGGCTGCGACTCCCGTGGTGGACGAGAAGCGGCTGTACCTCAACGTCGCAACCCGCGAGGCCTATTTCGTCGTTGCGTTGAACGTGGACGATGGCACGATCGCATGGCGGCGCGAGTTCGCACCGTTTGTCGCCCAGCACGGGGCAGGGGCCTCGGTGGCGCTTTGCGGCGAATTGGTGATCGTGCCCAACGACCAAGATGGTCCGAGCTTCTGCGCGGCACTGAATCGCACGACCGGCGAGGTTGTTTGGAAGGTCGATCGCAAGTCGGTGCGGGCGGCCTACGGCACACCGTTGGTCTTTCAGCCCGACGGCGCTTCGCCCCAGATCATTCTTTCGAGCATGGCGCACGGCTTGACGAGCTTGAATCCCTCCGACGGCCGAGTGAATTGGGAGATTTCGCTCTTTACGTATCGCACGGTCGGTTCGCCGACCGCGGCGGGCGGGGCGATTTTGGCCGGTTGCGGCGAAGGCGGCAGCGGCAAACGATTCGTGGCCGTCACCCCGGGCGACGCCGCCAAGGGGATCGAGCCGAAGGTCGCCCACGATTTCGAAGTCGCGCTGCCCTACGTGCCCATCCCAGTGGCCCGCGGCGATTTGGTGTTCTTGTGGACCGACGCGGGCGTGGTCAGTTGCTATCAGACCGGCTCGTGGAAGATGTTGTGGCGCGAGCGGGTGGGCGGCAAGTATTTCGCCTCGCCGATTCGCGTGGGCGATAAGGTCTTTTGCCCGTCGCGCGACGGCGAAATGGTGGTGGTGGCCGCCGCGCCGGAATACCGCCTGATCGCCCGTTTTCCGCTGCCCGAGGGAACGCACGCCACGCCGGCGGTGGCCGAGGGGATGATGTTCGTGCGGACCTACGGGCAGTTGTTCGCCGTGGGCAAGCCGCGGTCGTAACGAACGGGCGATTGCGGGGCACATTGTTCCAGCGAGAACCTGCCATGTTGCATTTTTTGATTATGGCCGGCGGTTCGGGCACGCGGTTCTGGCCCGAAAGCCGCGCACGGCGTCCGAAGCAGTTTTTGCCGTTGAGCAGCCCAGGCTCGATGATCCGCACGACGGTCGATCGGCTCGGCGCGATGGCCTCGCCCGAACGGGTTTGGGTGGCGACGACGGCGCCGCTGGTCGGCCAAGTGGTCGATCAGTTGCCCGAGGTGCCGGTCGAGTCGATCGTGGTCGAGCCGTGCGGGCGGAATACGGCGCCGTGCATCGGTTTGGCGGCGATGATGATTGCGCGGCGCGACCCGGAGGCGACAATGGCCGTCATGCCCTCGGACCATGTGATCGACCCGCCCGACGAGTTCCGCCGCCAATTGGCCGCGGCGGCCGAACTGCTCGAGGAAGAACCCGACTGGCTGATCACTTTCGGCATTCGGCCCACCTACCCCGCCGAAAGTTTCGGCTATATCGAGCGGGGCGAAAAATATCGGCCGGCGGCCGTCGCCTTGGGGCTCGAGAGCGAAAGCGAATCGCCCGCCGCCGATCTGCCGGTCTATCGCGTGCGGCAGTTCCGCGAGAAGCCCTCGGCCGAGCGCGCCAAGCAGTTTCTCGCCCGCGGCACGTTCTACTGGAACGCGGGCATCTTCGTTTGGAAGGCTAGGACCGTGTTGGCGGCGCTCGAGCGCTATCAGCCCGAGCTGTTCGGCCGATTGAAGGCGATCGAGTCGGCGCTGGGCACGCCGCATGCGGTGGAAGTGCTGCGCCGCGAGTTCGCCGCGATGACGGCCATTTCGATCGATTACGCCGTATTGGAACATGCCGCCGAGGTGTTGATGATCGAGGCTGCCTTCCCCTGGGACGACCTGGGCAGTTGGCAAGGGCTGATGCGGTTGCAAGGCGGCGACGATCAGGGCAACGTTGTTTCGGCAAAACACGTGGGGCTGAATACGTCCGGCTCGTTGATCCGTTCGAGCACCGATCACCTGATCGCCACGATCGGCGTGCGCGATCTGATCATCGTCCACACGCCCGACGCGACCTTGGTGGCCAACAAGCACGATGAGGAATCGGTGCGGCAACTGGTGGCCGAATTGAAGTCGCGCGGATGGGAAGAGTACCTCTGAGGCAGCCGCGGCGGGAACAACGATGACGGCGATTGGCTCGGCACGGGAACAACGGCCCGATGAACAACTGCGCATCGACGCGCTAAGGATCTGGCGCGCGGGCGTCGATGCCGTCCGCGCCGAACGGCTGATCGCCGAATGGGTCGAAGTCGATGCGCAAGCCCTTCGCATCGGCGACGAGCGGATCGCCTTCGATCAGATCGATCGCATCTGCGTCGTGGGGGCGGGCAAGGCGTCGGGCGCGATGGCGGCGGCGATCGAAGCGGCTCTCGGCCCGGAGATGGCCGAGCGCAAACGGCTGCACGGCTGGGTGAATGTGCCGGCCGACTGCGTTCCAGCCGATAGTGCGAAGACACCACTTGGGCGAATCGTGCTGCACGCCGGGCGGCCGCCGGGCGTCAACGAGCCGACCCCCGAGGGCGCGGCCGGCGCCGAACGGATTTTGGAATTGGTTGCATCGCTCGGCCCGCGCGATCTGTGCATTGCCGTCATCACCGGCGGAGGCTCGGCCCTGCTGCCCGCGCCGGCCCCCGGAATCGCGTTGGCCGACAAGCTCGAGGTAACGCGCTATCTGAGCGGCGCCGGGGCGAACATCGTTCAGCTCAACACCGTGCGCAAGCATCTCAGCCGGATCAAGGGCGGCAAATTGGCCCGCGCATGCAACGCCGGGCGGATGATCGTGCTGGTGATTTCCGACGTGCCGGGCGACCCGTTGGACGTGATCGCCTCTGGCCCGACCGTGCCCGACCGCACCACGGCCGACGACGCCTTGGCCGTGCTCGACGCCTTTGCCGCCCGCGAGGCCGGGCTGCCGCCACGAGTGTTCGACGTTATCGAGTCGCAGGCGGTTGAACAGCGCCGAGCATCGCTTGAAGCGCCCGCCCAAAAGTCCGTTCCGGCCGGTGGCGATCGGGCCGACGGAGACGACGAGGCCCATTGGTGCGATTGGACCACGCCGGCCGGCTGCCGCGTGACGCATTTGATCGTCGCCAATAACGCCCGGGCCGTCGATGCGGCCGGCGCCGAGGCCGAGCGGTTGGGCTATCAACACGCAATGATCTCGTCCACGTCTCCCGAGGGCGCGGCCGAGGAGGTGGGCCGGCACTTGGCCCAAATGGCCCTGCGGATGCGCAGCCAGCCGGGCCCGAACTGCTTGATCAGCGGCGGCGAACCGGTGGTCAGCTTGGTCGATCGTGCGATTCGCGGGCTGGGCGGTCGGAACCAGCAGGCGGCGCTGGCGGCCGTCGAGGCCCTTTGGGCGGATGGGGCGACGCGAATCGTTGTGCTTTCCGGCGGCACCGACGGCGAAGACGGTCCGACCGATGCCGCCGGCGCCGTGTGCGATGCCGCCGTGCTGGCCCGGGCCAAGCAGCTCCAACTCGATCCGCGCGACTACCTCCGCCGCAACGACGCCTACACCTTCTTCCGCCTGACCGATGGGCTGATTCGCACCGGGCCGACGCACACGAATGTGTGCGACCTGCGCGTGGTGCTCGTCGCGCGGCAATAACGCCGCGACGAACGCGGCGGTCGTCGCACGGCCACCGAAGTGAGAAGTTCGCGGTACGCCGCAGGCCGAGCACGCGCGGGTTGAACGCGGCACGAATGGGAACGAATCGCGTCGAGCCGCAGCGCACGCCGCCGCAAGGCGAAGGGGTGCTTTCGCCGGTTCGCTCAGCCGGTGGCGTTCAACTGTCCGGCAAGCCGGTCAGCTCCGCCGGTCGAAGCAGCCGATTTTTGAAGGGCGACGGATCAGTCCCACCACCATTGCCCCGGGGCGAGCTTCGGCTGGGTCTGTTCGTAGGTCTTCGCCACAGCACCCTTTTCGTCGGCCTTGGCTTGAGCGACGGCAGTGGCGGCATCGATTGTTACGCCGCCGCCGATGGGCGTCATCAGCGTGTTGCCGCGCCACAGGGCATTGATGGCCGCCGGGGCCTTTTTCGGCGTCTGGTAGGTCTGCACGGTGAACTTCCCTTCGTTGCCGAACAGTTCCATCCGCCAGCCGGCCTTGCCATAGAAGTCTTGCTGTTGGATGTAGGCGGCCGCAATCGTCAGATCGATCAGGTTTCGAAGTTCGGCGAAGACCGGCGAACGCTCGGCCAACTCGGGATAGCGACGGGTGAACTCGAACGTCCACGCTTGGCTGGCCTTGTTCGAGCTTTGGCCGGCCTGTCGTTTGCCCTCGGCGGTTACCAGTTCGCCTTCGCCCACCAGTTTCACGCCGTCGCCCACGAGTTCGGCGGCCAACTTGTCTTCGCTGACGCGGACGCAATCGTAGTCGGGCACGAAGAACCATCGCTCCAGCGCGTTGCGGCTGACCTGGGCGGGGCTGGCCCGATCGACGTAGCTGACCATGCGGATCGGCGGCTGTTCCAAGCCGATGCCGATGAGCTTCATGCGGTAGTCGGCTTCGACGAGCACCTGTGCGAAGCGGGTGTTCGGGGCGATGCCGCTAATGCTCACCGTGTGCGCGCCCAAACTGGTTTGCAGCCCTTCGACGATCTGCATCGTTTGCTGCGGCACCGCGCGGCTTCCCCAGGTTCGCAAAAACTGCTGCATCGCGGCCAAGCCTTCTTCGGTCGGGTCGATCGAGCAGCCGATCAGGCGGGTCGGCTGTTTTCCCGGCGGAAACGCCCGCAACGCCACCACGGCATCTTGCAGTTGCACCACGGGGCGGCGCGTGGTCAGTCCGACGACGCGGCCGGCGATGTCGGTCATCCAGCCCTCGGCCGGGCCGGCCAACACGATATCTTTGCTTTCGGGATAGTAGAACACGTAGCGCACGCGAAGCAGTCCGGCCAGGTTGCGCATCTCTTCGGTGGTGGCGCCGTCGCGATTGCGAATCGCTTCTTCGAGCCGGTTGAGCGAGATCTTCCTCAGTTTGCTATAGGCGCTGACCTTCGGATCGAGCGACGCTTTGGCCGCGGCGATCCGCTGCTGAGTGAGCTGGCCGGTCGGGTCGCTAAAGACCTTCATCTGCAACACGCCCTCGGCATCGACCACCACGCCGGCCTGATTGCCGAGGTCTTGGGCCGATACGGCCGAGCCGCACAGCCAAAGAATCGCGGCCGCCAGCAATGCGCTCACTCGGCGAAGTTCGTTCCAACAACGCATGAGAAGACTCTCCTGTTCCAGAAGCATTCGTTCAATCCGCCGGCACGAACCGCCGCGCTTTCACGATCATCGCAACGAAACCACCGCCGGCCGCAAAGGATAAGGATACGGCTGCGGCATCAGGCGCAGGCCATCGGGCCCACGCAAGCCGGTCCCGCTCAAGTTTGCTTAGTCGGTTGGTCCGCTGGGCGAAGCCCGGCGGCCCATATCAATCGATAGTAATTACACACTAGGGGTAAAGCAAGCAACAGCCGTGCTTTTGGGCCGTTGACGGGACAGGGCGGTCCCTCTTGAAAGGATAACTTACGATTTAGACGGGAATCGCGAGTTATGCCCGTGAAGTCGCGGCAAACGCAGGCTTTTTTCCGGCAAGAAAGCCGGCGATGCCCCCGCGATGCCGCCAAACGACGCAGTTGGGTTGTTCGGCCGCCGGCTTCACGCGCCGGCAAATGCCCGTGCGGGCAGAGCTTTTGCCGGAGCACCGACGCCTTTGTTCCTGCCCATGTTCGGGCCTCTTTCGCCGCAACGGTCCCCGCAATAACCGTAGGGCTGACATCGCCGCGGAAACGTGCTATGCTGACAAGCGGTTGCGGCCGAAAGCGTTTTCTTTGTTGTAATTCTCTATTCGCCAAGTAGTTGCGCTTTGCCGATCGGTGCCGCGATCAGGCGGGCGCCGCAGTGGGTTGAAACGGCCGATCTATGTCCGAGTTTACCGAGTCGCTTGCGCGCGGCGTGCTGGTTTTTGATGGGGCGATGGGTACGGAACTCTATCGCCGCCATGTATTTACGAATCGCTGCTTCGACGAGCTCTGTCTCTCCGAGCCGAAGCTGATCACCGAGATTCATCAGGCCTACTGCAATGCCGGCGCCGATGTGCTGACGACCAACACGTTTGGGGCCAATCGCGTCATGCTGGCCCAGTTCGGCTTGGCCGAGCGGCAGGCCGAGATCATTCGCGCCGGTGTGCGTTTGGCCCGGCAGGTGGCACAGTCGGTTCCTCGCCGGGTCTTCGTCGTCGGCTCGGTCGGGCCGCTCCCCCAGCAGCCCGAATATGCCTCGCAGATCGACGGGATGATCGCCGAACAGGTGAGCGTGTTGCGGGAAGAGGCCGTCGATGCCGTGATTTTCGAAACGCAGCCGACCCGCGCGGCGTTGGAACAGTGCGCCCGGGCGATGACCCGCTTCCCCGACGTGCCCTACATCCTTTCGTTCGTCGTCGATAGCGAGGCCGAGTCGGCGGCCGGCGAGCCGATCGAACGGGTGATTGCCCCGATTGCCGAAGTACCGCAACCGACGGCCTGGGGAATCAACTGCGGCGTCGGGCCCGACGGGCTGCTGCTGGCCGTGGAACGGGCGGTTAAGCTCACCCGATTGCCGCTGATCGTTCAACCCAACGCCGGCATGCCCAAAGAGGTGGGCAATCGGCGGATCTACCTCTGCTCGCCCGAGTATCTGACGACCTACGCCCTGCGCTACATCAACTTGGGCGTGTCGGCCGTCGGCGGCTGCTGCGGCACCACGCCCGATCACATCCGCGAAATGGCGAAGGCGGTCAAGCCGTTGAGCCGCGCGGCCGTAACCCGGGTGGCATTGAGCACCGCCGACGCCCCGCCGCCGAAACAACCGGCCCCGTTGGCCCAACGGACGCAATTGGGCCGTCGCTTGGTCGAAAGGCAATGGATCACCACGGTCGAACTGGTGCCGCCGCGGGGCTACGATCTGACCTCGACCATCGAAAAGAGCAAGCTGCTCCGCCAGCGCGGCGTGTCGGCAATCAACATTCCCGACGGCCCGCGGGCCAGCTCACGCCTCTCGCCGATCATCACCGCCTACCGCATTCAGCAAGAGGCGGGCATCGAGGCCATCTTGCACTTCTGCTGCCGAGATCGAAACCTGATCGGCATGCAGGCCGACTTGCTCGGCTGCGCCGCGTGCGGGGTGCGAAACATCTTGTTTATCACCGGCGATCCGCCGAAGATGGGCAACTACCCGAATGCCACCGGCGTGTTCGACACCGATTCGATCGGCATGGCGGCCGTCCAACGGCGGCTCAATTGCGGCCTCGATTTGGGCAGTCAGCCGATCGAGCCGCAAACGCAGGCCGTCATCGGCGTGGGGCTCGATCCCTCGGCCCTCGACCTGGAACGAGAACTCGACCGTTTTCGGCAGAAAGTGGACGCCGGCGCCGAGTTCGCCATCAGTCAACCGGTGTTCGACCCCGATGCGCTGCTTCGCTTCCTCGATCGCGTGCAGCACCTCGGCGTGCCGGTGATTGCCGGCATCTGGCCGCTGGCGAGTTATCGCAACGCCTTGTTCATGCGGAACGAGGTGCCCGGCGTCGTTGTGCCCGACTGGGTGATGGAGCGCATGGCCTCGAAGGAAAGCCGCGAAGGCCAGTTGGCCATGGGCATCGAAATCGCCCGCGAGGCCGTCGCGCGCGTGCGCGACCGCGTGGCGGGCATCCAGGTGTCGGCCCCGATGGGCAAGGTGGAAACGGCGCTGGCGGTGATCGAGGCGTAGGCGCAGGCCGTCCATGTCGCCAGAGAGAGCCTAAAGCCTCCTTGGTTGCCTCAGGCAATGCCGTACCGGTTCCGTATGTCCTCCATGCGATTCAAGACGGTGCATTTCACCTGATAACAGGCACTATTGAGAACAGGTTTCTTCGCCAGCGTGACCGAGCGGCCGACGACAATCCCGTTGCCTGCCCGAGCCGATTTTGTTGTGCGGTTTGAACGATGAGTGAGCGTGACCGATTGGATCGCCATCGATGTCCGATTGCCGTCCAATTGCGACATTGACATCAACGCCGAACTTTCAATCAATCGCGTGCCAAGATTCGACATGGACATTAGAATATACGGAGTACCGGCCGAAGAATGTGTCTTTTCACTGGCGAAATGACCGACATTCGGCTTTGCCATGTGCGAGGCAACGCTGGCCATGGCGCGGTTGTGATCTGAATTTCGGATCGTATCGGGAGGACGAGCGTGCCGGAGATCAGTCGATTCCTCGGGATCGTGATTGGCATGTTTTACAATGATCATGAGCCACCGCATTTTCATGCGCGATATGGCGACTTTCATGCTGTCATTGCCATCGATACCGGCGCGCTCGTGGAGGGTCGTTTGCCGCCGCGAGTTCTTGGTCTTGTTCAGGAGTGGCGCGAGTCCCACAAGGCCGAACTAAGCGAGAACTGGAGCCTTGCTCGCGCAAGAAAGCCGTTGAAGCCGATCGCTCCGCTGGAGTAAATGCCATGGTGCCTAGAATGAAAGAGGCAGAGTATCTCGGCGACTACCGAATTCGCGTGCGTTTTGCCGACGGGACGGAGGGCGAAATCGATCTACAGGGGGAATTGTGGGGAGAGGTCTTCGAGCCGTTGAAAGACAAAGCCCGTTTTGCGGAGTTCGTCCTCAATGAGGAGCTGGAGACAATTGTTTGGCCCAATGGCGCCGACTTAGCACCCGAGTTTCTGTACCAGCAGCTTCGTCCAGCCGGGGCGATTACACCTCCGTCAGCCACGGGGTGGGCCTAAACAGAGCCCAAGAAGAGATTCGAAGAACCGATGCCGGCCGCAGGCGCAGCGAAGCGGCCCCGTTGCGTGTAATCGCCGTTTGAATCGCTTTTCGTTTTCCGCGGTTCGATCAAGTATCGCCAGAGGAGAATCGGCAATGAGGTTGGCACCTGGTCGCGTTTTGCGGTTGTTGGTTGCGCCCGCGTCGGCAATGTCGGCCCCGGCGGTTGTATTATCGGCATTCGCGGCGCTGGCGTTTCTTTCGCAGGCGGTTGCGGCAGGGCGAGCGGCGGCGGAGCAAGCAAGCGATTCCAGGCCGAGCGCGCCGGCGGCGAAGGCGGCCGAAACGGCACGGGAGGGAAAAGATGCCCGCGCCCCGGGCTCGCCGATCATCGTCAAGGTGAAGCGCAAGCCCACCGATGCGAAATGGATGGAGATGCCCGCCCGGACGCTCGACGATCTGCCTCCGCCGGCCGTGCCGGAGCTTGCCGCCGACGCGCTGAGCCGATTCGGCGGTTGGAAGGCGCGGCAGGCGAAGGCCACCGGCTTCTTCCGCGCCGAGAAGATCGGCCCGCGGTGGTGGATCATCGATCCCGAGGGCTATCACTTTCTCAGCGTCGGGGTGAACGGCGTGCGCGGCGAGAGCACCGATACGGTTCGAGCCGCGTTGAAAGAGAAGTTCGGCTCGGCGGAACGTTGGGCTGCGTTCGAAACCAATCGGCTCCGCGAGCACGGCTTCAACTCGCTGGGATGTTGGTCGGATGTGGCCGTTTTGCGCGCCGTGGCGCAGCCGCTGCCTTACTGCCCTGATGGTGTGGTGGTTCTCGCCGGCGGCAACGCGGGCCAAGCGACCGGCAGCGGGCTGGCGCGCACCAGGGGCGGGTTCATGCGGTCGTTCGGCACGAAGCTGGGCGTTGCTCGGCAGGGGACCGGCCATGCGCTCTATCCGAACGATTGCATGCCGATCTTCCACCCGCAGTTCGCCGCGTTCTGCGACGAACACGCCCGGCCGCTGGCCGCGTTGAAAGACGACCCGTACCTGCTGGGCTACTTCACCGACAACGAGCTGCCGATGCCGAAGCTCGACAACTTCCTCGCCCTCGATCCGAGCGACGAGAAGATGGGATCGAGCCGGCAGGCGGCGCGGCAATGGCTCGATGGGCGTCGCGGACCCGGGGCGGCCCCCACCGACGCCGACCGCGATGCCTGGATCGAATACGCCTACGACCGCTACTTCGCCGCTGTTGCCAAGGCGATTCGCAAGTACGACCCGAACCACATGATCTTCGGCTCGCGGTTCTACGGGGCCGAAAAACGCAAGCCCGAGGCGTTTCGGGCCGCCGGCCGCTACTGCGACGTGATCGCCGTGAACGTGTACGGCGTGTGGCAGCCCAAGCCCGAAGAGATCGGCCGCTGGACGGAGTGGTCGGGCCGACCGGTGATCATCACCGAATGGTACGCCAAAGGGATGGACAGCGGCTACGCGAACAACAGCGGGGCCGGCTGGACCGTGCCCACGCAGCGCGACCGCGGGCTGTTCTATCAAACGTTCACGCTCGGACTGCTCGAATCGCCCGGCTGTGTCGGCTGGCATTGGTTCCGCTACATGGACAACGACCCGACGAACACCGCGGCCGATCCCTCGAATCGCGACTCGAACAAGGGGATCGTTACAATCCGCTTCGAGCCGTACGAACCGCTGCTGGAATTGATGCGGCCGCTGAACCGCCGCGTTTATCCGCTGTCCGAACGCCTCGCCGGACGGTAACGCTGGGAGCCAACTCGGCTGGCGCCGATCAAGGAAGCTTGGCACGGCGTCGTGCATCGATGGCACGATCGGTTCTGATCTCTCTTGGCGGTCCATTTCGCTGAGGTCGTCCCAAGCTCCCTTTGTCGGTCTTCGGAGCTTCACGTCCGTGATCGTGCGCCAATGAAGGGTAGGAGAGCGCGCTGTAGTTGACTTGCGTATCGCCGACTTCTTTTTCGCGAAAACGCGAATTTGCTGGAATTTGATCCGCTTGACTGTGATAATGTCGTACGCTCCTGGGGAAATCAGGGTCTTTTTTGAGGACCGGAGTGGTTTCCCAAAGAGCACATACGCGGCAGAGCGCCCTTTCGACAGGAATGGGGCGCAGTACTAGGGTTGATGTTGGTTGGCGGACAACGCAACATCGAGAGAGGCGGCAAGGTCTGCCGCTCATTCTCTCAGGACAACGCGTGAAAGGAGCGGAATGACATGGCGAAGCGAACTGTTTACATCTTTCTGACGGTCGCGGCGCTGATTGCGACTGCGGCCTGCATTAGCCGGAGTGACCACGGCGTTGCCGAAAACGACGCCAATGGGGCGGAACAACTCCGGAATCTGACGAACACAACCACCAAGGGAGAGAATGCCATGGGGATGACGGGTAAGTGCCCAGTGATGAGCCAAATCCCGCCGGCGTCGGCCAGGCACACGGCGGCCGGCGCGATGTCGAACAGAGATTGGTGGCCGAATCAGTTGAATTTGAGCATCCTTCATCAGAACTCCCCGGCCGGCAATCCGTTGGGCAAGGAGTTCAACTACGCCGAGGAGTTCAAGAAGCTCGATTACGATGCGTTGAAGAAGGATCTGAGACAACTGATGACCACTTCTCAAGATTGGTGGCCGGCCGACTACGGGCATTACGGTCCGTTGTTCATTCGAATGGCGTGGCACAGCGCTGGCACCTATCGCGTCAGCGACGGCCGCGGCGGCGCGGGCTATGGTACCCAGCGGTTCGCGCCATTGAACAGTTGGCCCGACAACGCGAACTTGGACAAGGCTCGGCGGTTGCTTTGGCCGATCAAGCAGAAGTATGGCAACAAGATTTCTTGGGCCGATCTGATGATCTTGGCCGGAAACGTCGCTTTGGAATCGATGGGTTTTAAGACGTTCGGATTCGGCGGCGGCCGCGAAGACGTCTGGGAACCTCAGGAAGACATCTACTGGGGGCCGGAGACCGAGTGGCTGGGCGACAAACGACACGGCGGCGATCGTGTGCTGGAAAGCCCATTGGCCGCCGTTCAGATGGGCTTGATCTACGTCAACCCGGAAGGCCCGAACGGCAAACCAAGCGCCCTCGAGGCGGCCAAAGACATTCGCGAATCGTTCGCCCGCATGGCCATGAACGACGAGGAAACGGTGGCTCTGATTGCCGGCGGTCACACCTTCGGCAAGGCTCACGGCGCCGCCAGTGCCGACAACGTCGGTCCGCCACCGGAAGCCGCCGGCATCGAAGAGCAAGGCCTCGGCTGGAAGAACCGGCATGGAAAGGGCAACGCCGAAGACACGATTACCAGTGGGCTGGAGGGAGCATGGACTTCAACGCCTACGCGATGGTCGAACGAATACTTCGAAAACTTGTTTGAATACGACTGGGACTTGGTGAAGAGCCCGGCCGGCGCGTGGCAATGGACACCGACCGATCCGGCGGCGAAAGGAACGGTGCCGGATGCGCACATCAAGTCGAAGTCTCATGCCCCGATGATGTTCACCACGGACTTGGCGCTGCGCATGGACCCGGAATACGCCAAAATCGCGAGGCGTTTCTATAAGAACCCGAAGCAGTTCGAAGAAGCCTTCGCCAAAGCCTGGTATAAGCTGACGCATCGCGACATGGGGCCCGTTTCGCGTCTGCTCGGACCGGAGGTGCCCGAGCCGCAGTTGTGGCAGGATCCGGTGCCGAAAATCGATCACGAACTGATTGACGCGAAAGACATCGCCGCGCTGAAAGCGAAGGTGCTTGCATCCGGGCTGTCGATTTCTGATCTCGTTTCAACGGCATGGGCGTCGGCTTCTACCTTCCGCGGCAGCGATAAGCGCGGCGGAGCCAACGGCGCGCGGATTCGTCTTGCGCCGCAGAAGGACTGGGAAGTCAATCAGCCCGCCAAGCTGGCGAAAGTGCTGGCCACGCTGGAGAAGATTCAAAGCGACTTCAACCGTGCGCAGCCGGGCGGAAAGAAGAAGGTTTCGATGGCCGACCTAATCGTTTTGGGCGGCTGCGCCGCGATCGAGGAAGCGGCTAAGCGAGCCGGATGCGACGTTCAGGTTCCCTTTGCGCCGGGGCGCACCGATGCAACGCAAGAGATGACCGATGTGGCATCGTTCGCCGTTCTCGAACCGAAATCGGATGGATTCCGCAATCATACGGCCCGAATCGTCGATCGACCGCCCGAGGAACTGCTCATCGATCGAGCACACTTGCTGACGCTGACGGCTCCGGAGATGACGGTTCTGGTCGGCGGCATGCGGGTTCTTAACACCAACACCGGTAGCGGCCCGCTCGCTCAACTCGGCGTCTTTACGAAGCGTCCCGAGACGCTGACGAACGACTTCTTCGTCAACCTGCTCGACATGGGCACCGTTTGGCAGAAGTCGCCCGAGTGCGAACACTTCTTTGAAGGCCGAGACCGGAAGACGGGCGAGGTGAAGTGGACGGCTTCCCGCGTGGATCTGGTGTTCGGATCGAATTCGCAGTTGCGGGCCATCGCGGAAGTCTATGCAAGCAATGATGCACAACAAAAGTTCGTCCGTGACTTCGTCGCTGCTTGGAACAAGGTGATGAACCTCGACCGCTTCGATCTGCGCTAGCGCGCCGTATTCGGGCAGCGGCCGGATTCGTCTCCGGCCGCTGCCCGAATTGATGCGGCCGCTGAACCGCCGCGTTTATCCGCTGTCCGAACGCCTCGCCGGACGGTAAACGGCACGCAATCGGCGGTCTGCTGTTGCGGCGCCGTCCAAAGGCGCCCGCGAGCGGCTTTATTGAAACGACGAAGCGCTGGGGCAACTACCGCCCGCCGATTCACTCGCAACTGCGTCGCGGGATGGCCAACGCCAGCCAAAGGCACAGTGCGCACCCCAGTGCCAGCAGGCCGACCGTCGCCGTCAAATGGATTGCATCGAGTAAGAATCCGTCGGCCACGGCATCGAAACTCGATGGCGTGTGCATGGCCATTAGGAAGCGGTCGCCGAACACAGCGACAAGCAGGCAGCATGCCGCCGCACCGGCCAGGGCCGACGCGGGCCGCCGCGCGTGCCGATACCGGATGGCGCAACCGATACCGATCAACAATTGAACCACCGCCGCACAAACGAGCGGAAAAAGCAGTAATCCCACGGCATGACCTCCGGGGTATTTGATACCTTACGCAGTGTGAAGTGGCTGCTTTCTCGTCGGAAAGAATCGCACATTTCATCCCGCGAGACGTATATGCCTCGTACGGCGTGAAACGACTTCTTTTGCTGTGAAGAAAAGCGATCGTTTCACCGCTCTAAGAAGGATACATCTCGGCCCGACGCCGGAAATGATCTTTCGCCGCGGTCGCCGGGTCAAGATCATCTCTCGCAAACGGTCGGCACACCAACCGATCAACGCAGCGACAGGCGTGCCGGCCGTCGCCCAACGACACCGCCGCCGACGTCGGCCGTCGAGATCCAAATAAAACCGCGGAAAACAAAAAGCGGTTCAAAGCGCATCCCTACGCAATCGGCCGCTTCGCTACGCTGGCGGCCGCTTCCGTAATTGTGTGGTACTATTTGGTCAGCCGTCGAAGGGGTCAATCGACAGCCGCCTCGACGATGCGGAACCGCGTGCCCTTGATCGGCGCACCACCGTTGTGGAACTCCAACCCGCCGTAGCGATAGTGCGACATCTCGCGGTGCGTGTGACCGAAATAGACGTGCCGCACGCCCGCCTCGGGGCCTTGGCCGATGTCGCGCAGGTAATGGAGGATCCGCCGGGCGACCGTTCGCCGCGGATAGACCACCACCGGCAGCGGACGGTGCAGTTGCCCGGCTATGGCCCAATCATAAAGCCGTCGCCAAAGCGGGCCGCGCTGCTTGTGATGGAGCCACTGGGCCCTCCGATGCGCCAGGCTTTCGGCCGTCGAGATCCGGTCGGCCACATCGCCGTGCAGAAAGATTGCACCGTTGCGCCGATAGTAGAAACGATGCCAGGCGAAATTCGGCGCGCCGGCCTGTACGCCGTCGAGACGATCGAGGAATCCCTGGTGGTAATCGTGATTGCCCAACAAGAACTCGAAGCGACACTCGGGACACGCGCGGGCCAACTCGGCCAGCCACACGGCCGCCGCCTCGACCGCGTAGCCCAACGACCCATGGTGCGCCCAACGGAAATCGAAGATGTCGCCGCCCAAGACGAACAGCCTTGCATCGCGGGCCGCCCGCTGAATCGCTTCCAGCCACAGATGGGCCATCGAGCGGCTGGCGAATAGGTGCAAGTCCGAAACGAAATAGGCTCGGCCGCCGACGCACACGGCGCCGGTTTCCACCGATCCCACCTCGCCCTCCGAGCGGCCGATTCCGATCGGGCGCGAAACGTTTTCCGCCTGCCCGGCCGCCGATGGTTCTTTGCGATTCGTCCCAGTCATGAACGCCAAACCTCTGTCCGCCCGCGAAAACCATGCCTCATGCGTTACACAAGATTCTACCGAATGCAGCAAGCGGATACCAAGAGAACGCCCAACCGAAGCACGAAAACGCGACGGTTCAGAATCGCGAAAACGCGAAATGGCAAGAAGAAATGGAATCGAAGAAGTATTGGAATCGCGAAAGCGCGAAAACGCGAAAGTGGGCGGAAGCGGGATCGCGAAAGCGCGAGAATTTGAAATGGGGGTTACGGGATCGCGAAAGCGCGAAATAGGGGAGCGGGATCGCGAAAGCGCGAAATAGGGGGGCGGGATCGCGAAAGCGCGAAAGTACGAAAACGCGAAATGACAATTCCCAAAAAACCGCGAAAGACGGAAATCGGTTCAACCGGGGATGGCACGCAAGAAGGCCGCGTCGTTGCCACTGCAGCCGATTGCGCAATTGTGTGGGATTATTCAGCGTGTTTGCTCGCGGGAACGCTTCGCGCCGAGCAAGGAAAGCGAGGAACAAACGTTGGGCGGCGTCGTTACTATGCCCTGAGCGTCGAGTTTACCTGTGATGCTCTTTTGCCGTGGCAGACCTACTTTTCCGTGCGGACGCCGACGTAGAGATCGGGCGGGTCGCCGGGATTGGGAGCCGGCGATGCCGCAATGCCCGCCTGGCGAACGATCATGCGAAAGCCCCACAGCCCATCGGCATCGACCACGGCCAGCACCGGGCTTTGGCGGTCTTCATCCACGGTCAACAAGTGCCACGACCGCCCGCGATCGGCCGTGCCCCAAATCTCGACGCGTTCGACCGCGCCGGCCAACGGGTTGATGTCGTATTCCAATTCGATCTGCCGCGTAGCCACCCAGCGAATCGCTGCTTCGTCCACCGGCGCGGATTCCGGTTTCGTTGCGGCCGGTGCGGCAGACGGATGGCCGTTGGGATTGGGCTGAACCGGCGCGGTAATCGCGCCGCTGGCCCCGGCCGGGGCGTAATCGCCGCTGGGCGGTGCCGCTTCGGCCTTCGATCGCCATTGGTTTTGCGCGAGATTGGAAGGCGTGCCGAGTTCGGGCGACGTTGTCGGCGACGTCTCTCTTGGCACTGTCTCCGTCGTCGTCTCGCGCCGGCTCGGCGCGACCGAGACGATGGCATGTCCGACGGCGAAGTTGCCGGCCGCGTCGGTTGTTTCGGCGCGAATCTGCACCTCGCCGGCCGCATACGGCTGCCACTGCACCTTGCCTTGGGTGATCGCGCCGCGACGTTGCACGTCGTCTATTTCCAGCGGAATCGCTTGCCACAGTCCTTGGTCGCCCACGCGGTACGAGAGCTTCAGCGAATCCAACTTCGGCAGCGGCTCTTCCAACGTCCAGTTGAGCGTTACAAGTCCGTCCGCCTCGCTTTGGGCCGAAAGCTCCAGCCGCGGCGGCGCGGTGTCGATGGCGACGCGCATGCCCGGCGCGGTGATCTTTGCCGGCCGTCCTTGGCCCTGCCGATCGACCGTGCGCACGGCAAACCAATACTCGCCATCGCTTGCCGCGCGGAAGAGGAACTGCCGCTGCGTCGGTTCGGCGCGGGTGTAGAGCTGCCAGGTCGTCCCGCGATCGCCCGAGACGTAAAGCTGCACCTCGCGCGGGGCTTGGTTCGGATTCTCCGGCGGGGTGATTCGAAACGGAATGGCGAAGAAGTGCTGCTTAGTGGCGACGATCGGTGGCAAAGGCGGTGCCGACGGGGCACTGTTCGGCCGATTTTCCGCGTTCGCTGCCGCGCCCGACGGTTTCGCCGTGCCCGCCGAGTTGCCCGTGGCGCCCCGCGGCAATGCCGGGGGTGTATTCGGATTGGGCTGAGCGGATCGGCCGATCGGGCCGGCCGGCCGAACGTTCTGCGGTCGCCCGGCCGGCGGAAAGTAGAACGGGCGAGTCGGGGCGGCTGCCTGGGGCGAACGAACAGCGGGCGCGGCGGCCTGTGCCGGGCGCGACGGTGGCGGAACCGCCGAGGTGTTTTCAGCGGCGGTCAATGCCAGCAGACTGATCCACGCGGCCCACGCGGTCATGGTTCTAGTGTTGATTTCGGTCGCGGTTTGATTTCGGACGCGATTCCGTTCCGGGTGCGCGGTTGTCGGCTCGCTGCCGTGGCAACCGCCTTTTCGACAGAGCCTTACAGGCTGACTCTGTGTTGCAGAACCCGGAAAAGGCGAAACGGTCGGCTTTGTGCCCCAGCGCGCCGTTATCGGTTGCCGAAGCAGGTAAACTTAAGCACAATAGCCTTACAATCGGCAGAATAGGCAAAACGCGAAATCTTCAGCAAATCGGAGAATTTCAGCATGTCTTTCCAGCTTTTCCGGGGACTGTGCGGATGGGGCGTCATTCTGGCGGTTGCGGCCATTGCGGTTGGCGCTGCCCCGGCGGCCGAACGCTCGGCTGACGATTCGGCGGTGCGGGTGGGCGCCAATTACGACGTGGTGATCTACGGCGGAACCAGTGCGGCCGTCACGGCCGCGGTGCAAACGGCCAAGATGGGTAAAACGGTCGTCGTCGTCAGCCCCGACAAGCATCTCGGCGGGCTCTCCAGCGGCGGACTGGGTTTCACCGATACGGGCAACAAGGCGGTGATCGGGGGGCTGAGCCGCGAGTTCTACCACCGGGTGTGGAAACACTATCAGCAGCCCGACGCCTGGCGCTGGCAAACCCGCGAGTCGTTCGGCAACAAAGGGCAGGGCACCCCGGCGATCGACGGGCAGTGGCGCACCATGTGGATTTTCGAGCCGCATGTGGCCGAAAAGGTCTTCGATCAATGGATCGCCGAACACGGTATCCCCGTGGTCCGCGACGCTTGGCTCGATCGCCAAAACGGAGTGAAGAAGGAAGGCCGCCGCATCGTATCGATTTCCACGACGGACGGGCGTGTGTTCCACGGGCGGGTGTTCCTCGACGCCACGTATGAAGGCGATTTGATGGCGGCCGCCGGCGTCGATTTTCATGTGGGCCGCGAAGGGCGCGACGTGTACGGCGAGCAGTGGGCCGGCGTGCAAACCAACGTCTTTCATCATGCCCACTATTTCAAGAAGCCGGTGGATCCCTACGTCGTGCCCGGCGATCCGACGAGCGGGCTGTTGCCGCGGATCAGTGCTGAGCCGCCGGGCGAAAAGGGGCAAGGAGATCATCGCGTGCAGGCGTACTGCTTCCGCATGTGTTTGACCAAGCATCCCGAGAATCGCGTGCCCTTTGCCAAGCCGGAAGGCTACGACCCGAAGCAGTACGAACTGTTGCTCCGCGTGTTCGCCACCGGCTGGCGCGAGCTGTTCGTCAAGTACGATCCGATCCCCAACGCGAAGACCGACACGAACAACCACGGCCCGTTCAGCTTCGACAACATCGGCTACAACTACGACTACCCGACGGCCTCCTACGAGCGTCGCCGTGAGATCATCGCCGAGCACGAACGCTACCAGAAAGGGCTGTTGTATTTCATGGCCAACGATCCGCGCGTGCCGGACGACGTGCGCAACGCGGTGGGCCAATGGGGGCTGGCCAAAGACGAATTCCTCGACAACGGCCACTGGCCGCACCAACTCTATATCCGCGAGGCGCGGCGGATGATCGGCCGCTTTGTGATGACCGAAAACGAACTGCTCAAACGGCGGCCTACGCCCGAATCGGTGGGGATGGGCTCGTACACGATCGACTCGCACAACGTGCAGCGTTACGTGACGCCCGAGGGCACCGTGCAGAACGAGGGCGACATCGGCGTCGCGCTGAAGCCCTATGCAATTGCCTACGGCGCGCTGACGCCGAAGCAAGAGCAATGCGAGAACCTGCTGGTGCCGGTGTGTGCAAGCAGTTCGCATGTGGCTTATGGGTCGATCCGGATGGAGCCGGTGTTCATGATTTTGGGGCAGTCGGCGGCCACGGCGGCCGTGATGGCGATCGAGGGCGGCAAGGCCGTGCAAGAGGTGAACTACGAATCGCTTCGCGCCCGGCTGCTGGCCGACGGCCAAGTGCTGGAATACGCCCCGCCGGCGACAGAGCCGCCGAAGCCATCGAAGCCCGCGGCAAAACCATAGCCGCCCCCGGCAAAGAGGGCCCTTCTTGGATTTCGGGCACGGAATGAACCAGCGAACGGTAGAGCGACGTTCGATTGCCGCCGGCGCACAAGCGGCCGCTTCGCCGCGACAGCGGCCGCACGGCCTATGACACACAGATTGATGAAACCGCACGAGACAGGTGACGGCCCCATCGCGAACGATCGGCCGTCGGCCAGTGTGCCCACGGTCGCGAGTCATTCATCGCCCCTCTTGCCGACCGTGCTGCGCGAATCATCTCCGATCGGGCCGGTTTGACGCCGAACGGCTGATCGGCGTAAAATGCGGTCTTTCAGGTGGTAATGCCCGCCGCGCAGCGGGCGACGACGCAGGATGGCGATAGGATGTGCGTATGAGCGAGACGACACCCGATAAGCGCGTTCCCGACGGCACGTTGCCCGAGGGGCTTTTCCCTTGTTTGCGGCACGACGACGACCCGACGGAAACGCGCGAATGGCTCGAATCGCTCGACTATGCGCTGGCTCGCGGCGGGCCGACGCGGGCGGCACACCTGCTGACGCGAATGCAACATCGGCTGGCGCAGCGGGGCATCAGCTTGCCCAGCGTGGCCACCACGCCCTATGTCAATACGATCCCGGTCGATCAGCAGCCGGCGTATCCCGGCGATCGCCAGATCGAACGGCGCTTGAAAAGCATCATTCGTTGGAACGCGATGGCGATGGTCGTCCGCGCCAACAAGCACAGTCCGGGCATCGGCGGGCATATCTCGACATTCGCCTCGGCGGCCACGTTGTACGAAGTGGCGTTCAACCACTTCTTTCACGGCAAAGAGGGACGCCACCCGCCCGATCAGGTGTTCTTTCAGGGGCATGCCGCCCCGGGGATTTACGCGCGGGCATTCTTGCTGGGGCGGATCAGCGAAGAGCAGTTGAAGAACTTTCGCCGCGAATTGGCCCCGGGCGGGGGGCTTTCGTCGTATCCGCATCCGTGGCTGATGCCCGACTTCTGGGAGTTCCCCACGGTTTCGATGGGCTTGGGGCCGATCATGGCGATCTACCAGGCCCGGTTCAACCACTATTTAGTTGATCGCGGGATCAAGCCCGATGCCGAGGCCTCGCGGGTGTGGGCGTTCTTGGGCGACGGCGAAATCGACGAGCCGGAAACCCTTGGCGCCATCACGCTGGCGGCACGCGAAAAGCTCGACAATCTGATTTTCGTCGTCAACTGCAACCTCCAGCGGCTCGACGGCCCGGTGCGCGGCAACGGCAAAATCATTCAAGAGCTGGAAGGCGCGTTCCGCGGCGCCGGGTGGAACGTCATCAAGGTGATTTGGGGCTCCGATTGGGACGAACTGCTTGCCCGCGACCACGAGGGTCTGCTCGTCCGCCGCATGGGCGAAGTGGTCGATGGGCAGTACCAGAAGTACGTCGTTTCCTCGGGGGCGTATATCCGCGAGCACTTTTTCGGCGTCGATCCGCGGTTGCGGGCGATGGTCGATCATCTCAGCGACGAGCAACTGCGCCGCCTGACCCGCGGCGGGCACGACCCGGTGAAGGTTTACGCGGCCTACAAGGCGGCGGTGGAACACAAGGGCCAGCCCACGGTCATTCTGGCGCACACGATCAAGGGCTATGGGCTGGGCGAGGCCGGCGAAGGGCGGAACATCACCCATCAGCAAAAGAAGCTCAACGAAGAGGAATTGGTCGAGTTCCGCCGCCGCTTCGATATTCCGATCAGCGACGAGCAGGCCGCCCGCGCCGAGTTCTACAAGCCGCCGGCCGACAGCCCGGAAATGAAATACTTGGTTGAGCGTCGGCAGGCGCTGAGCGGGTTTGTGCCGGGCCGCCGCGCGCCGACGGTGAAGCTCAAGCCGCCCAAGTGGGAAGAGTTTGCCGAGTTCTTCGCCGGCAGCGAGGGGCGCGAGGTTTCGACGACAATGGCCTTCGTGCGGCTGCTGGCCCGTTTGCTTCGCGATAAGAACGTGGGCCGCTACGTCGTGCCGATCGTGCCCGACGAGGCGCGGACCTTCGGCATGGAGGCGCTCTTCCGCCAGTTCGGCATCTACTCGCACGCCGGCCAGCTTTACGAGCCGGTCGATAGCGACACGGTGCTCTACTACCGCGAGGCGAAGAACGGACAGATCCTCGAAGAGGGCATCACCGAGGCCGGTTCGATGTCGTCGTGCATTGCCGCCGGCACGGCGCACAGCAGCCACGGCGTGAGCATGATTCCGTTCTTCATCTACTATTCGATGTTCGGGCTGCAACGGATCGGCGACTTGATTTGGGCCGCCGGCGACATGCGCTGCCGCGGGTTCCTGCTGGGCGGCACGGCCGGACGCACCACGTTGGCCGGCGAAGGGCTGCAACACCAAGACGGCAACAGCCACCTGTTCGCCTTGGCCTATCCCACGCTGCAAGCCTACGATCCCTGCTACGCCTACGAGATGTCGGTGATCGTGCTCGACGGCATTCGCCGGATGTACTACGAGGAGGAAGACATCCTCTACTACATCACGCTGATGAACGAGAACTACGAAATGCCGATCCTGCCGATGGGTTCCACCGAAGGCATCTGCCGCGGCATCTACAAATTGGCCAGCCGCGAGCTGGGACCGAAACGGCCCACCGTCCGGCTCTTCGGCAGCGGCGCGATCCTCCGCGAGGTGCTCCGCGCGCAGGAAATCCTCGAATCGCAGTTCGGCGTTGGAAGCCACGTGTACAGCGTAACGAGCTATAAGAATCTGTACTTCGACGGGCGCGATTGCGAGCGGTGGAATCGGCTGCATCCGAACGAAACGCCTCGCGAAGCGTATGTTACGCGGGTGACCAAGGAACAGTCGGGGCCGGTGATTGCCGCATCTGATTACGTTTCGGCCGTGCCGCTGTCGATTTCGCCGTGGATCGAGGGCCCGTATTGCGTGTTGGGCACCGACGGCTTCGGCCGGAGCGAAGCGCGAAAAGAGCTTCGGCGGTTCTTCGAGGTCGATGCCGAGAATATCGTGCTGGCCGCTTTGTCTGAGCTGGCCCGCGAGGGCAAGTTCCCCAAGAGCAAATTGGCCGCGGCGATCAAAACGCTGGAACTCGACCCGGAAAAACCCAATCCGGTGACGGTCTGACGGCACGCCGGCCGCGAACGGCTTGGACAACGAATCAACGCGCGAATAACCGAGGGAAACGGTCCGTTAGGAGCAAGGCATGGCGATCGAATTCCACTTGCCCGAGTTGGGCGAAAACATCGAAAGCGGCGACGTGGTGAACGTCTTGGTCCAGGAGGGAGAGACGATCGCCGGCAATACGGGCGTGATCGAGCTGGAAACCGATAAGGCCGTGGTGGAAATCCCCTGTCCGCACGCGGGCCGGGTGTCGAAGCTCTTGGTCAAAAAGGGGCAAACGGTCAAGGTGGGGCAAACGATCTTGACGATCGAGCCTGAGAACGGGTCGGCCGCGGAAACAGCCCCGGCGGCGACTTCCGCCGCGGCGACGGCAGCGACAGCGGCGGCAGCAACTCCGGCGGCGGCAACAGCAACTGCGGCGCCGACCACCCCGGCGGCAACAGCAACCGCGGCGCCGCCTGCCTCGGCGGCGACC
>CAZVZX010000033.1:48234-51200 GCA_964631235.1 uncultured Planctomycetaceae bacterium | reverse complement strand
AACCATTAACAAATACCAAAGAGTTTTTGGTCCAAAAAACGGGGTCCACCACACATCTCCGACCTTTTGACCGGGCGGTACGACCGTTCATACAAGGGAACGTTGCACGAGTACTACTATCATGAATATAGAGGGGGAAGGAGGACGGCTGCCGACTATGCGTCTCGCATCGCCAATACTGATGACTCGCAATCGGACACGTGGTATCGGTTCGCGCCGGCACAATAAGTGAACAACTTTCTGATTCGGAATGGTCGCGATGAGCTCGCCAGATGTAATTCCGGGATTTCCCGCTGACGATTGTCATGTACCACGAACCTGGCGAAGGTGGCTGATACGCGCGTTGTTTTGGTGCGGACTCGCGTTTTGTCTGTATGTGTGCTACGTACTATGGCACTACTCAGAGGACTTGCGCGTTCGCCTTACCCTTGGCAGGAAAGTCGACGTTGGACTGAGCATAGATCGTCGCGGCGAGCTGCGGCGATTGAAGCTATCTGTCTTCGATTTGCGAAGATTGACCCTTGATCCGGCGGATCTCGAGTTTCTTTCAACGCATTCGCGTTTGGATATCTTGGAGGTCAATGCACCATACATAGGGAAGAGCAAGTGGTGGGAACGCGAGGATTGCGGAATCTCAATACCATATGGTTACAGGTGCTTTGCACGCTTCGTCGATTGTTCCGACGCAGACACAACCTGGATGAACAGCAGCATTGGGAGACAGCAGATGCGGCAGTTGTGTGCCGTGGTCCGACAATCGCTGCAAGGGGTCGAGCATGACCGAGAGCTTCCCATTTCGTTGGGAAGCCTCGACGACCGCATGCTTGAACATATTCGCCGATGCCATCGCCTCAAGGCACTCTTTTTGGCAGGCAATCCGATCACCAACGAAGGATTGAAAAAACTCGAGAATCTGGATGAACTCGTGCTATTGAGCCTTGAGGGCACGCAAATCAGCGATGAAGGACTGGCTTCGGTTGCACGGCTGCGGTCGTTAAAGATGCTTGTATTGATTAATACGAGAATTACCGATTCCGGCCTCACACAACTTGAGCCCCTTCAACAACTCGCGGTCCTCACGACAAGTGGCACGCGGGTTACCGAAGCTGGTCTAAAGCGGCTTCAAGAAAAGATCCCTACACTTGGGACCGAGGGCGCATGTGATATCTGGAATGAACTTGCGGACGCGTCGATGCAAATACCATGAAGGAACCGGGGGAGGAGTCTATTCCGTGAACACAATCCGAGTGTTGGCAAAATAGGTTGCGATGGCCCTCAACTGGCGGACTCCGGCGGAAGGCGGGAGTTGGTCGATTGGCCGCCGGGCACGGCCGTCGGTCAGGCGGCCGGTCGGGCAGCAGCCGTTGGTCAGTCGGCCACTCGGGGGTGCATTCCCGTTTCTGCGCGGGCGGTTTGCCTGTCGGGCGATTGTTGCCCGTTGGGGCCGATGCAATCTATAATGCGGCTGTCGTCGTGCGGAGGGAGACCGGCGCGTTGCACACGCGGAGCGCCGTGCGGCCGGCAAAGATTCGGCGAGTTGCGGGATGTTGAATAGCCCGTTGGAAAACACGATTCGCGCGAATTCTGCGGGAATCGCTTACGTCCCCGAATCCAAGAGCGATTTCTTCAACGGGCCGTTAACGGCTAACTGATTTTCGCGGTTTGGTGGTCGCCAGTCATCGTTGAAAACGAGATGCGGCGGGATCGTGGAATGCCGCCTCGTCTCGCGTCAACCATGCCAGACGGTGGAACGCATGGAACTGGCTTATTTCAAGCGATATCGAATGGAGATCGACCTGCGAGATCGCGTTCTTGCTCCGCAGGCTCCGAATGCTCCGTACCGCCTGCTGGCATGGGATCCGGCCCTGATCGAGGGATTCGCGATTGCCAAGTTCGTCAGTTTTCGATACGAGCTTGACGCGCATGTGTTTCCCTGCCTGGGCGACCTGACCGGCTGCCGTCGTTTGATGCACGAGATTGCGCGAAAGCCGGGCTTCTTGCCTGAAACCACCTGGCTGATCACCTGCCCAACGGCGACGGGCGGCGTTGAATACGTGGGCACTATCCAGGGGATTCGCGACCGCGAGGGGCACGGTGCGATTCAGAATTTGGGCGTCGCCCCGAATCATCGCAACGCCGGCTTGGGATCGCTGCTGCTGACCCAATCGCTCGACGGTTTTCGCCGCGCGGGGCTCGACCGCGTTCAGCTTGAGGTGACTGCACAGAACGAGGGCGCCATTCGCCTGTATCGTCGGTTCGGCTTCGCGGTTGTTCGCACCGTCTTCAAAGCCGCCGAGCCGGCTTATGCCTGATTGTTGCGGGCGTTCTCTCAGACGGCTCGCCGTGCCGTCTGCGGCCTCGGTCAGCGGGAATTCGTGCGGCCGTGTCGCAGTTTCTTGGCCAATAGCAGGGCCATCTCCATGGCTTGCTCGTAATTCAATCGAGGATCGACGTCGCTTCGATAGTTGCGCGTAAGATCGGCCTCGGTCAGGCCGCGCGCACCGCCGACGCATTCGGTTACATTCTCGCCCGTCATTTCGAAATGAACGCCGGCAAGCACCGAGCCGAGGCCTTGATGGATGTCGATGGCCGTTTCCAGTTCGCGCAAGATTGCGTCGAAGTCGCGTGTTTTCGTGCCCGATTCCGTCGTCAGCGTGTTGCCGTGCATCGGATCGCAACACCAGACAACGCGACGGCCTTTGCGCAACACGGCCTCGATCAATCGCGGCAGGGCGGCGGAAACGCGGGCCGCTCCGAAACGATGAATCAGCATCAGCCGCCCTGGTTGATTGTCGGGATTGAGCGTGTCGCACAACTCGATCAGTTCCTCGGGCGTGCAGGTGCAGCCGATCTTCACCCCGATCGGGTTGGCGATTCCGCGAAAGTACTCGACGTGGGCGCCGTCGAGCGCACGGGTTCGTTCGCCGATCCAGGGCAGATGAGTGCTTAGGTTGTACCATCCGGTC
>CAZVZX010000033.1:0-48142 GCA_964631235.1 uncultured Planctomycetaceae bacterium | reverse complement strand
TGAGCCATTCGGCGAGCGATCGGCCCGCAATCGTCTCCACAAAGCGAACCGATTCAGCGATGGCGCGCATCATTTCGCGGAACTCAGCCGACTGGCGCGAGAGATCGACGAAGCCCAACTCCCAGAACTCCGGATGGCGGAAATCGGCCAGCCCGCCCTGAATCAACGCGCGGACAAAGTTCAATGTCAGCGCAGCCCGCTCGTAGCCGCGCAACAGCAATTGCGGATCGGGCCGGCGATCGTCCGCGCTGAAACAGGACCGGTTGACCAAGTCGCCGCGATAGACCGGCAGCGTCGTTTCGCCGCGGGTTTCAACGTCGCTTGAGCGCGGTTTCGCATATTGGCCGGCCATTCGGCCGATGCGCACCACCGGCTGCTGGGCGCCGAAGGCGAGAATCAGGCTCATCTTCAAGAGGATTTTCAGCTTCGCCGTGATCGGCTCGGCCGAACATTCGGCGAACGATTCATTGCAATCGCCGCCCTGCAACACAAACCGCTCGCCGGCCGCGGCATCGGCCAGCAGAAGCTTGAGCTTTTCAATCTCCCCGCTGGTAACCAACGGAGGCAGTTGCGATAACGCATCGACAGCGCGGCGCAGGGCCTCGACATCGGGGTAATCGACTCGCTGCGCAATCGGCTTGTGCTGCCAAGATTCAGGCGACCAGGCAATCGACATTGCTCGTAGCAACCCAAGAACCGCGAAAGAGGGAAAGCGAACTAAACAGGAACGGCGCGCAATCGGCCGCGTCGCTGCGACAGCGGCCGCTTTCGCAATTGGCTGGAACTATTTGAGTCAGGGGAAGGCAGGAGTGTCGATCCTCAAAACGGCATCGCGACGTTGGTTCCGGGCTCGTCTCCCCACGGATTGTCTCGACAAGCCGTCTCCGCGATGACTGGTGTATTGACGCTACCGATTTGAGGGGCAGGTACAACCAAGCGGTCCCCATTATAACCCGAGGCTGCGCCCTCCGCATCGGTCGATCGGGGGGTCACTTCGCTCCGCCCCGATCGCCCGCCGGTTCGATGCCCCACAAGTACATAAAGGTCGGCAAGTCAGGCCGATCGAGGCCGGGAACGCTTAGCGGCATCAGTTTGTCGAGCGGCGGACGATTAGCCGTAACAGCATACGGGGTGCGAGCCGGGTCGGTTTCGCGGCGCAGCATGACGACTCGGCTGAGGCCGCAACCCGAGCGGTTTTGAATTTCGTTGATCGCGTCTTCCAGATAGCCGAGCTGGTCGATCAGTCCCAGCGATCGAGCTTGTTCGGCGGTGAATACCCGACCGTCGAACACCGCCGGGTTGTCGCGAGGCACCGCAGGCCGATTGGCGACAACCACCTGCTGAAAGCGCTGATGGAACTCGTCTGCCATTTGTTGGAGCATGGCGGCGGTTTCGGGCGTAAGCGGCCGCAACGACGTGCCCATATCGATGTGCCGGCCCGCTTTGATCTGCTGAGGGGCAACATTAACAAAGCCCATCGCGTCTTGCAGGTTGTAAAGGTTGAGCACCACGCCAATGCCGCCCACCAGGGCCGTCGGATGAGCGTAAATCGAGTCGGCCGCCGTGGCCAAGTAGTAACCGCCGCCGGCCCCCACTTCCATGATGTAGGCCGCCACGGGCAGTTGCGTCCTCTGTTTGAAGCGACGCAGTTCGTGGTGCATCAAATCGCACACGGTCACTCCGCCGCCCGGCGAATTGATTCGAATCACCACACCGACGATGGAACGATCGCCCGCGACCGCATCGAGCTTTTCGCGGAAAAGGGCCAACGGATTCTCGCCCTCGGAATACGGCCCCACTTGATTGGCGTTGACCAACACGCCGTCAACGTCGATCAAGGCGATTTTCGTCGTGGCGGGCGTCGCCATCGCGGGAGAATCGACCACCATCGTTTGCAGTGGTCCCGAGTCGCGACGGGGCGGAAGGTCCGTCGAAATCCGTCCTTGAACCGGCTTCGAGAGCGTGAGCCGCGCATTCGTGTTGACGGTCATGCCGCTGCGGCAACCGACCGGCACGAGCAACATCGGCAAAACGACAAGCACTCGCAACACACAGCTCATGCCGTAGGCCACCGGAATCACGACGAACTCCGCCCGTCGAACCGATACGACCGGGCTTGTCTATCTTATCGGCATAAACGGCAAGGTCGGGCCAGCCTGATTCCGCAACCGGCGATCCCCACGAGCAGGCCGTGCTGAATCGCCCCCCTCGCAGGGAAAAGCAGGTCGCTGCCCCCATCAGCCTACGGCGATTCCCCGATCGGCCGAACGATCGATCCTGTTGGGAATTAGGTGGTTACGGCTTTTCAATCTCTCTCGGTGTCGCCGAGATTGGAAGGTTGGAATTGGGACTATGCTGTTTTTCGAGAATTTCACAAATCGCCAGGGCAAGGGCGACCGGATCGCAGGGCTTGAGGAAATACCGATAAACCTGAGCGCGGTTGATGGCGGTGATCGCCGACTCGACGCTCGGATGCCCGGTAAGCACAATCCGACCAACTTCCGGCAGATGGGCGGCAACCCAGGCAAGCACATCTGTTCCGCTCATATCCGGCATCTGCTCATCGCAGACAACGACGTGGATTTTTCGCGACTTCAGCACATTGATGGCCTCAGCGCCCGACCGCGTCGTGAAAATCCGATAGGGCTGTCGCCAAAGCACACGAGCCAGCCCTCGCAAGACCTGTTCCTCGTCATCCACCAGGAGCACGGCGGGCCAATGTTGGGATGGCGGTGCGGCAGTATTAACAGGAAACATGGCGTGCCACTCCTTGCGAACCTTCAACCGACGAGGCCGGCAACCCGACGGATTGGCCATGCTCCGACCGAAGAGGAAGGCGAATACGAAACGTGGTGCCTTCTCCGGGGACGCTGGTGAAATCGATTTGTCCTCCGTGATGATCGACGACGATCGCTCGAGCGATTGCCAGGCCTTGCCCCGTTCCCTTGCCCACTTCCTTGGTGGTGAAGAAAGGTTCGAAAACCTTGTCACGGTGTTCTTGGGGAATCCCGCAGCCGTTGTCCGAGATCGTAATCTCTACCGAGTCGCTGTCTCGGCGCGTGCCGACGACGATCTCTCCCTTTCTCTCTTGCGAGGAGAACTTTTGAGCGATCGCTTGCGCGGCATTGAGCAGCAGATTCAACAACACCTGATTGATTTCTCCGGGAATGCAAACCACCGTGCCGGCGGTCGAATCCAGTTCTTGCCGCACCTCGGCAACATACTTCCATTCATTGCGCGTAACAGTGATCGCACTACGCACCAACCGATTCACATCGATGCCGATCTTTTCTCCATTCCGCGCGCCCTGATGCGAGAATTCTTTCATTGCACGCACGATGCTCGCGATCTGTTCCAGCCCTTGAAGCGATTGCTCGATGGCGGCCGGGATTTCCGACGACAAATACTGCCATTGTTCTTCTTCGAAGGAGACCAACTTGGAAGCCGAAGCCCCGCTTGTCAGCGGCGCGGTTGCCGTTGCCGTCGGAGGGCTGTTTTCGGCCCAGTCGCGAATCGTGCCAAAGGCATCACCGAGAAAACGCACATTGTCCGACACGTATTGCACGGGTGTATTGATCTCGTGAGCGATACCCGCGGCAAGCCGGCCGATCGCCTCCAACTTCTTCGCCTCGGCCAACTGCAATTCCATCGCCTTTCTTGTGGAGAGATCGACGAGAATCGAGGCGAATCGGGCTCGATCGTGATCGTCTTGGAACGGAATCATCGTAAGTTGAACCGGCCGATCGTTTTCTCGCGGCAGCAGGCGTTCGATCGTCGTCGGCCGACCCGAAGTGCGCGCCGCAGCCATCGGGCATTCTTCGCAGGGAGTCTCTCGGCCGTGCAAGTAGCGATAACATATTTTGCCTGCAAACGGGCCGAACGCGCTTTGCGTCATTGGATCGACGTATTGAATCTGTCGATCCGCCGATACGATATAAAGACGGGTTCGGGTGGCCCCAAGCACGAATTCAATCTGGCGTTTCAATTCGCGAATTTCCCGATCGGCCGCGGATCGCTCAATGACGCGTCCGAGCTGCTCGGCCAAGGCGTCGAGCAATTGACGTTCTTCATCGGTAAACGCGGGTTCTTCCGCGGCGGGCGGCAGGTTTCGATAGCACACTTCGATTGCGCCGACAAGTTCGTCGGCCACCATCAACGGAGAGGCGATTTTCCAAATGGTTTCTTCGAATCCCTCTGTGGCGACTACGCGATCGTGGAGCACGATTCGCGCACACGCTGCATCCGAATAGCGCCACGGCACGGCCACGAGCCGTACGGCCGCGGCGAGCACCTCTGATAACGGACGATGAGTGTCTTCCAACAGACGAGACAATTCGAACAGACAGCTCAGAGCTTTGACCTTGTAGTTCAACTCCTCGGCCTGGCGGACCATGGCCTCTTCGATTTGAGCCCGCTCGCTGAGATCGCGGATGATGCCCACCGACCACCAGCCCCGACCACGGCGCAAGGCGTTGACGGTGATTTCAATCGGAAGAATGCAGCCGTTCTTGCACTTTGCGGAGAGGCGCAAGACCCGATTCAAACAAGGGCCTTCGCCAGTCGCCAAGAAGTGCCCGAGTCCTGTCCTTGCGTGCTCTTTCCATTGCGCCGGCACGAGTAAGTCATGAATGTTGGCACCCAACGCCTCGGCGGCGGTATAGCCGAACATTTGTTCGGCCGCGCGATTCCAAAATCGGGCGCAACCGCGGTCGTCCATCACCACAATCGCATCCATGGCGGCATCGCCGATGGTCGTCAGCATTCGTTCCTGCTCGCGCAGTGAATGGGCAGACCGTTCCGCTTCGAGCGAACAGCGGCGCACTTCCAACACCCGGGCGATATGGACCGGCAAGAGCTTCACATAGGCGCCTTCGGCATCTTTATAGAGAAAGAGATCGACGCCGGAGGCAAGGACTTCGGCTGCCAAGCGGGGATCAGCGTCAGCGGTTAATAAAATCGCCGGGGGCAGCGTGCCCTCGTTTCGCCGCGATTCGAGCCAACGGCTGCCTTCTATATCGGGAAGGTGTTGGTCGCAGACGATGACGTCGTACGTGCATTGCTCGCACTGTGCCGCAGCTTGCCCGCCGTCTTCGGCATGGTCCACATGATAGCCGGCACGCTCCAGCGAGCGCGTAAGCAACATCGCTGTGGCGCGGTCGTCTTCAATCAGCAGGCAGAAGCATCCACGATCCTCCGGCATTGCCGCATAACCTCCTCTGCCCCAATGCAATTCGCCTTTTTCGCCGCGGATCGGTTCCCGAGGCCGGTCGTCTTGGCCGGTGGTCGTCGGTCCGCGCACGAGTCTTTCTCCCGCTACTGGTTGTTCACATGGCCGCCCGGCGGCTGCCGCTTTGCTCCGATCTCGGAATGATCCCGGTTGCCTGACGCCGTTACACTGATGTCCTTATGATTGCGGTGCGTGCCATTCAGGGCGGCAGCAAGCTTTCGGGCCCAATCATTCTCTGCCGACAGTCACTTCGCTTTTCACGTGCGGCGAGCAATCGAACCGCACCGTCGTTGCTACGGAAAATTATTCGATCGCGGAATAGAGCGGATCCCGCGAGTTATCGTTCGTTCCATTGTCGCACATGCCGATCCGTTCGCTTTGCAACGGAATGAACACCTTGATCGGTCCTTTGATTCCGACATTCACCAAGTAGTTGCGCAGCCGATACCGAACGCCGGCGTTGATTTCCTGCCCCTTGGCGCAAAGCATCGTGCCATTGATCGACAAAACATCTTCGGCCAACACCATGCCGTCTTCCAAGTCGTGGACGCGAAGCTCTTTGATGACATGAGCGTCTTCAATCGCCAGCACGCGTTTCAGTGCGCCGACGATTTCCGGGTCGTACCAGCCGCGGCGCTCTTGCACGACCGCCATTGCCATCTCGGGGGCAAGGCCGGCCGAGGTCAATAGCACCCAGTCGTTCGCCAACTTGAGAATCCGAGCGCCCAAGGGAATGTCGGCGCCCTGCCGATAATCGTCGGGAAATCCGCGGCCGTCGAAGAGCTTTTCCTGGTAGCCGACGATCTCGGCGACCTCTTCCATGCGCGGGATATTCCGAATCAGTTCGTGTCCGATGCGCGGATGGCGTCGATACTCATCGCTCTCAGCGGCGGTCAGCGACTCTCCGCGATAGACCTTCTGAAGAATCTCTTCCGAAAGGCCGATCGTGCCGATCTGGGCCAGCGTGGCGGCCATTTCGATCGCCCAACTATCGGAGACAGCCAGCTCGCCGCAGATGCCGCGCGCAAGCTGCCGCACCATCGCCGCTCGCGCGAACGCTTGCGGTCGGAGCATCGAAAGCACTTCGACCAGCATCTTTACGGCGCCGCCCAACGTCTTGCTCAGCAGCGTGCGTTCCGTCGCTTGCAGGCGGTATTGCGCCAGAGCGTCGGAAAGTGCCTGGGCGAGTTGTTCCGGCGGACAGGGTTTGTTGAGGAAGCGGAACACTTGACCTTGATTGACCGCTGCCACCGCGGTCTGTTGATCGGCATTGCCGGTCAGCATCATGCGCACGGTGGCGGGCGACCTTCGTTGAACCTCGGCCAGAAAACTCACGCCGTCCATGACGGGCATTCGCATGTCCGCCACGACCACCGCATACAGAGTGCCTCGCGCGATTGCCGCCAATCCCTCCTCGGGACCGACGGCGATATCGATCGCGAACTGCTTGCGCAGCGTGCGCTGGTAGGCATGAAGGATATTCGGTTCGTCGTCAACGCAGAGAATTCGTTCGCTCATCGTGTTACTTCCCATCTCGCGCGGCAGATCGCCGACTTAGGTAGGCATAACGGTCCGCTCCGCTGACTCGCTCGGCAGTTCGATTGGCGGCATCGCGTTCCCGGCATTTTCGGCGATTGAATGCATTGGCGAAGGACAAGCGGCCGGGGTCGATTGCGTGCGACATTGCCCATCGCTCGAGTTCCCCGTTGAACCGCCGACAGAGCCGCCGGTGCTCAAAACCTCTTCCGGAATGCCCCAAAGCGAAAGCAGGTAGGCGCCCGCTCGCTCGGCCTCGTCCGCATCAACTGGGATGGATGCCGTTTCTTCCACCGGCAAATCGGCGGTTTTCGACGAAATGGCCGGCAGGGCCAACAGCGGTCCAATTCCGCTCAAGAGATTCGCCAGGTATGCTCGGGCGACCTCATTGGCCGAGCCGCCGCGGCTTTGCACGGCCTCGGCAGCGGCACAGGCCTTTTCCAACGACCTGAGATGAATGCAGTCCACCTGGGCCGCCAGCGATGGCGGTGCGGGCTGAGCGAATCCTTCCGGCAGCTCCAGCAGCGACAAGAGCAACTCGGGGCCGAGCAAATCGACGGCGAATGCGGGATCGGCCGTGTGTTGCGGCGTTCCGAAGAAACTGGAGCTAATCAACTGAATCGCCTTTGCAGAGAGCGCGACATCGTTCGCGACGATTCGGCCTGCCGCCGGCACGTCGTTCTTCTGCAATGCTTCCTTCAAATGAATGAGCCGCTGGGGCGGTGAATAGAGCGATTGCACGGCGGCGGCGCGCGCCGCTGCTTGGGAATCAGCCAGCATTTCGCGACAGCGACACACACGTTGGATCGTTCCTTGCAAGATTCTCGCATCGCACGGTTTCGTGAGGAATTGATGCGCCGGCCCGACCGCGCGGAGCACGGTAGCGTGGTCGCACTGGCCGGAGAGGATCAACCTGGCGATGTCGGGGCGGATGTTGATGGCCCGCTGTAGCAGTTCAGCACCGTCCATTTGCGGCATCCGCATGTCGCTGATGATCACATCGAACGGTTCTTGTTCCAGCAACTTGATCGCTTGAGCGCCGCTATCGACGAATTGCATGCTCCACTCGCGCCGATGGGGATAGAGCATCCGCCGCAGCCCATCGAGCACTCGGACCTCGTCGTCCACAAAGAGGAGGCGTTTCATGGCTGATCGCTCCCGAAATCTTCAAGCGTCTGCCCGTCCGACCACCGGCTGCGGACCGCGAGAATGGCATCCCATGTGCGTTCGAAGGCGGCGAAGATCGCCGGGTCGAAATGCGTTCCGGCAGCCTGCCGCATCGTGTCCATCGCTTCTTCCTCCGAGAACGCCCGTTTGTAGGGCCGCGGCGAAAGCAAGGCATCGAACACATCGGCGACGGCCACGATGCGCGCCTCCAGCGGAATCGCCTCGCCGCGCAATCCGTAGGGATAGCCGGTTCCGTCCCATCGCTCGTGATGAGCCAGTGCGATCGCGGCCGCCGTCTCCATGAATGGATCGTCTTCCGAGAACCAATCGCCTCGATCGCCAAACAGGCACAGCAACGGGGCCATTCCCTGGGAAGGCTCGCGAAGCATCATCGCACCGAACTCGCAGTGCCGGCGCATGACGGCCCATTCGCAGTCATCCAACGGGCCGGCCTTGGTTAGAATTCGTTCCGGAATAGCGATCTTGCCGATATCGTGCAACGGCGCCGCGAAGAGCAAGGCGTCGAGGACGCTTTTCGAGAGGCCTAACGAAGCGGCAATGACGCAACTTGCAGCGGCAACGCGCGCCACATGGTTGCCGGTTTCGGCGTCGTGCTGCTCCGCGATTCGCCCCAACCGACACACCATTTGCAGCCGCATCCGTCGCGCCTCGCGCCGCGCACAGTCGGCCTCACGGCGGCATTGGTCGGCAGACGACTTGAGCCGATCCAGCCGCTCTTTCATCCTTAGCGCGCTATCGATCCGCGCCGTCAGTTCGCGGGAATCGACCGGTTTGGTGAGCAAATCGATGGCGCCCAACGTCAACGCCGTCTCCTTCAAATGCGGTTCGGTCAATCCGGTCATGACGACGATCGGCAAGTCGGATGTTTCCGCATGTTCTCGGAGACGCTGGATCAGCTCCAGACCGCTCATCCGCGGCATTTTCACATCGGTTACCAACACGTCCGCGCGCCCTTCGACCGCCTGTTTCCATGCGTCTTCCGGCTGATCGGTGCAATAGGCGTCCCAACGAGCGCGCATCGGCCGCAGCGCCCGGCGCAGTCCCGCCAGCACGTTGCGGTCGTCGTCCACGCAGACGATGTGTTTTCGATCGGGGGGAGCCATGGTCTCAGCGTCCATCGGCGGGCGTCCCTTCTACGGGTTGGATGGGCAGTCGTATGACGAACGTCGTCCCCTGCCCGACTTCCGACTCGAATGAAATCTGGCCGCGATGTTTGTCCACGATGATCGAACGGGCGATCGCCAGCCCCTGGCCGGTGCCGCGTCCGACGGGCTTGGTCGTGAAGAAGGGATCGAACACTCGTTCCCGAATTTCCGGGGGAATGCCTGTTCCAGTGTCGCGAATCGTGACGACAACCCACGGTCCATCGCGAACGGTGGCAATCGAGATTCGTCCTTTTTCGCCGCTTCGGTCGCGCACTTTGTCTCCGATCGCATGGGCCGCGTTGACAATCAGGTTGAGGAATACCTGATTGCAATCGCTGGGATATCCCAAAATCGTCGGCAAGTCGGGCGCCAACTGCATGTCGATTTCGGCCACGTACTTCCATTCGTTGCGCGAGACGGTCACGGTGGCCTGCAACGCGCGGTTCACATCCAATGCCTGCCGCTCGCCGCTGCCGAGATGCGAAAACTCTTTCATCGAGCGGACGATGGCGGCGACTCGCTCCACGCCGTCGAGTGCCTGTTCGATGGCCTTGGGAATTTCTTCGCACAGGAAATCAGCTTCGATCGACTCGGTCGCGGCGCGGATTGTCGCGAGCAGTTCCTCGGCCGATCGCTCCCCAGGCTGAAAACGCGAGATCTGAAGGCAGTGGGAAATGACTTGAACCAGGTCGCGGAAAGCGTCGTCGAGGAATCGAATATTGTCTCCGATGTACTGCGTCGGCGTGTTGATTTCGTGAGCGATGCCGGCGGCCAACTGACCGATCGACTCCAATTTTTGCGCTTGACGCAATTGGGCTTCCATCGCTTTGCGCTCGGAAATATCGCGACAAATGATCGCATGACAACAGCGATCGCCGATGTCGATGCGGCTTGCCGAGATTTCCAGCGGAAAAACAGTGCCGTCTTTTCGACGGCCTTCGACCTCGATCATATTGGCGCCGCCGCTGCGCAATCGCCCGACGGCACACTCCGAAAGCGACGGCCGCTCCGGTCGCCAGTTCGGGGGCTGAAGGAGCGATAGCGGTTGACCGACAACCTCCGACGGCAGATAACCGAAGATCGCCCCCGCCCGATCGTTGAACCATTCGATCCGTCCCTCTGCGTCGGCGGTAACAATGCCGTCGGCGGCGCTCATCATCACCGCGCGCAGATGCTGCAAGTGCTCTTCTTGCTCTTGCAGGCGTTGTTCGCGCTCTTGCACGGCCGCGGCCACGGCGTCGGCATGCGACGTCTTCAGCGCATCGATCTCCGCCAGAAGATGATCGATTCGCTTTTGCAAGCGAACAACGCACTCTGAGCCGCCGGAATCTGATGAGTCCGGGCGGGGCGCGGCCGCAAGCAGATCGTCGAAACTGTTTAGGGTTGTCGGTCGCATGGACGCTCCTACATGGCGAACAGGCTGGCGTTCCGCGACAATTCGGTATCGAGGTCTTCAGAAAGCACGGCAATGTCGTCTCGCTTCAGATCAAGCGCGGCAAACGTCGCCGGCGAAAAGCGAAGCAGGTTCGTTCCCACCGCGGAAATGCCTTTGAGCGTGCAGATGAGATTGGCCGCCTCGACACACTGCACCAGTGCGGCATCCGGGGCCGAATACGTCGAAGCATGATGATGCGATCGAATGGCCCGTCGCAAAACCTCGGGGAACCTCCAGTTCTCGGTGACCTTTTCCCCCAGAACTGTGTGATCGAACTCCAGCACGCGCAGTTCCGCCTCGCAGAGCGTTTCCTCGGCCGGATTCAGAGTGGCGAGGATTTTCTCGAAAGCGCTGTGCGCGTATTGGTCTTCAAGAATGATGCCGATATCATGAAGCAGGCCGCCGAGGAATGCGTCTTCGAAGTTTTGCATTCGTCGCCGCATGGCGATCATTCGCGCACAAATCCCCACAGCGACCAAGTGACGCCACAGACCCGAGCGACGATAGCTTCCGATATTCGTCTCTTTTCGGAACATCTCGGCGACGCCGGCGGTCATCGCCAAGTTGCGAATCTGTTTCAAACCGAGAAAGGCGATGGCTTGTTGAAGGTTGGTGATACGCACGCGAACGGCGTAGGCCGACGAGTTCACGCAACGAAGAACGCGCGCGCTCAGGGCGGCATCGCACTCCATCACCGCCTTCAAATCTGCGGCGCCGGAATTAGGGTTGTTGGCCACCTCCATGATCTGAATCGCAACTTGCGGCAGAGTGGAAATGTCGTCGATCTTCCGCAACAGTTGCGCCAACGACGGCTTGCCCGGAATGTACGTTTGCGTGTGCGACATCATGCACCTCCTCAGCGGAAGCCCCCTATCGTGCTCTGCCGAGAGCGAGAATTCGGAAGCACGCCACTACCGACCCGCGGGATCAGAGAAGAAGCCGCTTGCAAGGTGCCGAATTGCGGGCCGGCAATAAAAACATAGCATTGCGATCCGGCGCCAAATCGATCTGAGGGTATGAGCCGTATCGGAAAGAAAGAGCACTTCGCCCATGACGATTGTGCAACTTGCCGGCTCGCCACACACCAAGGCGATGAAGGAGTTCCTGCACGAAGACAATGTGGCTGAACGAATTGTGAACGGATGCCGAATTCCGCCTCGACGATGTGACCATTCCCTGTGAATATCATCGGGAAAGGCCGGTCGCCATGCGATCGGGATTCCGGGCGACGCGGCCGACCAACGTACGTACCGGCGCGAGGTCGCTGCGGCCTTCTCAATGTCGGCGGCATGCCGAAAAAAAGAGTCGATTTGCACGACGAGGGTAGAACTCATCGCTCGGCAAGCTGAGCAGAGTTCCAAGAGAGGTCCGCACAATTGCGAAAACGGCTGCGGTTGCAGTGAGACAGCCGGTTGCGTGGAATCCCCGTTCGAACCGCGTTCCGTCTTTTGCGGTTCTATGGGAGAGAAAAAAACAGGCTCATTCGTCGCCGAGATCGGAGCGAACCGGCGAGTCGCCCAACGCCCCGACGAACACGCTTGCTGTACGGGCTATTCGCGGATTAAGACAAAGGGCTCGAATAGACCGTAACCGATTGTGTCGTACTTTTCGCCCGGAGGTGGTCCGAGCCGAGGCCCTTGGCGGAATGCGTGCGGCCAAGCCGATCCGCGCAGTGCTCCGGCGTGGTGCGGCCCAAGGGTATTCTTCAGCGTGCCGACCACTTCGACGGTGATCGTGTTCACGCCGGGCCGAATGAACTCGGTTACGGTGCATTCCCAAGGCTGCCAGGCGATGCGGCCGGCGGGCCGGCCGTTGACCGTCACCCGGGCCACGCTGCCGTACCAGCTCGGCAGTCGCACGCAATAGTTGCCGGAGGGCTTCTCGCCGACATCAAATCGCGCGGTGTACGCCACGGCACCTCCATAGAACGGATGGCCCTGGGCGTTCCATCCGGTCGGCCGCATTCCGCTCGAATCGAGCAGGAAAGCCGCCCGGCGGTTGTGCCCCGTGCCGCCCGCCAGCTCGCTCGATACCCGGGCGATACGCACACCGCCGATCGGCACGATTCGGCCGCCATCGCCCTCGGCCAAGAATCTCACTTCACTAAGGCCCACAAAGGCATTGTCTTCGACCGGCTTCTCGGCTGGATAAGTCGTGCCGCGGTGATTCGAGAGAATGTCGAACTTGACGAACCGTACGGCCTGGGCTTTCGCTTCCAGTGTTTGCGGGAAACGCGGGGCGGCACTCGGGCCGACCGACCCGCTTTGGGCCTGATCCAACTCGAATGTGCCGACCTCGCGGAACGAGGCATCGTCGTCCGTTGGGGAAACAAGAACCTTGAGCCGCTTGACGCCCCGCTCGGTAAGGTTCACCTCGTTGTAGTTCCACACCTTAATTGCGGCCAGATTCCGCTGCGAGCCGAGATCAAAAACCAGTTCCGGATCGCGGTCGTCGGGTGATTTGCTCGCGGGCCGCTTGCCGTAGCCGACGCCGGCGCTCAGCCACATCGTGCCTTCAGGATCGGTGCCGTGGGCTTCGGTGGCAACCGTCATCGTCAATGGCTCGGGCCGAACGATCACGAAACCGCTCTTGGAGGGCTTCAACGAAAAATCGCCCAACACGTAGGCCGGCTCCAGCTCGTGATAAATCGTGAACGGCTGGGCTTTGATCGTCACGGCATTTTCACCGGGCTGGGCTGCACCGGCCAGATCGATCTTTCCGAACGACTTGTCGAGCCACCAGTCGCCCGGCTTCGCCTTGATGGATTTGCCGTTGCAGGTGATCGTGTAAAGATCGGGCCGTTCGATAACAATCGCTAAGTCACGCGGCGGATCGCCCTCGATGGTGAATCGGTACGTAGCCTCAAAGCCGCTTTCTGCTGGAAAAGTCTTTCGAATGAATTCATCCCGCAGTTGCACGGCGCTGTCCCAGGGGTTCCGTTCCAGGCCGTTCGCCTGGAAGGCCAATTGGTTGGCTTGGTAGAAGTGGATTCCCTTCTCGGTCTTGCCGCCGGCGGAAACGTCGACGTAGTCGATCGTCAGCACGTTCGGTCCCAGGCGGCGAATCTCGATCGGACCGGCTGGCGAGATCGCCGAAAGCGGTGCAGTCGCAGCGGGCGACGCAGGCGGGACCGGTCGAGCCGATGGGGCTGAGTGGGCAGAAGCAGGCGGCGCATCGGGCGGTTCATTCGCCAAGAACAGTAGCAGACTCCCGCCAGGCGGCAGCCGGAAGTCAACGCTGATCCCGTTGGCCGCCTTCTGGGCGGGATAGGGCATCGTCTTACCGGTATGAGGGCACCACTGTTCAACGGCCGCGGCGCGGCAAGCGACGGAGCCTGTTGTTGATTCTTCGAGTGATGTATTGGTAAGGAACAATATCTGGCCGTCGTCCAATTGGCGGCGATGATGGAGCAACATGCCCCCTCGATGTTGGAAGGCCAAGTCGGGCGTGCCGGTCTTGAGCAGTAGCTCGGGCAACTCGGCAGCGCCCGTCTGTTTCCACCCCGAGCTTTTCGCAGCGGCGGCAACAGCGTCCGATGGTTTTCCATCCACCAGCGACGGCGGCTGCCCGCAGCAAAACACTTGGCCGCCGCGTCGGGCGAAGTCTGCGATCAATTCGGCTGTTCGCAAGTTGAGATTCTCGGTATGCGGCGGGAGAACCACCGTCCGATAGGGCCGTTGCCCAACAACAAAGAACACTCTGCCCGAGCCGCCATCTCGCTGCTCCGGATGGACAACGCCCCCGCGGCGGCCGATGATGTCTTCGCATCCCAAGTCGAATTCCACTTGGGCCTTTTCCAGATTGGTCACCAGTTCTTGAAAGCTCCCGCCGAGTTGATTGAGCTGCGCCTTATCAGGCTGGTACATCCACGCTGTTGTCGTCGGTTCGAGCACGAGAATGTGATTGACCTGCTTGCCGGCAGAGAGGGCCGCCGAGAGCCGGGCGAAATAGCCGGCCACCAAGTGGTAGTCTTCCCACCATGGCGTGTGATAAGAGAACGACTGCGGATGGTCGCGTTTTCTCGCGCCGCGGATCGTCACGTAACTGAGGTGCTCGTCTAGTGTGTTCACGCCCAGAACATAAAGCCAGTCGCCGATCCGCTTCATGTCTTCGAAGCGGAGATCCCAGCCGCCGGCCCCATAGGCTTCGCACAGGGTGCGCGTTCGGCCGAGCTGGTTGGCGACGCTGGCCAGTTCTTTCACCGCGCGGATATTGCCGAACTGGGCATTGACGCTCTCGCTGTAGTTGTTCATCAGCGTGTCGATGGCGGGCCGTTGGTGCCAGGCGTACATCGCCATGTTGTCCGGCCCGTGACTCGCACCCGGCCAGCCGTGCTCCCAGTAATGCCCGGTGAACTCGAGGCCGTTGGCCTCGCACCAATCGTGGCACGGTTTCGCCCAGTGCTCGATGAACTGCTCCAGAAGAAGCTGCTGGTAGTTGTGTCGGACCTTTTTCCAGTCGCCCACCGGCCGCACCAGGGCGGGCAAGTGGTCCTCGAGTGCGTAGCCCCAGCGTTTGCGGAACTCGTCGCTCAGGTGTTCGTTCCAGTGCAACCCGCCGGCCGGACAGAGGTGCGGTTCGTCGGTGAATATCCCGGGGCACCGCTTGCCGAACTGATCGCCGATATTCCGCTTGTACGCCTCGAAGGTGATCTCGATGAACTTTTCGGTTACGCCGGGTTTGAGCAAATCGACATACCACTTGCCGCCGAACCATCCGCCCGCCGGGGCGAGCCGCCAAGATGCCACTAGGTATCGTCCCTCGGGCAACTGTTCGCCGCCGCGGGCATTGCGGGTGACGTTCTCGAAGCCGTTCTCCGTGATGCGATAGGCGGCGAAGAAGTCTTCCGTCGGCGGACCAAGCGTCTTTGCTTCGGCAAAGTGCAGCCCGCGGCCGCGGCTGTCGGGCATTGCCTCGGGCACCAATCCTCCGGCGAAGCCCGAGGGGTAAGAGTTCTCGTCGTAAATCCAGATGTTCATGTCGAGCTTTTCGGCCTCATCGAGCGCAGCCCGCCACAAGCGAAACCACTCGTCGGAAAGGTACGGGGTCATCAGCCCCGGACGGGGATGGATGAACGCTTGCTTCACCTTTTGGCCGGCAAGATCGCGAAGCGTGCCGCGAACCTGTTCTTCGGTGAGCATGTCGTTCCATGTCCACAGCGGCGCCGTAGCATACTGGCGAGGAGGGTTCTGGAATACGGCTCTCACCGTTGCCGAGCCGACCACCGGCCACGGTTCGGCCGCAGGCAGCGCCACAAAGGCACACGACATCACGGCGATGGCCAACAGCATACTGCGGCAAGTCATAGCGGTTCTCCTGAGGATCGTTGCGGCAGGCGGGCGCAAGCTCGCCGGCAACGGCCGATCGGCTGCCGGCTCCGGCCTTGCGACCGAAAAGAGGGACATGCTGCGTTTTCGGTTGTCTTAGTCGTAGGTTCCAAACTCATAAGCGGCATCGTAAAGCGCCACGATATTCTCCGCAGGCACTCCCACCTGAATGTTGTGGACGCTGTTGAAGACGTAACCTCCGCCGGGCTTCCAGACCTCCAAGTTGCGACGAACATGTTCGCGAACCACGTCCGGTGTGGCACGCGGCAGGATATGTTGCGAATCGATCGCCCCTCCCCAAAACACCAGCCGGTCGCCGAACTGTTTCTTCAGCGAGGCCGGGTCCATTCCAGCGGCACTAATTTGCACCGGGTTGAGGATGTCGATGCCGTTGTCCAGCAAGTCGGGAATGTAGCACGCGCACGCGCCGCAGGTATGATACCAAATCTTCGCACGGGTACGCGAGCGAATATATTGAACAAGCCGTTTGTGGCGGGGCTTGACCACGCGACGGTAGAAGTCGGGCCGAAATAGCGGCCCTTTCTGGCCGGCCAGATCGTCGCCGATCATGATCACGTCAACAACATCGCCGCACTCGTCAAGAAACGCGCGAAACCAGTCCATCCAGAACTTGAGGGTTTGGTCGAGCAGGGCTTCGCAGAACTCGGGCTGGGTCAGCATGTCGGCAAACCACCGCTCCAGCCCGCGCATGTACCAGCATATTTCGTACACAACGCCCGAGATGCCGCTGACCACGGCGTAGGGCGTTTCGCGGCGAATGGTCAACGCGCGCTGGCGCAATCCGGCAAATCGCCCGGGATCGTCGCCTCGCGGCCAAGGATAGTCGCGAAGATCCGCCAACGACGCCTCGGCCAATGGATTGAACGTAATGTCCATGTAAAGAGGCTGATCGTCGGGCATCGACCAGCGCACGCCGAATTCGTCGATCAGGTCGTGCCAAAGGCGCCCGCCGCGATGCGACGTGACAATCTCGCCCTTGAAATCGGAGGCCGGCCCTGCCGCGATGTACCGGGTATCCACATGCAACCGTTCGAGCACCGCCTCGCACGGCCGCGCCAACTGCTGCACCGGATCCATGATCACCGGCTCGTCCTGAATTCCCAAATGGTCGAGAAGCGCCTGATAGGCCAGGCGGTGAATCCCGGTTTGGTTGCCGCCAAGATCGATCGGCACCCGATCGGGCTGTTCGTGATTGAGTGCCGCAAGTAAACGCTGGCGCGAAGTCATACGAGGGGGCGACACTTTCGCGGCTCCTGCAAGGCACGGGGACGACGGACAATGCGCGCCAATCAGACGCGATTCCCTTATGGCCCATAGCATAGAACAAACACGGGCAAGTCGAAAGCGGCAAAGGCCTGACGACGCGAGGCCGAGCATGTGGGGTGCCATTTGGGGCGGATGGCGTTTGTGCCGATCTTTAGCCGGCAAACTCCTGTTGGACAGTCGCAGTTTGTGGAGCGGCACCGCACTGCTCGGCTGATCCAAATTTCCCATACTTGGCGATTACCTCTGTACGCCTCTTTCGCCCGGCCCGCCCAGGCTTACCAGACCACCCGCTTTTCGGGCGTCGCCAAAACATCTCTGGACACCAAGACAATTGTTGTTATCCTTTCCCCCGCGCGGGTGCAGACGACGATTGCGGACTGACAGTGCCGCGACGAACTTGCACCCAGAAACCGCAAGCGATGAACGCGGCCGGAACAAGAACAGGATGCAGTCGGCCGATGCGCTTCGTTTGCGGCCGATTTCGCAATGGCGTGGAATTGTTCAGGCGAGAAGAATCGTTGATTATTGCCAATCGCGGTAAGGCCGGTCTGCCGTACATTCGGCATCGATCGCTCCGCTTGATTGGGCGAGAATCGATGCTTCGTTTTCCCTTGCATTGATCGCACGGCATTCGCGGGCGTCCGTTTCGCGAAGGGCCGTTGCGAGCGGGTTGTTGCATTTTCTGCGTGCTGTTTTTTGCGTTGGCAGGAGGTCGGTCGCATGACCCGTCGTATGGCGTGGCTCGCGTTGACTGCCGCGCTTTTGGGCTGCAAAAGCGCAGCCCCACCTGGAACCGATCCGTTCTTCGGACGGACCACTGTGCCGCCTCCGGCCACTGGTGCCGCGGCAACACCGGGCATCGCTCAGCCCGGGGCCTTGCAACCCGGGCTTGCGCCGACTACTTCGACGAACGGTCCATTCGCCGGCACGGCTGGGAATTGGGGCAATCCGGCCGCCGGTCCCTCTTCAGGCAATTCGCCTTACGCCTACGGCTTGCCCTACGGAAACACGAACGGCGGAGCGACGACCTCGCCTTCCGGGTACCCGCAGCCATCAACTCGGGGAAACACGGCCAGTTGGCCCTGGGTTCCGCCCGCTGGAAGCACCAGCACGCCGCCTTCTGCGCCCAGTGGCAATACACCGTGGGGCGTACCAGGGTCAACATCCAGCGTGCCGAATTGGAGTCAGCCGGGACAGCCGAATTCAATGAGTAACTCGTGGAGCGGCAATTCTTCGACGCAACCACTCGCAGGCCGCTATGGTTCAACGCCGCCTGCGACGCCGCTTGGTGCGCCGACCTCTTCAGGATCGTCGCCGCCGGGGGCTTGGCCGAATGCGGCACCAGGCACCGGTGCATCTCCTTCCGGTGCGAACACGTGGCCGAGCGGGCTGACGCCCTACTCCCCACCGGCGAACGGAATGCGCGGGGCATCGGCGGCACCGCCCTACGGGCAGAACAATGCCGGTCCAATGTCGGCACCAGCGTGGCCTGCGACTGGCGCCTCGGCCGATGCACGTCAGGGATCGGGCGCCTCACAGCAGCCCGCATCGGTGCCGGCCCGCCCGTTGGGCTCGTTTGTCGGAGCCTCGGCAGAGGGAACAAACGGGTCGAGCGTGCCTTCGTCCGGCGTTTCCGGGCGTCCGGTGACCAACGATCCAGCGTCGGTCGTCCTCAGCCGCGACCCGATCGTGCGGACGCTCACGCCTCCGCCGCGCGATTCGATTCGTTCGCCTGGTGCAACGACCATCGCCGCAGGCCCGGGTTCCGGCACATGGGCGGCAACGGCCCCGTCGCCAGCCCCGGCTTCGCCGGGCGGTGCGGCACGCGGGACACCGGCGCGCACGAATATCCTCGACCTTCCTGATGTCGATGGCTCGCCCTCAGCCACGCGATCCGACGCGAGTGAGGCCAATTACCGCTCCGCGGCGACCGCTCCGGCGTATGGTGCAGCCGTTGGCTCACCGAACGCGGGCGAAGCGGCGACCAGTTCGGGAGGCACGCTCACGACCCAAACAGGCAACGGAACTGGTTCGAACTCGATATCCGCTGCGGGCGGCAATGCCCCATCGCCCACAGCGACGGGGCAGCAGCCGAGCTTCAAGGCCGACGCACCGTTCGGCTACGATACGAACTACTATTGGCTCCGCGGCCGACTGGAGAACAACGGCTCGACTTCGACCTGGCGCGTCGCTTATGTCCCGCCGTATGCGCCGGCCGATCAATTCGGCGGCGTTCTACCCGTGGCCAATCCTACCGCCATCGTCGGGTATTCGCCCGGCCAGCAGGTCGAGGTCCGAGGGCGTTTGGTGCGCGTGTGGTCGCGGGGCACACTGATCCACGCCTTCTATGTCACCGAAGTGCAGCGTATCGACGCGCAATGAATCCGCCGTTGCGGGGCCAACGCGGCCGTTCGACGCGATCAGCTCAATCGTCCCGGCGTCGATCAAGGACGCACGAGCACATCCCGCATCGCGTGCGATTGTTGCGGCCGTAGCGCGTCAGCGCGATTGCACTTTGATGGCTGACCCGACAACCGACATCGGCGAATCGCCGGTTGCCCGCCGGAAGCCGGGGCGGCACAATAGCAGTCTGGAAAGACTCGGTTGAGCACATCGACATCGCGTTGCGCAGGATTCGAGATACTATGCTGACGGCCTGGCGAGCAATCGTGAACCGCTGGCGACTCGATCGGTGGCGCAACCTTCTGCCGGTTTGTGCCGAGTTCGAGCCGCAGATGCAGCAATTCGACGATGTGCGGCTTCGCAAACACGGTTTGGCGCTGCGCTACCGTGCGAAGCGCGGAGAGCCTCTGCTCCAGTTGATGCCGGAGGTGTTCGCACTGGTGCGCGAAGCGGCCCGGCGAAAGCTCGACATGCGGCATTTCGACGTGCAGATACTTGGCGGAATGGCGATGTGCCACCGATCCGTCGTCGAAATGCAAACAGGCGAGGGAAAAACGCTGACGGCGACGCTGCCGATGGCCCTTTATGCCTTGGTGGGCAAGGGGTGCCATTTGGCCACCGTCAATGATTACTTGGCGCGACGCGACGCGGAATGGATGCGCCCCATCTACGAAGCAATCGGGCTGACCGTCGGCGTTGTCGAAACGCAAATGTCGCCGGCTCAGCGGCGCCAAGCGTATGCCTGCGACGTTACCTACGGAACGGCCAAGGAGTTCGGTTTTGATTTTCTCCGTGATCGGCTGCTGCTTCGAAGTATCAGCGAAGGTCGCACCGATCTGATCGGCGGCATGATTTCGGGCGATCGGGTGCGGCATGAGCAGCCGGTGCAGCGCGAGGCGTTCTTCGCGCTGGTGGACGAAGCGGACAGCATCTTGATCGACGAGGCCCGAACACCGTTGATCATCAGCGCCTTGCCGACAGCCGAGCAGGAACTGGCCGTCGAGTGCTTCAAGTGGAGTGCGGCGGTTGCCGGACAATTCGTCGAAGGCGACGACTACGAATACGATCACGAAAAGCGCACCGCCACGTTGACCACCGAAGGACGAAGGAAGGCGAGGCAGCTCGGCAAACCGCCGGAACTCGATTCGGTGGGCATGGTGAGCATTTATCAGTATCTCGAACAAGCGATTATGGTCGCTCGCGAGTACCATCGCGATCGCCAATATGTCGTTCGCGACGACGAAATCGTGATCGTCGATGAGTTTACGGGCCGACTGTCGGAAGGCCGCAAATGGCGCGACGGCATCCACCAAGCCGTCGAGGCGAAAGAGGGAGTCACGGTGACGGTGGCTACCGGCCAGGCCGCCCGAGTGACCATCCAAGACTTTTTCCTCCGCTACGAACACCTGGCGGGCATGACCGGCACGGCAATGAATTCGGCCGGCGAACTGACCTCGATCTACCGCTGCCCGGTGATGGCTATTCCGACGCACCGCCCGGCCATTCGCGAGGCTTGGCCGACGAAGGTGTTCGCCACCGAAGAAGCGAAATGGAACGCCGTGGCCGACGAAGTGTGCGCCGTCCACGAACTCGGCCGACCGGTGCTCATCGGCACCCGTTCGATCGACAAGTCGGAGCGGCTTTCTCAAATACTGGCCGCGCGCGGAATCGATCATCAGGTTCTCAACGCCCACAAGATCGCAGCCGAGGCCGAGATTGTCGCCCGTGCCGGCCAACGGGGCCGCGTCACCGTTTCGACAAACATGGCCGGCCGCGGCACCGACATTCGCTTGGGCGAGGGCGTCGCCGAGCTGGGCGGCCTACACGTCATTTGCACCGAAATGCACGATGCGGGCCGAATCGACCGCCAACTGATCGGCCGCTGCGGTCGCCAAGGCGATCCGGGGAGCTACCGCCAATTCTTATCGCTCGACGACGACTTATTGTTTCATGCCTTCGGGCCGAAACGAGTGAAGCGATGGAAAACGGCCGTGGGCGGCGACGATGCGCGCGCCCAACAGTATGCGGCCCTCTTCCGCAAAGCGCAGCGACGCATCGAACGCCGACACTACCGCCAACGGCGCGCGCTGCTGTATGGAGAACGCGAGCGGAAGAAGATGCAGATCCAGATGGGGCAAGACCCTTATCTCGACTCGCCGAGCTGATCGGGCGAATCGCGTCGGGCGAATTACCGGCTTGCGGCGCAATCGCCGCGCGGGCAATCGGATCAAGCCGAGCTTCGCCTCCGGGCGTCGGGGCGTCCGTCTCGGCTGTTAGCGTTGGTAGCCGGGCACTGCATCGCCCGGCGGCGGGCGTCGCGTCATCGAATCGGCCGGTTGCCGCTGATCGGGCAGCACCAATTTCAAGCCGGGCGGCACGAAGTTGTAGTCGTTGCCGATCTGGCTGCGATTCAGCTCGTAAATCTCCGTCCAACGCGATGCCTTGCCCAATTCGCGCCGCGCAATGTCGTAGAGAGTGTCGCCGTGCTGCGTCACGTAGATTCGGCCCCCGGACGACCGCGACGTGCTAACATATTGCGCCGCGTCGGGCGAGCCTGGTTTGCGCCCGGGCTTCGGACATAAGTCGGGATACCGCGATTCCAAATCGCTGATCGAGGGGACTTCGATGACATCGCCCACTTTCAAATCATCTTGATGGGCGACGCGACGGCGATTGTGTTCCGCCAGTGCCTTAAAGTAGTTGCTCGTGCCATAACACTTCTCGGAGATCGTCCAGAAGCTGTCGTTGGGCTGGATCTCGTAGGTTCCGTCGCCCCGCAGTCCGGCTGCCGGGCGATGGAAGGTGCCGAACTGATCATCGGCCGCCGGCCGCGGAATCCGAGCATAGACGCCCTGGTCCGCCGCGATCCGCGATCCGCCGTAGGCGTTGGGCACAGGCGCGGGCGCATGGGCGCGGGGATCGTCGGCATATCCGCGAGGCCTCGCGCCTGCCGCGTTCATGTCGGCAGCGTATCGGTTCGACGGGGCAGCGACGGCGCCGCCGGGATTTGATCGCGGATCATATCCGCCGGCCGCATTGCCTCGGCCCCAAGGAATTGGTGTGCCGGCGTAGCCGGGCGCTGTGGGCGGAGGAGGCGCAGGCATTGCGCCAAGATCGGACTCGCCGGGACGAGTGGCACCCGATCCTTGGCCCGCTGCTCCGGGAAACCTTGGGGCCGCCGACGAGTCTGTCCGTGCTGCCACGCGGTCCGGCTCGTTCTTCGCCCACGTTTCGGCCGGCAGAGGACGGCCCGACGCGGCCGGCTGGGCTGCGGGTGGGGCAGGCAGCGGCGGAATATCGGACGACGAGGCCACCGCTCCACCGGCAGCCTCGCCAGTGCCTACGACATTCCGGCCGTGAAACGGATCGTACGCCTGGGCCACACCGTCCGTTCTTGCGCGGGCGGCGGGTGAACCAGATTGCCCCGGCGCCATCTGCGAGGCGGTTGCCCCCGGCCTCTCGCCCTGCGCCGCCAGTTGGCGGCTTGATCCATTACTTGCAGCCTGAGCCGTACTGGCGGCTCCCCAGGTCGCACCCGAGTTCCTTTCGTCACCGGGCCGAGTCGAAGCCCCGCCGACAACGGCATTGCCCGAAGCGCCGACCCCCGAACCCGCAGTGCCCGCAGCAGCGGTGCGAGAAGCGGCCGAGCCCGATGCCATAGCACTGCCAAGGTTAGTGCTTGGCGCATTTGCGCCCGGTGGCGTCGCTGCGGCTTCCGCGGTGGGTTGCTCGACGGTTCCCGGATGCATCACGCGCCATACGACCACGCCCACCAAGACAACGCTCAGGGCGAACAGGACGGCCACACCCAGTTTGGCTTCCTTGCCGAAACTCATTTTGTAATTCTCCTTGACTATTCTCAGCACGGCCGAGAACGGTCGGCGTGTTGAACAGCCGCCGGCGATTTCGGCTACGAGCGATGTTCGCTCGCGCGTCGCCGGGCAGGCCCCAACGGCCGGCCGCTAACGCCGTTGGGCGACACGCAGCTTGGCGCTGCGCGCCCGCGGGTTGGCCGCCAGCTCTTCCTCTCCGGCCGTAATCGGTTTGCGTGTCAGCACCTCAAGCCGCTCATCGTCGCGAAACGCTTCCTTCACTCTGCGATCTTCCAAGGAATGAAAACTAATCACGGCGATTCGGCCGCCGGGACGAAGCCGATCGGGCAGTCGCCGCAATGCCACATCCAGCCATTTAAGCTCTTGATTGACGGCAATCCGCAGGGCCTGAAACGTGCGTGTCGCCGGATCGATCCGCTCGCCATGGGGCGAACGCGGCACGCTGCGGCGGACAAGTTCGGCCAACTCGCCCGAGGATTCGATCGTTTTCCGCTGCCGATATTCGACGATCGCTCGCGCGATTCGTTTGGAATAACGCTCCTCTCCAAAGGCCCAAAGCAACTCGGCCAAGTGTTGCTCGCTCAGTCGATTTACCAGACGTGCCGCCGGCTCGCCGCCAGTCGGATCAAACCGCAGATCGAGCGGTCCGTCCAACGAGAAACTAAACCCTCGCTGCCGATCAGCCAACTGATCGCTTGATAGACCCAAGTCCAACAGGAATCCGTCAACGAACTCGATCTCCAGGGCGTCGAGCACCTCGGGCAGGTCGGCGTAGTTGGCATGAATCGCGCGCACGGGCAAACCTCGCAGTAGCGCCGCGGCCTTGGCCACGGCTGCCGGATCGCGATCGACCGCGACGACACACCCCTGCGGCCCGACCGCTTCGGCCAATGCCCGCGTGTGCCCGCCGCCACCTAACGTGCCATCGGCAAACACCCCGGCCGCGCGCGGCGCCAGCGCGTTGATGACCTCGGCCATCAAAACAGGCACATGGATCGGCTCGTCGTGCTCGACCATCGCGGCACACTATTCAGCTCGTTCGGCCATTAGTTCACATCCCGCCTCTTCACACCGCGTGAGGAGCGGAAGCTGCCGAGAGCATCGCCTGTTTGCCTCGCCGATTCTGCGCGCGTCGGCAATGTTCACAATCGCCCCGCTCGGCGCGCACTACCGGTCCATTTTGGAAACGGGCGCGGAGGATACGAGAAAACCGCCTCCGCGCCAAGACTTATTGTGCGACCGCGACCAACGGACCAACGGCGACCGCGGGCAACGCGAAGATGTCAGGCAAAACAGGAACAATCGTCGCCATAATTGCGGAAGCGGCCGCCAGCACGGCAAAGAGTCCGATTGCCTGCGGTCCTCGTTTGAACCGATTGCCGCTTTTCGCGGTTTTATTCCGAATGACGACGTGGCGAAGAACAGCGCAACGCTCAGTTAGCCAACACGTTACAGCGACCGCAAAAAGCCGGTGCGGGCCACGCACCGCGCAGCCGCAGTCTGGGATTGGACGGAACCGTTGGTACAATGAGCGGCAATGACCAACCCAACCCCAACTCCGCCGCCGCAGCCGAGCGTTGACGACGCAATTCGCGCACAAAAGATGCGATGTCGCCGTGCGGCCTTGGCGGCCCGACGCCAGTTGCAACATCGTTCGGTTGCCGACCGAATAATCGCTTCCACGGTTGTCGGGCTCGACCAATACCGGCGAGCCCGAACCGTGCTCTGCTATGTTTCGCTTCCGGAAGAAGTGGCGACCGAAGAAATCATCGCCACGAGCCGCAAGTTGGGCCAACAGATCGTCGTTCCGTACTGCCACGATGGCGTCGATTTGAAGCTGTTCCGCCTCGACGATCCAGCCCAACTGGTTCCCGGCACGTTCAATGTACGCGAGCCCGCCCCGGAGCTAAGACGGGATCCCTCTCGCCATGTCGAACCGTTTCAGTTGGATGTGATCATCACCCCCGGCGTAGCCTTCGACGCCCACGGCGGGCGGCTGGGCTTCGGCAAGGGGTATTTCGATCGACTGTTGCGTCAAGCGCCGCAAGCGACGTTCATCGGATTGGCGTACGAGGTGCAGATTGTGCCGGCCGTGCCGGTCCTCGACCACGATGTGCGAGTGCATTGCGTGGTGACCGAACGGGCAGTCTATCGACAAGGACGATGCCACCCAACGCATTGGCCGGGCGCAGATCATCGCGCCGCACCGTAAGCCGGCACCGCGACGGACGAGCAGCGATGCCTACTGATTGCAACCGGTATTGCTACCGTAACGGTTTGTTTAACGGCCGAAGCGCAGCCTTCCCATGCTGCCCGCACAGCGACACAAATCGCCTGCGAAGAGGCCTACTCTTTAACCTGTTGTGACAGGTAGAGCTGCACGCCCATCTGCTCGATCTGATCGAGCTGCTCTTCCAGCCAATCAACGTGGTCGTCTTCGTCTTCAAGGATGTCTTCAAGAAGCTCGCGGGTGGCAGAGTCTTTCACTTGAGACGCCAGTTCAATCGCGGCATTATATGCCCGAACCGCCTCGGCCTCGGCCTGAAGATCCGACTTCAGTTGCTTGGCCACATCCGCGCCGATGTGGATTTCGTTTAACCGCGAGACTGTGGGGATGCCCTCGAGAAACAAAATGCGGCCGATGAGTTTCTCGGCGTGTTTCATCTCTTGGATCGCCCGCTGCTCGATCTTCTTGTGCAGCCGCTCGTAGCCCCAGTTGTCGCACATCTCGCTGTGGACCATGTATTGATTGATGGCGGTCAGCTCTTCCGCCAGCAAATCGTTCAACGTCTTGATCAGTTCCGGGTTGCCCTTCATAGCACATCCTTTCATGGCCGGTTCGTTTGGTCGATCGAGTGCCCGCCGAAGCACGCGACCTCTGCCGCACGGCCATTATTCTGCCACGTCGGAGGGCTGCTGACAACGGCCGCGATCGCTTGGTGACCACTATTCTCCGTGCGCGCTGAAACGATGCGGTCTTTGCCGCAAAGCGAGCGCTTCTTGCCGCACAGGGCGCAAACGTGGCCGCGAAGAAGAACCGCGGTGAAAAAGGGCGCGACTCGCAATCGGCCGCTCCGCTGCTTCGGAGTGCATACTCTTGATGGCGCGGATCGATTTGGGGCCGAGGCTGCTCAGCCCGTCACGGCCGCCATGTGCTTCAGCGTGTCGTCCACTTCCTCGACCTTCAGCATGCCGATCGTGACGGCATCGACCAAGTCGTTCTTGAACACGTAGTCGAGCGAAGCCTGCTTTTCCTCGGGCTTGACCAATTTGCCCGCGCCGAAGATCTTCATCCCCACAACGCATTTACCGTTGCGGCGGGCCACGCGAAGCGTTTCGGAAACCTCTTCGACCGAAGCGTCGCAGGCGAACGCTTTTCCGCCCTTATGATTGATCCGCGCAAAGATCACCTCGACCCAGGGATGCTCGGCCGCCACCTTCAACGCGCCGAAGTCGTGGCACGAAACCCCGACGGCCCGCACCACGCCTTTTTCTTTCAGCGACGACAGCTCGTCGCGGATTCGGGCGAACTCGGTCGGCCATTTGTCGTTAGTCATGCAGTGGATCAGACAAACGTCGATCATCTCCGCATCGAGCTCCTTGCGGAAGCGATCGATTTCTTCTTTCGCGCCGCCCGAGGGGGTGACCCAATCGGCCTTTCGCGGCCAAATCTTCGACAACAAAACATACTTCTCGCGCGGCAGCGATTTGACCACGTCGCGGACGAACGGATGAGAACCGTACAGATCCGCCATGTCGATGAAGTTGATCCCTTGATCCAAACTATGGCGCAACAATTTGTCGAAGGCGGCTTTGCCCGCTCGCGTGTGAGCCGAGGAACGGTTGTAGCCGTTGTAACCGGTGCCCTGTGCCAACCGCGAAGCCTTGATGCCCGTCTTCCCCAAATCGACGATGTCGCTGCCCTTGAACGAACGAGTCGATTCCGCGGCCGAACCCGAAGATGTCTGACCGACCGCCAACGCACCGGCTCCGACGGCCAACGACCCGACAAACTGACGCCGCGAGAGACTTCGAATACCATCGACCATCGCAATTGCTCCCAAGCCAATCGAATTAGCGGAGGCCCTGATAACCTTGAAGATTTCCTTCTCGCCGAAACAGCGACGCTCGCCGGCTCAAAAACGCCCGAATCTCGCACCGGCACATCGCGCAACGTATCGCTGCACCGACGTGCTACTCGAATGGTTATCGGCTCGCTGTCGGCCGACCGTTGCGATCGATTCTAGAGGCCGGAGGAGAAAAAGGCAAACAATGCGGCGACAGACCGGCGGTGTTACGTGCCGCGCGGGCGTAATAACGATTCGCCTGGCGCTCCCGTGCAGGCGGCCGCTTGCGCGCAGTGCCCGTCTGAACCGCGGTGCGTTCGTTCGGTTCCATTAGGCAGCGCAATTCTCGGCTCGCATCGAGCGGGCCGTTGAAAAGCCCGATTCCTGCGAATGCAGCCCTCGATTTTACGGGAGAACGCGCGGCCGCGAATCCGGCAACGATCTATCCGACGAGCCGGGGCGCTGCGGAAGAAGCCGGCCAACGAAAAGGCGACGAGGGACGGGCGAAACAGCCTGCTAGGGCGGCCGCCCGGCGTCGCACGCGTAATGCGGCCATACGCTGACCCGCCGATGCTTCGATCTTCCGAACAGGTTTGCGTCTGCGCGCAGCACTCCCTTCACCCCTGCCGGGGACCGGCGTCTGGAGGCCCTTCCTCCAGCGCCTTCGCGACCTCTGCGCCCGTAAAGAAAGTGCGCAGACGTCGCAGAACCCTTCAAGTGTGATAGTCGGCATTGAGCCGCACGTATTCGGTGGTCAGATCGGTTGTCCAAAACCGAATCGACGCATCACCTTCGCCGAAACGCAACACGATGTGGACATCTTTGCCGTCGCGAATCGATTGCGAGACCGCCTTTTGGTCGAAGGCCACGGGCGCGCCGTTTTCATAAAGCAGCGTTCCGTTCAACAGTAAGCTGACTTTTGACGGATCGAAGGGGACGCCTGCATAACCGGCAGCCGAAACGATTCGTCCCCAGTTCGGGTCGGCACCCGCGATGGCCGTTTTGACCAGCACGCTGTTGGCCACCGTGCGGGCAAGGCGCCGAGCCGATTCTCGGTCGGCGCAGCCTTCGACATCAAGCGTCACCAAGTGCGTGCATCCCTCGCCGTCGGCCGGAATCGAACGAGCGAGGTCTTCGCACACCTCTTCAAACGCCTTGCGGAACTCCTCCAAATCATTGCCGGCGAGCAAGTCGCCGCCTGCGGCGCCGTTGGCCAAGAAGAGCACGGTATCATTTGTGCTCATGTGGCCGTCAACACTCATGCAGTTGAATGTCTTGTCGGTGGCCGTTGAAAGCAGCTCTTGGGCAGTATCGGGGTCGAGCGGCGCGTCAGTCATCACCACCGCAAGCATGGTCGCCATGTTCGGCCCCATCATGGCCGCGCCTTTGGCCAGCCCCAAAATCGAGACATCGCGGCCGCCGATCGTCACGGTTTGTCCGGCAACCTTATGAACCGTGTCGGTGGTGAGCATCCCCCGAGCCGCAGAGAGCAAGCAGGCCTCCGATCGGCCGAGTTTGACGGCGGCGGCCGAAATGCCTTGCTCGATTTTTTCCATCGGCAGGAATTCGCCGATGATTCCCGTCGAGAGCACCAGGGCCTGGTGCGCAGCCGCGCCGACAGCCTGAGCGGCCAGTCGGGCCATTTCCTGAGCGTCGCGCAGCCCGCGTTCGCCAGTGCAGGCATTGGCGTTGCCCGAGTTGACGACCACCACGCGAATCTGATCGCTGGGCGTCCGGCTCGAATCGAGGGCCACGGGCGCGGCAAACACGAGGTTGCGGGTGTACACACCGGCTGCCGCACATGGACGATCGGACACGATCAGCGTCAAGTCGGGCTTTTGCGGATCGCGCTTGATCCGGCAATGCACGCCCGCCATTTCGAATCCCAACGGAATGCGAATATCCATAGTTCCTTCCTGCCTGTGCGGTCTTTCGAATTGAAGCCGTCGGAAACAAAGAGCGGTTCGGGCAGCCGCAACACAAAAGGCCCGTTCGCTGCGCACACGGCCGATTTTCAAATAGTCCCATTCACTTGCGAAAGCCGACGCGGTCCCAACGACTCGGCCGATTGCGTGCAATCTCCGTTCGAACCGCTTTGCGTCTCTCGCGGTTTTATTTGGACTGTTCAAGCCGCTTTAGAGCAACGCCAGCGTTTCGTCGAACCCATACATGAGGTTGAAGTTCTGCACGGCTGCGCCCGACGCTCCCTTAATCAGGTTATCGAGGCAACTGATCGTCAGCAGCCGCCCGCGAACGATCCTGGCCGTAACGTCGCAGAAGTTCGTATTCATCGAGTCCTTGGTACCCGGCAAATGATCGACCACGCGAACGAACGGCTCATCCGCATAAAAATCGCGGAGGATCTGCATCGCCCGTTCCTCGCTCAGCTCGGCAAGGGGTTGCGAGTAGGTGGTGGTCAAAATGCCGCGGTCCATCGGTGTCAGATGGGGAGTGAAGATCACCTCGACCGTCTTTCCGCCTGCGGTCGTCAAAACTTGCTCGATCTCCGGCGTATGCCGGTGACGGCCGACGTTGTACACCGAGATGCTCTCATTGCACTCGGGATAATGGGTTGTCAATTTCGGAGTCCGCCCGGCCCCGGACACCCCGCTCTTGCTATCGACGATGATCGTTCGCGGATCAATAACGCCGGCCTTCAGAAAAGGCGCCAGCGCTAAGATCGCCGAGGTCGGGTAGCATCCCGGGTTAGCCACCAGCGACGACGGCGGAATCTGTTCGCGGAACAACTCAGGCAATCCGTACACGACTTTGCCCAAACGTTCGGCGTCGGGATGTTTCTGACCGTACCATTGCAGGTACACTTCAGCGCTGTTCAGCCGGTAGTCTGCGCTGAAATCAATAACACGGCAACCGCCCGCCAACAACGCCGGAATTACCGAGGCCGATGCCCCGTGCGGAAGACAACTGAACACGCACTGCGCTCGGGCGGCCACCTCCGCCGGCGAAAGGTCTTCGAGACGCAAATCCAACCGTCCCGAAAGCGACGGATGAACCATCGCGACCGGCGGTTGCCCTTCCTGGCGACTGGTAAGGGCAACGATTTCGGCCTCGGGATGCCGCAACAAGATTTTGATCAATTCCAGGGCCGTGTAGCCCGTGGCCCCCAAAATGGCAACTCTTGGCATAGCCCTCTCCGCGAACACAAAGGCGGACAGATCATCCATCCGCATTCGAAGCCGACGCGCGGACCGACACCTCTTGGTCTTCGAAACTCCCGTTGATTCAAGCCCGCCGAATCTTGGCGCAAACGCATCACTCAGATGGGCAAAGCCCTGTCAGACGCCGCCGAAATTCAACCAGCGACCAACCGAGCTTGGCCCTGGCCCAGTCGGCCAAAGCCGATATTCTATCACCGCTTGTTTCGGCGGTGTAGGGGACGGCTGCCGCGGCCGTCAACCATCGCGTCTGCCGAAGAACCCGCGGACAGCCGCTGACGCGATGCTTCGCCCGCCCTGAGTGATCAACTTGCGAAGCAGTGAGCCGGGGAACTATAGTGGAGACCGCACGCCGCGGCGTCCGCCGGCCGCTCACTGGGCGGTTGATGCGCCGCAACCGCTGCGAATGAAACATACCTTTGCGGTCGGTCCACTTCGTCCACCTCCCGGCCCGTTCGGCCGCTTGATGCCCCAAGTTGGAGAAACAGCCCCATGAAACGTTCACGTCCCGATTCTCAGACGTTCTCGGCCACGGCGAGCGACACGTGCGTCACTTCGTGCCGAATCACCCGGGCAAGGGCAGTGATCCGGACGGGGCTTACGCTCACGGCGGTCGTCTTGACAATGATCACATGCAGCGGCATCGAGGCCGCCGAGGCCGGCGCGACGGCTGAGAAACCGTCGCGGGCCACCGCGAGCGACACCGCTGCTGCCGCGCCGACGCGGGCTGCGGTGGGCGAAGTGATTTTGAGGACCGATTTCACCGCAGCCGACGCACTTGCCCAATGGCAAGGCCGAGAGAAAGCAGGTATTTCGCTCGACAAGAAGGGTGACCGCCAAATGGTGCGGATCGAGCAGCCGGCGGCCGGCGGGCAGCAATCGATCTCGATTCGTCGCGCGCTGCCCGTCGAACGCTTGCGCGGAGTCCGCGTGGCCGTCGAGGCCCGTTGCTCGGCCGAAGGCGTAAGCGATCCCCCGCGGCCGTGGAACGGAATCAAGTGCATGATCCACACGGTTGGGCCGTCGGGGCCGAAGTGGCAACAGCAGAACAATGTTTCGGGCACGTTCGAGAATCGGCGATTGAATTTCTTCGCACTGATTCCGGAGGACGCAACCGAAGCTTACCTGGTTCTTGGTCTCGAAGCAGTCGGCGGGAAGGTTTGGTTCGATGACATCACGGCCAAGGTCGTCGGCGCCAAGCGGAAGCGTCCGGCCGTGCCGCCGTCGGGGCCCGTGTACAAGGGGCACGATCTGCCGCGGCTTCGCGGAGCGATGATCGGCACGAAGGTAGATGAGGCCGATCTCGAAGTGCTCGGAGGAAAATGGGGGGCGAATCATGTGCGTTGGCAACTCCTTTGGGGAGGTTTTCCGCACAGCCCGGCAGACAAGGCAGACACAAACGAGTACGACGCTTGGCTCGAGTCGGAACTGCAACGACTCGATCGGCTGCTTCCCGTTTGCCGCCGATTGGGGATTCGCGTGGTGATCGACCTGCACACCCCGCCGGGCGGTCGGGCGCCCGACAAGCACTGTCGAATCTTCTCGAATCGCCAGATGCAGGATCATTTCGTGGTCGTTTGGGAGCGAATCGCGCGTCGCTACAAAGATCAAGAGATGGTGTGGGGCTACGATCTGGTGAACGAACCGGTCGAATCGCCTGAAGCGAACGATTTGCTCGATTGGCGTTCGCTGGCATTGAAGACGGCCCGTCGCGTGCGCGAAATCGATCCGAACCATGCAATCATCGTCGAGCCCGCCCCGTGGGGATCGGTCGAGGCCCTCGATTGGTTTGAGCCGCTCGACGTCCCCAAGGTGGTGTACAGCGTTCATTTCTACACCCCCGGCGAGTTCACGCACCAAGGCGTCTATAATTCGCCGGTGGGGATCGAGTATCCCGGCGAGATTCATGGCGTGCGTTGGGACAAGGAGCGTTTGCGCAAGGCGTTGCAGCCGGCCGTCGAGTTTCAACGCGATTACAACGTGCATATCTACCTTGGGGAGTTCAGCGCGATCCGATGGGCGCCCAACGACAGCGCCGAACGTTACTTGCGAGACTGCATCGATCTGTTCGAAGAGTACGGCTGGGACTGGGCGTACCACGCTTTCCGCGAATGGGACGGCTGGAGCGTGGAGCATGGCCCCGATCGCAACGACCGACGGCCGACGGCCGAACCGACCGCCCGCCAGTTGCTGCTCCAGAAGTGGTATAAGCAGAATCAGCGTTGACGGTGCGTTTGCCGACCGAATGGGCGACCGCCCGGTGTTGCCTGCAACCATCGGCAATGAATGCCGCCATCGACGGCGAGTCCGGTGGTTGGTGAAAAGTTCGGCGACTTCGGCAAGGGATTGCCTCGGCAGCGGCGCGAGCGAAGAATAAGTTCGATCGGCAAAGCGGACAATCCGAGATATCAAAGAATTCGCAAAGGCACAACGGTCAATGACGATAGCGACGAACCGAAACCCGTCTTTTCGCCCGAACTCAAACGATCATTCCCGTTTGTGCCGCAACGAGGCTCCCTCGCCGCTCGGCGTTCGCCGCACAGTCGGCCAGAGCTTGCCCGCGGTGATCGCGCAGAAGGTGGCTCAAAATGCAACCGCGAACGCCGAAAAGCGATCGGAGCGAGGACAGCACGCAAGCGGCCGCTTTGCGCCGCGTGCGGTCGTTTTCTCGTTTTCTTGGATCTATTTGGTCGCTTGCGGCGTTGTGCTCATCTGGGCCGCTGCGGGTCCGGCAAAGGCGGCCGACGACGCCGCGGCGGTCGAACAGCGGCTGGCCGACGTGGTGCAGCATCTTGCTTCGCCAAGCTGCGAGGGACGAGCCATTGGGGGCGAGGGAATCGACCGGGCGGCCGAATTCATTGCCGCGCAATTTGCGGCCATCGGGCTGAAAACCGATTTGATCGATGGCAAACCGTTCCAATCGTTTTCGGTGTCGGTGGGTAATCGCCTCGGGCCGAACAACCGCTTGGTTTTTCACGGACCGGCCGAGCCAAACTCTTCCGACCCGAACGAGCCTCGAACCGCTACCAACGGGCCGGCAACCAAACCGAGAATGATTGCAGCCGTGAGCGGCCGCGATTTTCTCACCACCGGACTCAGTGCCGCTGCCGAGTTCGATGCCCCGTTGGTGTTCGCCGGTTACGGCATCTCCGCGGAGAAGGAAGGGTATGACGATTTCACCGGCGTCGATGTCAAGGGAAAGATGCTGATCGTTCTCAGGCATGAACCCCGGCAAGACGACCCGGACAGCCCCCTGGACGGCACGCGAGATTCGATTCATGCAACCATCGGCCGAAAGCTGGCCAATGCCGAGGCTCGCGGCGCCGTCGGTGTGATTTTTGTTACCGATGATGTGGAAGTTCGCCGCAATCTCGCGGCCGCGCGCGATCAGTGGCTGAACGCGGCCGATCGGCTCGCAAAGGCCCTGGACGAATCGCGCAAACTGGCCGAAGCGCCCGCGACCGAGTTCGACCGTCAACGCGCGAAGGTTGCATCGCTGGCCGCGGAATTGACGCAAATCGGCACGCGATTCGAGGCGGACTCTGATCCGTTGCTTAAGTTTTCCATGGCGCGGTCGGGGGCGAAAAAATTGATCGTGCTGCACTGCCGCCGCAGCGCGATCGATCCGATCATTCGTGCGGCGTTGGGAAAAGGATTGGCCGAACTGGAAGCGGAAATCGACCGCGATTTCAAACCGCGAACGGCGGAGCTAGCAGGTTGGCGGGCAGCCGGGCAAACCGATCTCGGCCGTCAACAAGCCGCGGCGAAGAATGTTTTGGCCATGCTGCCGGGCGACGGGCCCTTGGCCGAGGAGACAATCGTCGTTGGCGCCCATTACGATCACCTTGGCTTGGGCGACTATGGTTCGCTCGATCGGCGTCCCGGGCTTTTGCATCCCGGCGCAGATGACAACGCCTCGGGCGTGGCGGCGATGATCGAAATTGCCCGTCAGTTGGCCGCGCGCCCCAGCCGCCCACAGCGCAGCGTGCTCTTCATTGCCTTTAGCGCTGAAGAATTGGGACTATTGGGAAGCAAGCATTATGTTGCTCATCCGGTCGTCCCGCTCGACAAGACCGTAGCGATGATCAACTTCGACATGGTCGGGCGAATGCGCAACAATCGACTGACGATTTTCGGTGTCGGCACGAGCGAACTCTGGGCGAAGCTGCTCGATCAGATTTCGGTCGAGGGCGTGGACGTGGCGCGGCTTCCCGGCGGCGCCGGTTCGAGCGATCAGTTGCCCTTCTACCTTCAAAAGATTCCCGCATTGCACCTGTACACGGGCATGCACGGCGAATATCACCGTTCAACCGACACGTTCGAAACGCTCAATGTGCCCGGAATGCGGCGGGTGGTCGAACTTTCCGTGCGTTTGATTGAAGGATTGGCTGCCGAGAAGGAGCGACCAAAGTTCCATGAGGGCCAAACGCTCTTCCCCGCCGCCAAACGCCGAGTAACGTTCGGCGCAGTGCCCGAGTCGAACGACGCCGACGGACAAAACGGGTTTCGACTGGCGGGCATCGTTATCGGCGGACCGGCTGAGAGGGCTGGATTGAAAACCGGCGACGTTGTGATCGAGTTCGGCGGCCAGAAGGTGGGCAATTTCTACGATTTCGCCACCCTGCTCTCGAAGTATGAAGGCGGCGAGAAAGTGAAAACCGTCGTGCGCCGCGGGGAAGAAACGTTGACAGTGGAAGTGGAACTCGAAAAGCGGCAATAAAGGTCGCCCGGCGGTCGTTGACGTTCTCGGCAGAACCCAACCGAAAAATCTTCCCCGAAGGCGGGGCGGTCGCGCCGGATTTTCTCATGTCGCAACTTCAATAGCCGCAACGCCTTCGTGTTCCGCGACTCGATGCCTTGTTTTTCCCATTTTCTGATCTTTACGCAAGTCGAGCGAATCGTCAGAATACGCCATCCCTGGGAGCCGATCTTGAGCACTCGACCGAGATGCTCCCGACGGTGATCGCGCCATGCCGTGGCGGCGCAGGTCAGGGACGACCCTCAAGCAGCAAGGAGTGCTGAACGTGAAGAACGCTTGTCTTTGGGCCCTTTCGGCCGCCGTGATGTTGTTTTCCGTTTGCCCGACCCTGGCTCAACAGGTCGGTACCGCGCCGGTCGGCGCCCGCCCGATGGCCACGCCGCGGTCGTCGAACATCGCGTTGCTCAACGTCGCCTACCTCTTCGACAATCACCCCCGATTGAAGCAAATGCGCGAAGAAATGAAGGCGGACGTCGAGCGGGCCGATGCCGCGGTCAAGGCGGAACAAGAGAACATCAAGCGCCTGGCCGAGAAACTCGACCAATATCGGGGCACGCCGGACTTCAAGGCCGTCGAAGAAGAAGTCGCGAAGCGGAGCAACGATCTGAAGCTTCAGATCGCTCTTCAACGCAAAGAGTTCATGCTTCGCGAAGCGCGAATGTACCACCAAACCTACCAAGAGATCGCCGACGAGGTGAAGTACTACTGCGAACAGAACGGGATCGACGTTGTTCTCCGCTTCAATGCGGACAAGGTCGATCTGGAGAACCCGGAAAGCGTGCTGATCCACGTGAACAAGCCGGTGGTGTACTACGCGACCGATCGCGACATCACGGGCATTGTGTTGACGACGATTTACCGCCGGTACGGCATCGATCCGGCGCATCCGGAGCGGGCGGCCTCGCGTCCGACAACTCCGACGCGTCCGGCGGCGCCGTTCAACCGCTAAAGGGCTCCGCACGATTGCGGAAGCGGCCGCCGACGCACGAAGCGGCCGAACGAGTGCAGTACTCGGTTGAACCGCTTTCCGTTTTTCGCGGTTCTCCATTTAGTCGTTCCGTTGCGGCGGCGACGGTTTTCGCCCCTGCGATTGAAACCGTCGTCGCCGGCGAGGGTGTGAGTTCCGATCACCGATCTTCGGAAGCCCGCGACGAATTCAGGCCGCTCGTGCGCTACGGACAGCGTCGAGCGGCTCCGAAAACGAACCGATGCCCGCGAGCCCGCGGATCGCCAGCTTCAAGTCATGGATGACGAGCCGGCTGCGATGTACCGCTTTCGACGACAACAAACGCTTGCCACTCCGGTTCTAGTCGAAGGAGTCGGCTATTGGAGCGGGGAGAAGGTTCGGGTGGAGTGCCGTCCCGCCCCGCCCGACTCGGGCATCGTCTTTGTGCGCACGGATTTGTCCGAACGGCCGCGGATTCCCGCCGTAGTGGACTACCGCATCGACGCCGCGCGGCGAACTGTGCTTCAGAACGGCTCGGCGCGCGTCGAAATGGTCGAGCATCTTCTGGCCGCGCTGGCCGGTTTGCAAATCGACAACTGCGAAGTGTGGATCGATCGCCCGGAGCTGCCCGGTTGCGATGGCTCGGCCAAACCGTTCGTCGATGCCTTCGACGCCGCCGGGATCGTCGCGCAGGCGGCCCACCGCGCCGCTCGTTTCGTGTCGAAGCCGCTGCGTCTGTGCCGCGACGGAAGCTGGATCGAGGCGCTGCCCAGCCCCGACGGCCGCACGACTCTGCACTACGTGCTCGACTACGGCATCGGCGGACCGATCGGCCGCCAAGAGCTGGAAATCGTGCTGAAACCGCGCGTCTTTCGCGACGGCCTGGCCCCGAGCCGCACGTTCCTTCTGGCCGCCGAGGCCGAGGCGCTTCAAGCGCAAGGACTGGCCGGCTGCGCCACCGCGCAAGACTTGCTCGTGTTCGGCCAACACGGACCGATCGACAATCAATTGCGTTTTCCCGATGAATGTGTTCGGCATAAGCTGCTCGACCTTGTCGGCGACCTTGCCTTGGCCGGGGCGGATCTCGTCGGCAAGTTTCGGGCGTATCGCAGCGGGCACAAACTCAATGCCGAATTAGTCCGTCAATTGACGGCCCAGTTCGAGCCCGCCGCCGATCTTCGACATGCTGCTTGAACTAACGGTCTTTCGCGTTTCGAGGCTTATAGAAGAAGACGACGTTCCAACCCCGCAACCACCACGCCGTTTCCGGCAAACATGGAAGGAACCTATCAATGGCTGTCTATCTCGCCCCGCAATCCGTAGTCGATCCTCGCGCCGAGATCGAGGATGACGTTCAGATCGGCCCCTTCTGCGTTGTCGGACCGCACGTCCGCATCGGACGCGGAACCAAACTGGAAAACAATGTGACTCTGATGGGGCGTGTGACGCTCGGGGAAAACAACCACATTTATCCGGGGGCCGTGATTGGCGGGGAACCCCAAGACATCAGCTACGGCGGCACGGAAACCGAGGTCATCATCGGCAGCAACAACATCATCCGCGAGTGCGTCACGATCAATCGCGCTTCGGAAAAGGAAGACGGCATCACCCGGCTGGGCGACCACAACTTCTTGATGGCCTGCTCGCATGTCGCGCACGACTGCAAGATCGGCAGTCATGTGATCGTTTCCAACGGTACGCTGCTGGCCGGCCATGTGCATGTCCACGATCACGCATGGCTCTCGGGCGCGGTGGCCGTTCACCACTTCGCCACCATCGGCTCGTACAGTTTCGTGGCCGGTTGCAGCGCGGTGCGCCACGACGTGCCGCCCTACATGCTGGTGGAAGGCTTTCCCGCACGACCGCGGTGCATCAACAGCGTCGGCCTAAAACGCAACAATTTCGCGCCCGAAGTGATTCGCGCGCTGGCCGAGGCGCATCGCTTGCTCTTCCGTGCCCGAGTCGGCCTGGAGCACGCCTGGGAGATTCTCCGGGGCAATGGGCAGCTTTTCCCGCAGGTGAATCATCTGTTGAGTTTCGTTCAGGGGCAACACGAAGGCGATCACGGCCGTGCCCGCGAACGCCGCCGGGCGGCCTGACGAGCTTCTCGAATCCGGTCGCACTCGCCGGCTGCGGTTCAAACCGCATTTCGTAAGTCGAGCGCAATTGTCGGCCGGGGAACGGCTGCGGAACGTGCTCCCTGCATTCGCTGACGACATTAGAGACAGTCGAATTGACCACAAGCCGGGGAATAACATCATGTCCAAGCTGCGATTTGCCGTGATCGGCGCCGGCCGAATGGGGTCGTTTCATGCGAAGAAACTGGCCTCGATGGCCGACGTGGAGCTGGCGGCGGTCATCGATGCGAACGCCCAGGCGGCCGAAACGCTGGCCCGATCGCTCGGCACGGTCGCCCGAACGGATTACCGCCCGGTGATGCGCTCCGTTGATGCCGCGGTAGTCGCAGCGCCTTCAGTCGCTCATCACGCAATCGCCTCTGAGTTGCTCGATGCCGGCGTTCACGTGTTGGTTGAGAAGCCGATGTGTCCGCGCCGCGAAGAGGCCGACGACCTGAGCGAATTAGCGCGCCGTCGAGGAGTGGTGCTGCGCACCGGTCATGTGGAGCGATTCAATCCCGCTTTTGCCGCTGCGCGGCGGGAGATCGGCGTTCCCACCTTCATCTCGGCCAGGCGCGAAAGCCCTTACACGTTTCGTTCGACTGATGTGGGCGTGGTGTTCGACCTGATGATTCACGATATCGACTTGGTGCTTCAACTGGTGAGCGGACCGGTGCAACGGGTCGATGCGTTGGGTTTTTCGGTGGTGGGGCCGTACGAGGATTTCGCCGAGGCCCGCATTGTGTTTGAAAGCGGTTGCACGGCGGTTTTAACCGCGTCGCGAGTCAGCCACGAAGCGGTCCGCCGCATGCAGCTTTGGCGATCGGACCGCTTTGCCACAGTCGATTTTGCAGCGAGAACGGCCCGGGTGGTGCGTCCGAAGTCGGCCGAGGAAGCGGGAATCTGCCTCTCTGAGCTTTCTCCCGCAGAGGTGGAACAGCGCAAGGCCCAATGGCTCGCAGAGCTGTTGCCCAGCGAGGAACTGGCGTTCGAGCCCTTCGATGCACTGACTCTGGAGTTGCGGCAATTCATCGACGCCGTGCGACTGCCGCGATTGCAAACGGCCGAGCGCGAGACGGGCCGCGAGGCGGTGGCATTGGCCGAGCGAATCGTCGAAGAGATCGCTTGTCACGCCTGGGACGACAAAATCGACGGTGCCGTGGGGCCGCACGCCCGTCCTGCCGTACCGTTCGTACCGCAGCCGCGATTCGCTTCGGAAACGGTTGTTCAGCCGCGCAAGGCCGGCTGAGTTCGAACAGGCGCGCCCTTCTTTGCCTGACCTTTTGTGCCCGGCGGCGCCGCTTCGCGCATGCTGGGGCTATTCCACCTTCTTGACTTGCCTCGCCTCTATTCGCGCCCATTCGCGTTCATTCGTGGTTGTTCAATCACGCTTCCATGGATTCGCGTACATTTGCGTTCATTCGCGGTTGATCACGCCCATTCGCGTGCATTCGCGTTCATTCGCGGTTGATCACACCCATTCGCGTGCATTCGCGTTCATTCGCGGTTGATCGAGCGCGTTCGCGTGCATTCACGGTTCTTGACGTGCTGTCCCGAGCGGCATGGCATCGTGCCGCTTCTCGGTACACCTGCGTCATCAATCGGCGGCCGGGGATGGCGGTCGGCAGTCGTCAGGCCAGGTCCCGATCTTCGAAAAGCAGCAGCGCCAACAAGAGTGCCAGGCTCGTGTAGAGTGCCGCGTAAAGAGCAGCCCAGCCCAAATAGGCGGGCGGGATCGGTCGGCTGGCGGAGATGGCCGTGTACATGCTGAAATAGTCGAGCATCGGCAGTACGGCCGCGAAAAGCTGCGCTACGAAATAGGGCAGCGCCTGCTGCTGCGACGCCACATGAACCAGTGTGGGCATCAAGTGACCCAGCGCATAGATCGACGCGCAAATCATCAAATTGGGGATGAGCGGCAGGCGGGTCGAGATCGCCAGTGCGATCGCCGCCAGCACGACTACCTCCATCATGCCCAGGGCCAGGCCCGGGGCGGTCTCGGCGATTTGTTGCAGGCAATCGGCGGCCGTCGGGTCGGGCGACGAGGTTTCGCGGGCTTCGTACACGGTTTTGTACGAAACAGTCGCCAGGAACAAACCGCCCAACAGAACGAACATCAGCGCCGAGGGCGCGAGAACCCCCAAGAACTTGCTGACAACAAACTCCAACCGTCCGATGGGCTTCGACAACACTGTGACCGCGATTCGGCCTTCGATTTCTTCCGCCACCGAATAGCTGGCCGACCAAACTGCCACAATCACGGCCAGCAGCATGATCAACGTCAAGCCGCCATCTTTGAGCATCTTGATATCTTCGCCCAGCGTGTTGTACGAAATGAAAGGCGAAAGAATGAGGAAAGAGGCCCCGATCGCCAGCAACACCCAAAATAACGGTTGCAACAGCCCTTCTTTCGCGGTTACCTCGACCACGGCCGCCATCCGCGGGGCCGCCAATCGCAACAATCCGGCAAGGAGAGCGCCGACCGCCAAAACCGCCACCATGCCCAGTGCGACGACCCACAGGGGGCGAATCCAGGCCGGCCACGCCGCCCACAATAATGCCTGCTGGACCATCAGCTCCATCGAAACCGCTCCGCTTACCTCAACGATCTACCGAATGAAGGCAACGCCCACCTACCAAACCGCGATTGCACACAGCCAAATGAAACCGCTATCAACGCAAAGCGGCCTAAGCGAGAATCGCACGCCCTTAGCCGCTTCGCTCACCTCTTCGAGTACGCAATTCCGCCCGCCCGGGATTGTTAGCGTTAGGATAAACCCGGCGAAATCGGAGAACACGCAAACGCACATTCCCTATTTTCGCCCTTTCGGCGCCGCGGGGGAATGCGCATTCAACGGTATCGTATTTCGAACCCCGAAAACCCGCCTTGGGCCGGCCCATCGACGCTCTCAACCCGTCGGATGAAGCGGCCCATCGTTCGCTCGATATCGGCTGCGAAACGGTCGATTTCCTCGGCATCACCCTCCACGACGAGTTCGACGCTTCCGTCTGGCATATTTCGCACGTAGCCGCTCACCGGACGCCCGCGGGCCAATTCCCGCACGGTAAAGCGGAAACCGACCCCTTGCACCCGGCCGTAGTACCGGAACACTCGTCGACGGCCAGTGTGAGCCATGGCCTTGACCGTTTTTTCCCTAAAGCAAGCCGCTTCACGGCGGCGAATCGCGCAGACGCGCAACACAACGACAACGGTCGGCTTTCTTACGTTGCCAAACTCCCGTTTGCCGGTCACCCGCCTGCGGGCAGCTTTCCCCGACGCAACAATTCGCCGAAAGTAGGTGACTTATCGTCTCCGGGGACGCTCCGTTTCGATTCGACCTTTTCTAAAGCCGCGTCGATCTTCGCGTGGTCGTCTTTGTCTTTCTTGTCGAGGAATTCGTGCAATGCTCTGCCGTAGGCGTTGCGGTTCTTCTTGCTCTCGCCTTCGTGGCACACGTTGCAGCCGGCCTTTTCATAGGCTTCGCGCAAGGCAGTGTCGTTCGGATCGGCACTATCAGCCTTGATATAACGCTTTTCGAACCGCTCTTTGAATTGTTTCACCGCGAACGCCGGACTTGCCGACAACATCACAAACCCCAACGTCGCCAGAATGGCCACGGGCCACACCGCCGGTTTGCACAGTCGAATCATGCGATTCCCCTTTTCCAAAACCAAAGCAGATAACACCGGAAGGAAATCAAAACGCCGAAAAAGACGTTCTCTCTCTGAGATCACAGGCGTCAATCGCGACCGCACGAGCCGCCCAGAGGCATTGCCGGCTTCGCGACCCGAAGCCCATTCCAATGATCGCCTCACGTTCTGTTTCGTCGGCCAACCAAGGGCGTTCCGCTATCGGCCGAAAAATTTTACCCTTTTTCAGGGCGATTGCGCAACTCCTCTCGCAGTTCGGCCCAACGGGCCCGAAGCTTCGCCAATTGATCGGCAAAAGCGGGGTCGGCGACCAGATTGCGTTCTTCGTTCGGATCAGCCTGCAAGTCGTACAACTCTTCGACCAGCGGTTCGCTGCCCACCCAACGGATATACTTCCATCGCTCGCTGCGGACCCCTTCGCACGGAGGAATGATCTTCGTCGCCGTTCGGTGCTCGTAAAAGAAATCGGTTCGCCAATCAGAGGGCGTTTGGCCGCGGAGCAGCGGCACAAGGCTTCGCCCCTGCATCGTTTTCGGCACAGGCAAGCCGGCCAGTTCGAGCATCGTCGGCGCCAAATCGACATTCAGGGCCGTCTGACCGATTCTCGTCCCTTGTCGATCGGCCGGTAACCTCGGGTCGTAAATCAGCAACGGCACACGGAGGTCTTCTTCCCACATGAACCACTTGTCCGCCAAGCCGCGATCGCCCAGCGCATAGCCGTTATCGCTGGTGAAAATAATCACCGTTCGGTCGGCCAGCCCGCGTTCTTCCAACGCCGCGACGATTCGCCCCACCTCGCGATCGATTCCCGAGATCAACCGATAATAATCCCGCAGTATCCGCTGCGCTTTTTCCGGTTCGTCAAAACGCCAAGTCCACCGCCGGCGTCCCTCGCTTTGCTTGACGAACTCGGGCAAGCGTTCGAACGCCGCCTCGGTTGCCGTCGGCGGCAGCGGAATCCGCGCGTCGCCGTACAGCGATTCGTCTCGCGGATCGGGCTCGTATTCGCGTTGCTCGTGATCGCGGGCATGGGGCGCGTTGAAACTCACCGACAGACAAAAAGGCCGCCCCGAGTTGTCGGCCCGAATGAACTCCAACGCCTCATTGCCGAATTGGGCCGTGCGGTGGGTTCGGGTCGGATCGTTCGGATCGATGAAGAATCGGCCCGCCTGGCCGGGCAAGCCGCGCCAGTAGTCGAAGGCCTCGGATTGCGCGGCGATGGCCTTTGCGTTGCCCACTCCATATTTGCCAATGAAGCCCGTTCGGTACCCCGCCTCGCGAAACACCGCCGGATAGGCGTGCCGCCACGCCTCGGGAGTGAAGGCCGTTTGAAAATCTTCGATGCCGTGGCGCATCATCCATTGTCCGGCAAAGATGCTTGCCCGACTGCACGCACAGATCGAGGTGGTTACAAATGCATTGCGAAAAACCACTCCCCTACTTGCAAGGCGATCGAGGTGCGGCGTTTGCACCGTGCGGTCGCCCATGAACCCCAGCGTGTTGAACCGAAGGTCGTCTGCCAGCAAGAACACAATGTTCACGGTTTGGCTCTTGGGCGAGGTTTCCGCCGCCCCGGCGTCGCTGCCGACAACGGCCGAAACAATCACCGCGACCAGCCCTGCGCACCACAAGCCGATCAGCCGCGCGGCAGCAATCGGTGTCGAGCCGAACCTCGGCTGCGTGCTTGGCCTTTGCGAAGGGCCGATTCGCATCGCTCGCGGCCTGTGGTCGAACCGTGCAACCGGAGATCGCACGCCGTTGTGCGGCGAGTTGTTTTCCAGTGGATCGCGCGCCTCGTTTTTCACCTTAGTGTTCATCTCGGCACATCCCCTTGATCGAGTCCAACGACATTGTGCGCGACCGATCGCCGCGCAGGCCGGGCCGGAGACGGTGTGGCTGAAATCGCTTGGCACTGGTGAAACTCAGCCCGTCCGCCTCGGTGCGTTTCCTGCCCCTCCGAAAAAACGCAGAGGCCCAGGCACCCCAGCTTCCGAACGTCAGTTCCCGAGCCAGGTCGGCGATGGTGAATGGCCACCCGCGCGATGCGATCTATTCTAAATCCAACGGTCGAAATTCGAAAGCGACACGATTGCAAAACGATCAAAATCCGGCCGCGGAAAACGACGGACCGGCTGCTCAACCTAGGCGGTCCCATCGGTCCGAACAATGGGTTGTAGACCCTTTTTCCCGCAGTAGTCGGCGGATTGGGGCGACGGGCATCGCCGAAGACATCGCACGGTTGGGGAAGACGCGGCATATCGCCGACAGCGCCGCGTCCGCGATCGACTTTCCGCTGGCCTCTGCCCTGTATCGTGCGACCGCCGGCTTTGCATGGTCCGCAACTGCGTCGGGCCGTCTCATATCACCGAGCGGTTTTTCCGAACGACGGCGAGAAAATATCGTTGCCGCTTTCGTTTTTCGGCCGGTACAGTAAGATGTTCCAATAAGATGAAGGCCGCACCGCCACGGAACACCGCATGAAATCGGTGGACAGATCCGCCGTTGGATGCGTGTCGGTTGATGGCAATGAAACGCAATCCGCAGCTTTGTCCTCCGCGCGATGGGGATACGACGCACGTGAGAACTTGGATCGCCTTGCCGGGTCCGTCCTGCCGGTGATTGTTCCGTGCAAGCCGTTCTTGCGGGCGAATACAAGACGCAAACGCATGGCGAGGTGAGAGTCGTCCGCGGGGCAACTTTGCCGAGGCCGTCACCGAATATGCAACTCGATCAATGTCGCATCGTCGTTCGAGAGCGTGATTTCACGCAGTTGCTCGACTTGGCGTTGCGAGTCGCCCGAATGCATCTTGGGCCGTTGGCGCTGGCCTGGGCCTGCGGGGTGCTGCCGGCAACGGTTCTGTGGACCGTTGTGATCGGCTGGTGGTCCGGCATGTTCACCGCGGGCAGCACGATCGCTCCGACCAATCTCGAAGCCCTCTTTCGATGGCTGGACTCGACCGAAGGGGCGTCCGCCCCCGGCTATGTCTTTTTTCTGGCCGTCGCCGTCTATTGGACGGCCCCGCTGGCGTCGTCGCCGCTGACACTGGTTGTTGGTCGCCTGCTATTTGAGGACCGCCCCTCGTTGCGGGCCGCAGCCGGCCAATGGCTCGAGTCGCTCCCGCAATTGCTTTTGGAAACAGTGCTGCGGCGCGGCCTGTGGATGCTCACGGTCGTCGGCACGGTTGTGCCGGCAGCCATGCGAACGTACGCCGCGGAGGTCATTTTGCTCGAGCGTAATCCCTGGCAGCCCTCGCACGGGCGGATCTCGACGCCTCAACGAATTTCCGGATTGCACGGATACTGGTTCGGAACCCTGTTTGCCCGCTGGCTCGTTTCGGTTGTTGCCGCAGTCGTTCTGACTGCATCCTTCTGGTTGTCGCTGCGCGTTGTGTGCCGGGTTTTGTTCGGGCCCAGCGAGTTGTATTGGGATCTATTCGTTTTCTATCCGGTCAGTGTGGCTCTGACCACCGGCTATTTCGCCGTGGTGCGGTTCCTCAGCTATCTCGACCTTCGTATTCGACGCGAGGGATGGGAAGTAGAATTGTTGTTGCGGGCCGAAGGCGACCGGATTGCGCGCCGCCTGTCGTACTGAAATGGTTCTCGCTTGATCGTCCTCCTATGCGTGTCGCAATGACAAACACGGCCGAGCTTGGTTCGGGAATCGCAGGGAAAAGACTCTGCCGCGCCGCTGTTGCGCTGGGATGGTGCCTTGTGTGTTTCGCCGGTACGACCCTCACGACTTATGCGGCAACAAGCGACGCACAAGCGGTGGCCGATGGCAAAATGGCCCTTCAACGAGCGCAGCGATTTCCATGGTACGATCGCGTCAACGACTCGGTTCGTCCGGTCGAATTGCCCGAGCCGGAAGAGCTGCGACCGCCGAAGCAGCCCGTCGATGCGAATTGGCTTCGGCCCGTGGTTTGGTCGCTATTGATCGTCGCGGCAGCGGGATTACTGCTGGCAGTGGCGATCGGTCTGACGAAATGGCGACGGGCGAACTCCGCGCCGGTTAAGACCGCCAGGCGAGCTCACATCGAGCAGTTGGGCTTTCTCGATGATGATATGCCTGGCGATTATCTTCAACTTTGCCTGCGCGAAAGCCGGGCCGGGCGATTCGAACGAGCAATTGTGTATCTGTACGCCCATCTGCTGACCGAACTGAACGAGCGCCAGTTGGTGCGATTGGCCCGGGGCAAAACGAACCGCCAGTACTTGCGCGAAGTGGCCGATCCGGCAGTGCGCGCGGCGATGGAGGTGATCGTCGAAGCGTTTGAAGACGCCTACTTCGGCCATCACCCAATCGAAGCTGCTCGGTTTGAGGGGTGCTGGCAGCAGTGGCAAACCATCAAAGCGATGATTGATCCCGTTCCCGCCGCCGTTTCATGACACGCGATACCTTCAACAATTCTGTTTGCGCCGATCCGGTTCGGCAGCGCGCAACCGGCGGCATTGCTGGGGCGATCCGCCGAAGCGGTCGCTGGACAGGTGCCGCGCTGCGTGTTGCAGCCTTGATCGGTGCGGCATGCTTGGCCGGCTGCGGTACGGAAGAATTGCAAACGGCCTACGGTCGGCGGCTTGCGCCCAGAGCGTCGAAGAGCATCAACGGCACCGCCGTGTTCGCGGAGATGTTCGCCCAACGCGGCCACACGGTTTTGTCGCGTTCGGCCTTGGGGGCATGGCTCGACAGTGCCGATTGCATTGTTTGGTTTCCCGACGATTTTGCCGGCCCCACGCAAGCCGTTCGTGAGCGGCTGGGCACCTGGCTGCTATACGGCGAGAATAGGCTGTTGATCTACGTCGGTCGCGACTTCGACGCAGGCCCGATTTATTTCGACAAGATTCTGCCCTTGGTGAAAACCGACCGGCGGCAACAGTACGAGTCCATTCGAAATGCTCTTGTCCAGAACCATGAAATGCGTCGCCAGACGGCCGAAATTTGCGATTACGGATGGTTTGAATTGAACGATGCGTCCCCGAATCGCGCAGCCGGCGAGCTGAGCGGCCGGCGAGAGTGGATTGAAGGCATCGACCCGAGCCGGCTGGAGCTCCGTTTGGGCCGTCAGATCGTCCCGCCGCTCGGCTCAGAGGTTCTTTTGGCCGCCGGCGGCGAATCGGTGGTCAGCTCCACCTCGATCGGCGAGGGCCGTTTGGTGCTCGTGGCCAATGGCTCATTCTTGCTGAACGCGCCGCTGGTCAATCCGGAACATCGCAAATTGGCCTCGCGTCTGATCGACTTGGCGGAACCGGGAAAGCGGAGGATTGTTTTTCTGGAAAGCGGGCCAGGGGGGCCGCCATTGACAGATGAGTTGCAAACGGGGCGAGGAGGGCTGGGCATCCTTGTCAAGCCGCCTTATCTTTGGGTGTTCCTTAGCGGTCTGATGCTGGCGGCCGTGTTTTGCATGCACTACGCCATGCCGTTTGGGCCGCGGAAGAAGTTGGAGGACGCCCCAACGACCGATTTCGGCCGGCATTTGACGGCGGTCGCCGCCTTACTGAAACGCACCGGCGACCACAGCTATGCGATGCGGCAGTTGCTGCTCTATCGTCAACTCGTCGGCGAGTCGAAACGCGGCGGCGCACTGCCGAAAGGCAGATTGCCGATCGGAGCACCGGCGACGTCAAGCGAGACAGCCATCGCGCAAGAACCGTTCATCCCGTCAGTGCCGGAGGAACGTTGATCACCGGCGATCGGGCCAGAACATCGCGAATCACACGGCGCCCTGCGCTGCACAACGGACGCCCTGTCGCTTCGCTTGGAATCGGAATCGAGTAGTCTCTCAAGGCAAGGATTTTGCTCCCATGACGGAAGACCATCAACACAATCAACCTCGGCCAGCCGGCCACCAACCGCCCGATCCTCGGCGACCAGCGACGCCATCGCCGAGTGCCGCGCCGATGCCGGCCGCCGTGCCGGGCCCGCCGCCACAAGGCATGCCCGCAGCGCCGACGGCACCATCGGCGCCCGGCGCACCCATTCCGGCCGCTTTGCCCCCGACGCGAGGCGCGCCGTTGCCGGCGGCAACGCCCGGCTCGGCCCCCGCGCAG